>NZ_JBITHV010000006.1:0-608766 GCF_044458365.1 Kribbella sp. NPDC050470 | reverse complement strand
GACGAAACCGAAGCCTCCGAATACGCCGGCAAACTCCGAGCAGCCCTCGAGGGTTAGTCCCCCGCGTTGGGGGGGGGGGGGGGGGGGGGGGGCGCCCCCCGGGGGGGGGGGGGGGGTGGGGGGGGGGGGGGGGGCGGCGGGGGGGGGGGGGGGGGGGGGCCCCGGGGGCCCCCCCGGGCCGCCGCGCCGCCCCCCCCCCCCCCCCCCCCCCCCCCCCCACGACCAGGGAAGGACGCAGCTGTTCCGGAGCAGCTCACCCGAATGGTCACGTGCTCGGGGTGGATGCGGTGAGCCGGTGTGGTTGGCGCCGGGTTTGTCAGGGTGGTCAGCCGGGTGAATCGGATCGGGGGCTCAGGTCGGGGCCTGGTCGGGTCCAGGGGCCGGATGTCCGGTGGAGTCGTCTGGCGTGAGGTTGTCGTCGATCGCCTGGCTGCTTCCTGTGATCGCGGTGGTGTCGGTGGGTGGACGGTTTCGTCCGGATGCTGGTCCGACCCGGTCATGTCCCGGGGGCTTGAACACCCTCTGGGGACCTCGGACAGGCAATGACATGTCCGAGGACCCCGGTACCTGTTCAAGCCCTCGGTGCTTCGACCATGGCTTCCGGGATCCGGACAAATCCGGTCACATCCCGGACGAGTCCGCCGGTGGCATCCCGCTGGCGCCTTCTGTCGCCGCTGCCCCGCTGTAACCCGCCAGCGAACACAAACCCCGCCACACCACACAACCGGCCGGCCAACCCCACCGACCCCTCCCACCAGTCCCTACACACCAGCCGCCCGTCCACAGCCGTCCCCCGCATCCACGCCCGACTGCGACCACTCGGGTGAGCTGCTCCGGAACAGCTGCGTCCTTCCCTGGTCGTGGTGGTGTGGGTCATGGGTCGAAGATCCGCGCAGCGGACGCCGAAGGCGCCCTTGACGCACACCACCACGACTAGCACGATCAAGCAGCCGGAGCCGCGCCCCCACACTCCGCCTGCAGCAGCACGCGACCACAGGCCGCCGGCCCGCAGCACCCGTAACCACAGTCCGCCGGCCCGCAGCACCCGTAACCACAGTCCGCCGGCCCGCAGCACCCGTAACCACAGTCCGCCGGCCCGGAGCACCCGTAACCACAGTCCGCCTGCCGCAGCACGCGTAACCGCAGTCCGCGTGCGGGAGCAGCGCGACGTGTCAGTCCGGCACGATCCGGTTGCCGTGCTCGTCCCAGTGCTCGGCGACCTTCTTGCTCGGCTGCACCCGCGGCGGCTCGCCCGGCATCTTCGGGTAGTCGGGCGGGAAGTTCAGCTCGCCGCCGGGCAGCTCCTCCCACAGCCGCAGCAGCGCGTCGAGCGGGTACGCCGTGTCGTCCATGCCGGCCCAGGGGTCGCCGTCGGCGAGGTACTCCGGGACCGTGTGCAGGTTGAACGCCCGCGGGTCGTCGACCTCGGCGAGCCGCTCCCACGTCAGCGGCGTACTGACCGGAGCACCCGGCCGCGGCCGCAGGGACCAGGCGCCGGCGACCGTACGGTCGCGGAGGTTCTGGTTGAAGTCGAGGAAGATCGAGGACTCGCCGCGCTCCTCCTTCCACCAGGCCGTCGTCACCCGGTCGTCGCGGCGCTCGAGCTCGCGGCCGAGGCCGATCGCGGCGTGCCGGACCTCGTCGAAGCTCCACTCGGGGCGGATCCGGACGTAGATGTGGATGCCCCGGTTGCCGCTGGTCTTCGCGAAGCCCTGCAACCCGAGCTCTTCGAGGAGCTCGCGCGCGACGCCGGCCACCTGCCTGGCGTCCGCGAACGTCGCACCGGGCTGCGGATCGAGGTCGATGCGTAGCTCGTCGGGATGCTCCAGGTCGCTGCGGCGGACGGCCCATGGGTGGAAGGTCAGGGTGCCCATGTGGGCCGCCCACACCGCGGCGGCGGGCTCGGTCAGGCACAGCTCGTCGATCGGACGGCCGTTCGGCGTGAGCACGCGGCAGGTCTCGACCCACTCCGGCGCCCCCTTCGGCAGGCGCTTGGAGTAGAAGCCGTCGCCCGTCTGCCGGCCGATCGAGTCGACCGACAGCGTCATGCCCTCACGCCAGCCGCCGGGCCAGCGCTCCAGGGCGACCGGGCGGTCGCCGGACGCCTTCATGAACGCGTCGGCCACCCCGGCGAAGTACTCGCAGACCTGCAGCTTGGTGACCTCAGGCGCCCAGTCGGTCGCCTCGTAGACCACCCGCTCGGGGCTGGAGACCCGGACCTCGCGCTCCCCCACCGTGAGCATCACGGCTGTGCTCTTCGCCATGCCGCGACGCTACCGCCCGGCCCGGACAAACCCGGCGAATTCCGCCGGAAAGACAACTTTTCCCAACCTCTGGCCACGGTAGGTGACCGAGCGGTAACGTTCCTGCACCTCGTTCCCGGGGCGTGAGGCCCCCGGGACGCCGAACAAGGAGCGCGAGGATGAACAGATCCGCCCTGTTCGCCGCTGCCACCGCAGTGGCGACCACTACCGCCCTCGGTCTGACCAGCGCCACCACCGCCAACGGTGCGCCGACGGCAGACCCCGTCCCCAGCCCCAGCGCGGCCGTCGCCCGGGCGAAGGCCGCGATCGGCGACAATCTCGCCGTACTGAAGGCCACCGGCGCCGACACGTTCGTCGTCCGGGACGTCATCGTGGACGCCGACGGCTCCAGCCACGTCCGGATGGACCGGACCATCGGCGGGCTGAAGGTCCTCGGTGGCGACGTCGTCGTCCACCAGGCCAAGGACGGCGCCTTCAAGGGCGCCAGCCTGACCTTGAGCCGCAGCGCCGACGTGAGCCGGACGCCGAAGATCAGCGTCGCAAGCGCCACCGCCAAGGCGCTGACCCGCGGACAGCAGGCCGAGGGCAAGCCGACGCTGGTGATCGAGGCCCGCAAGGGCACGCCGCGGCTGGCCTACCTGGTCGCGTCCGGCGGGACGCAGGCGGACGGTACGCCGAGCCACGTGACCACCACGATCGACGCACTGACCGGGGCGAGGCTGGTCTCTGAGCAGCACATCCACACTGCCTCCGGCGACGGACAGAGCCTGTACAGCGGGACCGTGCCGATCGAGAGCACCCCGGCCACCGGCGGCTTCACGCTGACCGACCCGACCCGCGGCAACGGCTACACCGCCGACGCGAACAACAAGACCGACTCGATCCTGTGCCAGATCTTCGGCTTCGGATGCCCGGTGCCGACCCGGTTCACCGACGCCGACAACCACTGGGGCAACGGCCTGAACACCAACCGGCAGACGGCCGCGGTCGACGCGCACTACGGCGCCTCGAAGACCTGGGACTACTACAAGACCCAGCATGCCCGGAACGGCATCTTCAACGACGGCAAGGGCGTCCCGAGCCGGGTGCACTACGGCAGCAACTACGTGAACGCGTTCTGGGACGGCAGGCAGATGACGTACGGCGACGGCGACGGCGTCGTGGCCGGTCCGCTGGTGTCGATCGACGTTGCCGGTCACGAGATGTCCCACGGCGTCACCACGGCGACCGCGAACCTGACCTACTCCGGTGAGTCCGGCGGCCTGAACGAGGCGACCAGCGACATCTTCGGCACCTTCGTCGAGTTCTACGCCGACAACGCCTCCGACCCCGGTGACTACTACATCGGCGAGGAGATCATGAAGGACCGGCCGGCCCTGCGGTACATGGACAAGCCGAGCAAGGACGGCAACTCGGTCGACTGCTACTACTCCGGCGTCGGCAACCTGGACGTGCACTACTCCTCCGGCGTCGCGAACCACTTCGCCTACCTCGCCGCCGAGGGCACCGGCGCCAAGGAGTTCGGCGGCCTGCCGCACAACTCCACGAGCTGCAACGGCTCCACCGTCACCGGCATCGGCCGGGACAAGGTCGGCAAGATCTGGTACCGCGCGCTGACCACCTACATGACGACGGGTACGACGTACGCGCAGGCCCGGACCGCAACGCTGAACGCGGCCACCGACCTGTACGGCGCAACCAGCAACGAGCGCGCAGTCGTCGCCGCCGCGTGGTCCGCGGTCAGCGTCAACTGACGGCTTGAGCTGCGTTCGAGTTTCGCCGGTCCTGTCCCACTGGGGCGGACAGGACCGGCGAACAAGCGCTTTCTCCATTGCCCATCGGTGCGCGCGCACCTACCGTCGCAAGCATGGGAGGGGAACCCGGGGACAGGCCCAGCCTGCGTGAGGCACGGCCGCTTCTGCTGGTCGTCGATGCCGATCCGATGCGGCTGGAACGAAGTGAGACAGAGCTCGAGCGCGCGTTCGGCGTGGACTTCCGCGTGCGCGGCGAGCTGACCGCGACCGCGGGGGCCGACTGCCTGCGGCTCGCGCACGAGCTGGAGCAGCGGGTAGCCGTCGTACTGGTCGACCATGCGCTGGCCGACGCCGAGCGGGCTGCGATCTTCGACCTGTCGCGGACGTTGCATCCGGACGCTCGGCGGGCGTTGCTGGTCGAGTGGGGGTCGTGGGCGGACCGGTCGACGGCCGCGGCGATCCTGACCGCGATGTCGGTCGGCGACATCAACTACTACGTGCTGAAGCCGTGGATCGAGCGGGACGAGCTGTTCCACCGGACGGTCGCGGAGTTCATCCAGGAGTGGTCGCGGTACGAGGTCGCGAACCTGCGCGAGGTCGTGGTGATCGCGTCCGACCACTCCGTCCGGGGACAGGCGATCCGCAGTCTGCTGGCGCGTAACGGCATTCCGAGCGCGTTCCGGGTCAGCGGTTCGCCGTTGGCGGAGGCCGCGCTGCAGTGGATCGGCGAGCCGGATCCCGGTGAGGGTGTGCTGGTGTGGATGCCGGCTGTCGGCGGCGCCGTACTGCATGATCCGACCGATGCGGAGATCGCCGAGGCCTGGGGTGTTCCGACGACGCTGGCCGACGGCGAGAACGCCTTCGACCTGCTGGTGATCGGCGCCGGTCCGGGTGGCCTGGCCGCGGCTGTGTATGCGTCGTCCGAGGGATTGCGCACGCTCGTGGTGGAGCGGGAGTCGATCGGCGGGCAGGCGGGGACGAGCTCACTGATCCGGAACTACCTGGGCTTCTCCCGCGGCATTCGGGGCTCGGAGCTCGCCCAGCGCGGGTACCAGCAGGCCTGGGTGTTCGGCGCACACTTCGTGCTTATGCGGTCGATCGTCTCGCTGGAGAAGGTCGACGACCACTTCCGCGCAGTGATCGGGGATGTGGGTGAGGTGACGGCCCGCGCGGTCGTCCTCGCGACCGGAGTTTCGTACCGACGGCTGGACGTTCCGTCGCTCGAGGACCTGATGGGCAACGGCGTGTACTACGGCGCGAGCGTGTCGGAAGCCCATGGTCTGCAAGGGCGCGACGCCTGCGTGGTCGGCGGCGGGAACTCGGCCGGACAGGCCGTCCTGCATCTGGCCCGCTACTGCCGGCACGTGACGCTGGTGATCCGTGGCAACGACCTGTCGGCGAGCATGTCGCAGTACCTGATCGATGAGATCGATGCCGCACCCAACGTGACCTTGCGGGCGAACAGCGAGGTCGTCGGCGGTGGCGGCGACGGTCGGCTGGAGCACATCACCTTGCGGGACCGGCGGAACGGCGACGAGGAGTCGCTGCCCGTGAACGGCCTGTTCGTGATGATCGGCGCGGTGCCGGGCACGGACTGGTTGCCGGACAAGGTCGGCCGGGACTCGCGTGGGTTCGTGCTGTCCGGGTCGGATGCCGCCGCTGACCCACAGTGGAACGAGTCGCGGCCGCCACAGCCCTACGAGACCACGCTGCCGGGCCTGTTCGCGATCGGCGATGTGCGGTGTGGGTCGGTCAAGCGCGTCGCGTCGGCGGTCGGCGAGGGTTCGGTGGTGGTGTCGCAGGTCCACACGCATTTGAAGGTCACTGCCGATGCCTGAACGGCGGTTCGTCTACACGCCGGCGATGGTCGGCCTGACGGCCCTGGCGTTGCTCCTCCCGCTGGCAGGGCTGTTCCTGCTGCTGCAGCGACCACAGCTGGACGTGCACTGGCAGCATCACCCGGCGCACTTCTGGCTGGTGCTGGCGACGGCGGTGCTGAGCGCCGTACTCGCGTATGGGACCGGCGCAGCGGCTGTGCGGCGGGGCGATCCTCGGGTGTTGCTGGTCTCCCTGGCATTCCTGTCGGCGGCGGGCTTCCTCGCTTTGCACGCATTGGCGACGCCGAAGGTGCTGCTCGACACACCGAACGCGGGCTTCACCCTCGCGACCCCGGTCGGCGTGGCGCTGGCGTCGGTGTTCGCGGTGTTGTCGAGCCTGAACTTCTCCGGTGATCGGGTCGCCTCCGCGGTGCGGTGGGGGCGTTGGCTCCGTGCTGGGTTGCTGACGCTGATGGCGTTGTGGGCATTGGCCTCGGTGCTGCGATTACCTCCGCTGCACGGCACCGCCGTACCGGAGGCTGCGGACGGGATCCTGGCGGCGCTCGCCGTACCGGCCATCCTGCTCTACGCGATCGCGGCCGGGCGGTACATGCGGACCTGGTGGGAACGGCCGTCGCTGATGCTGCTGTCGATGGTCGCCGCGTTCGTCCTGCTCGCCGAGGCGATGGTCGCGCTGGTGTTCGCGCGGAACTGGGCGCTGTCGTGGTGGGAGTGGCACGTGCTGATGCTCGCCGCGTTCGTCCTGGTCGTGGTCGGCGTGCGGCTCCAGTGGCACGAGGAGCGGTTCGCGGACCTCTACCTCGAGGACACGGTGTCCGGGCGGCGGGAGCTGAGTGTGCTGTTCGCCGACCTGCAAGGGTTCACGACGTTCTCCGAGCACCACGACCCGTCCGAGGTCACCGGCATGCTGAACACGTACTTCCAGGTCGTCGTACCTCCAGTGGTACGGCGACATGGCGGCGACGTCGACCGGATCATCGGCGACGCGCTGATGGTGACCTTCAACAAGCGCGGCGACCAGCCGGACCACGCCGAGCGGGCCGCCGCAGCCGGGTTGGCGCTTCAGGAGGCGGCCACTGCCGTCCAGATGGCGCATCCGCAGTGGCCGCGGTTCCGGGTCGGCATCAACAGCGGCGTCGCCTCGGTCAGCCTGCTCGGCACCGAGGGCGGCCGCACCCACACGGTCATCGGCGACACCGTCAACGTCGCGTCCCGGATCGAGGGCAAGGCCCCAGGCGGCAGCGTGGCCATCGGCCCCGCCACCAAGGCCCTCCTCCCCGAGGCTGTCACCGAGTCGCTGGGCCGCCTGGAGCTCAAAGGCAAGGCAGAACCGCTCGAGGTCTACCGCCTGGTCGCCCTCACCGCTCCGGAAACCTGACCGCTGCGACGCCTGATCGCTCAGGCGGGCTGGAGGGTCAGGCTGATGCTGTTGATGCAGTAGCGCAGGTCGGTCGGGGTGCCGTAGCCCTCGCCCTCGAAGACGTGGCCCAGGTGGGACCCGCAGTTGGCGCAGCGGACCTCGACCCGCTTCATCCCGAGGGTGGAGTCCTCGATGTACTGGACCCGGTCCTCGGCCAGCGGCGCGAAGAACGACGGCCAGCCGCAGTGCGAGTCGAACTTGGTCTCACTCCGGAACAGCTCCGCGTCACACGCCCGGCACTTGTACACGCCGACCGTCTTGGTGTCGGTGTACTCACCGGTGAACGGCCGTTCGGTGCCGGCCTTGCGCAGTACGTGGAACTCGGCGGGCGTCAACTGCGCCTTCCACTCCGCCTCGGACTTCTGTACGGCGTACTGCTTGGTGTCATCTGTCACGACTCCAGTATCGGTGCCCGGGCAAGGAAAACCTCGCCCGGGCGACCGACGTAAGCGTCCCGTCAGCGCACCCAGGACGGCAGCGGGACGACGCGCGCGACCTGCGGGTCGTGGTCGCTGATCTGGTCCGGGAACTCGGAGTTCATGTGCACGATGTCGTACGACGAGGCCGGCTTCAGGTTCTGCGAGATCAGGATCTGGTCCAGGATCTGGCTGTTGCCCTCGAACACGTAGCTGTAGCGCTCCGGCACCGGCAGCGTCCGCGGCAGGTCGATCAGCGCCGTCTTCCCGGAGCCGACCAGGATGTCGGTGGTCTCGGAGAAGTCGAAGTCGTTGATGTCGCCGAGCACGATGACGTTGGCGCCCTTGTCCTTGGCCAGGATCTGGTCCACGAACCCGCGGACCGACTCGGCCTGCTGGTGCCGCTTGGCGGCGGTCACCTGGACCGGCGGCTGGGTCCGGCCCCAGAGCGGGTCGTCGCCGCCCTTCGAGCTGAAGTGGTTGACCACCACGAACAGGCTCTGCCCGTGCCAGGTGAACTCACCGGCCAGCGGGACCCGGGCGGCCGCCCAGGCCGGGTTCGCCGGGTCGACGCGACCGGGCGAGGAGCTCAGGTGCGGCCGGCCGAACCGGTCGGTGACGATCGTGGTCGGGACCGTCGAGCCGCCGCCGGGCCGGTCGACGAACTTCACCGGCTTGTCGGTGCGGTAGAGGAACGCGACCCGGATGTTGCCGCCCGGCTCGCCGCCCTCGGCGTTGTTCACCGGGTCGATCTGCCGCCACGCGTACGTCGGTCCGCCGGCCTTCACGATCGCGGCCACCAGGGTGTCCAGGGTCACGTTGGCGGCCGTCGTACCGGAGTTGGTGGCGCCGTCGTTGTCCTGCACCTCCTCCAGGCCGATGATGTCCGGCGAGGCGAGGTTCCGCACCACCGCCTGGGCGAGCCCGTCGAACTTGGCCTCGCCGTCGGACGGGTCCAGGTTCTCCACGTTGAACGTCGCCACCGACACCTGCAGCGGCGACGACGCCTTGGTCGTCTCCCGCTGGACGCCGCCGTCGACAACCGTCGGAGACTGCGTCGGTAGGAACTTGAAGTTCCCGAACGAGTAGTCCAGGACACCGGTCACGACACCGGCCAGCTTGTCGCCCGTCTTCGCGTCCGGAATCGGCGTCAGCACGTCGTCCAGCAGCACCCGCTCGGGGTTGCTGTCGGCCTTCTGCAGCACGATGCCGCCGCGGACGGTCCGCACGCTCGAGCCAGCCGGTACGACGGACAGCTCGCGGAAGGAGCTGGTCGGGCCGGTCACCTGCGGCTCGTTGATGCCCAGCCACATGCCCTCCAGCGACTCCCAGAAGTCGATGCCGTCGGTGGCCGGCTGGAAGGTGCCGGTCGTCTCGACGTCACCGTTGGAGTCGTCGTCGATCACGGTCGACGGCGGCACCCGCCCACCCGGGCCGACGATCGTCGCGGCCGGGACCGCGGCGGTGCCGGTGACGGTGACGGTCGCGTTGGTGAGCTCGGTGGTGGTCAGGTTGTCGGTCCCACCCGAGCCGCCGGGGCGGAACTCGGCGACCGTGCCCTTGACCGACACCGCGTCGCCGGCGTTCACCGTCGGCGCGGAGCTGGTGAAGACGAACAGGCCCTCGCTGGTCGCCGGGTCGGCGTCGGGCTGCGGGTCCTGGAACCAGAAGCCGTTGCCGCTCTTCGCGGTGACCACGCCGGTGACGTTGCCGACCAGCTTGCCGTTCAGCGGCGACAGGTGGGCCGACCCCTGGATGTCGTGGATCTTGGCGTCGATCGGGTCCGGGTCCGGCGGCGTCGAGGTCAGCGTCTTCGGCGACGGGTTGACCGCGGCGAACTCGGTCCCGTTGTTGTCCGCGTCCGTGGTCGGGACCTTCCGGGTCGCCGACGTCGTGTTGGACAGCCCCGGCGCCGCGGCGGTCTCGAAGTCGTTGGCGGCGCCGTACCCGACGAAGTCGACCACGCCGGCGGCCGTCGAGCAGGTCGCCCCACACGCCAGCGCGGTGGTCGAGGAGACCAGAGCCACCTTGCCCGACGCCGCGGACATCATGATGTTGCCCGTCGCGTCCGGGGTCGGCATCGGCTGGCCGTTGCCGGCACCCGCACCCTCCTGCACCAGGTAGGCCGCGCCCGGAGCGAGGCTGCCGGTGAGCTGGGTGACTGCCCACGTGGTGCCGGCGGCGGACGCGTACTGGACCGACCAGCCGGTCAGATCGACTGGCGAGGAGCTGTTGTTGGTCAGCTCGATGAAGTCGTTGGTGTACGGCGCTCCGCTGTTGCCGCCACCGCCGTACACCTCGGTGATGACCACGGTGGACGAGGCGGCGTCCGCCGGAGCGGCCACGATGCCGATCGCGACGCCGGTGACGACGAGACTTGAGGTGACCACGAGGGCGCCCAGGCGGCGCCGTGGTCGGTACTGGGCAGACATGGCCGGATTCTCACATCGGCGCCAGTCCCGGCCAAGGTCCAACACGTGAACACCAGGTACGCGCCGTGAAGGCAGGGGTGATCATTCGCAGGCCCCGCCTGCCCCCGGTGATCGGCCGGTGACGGACTAGACTCGGCCAGCCAGATGCCGGGACGGGTGAAAGGGTTTTGCGTGGCTGACGACACCCGCGGGCGACGGGTTCTCGACGTACTCGCCGCCGATCAGGCGTGGGAGGTGCCGGCCGACTGGGTGGCCCGGGTCCGGCGGCAGCTGCGCGCCTGGGGCGACGACCCGAACACGTTGCGGCCGCTGCGGGCGGACGCGTTCCCGGGGTTCGTGAACGGCACGCCCGCGCCGGTGTGGTTCACCCATCAGGTCGCGCCGCTGCTGACCGGGTGGATCCCGGTGCTGCACGGCGAGTACGCCGACATCGGCACCGAGCTAGCCCGCGACTTCTACCGGCCGACGTACCGCTTCGGCGGCGCCGGGTACGTGGTCCGGTACGCCGCCACCGACTGGCCACTGCAGGTCGTGTCAGGTGTCCGGGGCTTCCGTGAAGAGGGCCGGCGGCAAGCACTCAAGCTGACCCGGGACGTGGTGACCCAGTTCGTCGACGCGCCGCCGATGGCCGTCCGCGCCCGGGCTCTGACCGCAGCGCTCGACCGCGTGCTGGCCGACCGCGAGAACGCCCGGATGCATGCGACCGCGGACTACGAGACGATCCTGCAGTTCTGGCGGACTTCCGCGCTGACGGACACCGAGCGCGCGGTGCTGCCGGAGCTGGCCGGCCCCTCGGCGGCCTTGCGGTACTCGGTCAACTCGCTGCGGGACGCGCACGCCAAGCTGCTGATGGCGATGCCTGACGCCGAGACCGGCGACTTCGCCCAATTGTTGTCCCCACTGGTCCTGAGCGCCGGTCTGGGCGGTCTTCCGCCGGCCGTCGCCCAGATCCTCGGCCCCGCGGCTCACGACGTGGAGAAGGCGCTTGCCGAGATCCGAAGCGGCTTCGACCCGCAGGCGTGGGTGGCCGCCAACACCGAGTGGCTGGCCCGCGCCGTACGCGGCAATCAGCGGGAGCTCGCGCGGTCCTGGGCCGCCGCGGCCACCCGCGTGTCGCTCCACCTGTCCGGCGTGCTCGCGGACGCGCCGTGGCCGGAGCCGCAGGTCCCGGACCTGGACGCGTTCTTCCGGGTCCTCGACCGCGAGCGCCGGCCGGCCGTCAAGCCCGAGCCGCTGGCCAAGGTGCTCCCGCTGACTCGGGTCGAGACGCCGGAGTCCGAAGAGCCGGCGCTCCCGAAGCCGGTCGACCTCAGCCACAACCCGCTTGCCGAGCTCGACTCGCTGATCGGGCTGGAGTCGATCAAGGAAGCGGTCCGCCGGATGGTGGCCGAGATCAAGACCAACCTGCGCCGCAAGGAGCTCGGCCTGCCGAGCCACGAGCGCGCCCGGCACATGGTGTTCGTCGGCAAGCCCGGTACCGCCAAGACCACGATCGCCCGACTGGTCGGCCGGATCTACAACCAGCTCGGCGTGCTCGAGAAGGGTCACGTGGTCGAGGTCGACCGGTCCGACCTGGTCGGATCCACAGTCGGCACCACCGCACCGCTGACCGCGGCGAAGTTCCGCGAGGCGCTCGGCGGGGTGCTGTTCGTCGACGAGGCCTACACGCTGGTGCCGGAGAACAGCCCCGGGGACTTCGGCCTGGAGGCGGTCGCGACCATCCTGAAGCTGATGGAGGACCACCGCGACGAGTGCGTCGTGATCGTCGCCGGGTACCACCGCGAGATGCAGCGGTTCATGGAGTCCAACACCGGGCTGGCGTCGCGGTTCCCGAAGCTGCTGTCGTTCAGCGAGTACGACAACGACCAGCTGGTCGCCATCTTCGAGCTGCAGGCCCGGCAGCGCGGCATGCTCTACACCGACGACGTGCTGGACGTGGTCCGCCAGGTCATCCCGCCCGCGCCGCGCGGCCACAACTTCGGCAACGGCCGGTTCATCCGGAACGTGCTGGAGGAGGCCATCGCCAACCAGGCGACCCGGCTGTCCGAGCGCGACCCGGACAGCCTGACCGAGCGCGACCTGCGCGAGTTGCTCCCGGAGGACGTGAAGGAGCCGACCTCGATGCGCGCCGAGGACTACCTGCTGCAGCGGCCGGGCAGCTAGATCGGGCAGCTACATCGGGGTGGCGAGGGCGACCGGGTTGCCCTCCGGGTCGGCGATGTAGGCCTGGCGTTCGCCCCAGGGCATGGTGGCCGGCTCCTGCAACACGGCGTGACCGGCGGTCCGGAAGGTCTCCACCTCGGCGTCGACGTTGTCGACGTACACGAAGAGCTCGAAGCGCGGCGCCGTACCGACGGTGATGCCGAGCTGGGCCTCCGGCCAGTTGGCGTCGGACAGGCCGAGCGAGGAGTCGCCGCGCTCGAGGCCGACGTAGTGCGGGTCGCCCTCGAGCGGGAACTGGTACGTCGGTTCGTAGCCGAGCAGCGTGTAGAACTCGACCGACCGGCGCACGTCGGAGACGTACAGCACCGGGAACGCCTTGCGGTGCATGCCCGTCAAGCCAGGTTGGCGACCAGCTCGCCGAGCTCGGTCCGCTTACCGGTGTAGAACGGCACTTCCTCGCGCACGTGCCGGCGGGCCGTGGACGCACGCAGGTCGCGCATCAGGTCGACCATCCGGTGCAGCTCGTCGGCCTCGAAGGCCAGCATCCACTCGTAGTCGCCGAGCGCGAACGAGGCCACCGTGTTCGCCCGGACGTCGGGGTACCCGCGGGCCATCTTGCCGTGCTCGGCCAGCATCGCCCGGCGCTCCTCGTCCGGCAACAGGTACCACTCGTAGGACCGCACGAACGGGTACACGCACACGTACGCCCGCGGCTCCTCGTCGGCGAGGAAGGCCGGGATGTGGCTCTTGTTGAACTCGGCCGGCCGGTGCAGCGCGAGCTGCGACCAGATCGGCGCCAGGTGCCGCCCGAGCCGCGACCGGCGCAGCGCGTGGTACGCCTTCTGCAGGGCGTCCGACGTCGGCGCGTGCCACCAGATCATGAAGTCCGCGTCCGCCCGGAACCCCTCGACGTCGTAGATCCCGCGGATCACGACGTCGTCGGCCGACAGCTTCCCGATCAGGTCCGACAGCTCGGCGGTCAGCTCGTCGCGGTCCACGTCGCCCAGCGGGGTCTCCACTTTGAAGACCGACCACATGGTGTACCGGATCACATTGTTCAGCTCACGCGCCTTCGGCTTCTCCGTCACGGAGCCATTGTCTCCAATGTGTGGAGATGGCCCTGCACCCGGGTCGCCGCTTTGCTGCCGGAGGCCACGCACGCAGCGATCCCCACACCTCGGTACGCCGCTCCGCACACAGCCAGCCCGGGCTCAGCCGCGACTGCCGCCTCCACGCGGTCCACACGGTCCAGATGCCCCACTGCGTACTGCGGAAGGCCACCGCCCCACCGGGTCACCAGTGAGCCGACTACGGGCGCCTGCAGCCCCATAGCGCGCCGCAGGTCCGCAGTAGCCAGCTCCACCAGCTCCTCGTCGGACCGCTGCAGCACGTACTCCTCCCCCAGCCGCCCGACCGATGCCCGGAGCACCGCCAGCTCTCCCCCGGCCTCACTCGACCACTGCCACTTCGCGTGCGAGTACGTCGACGCCTTGATCGTCCGCCCTTCCACAGACGGCACCAGGAAGCCGGAGCCGACCGCATCAGTCGGCCAGTCCTGCTTACGCACGGCCAGCGTCACGATCGCCATGCTGGCGTACTCGATCGACGCCAACTCAGCCGACGCGACCGGCACCAACTCCGCGAGCATCCGCGCCGCCGGCGCCGCGGGTACGGCGACGATCACCGAGTCCGCGGTCAGGTACGTCGGCGCCGGCACCGGGCCCGCCTCGAGCGCGTAGCCGTCGGCGTCCCGGGTGATCTTGCGAACCGCGAGCTTCCGGCGGATGTCGACGCCCCGAGTAGTCAGATCCTGCTCCAGTGCGCCGATCAACCGGTTGATGCCGCCGACGATGCCGGCGAACACCGGTTGGCCCGCGCGCTTCTGGCCGGCCTCACGGAGCTCGGCTGTCGCCGCGAGCAGACTCGGCGCGGTCCGCAGCTTCGCGAACAGCTCGGGTACGGCGGCCGCGAGCGAGATCTCCTCGGCCCTCCCGGCGTACACGCCGCCGAGCAGCGGGTCGATCAGCTTGTCGGTCACCGCCGAGCCCATCCGCTCGGCGACGAACCGCCCGATCGCGACGTCCTCGGTCAGCGCAGGCGCCGGCAACTCTGCCTCGTGCGCGACCTGCTCGGACGCGGAGGCGCCCAGCACGTCGGTCGTCGCAGCCGGATCGACGGGGACACCCATCACGGTCGGCGGGATCGCCCGGATCCGGTCGCCGATCCACAGTCCGGCCGAGGTGGTCGCCGGGTGTACCAACTCGTCGCCGAGGCCGACCGCCTTGATCAGGTCGACCGCCTCCGGGCGTCGGGCGAGCACGGACTCGGCGCCCAGGTCGACCGGGACGCCTTCGAGCACGTCGCCTGCCAGCTTGCCGCCCAGCCGGGGCGAGCCCTCCAGGACGGTGATCCGCGGCGGATTCGGCCCGGTCGCCAGCGCATGGGCCGCGGCCAGCCCGCTGATCCCGCCACCGACCACGACCACCGAACTCACGCGTCCTCCAGCCTCAACTCGTACGTCTTCTGGTCCCCCTCCGCACTGACCTGGCGGAAGCCCGCCCGCGTCAGCACGGCCTGCGACGCGAGGTTGCTGACGTTCGTCCCGGCTCGCAGGGTGGTCAGCCCGTAGTCCGACGCGGCGATCCTGGCGAGCGCCCGCACCGCGGCCGTGGCCAAGCCTTTCCCGGCGGCCTTCTCCGCGATCCGGTAGCCGAGCTCTGCGGACCCGTTCTCGAGGTCGACGAGGTTCACCCGCCCGACCACCGCGCCGGTGGCGTCGACGAGCACGTGGAACCGGCAGATCCCGGCCTCCTGCTCGGCCAGCAGCGCCGCGTGCCGGACTGCGAACTCCTCGAAGTACGCGTCGCCCCGATCCGCGATCGACAGCGCGAAGTACGCGCGGTTCTCCCGCTCGAAGGCGAGCACGGCCTCGGCGTGTGCATCCGTCAGGCGCTCCAGCGCCACGTCGTGGTCAGGCAGGTACACGGGCGGACTTCGTCTGAACGTGTCGGACGATCCGGTGCAGCACCTCGGGATCGGCGTCCGGCGGCACCCCGTGACCGAGGTTGAAGATGTGACCGGGCGCCGCCTTGCCCTCCGCGAGGATCCGGTCGATCTCAGGCTCGAGCGCGTCCCAGCCGGCGAAGAGCAGCGCCGGGTCCAGGTTGCCCTGCACCGGCTTCGGCCGCGATCCGGCCGCCTGGATCCGCCGTACCGCCTCGTCCAGCGGCACCCGCCAGTCCACGCCGACGACGTCCGCGCCGACGTTGCTCATGTGGCCGAGCAGCTCGCCGGTGTTCACGCCGAAGTGGATCCGGGGCACGCCGTACGGCGCGAGCGCCTCGAACACCTTCGCCGAGTGCGGAGCCACGAACTGCTCGTAGTCCCGCGGCGACAGCCCGCCCGCCCACGAGTCGAACAGCTGGATCGCGGACGCACCGGCCTCGACCTGCACCGACAGGTACGCGATCGCCACGTCGGCCAGCCGGTCCGCGAGCGCGTGCCAGAGCGCAGGGTCGCTGTGCATCAGCGCCTTCGTCTTCGCGTGGTCCTTGCTCGGCCCACCCTCGACCAGGTACGACGCCACCGTGAACGGAGCGCCCGCGAACCCGATCAGCGGCGTGCCGCCCAGCTCCGAGACCAACTGCTTCACCGAGTCCGTGGTGTACGGCACGTCGGCGTGGGTGACCGGGCGGACCGCCTCCAGGCCGGCCGCGTCCCGGACCGGGGCGGCGACGACCGGGCCGACGCCGGGCTTGATCTCGATGTCGAAGCCGACCGACTTCAGCGGGAGCACGATGTCGGAGTAGAAGATCGCCGCGTCGACGCCGTAACGGCGTACCGGCTGCAGCGTTATCTCGACAACCAGGTCGGGCCGCATGCAGGACTCGAGCATCGTGGTGCCCTCGCGGACCGCGCGGTACTCCGGCAGCGAGCGGCCGGCCTGCCGCATGAACCACACCGGCGTGTGTGGACCGGGTTCCCCCCGGGCCGCCAGCAGGAAGGGAGATCGGGCGAGCGCAGCGGACGGTGTCGGGGGCACACATCGATGATCCCACGCCCGGTTTCCGGGCCTGTGAGCGGCCGTCGCGCACAGCTACCGGCGCGTCGAGACCAGCGTCGGTGAGTAATCAGTCGTAGGCTGCGAAGCATGGGTGCCCGCAAGCAGGTCGACGCGCCACCCGCGGAGTTCGCCGAGGCAGTGTCGCAGTTACGCAGTGCCCGGTTCCGGCCCGAGGTATTCGTCGAGGAGATGCCCGCGCCGCAGCGGATCGCACCGCACGCGGCCGCGGTCAGCGCCGACGTGACGGTCGACGGCGACGACATCGCCACCGGCCGGCTCGTCATCCTCTACGACCCGGACGGGAACGACGCCTGGCAGTCGACCTTCCGCTGTGTCGCGTACGTGCGTGCAGCCGTCGAGCCGGAGATGGTGACCGACGCGCTGCTCGGCGGCGTGGGCTGGACCTGGCTGATGGAGGCGCTGACCGACCGGGGTGCGGACTTCCTGGCCCCGAGCGGTACCGTCACCAGGGTGGTATCGGAAAGCTTCGGCGGTATGGCCGACGACGACGCGACGGCGGAGATCGAGATCCGCGCGTCCTGGAGTCCGGTGCCGGGGCCTGGTGGCACCGGCACTGTGGACGTGACCAGGCACGCAGAGGCATGGGGTGAGGTGCTCTGCACGGCGGCCGGACTGCCGCCAGTGCCGCCGGGGGTGGTGGCGATGCCGACCCGGCGTGGACAGCGGGGCCGATGAGCCCAGCCGAGACCCAGCAGTCGCCCGTACCGGACGACCCGACCGCGCACCTGCCACTGCTCGAACTCCGTGACGGCCTCTCCGAGGTCGTCGACACCGATCCCGCGCTGACCGGGGTGGTCGAGGCGTTCCGGTCCGGGACCGGCCCGGTCGCCGTCGACGCCGAGCGCGCCTCCGGCTACCGGTACTCGCACCGCGCGTACCTGGTCCAGCTCCGCCGCGAAGGCGCCGGCTCGGCCCTGGTCGACCCGATCCCGTTCGGCGACCTGTCCACGCTCGGCGACGCGATCGTCGACGCGGAGTGGATCATCCACGCCGCGAACCAGGACCTGGCCTGCCTGGCCGAGGTCGGGATGGTGCCGCGGAAGGTGTTCGACACCGAGCTGGCCGGCCGCCTGCTCGGGTACCCGAAGGTCGGCCTCGCCTCGCTGGTCAGCGAGGTGCTCGGCTACCGGATGCGCAAGGAGCACTCGGCGGCCGACTGGTCTACCCGCCCGCTGCCCGGGCCGTGGCTGATCTACGCCGCGCTCGACGTCGAGATGCTGATCGAGCTGCGGAACGCGATCGAGGCCGAGCTGCGCCGCGAGGGCAAGTGGGAGTGGGCCGAGCAGGAGTTCGCCGCGATCCTGGCCGCTCCCCCGCGCGAGCCCAAGCCGGACCCGTGGCGCCGGACCTCGGGGATGCACCGGGTCCGCAATCGCCGCAGCCTGGCCGTCGTACGGGCTCTGTGGGAGGCGCGCGACCAGATCGCGGAGTCCGCGGACATCTCCCCCGGCCGGATCCTGCCGGACGCCGCGATCGTGGAGGCCGCGTCGGCGATGCCGGCCGACCGGGACACGCTGCAGCGGCTGACCGCGTTCAAGGGCCGCGGCGCGCACCGGCACATGCGGACGTGGTGGGAGGCCATCGACCACGCGCGACGGCTGCCCGAGTCCCAGCTCCCGAAGCAAGGACCGCGGTACGACGGCCCGCCGCCGGCGCGCTCCTGGGCCGATCGGGACCCGGACGCGGCGGCTCGCCTGTCGGCAGCGCGGTCCGCCGTCGGCGAGATCGCCGAGGCTCACCGCCTCCCGACCGAGAACCTGATGGCGCCGGACACGATCCGGCGCCTGGCCTGGGCGCCACCGCCCGACCCGACCCTCGCCGTGGTCAGCGCGTTCCTGCGCGACCACGGCGCCCGCGAGTGGCAGATCGGCCTGACAGCCGAGGTCATCACGGACGCCATGGCGGCGGAAGCCCCGGTGAAACCGCTCGACTAGCTCGGGAGCTGGGCCTCGATCGCCTCGACGACCTCCGGGGACTCCGGCTCGGTGCGGGGGCGGAACCGGGCGACGACCGTGCCCTCCGGGCCGACCAGGAACTTCTCGAAGTTCCACTGGATGTCACCGGCCTCGCCCGCGGCGTCCGGCGTCTGGGTGAGCTCGGCGTACAGCGGGTGCCGGCCCTCGCCGTTGACCTCGAGCTTGCCGAGCAGCGGGAACGTCACGCCGTACGTCGTCGAGCAGAACGTGGAGATCTCCTCCGACGTGCCCGGCTCCTGGCCGCCGAACTGGTTGCAGGGCGCGCCGACCACCGTGAACCCGCGGGAGGCGTACGTCTTCTGCAGGTTCTCCAGGCCCTCGTACTGCGGGGTGAGACCGCACTTCGAGGCGACGTTCACCACCAGCACGGCCTTGCCCTTGTAGTCACCGAGCGAGGTGGCCGCGCCGTCGAGGGTGGTCAGCGGGATGTCGTACAGGCTCATCAGGATCCTTGGGGGGTAGGAAGTTCACGGGACAGGAACGCGACAGTACGCTGCCACGCCAGCTCGGAGGCCTCGACATGGTGGAAGGCGGGCAACGGGTTGTCGAACGCGTGACCGGCGCCCGGATAGCGGTGGATCTCGGCGTCGCCGAGCGCGGGGATGACGTCGTCGGCGTTCAGATAGGTGTCGGCGTCGCCGAAGTGGTGCAGGCTCTTGGCAGTCACCTTGGGGGCCAGCTCCAGCAGCTGCGGCAAGGCCGAGCCGTAGTAGCTCACGAGCACGTCCGGGGGCGACGCCGCGGCCACGTTGAAGCCGAGCCCGCCGCCGAAGCAGAATCCGACGATCCCCGTGCCGAGGTCACGGCCGCGCAGGTACTCCAGCGCGGCGACCGAGTCCGACACCGCCAGGTCCCAGTCGAGCCGGCCGAGCAGCGCCATCGCCTTTTCGAGCAGGTCCGGCGCGGACTCGTCCAGCTCGGTGTCGTCCAGCCGCCAGTAGATCTCCGGCGCGATCACGTAGTACCCGAGGGCGGCGAGATCCTCGGCGCGCTGCTTGATGTAGCCGGAGACCCCGAAGATCTCCTGCAGGAGCAGCACCCCGGGTCCGTCGCCCTCGGAGTTCCACTCGTGGACTGGCATCAACCCTGAACCGGTATCGATCTCCAAAGTCACACGGTGAAGCCTACTGGTTGCTTACCTGACTTCCACGGCCTCTTCGCTGACCGGCTGCACCGGCTGCACGGGCGCCGGTGCCGGCTTCGGCATCCAGCTCGTGCACTCGTCGATCGCTGCCGTGAGCAGCTTGTACAGGCGGTCGTCCGGGTCCGGCACGCAGGCCTGCGAGATCCCCTCCACCGCGCACGACACGGCGCGTGGGGCGGTCCGCTTCGCGAAGTCCGGCGTACCCCGGTGGGCCCGGGAGGTGAAGGACCGCGCCCACTTGGTCGCGGCGGGGACCGACTCCAGGGCTGCCTGCGAGGCGGGCTCGAGGTCGTCCAGTGGCCGGCCGTCCAGCGCGGCCAGGTGCCGCTCCCCCACCAGCAGCGCGACCGCGAGGATGTACTGCCGCTCCTGGGACACGATCGGCAGCGCGTGCTGGATGCAGACTGCGGTCACCCGCGGCACCACGTGCGGGTCGTCCGGCGTCAGCCCGATCACGGACGGGATCAGCGGCGCCAGCCGGGACCGGCCGGCGTCCGTCGTGCAGTCGTTGACGTCCCGGGCCACCCCCGCCAGCAGCGGGTGCGTGCAGGCCGGGTGGTCCGACCACGGTTCGCCGGCCAGGTAGGAGGCGAACTCCATGAAGCAGGCGCCTTTGCGTGGATTGCGGTGCTTGCCCCGGCTCAGGACCGGTACGGCGAGATCAAGGTTGTTCATAGAACGGCTCCCCATAGCTACCTGCCACCAGCATGCGCCGAATCGCCGGTCTTTGCCACGGGTTACGACCAGCGTGACCACACGGTTGTGGTTTGTGAGCGGCCCCACAGCCCGGGGTGCTTTGGCGGTTCTGTTACCCGCGGGTAGCATCGGGGTAGCTTTCCCGACCCCCAGAGGAGGGCCCCCGTGCCCGGAAAGAACAGCCCCCGTGAGATCCGCGATGTCGTGTTCGTCGACGGCGTTCGCACCCCGTTCGGCAAGGCCAAGGGCCAGTACGCCGAGACGCGCGCCGACGACCTGGTGATCAAGTGCATCCGGGAGCTGCTGCGGCGGAACCCGGAGCTCCCGCCGGAGCGGGTGGACGAGGTCGCGATCGCGGCCACCACCCAGATCGGCGACCAGGGCCTGACCATCGGCCGGACCGCGGCCCTGCTGGCCGGCCTGCCGAACACCACGCCCGGCTACGCCATCGACCGGATGTGCGCCGGCGCGATGACCGCCGTCACCACCACCGCCGCCGGGATCGCGTTCGGCGCGTACGACGTGGTCGTGGCCGGCGGGGTCGAGCACATGGGCCGGCACCCGATGGGCGAGGGCGTCGACCCGAACCCGCGGATCATCTCCGAGAAGCTGGTCGACACCTCGGCCCTGGTGATGGGGTCGACCGCGGAGAACCTGCACGACCGGTTCCCGACCATCACCAAGCAGCGCGCGGACGCGTTCGCCGTGGCCTCGCAGGAGAGGGCCGCCAAGGCCTACGCCAACGACCTGATCCAGCCCGACCTGGTCCCGGTCGCGACCCGCTCGGCCGAGCAGGGCTGGGGCTATGCCACCACCGACGAGCCGATGCGTCCCGGTACGACGACCGAGGACCTGGCCGGCCTGAAGACGCCGTTCCGCCCGCACGGCCGGGTCACGGCCGGCAACTCGGCCGGGATCAACGACGGCGCGACGGCCTGCGTGCTGACGTCGGCCGAGGCGGCCGCGGAGCTCGGGCTGAAGCCGAAGATGAAGCTGGTGTCCTACGGCTTCGCCGGCGTCGAGCCTGAGGTGATGGGTGTCGGCCCGGTCCCGGCGACCGAGAAGGCGCTCAAGCTCGCGGGGCTGACGATCGACGACATCGAGGCCTTCGAGGTGAACGAGGCGTTCGCCGTCCAGGTGCTGGCGTTCCTGGAGCACTACGGCATCGCCGACGACGACCCGCGGGTCAACCCCTACGGCGGCGCGATCGCCTACGGCCACCCGCTGGCCTCGTCGGGCGTCCGGCTGATGAACCAGCTGGCCAAGCAGTTCGAGCAGCGCCCCGAGGTGCGCTACGGCCTGACCACCATGTGCGTCGGCCTCGGCATGGGCGGAACGGTCATCTGGGAGAACCCGAACTGGGAAGGGAACGCGCAGTGAGCGAGCGCAAGCGAGTGAACCAAAAGGCACAGCAGCGCCTCGCTCACGCGAGCGCCGAGCGAAGCGAGGTGTTCGCGTGAGCGACCTGCAGGCTCTGATTGACGAGGCGGTTGCGATCGAGACCGACGAGGTCGTCACGCTCGCGCACTCGCGGGACGTCGTCCTCCCGAACAAGGCCGGCACGATGGCGCTCATCACGCTGGACAACGGGCACGACCACACCAAGCCGAACACGTTCGGGCCGAAGGGCCTGGCGTCGCTGAACACCGCGATCGACGCGGCGCTGGCGCGCGACGAGGTCGTCGCGATCGGGGTCACCGGCAAGCCGTTCATCCTCGCGGCCGGCGCCGACCTGACCGGTGTGCCGAAGCTGACCGACCGGGAGCAGGCGCTGAACCTGGGCCGGATCGGGCACGGCGTGATGCGCAAGCTGGTCGACGGCGGCAAGCCGTCGTTCGCGTTCGTGAACGGCGTCGCGCTCGGCGGCGGCCTCGAGGTCGCGCTGCACGCGACCTACCGGACCGTCTCGGTCGCCGCCGGCATGCTGTCGACGCCGGAGGTCTTCCTCGGCCTGATCCCGGGCTGGGGCGGCAACTTCCTGCTGCCGAACCTGATCGGCGCGGACGCCGCGGTCAAGGTCGTCGTCGAGAACGCGCTGAACCAGAACAAGATGCTCAGCGGGCCGGAGGCGGTGAAGCTCGGCATCGGCGACGTACTGCTGGACTCGGCCGACTTCCTCGAGCAGTCGCTGAGCTGGGCGAGCAAGGTGCTCACCGGCGAGGTCACGGTCGAGCGGGCGGAGATCGACCGGGGTGACGCGTGGGACGCGGCGGTGGCCCGCGGCAAGGCGTTTGCCGACCTCAAGGTGAGTGGTGCGGCGCCGGCGCCGTACCGGGCCCTCGACCTGATCGCCGCGGCCAAGGACAACGACCGCGACCGCGGGTTCGCCGCCGAGGACGAGGCGCTGGCCGACCTGATCATGAGCGAGGAACTGCGCAGCGGCCTCTACGCCTTCGACCTGGTCAACAAGCGGGCCAAGCGACCGGCCGGTGCGCCGGACAAGTCGCTGGCCCGGCCGGTCACCAAGGTCGGTGTGGTCGGCGCCGGGCTGATGGCGGGCCAGCTGGCGCTGCTGTTCGTCCGGCGGCTCGAGGTTCCCGTCGTACTCACGGACCTGGACCAGGAGCGGGTGGACCGCGGGGTCGGGTACGTGCACGGTGAGATCGACAAGCTGCTCGGCAAGGGCCGGATCCGGCCGGACAAGGCCAACCAGCTGAAGGCGCTGGTGACCGGGTCGGTGGACCGGGCCGTGTTCGCGGACGCGGACTTCGTGATCGAGGCCGTGTTCGAGGAGCTGCAGCTGAAGAAGACGATCTTCGCCGACCTGGAGAAGGTCGTCCGGCCGGACGCCGTCCTCGCGACCAACACCTCGTCGTTGTCGGTGACCGAGATGGCGGCGGACCTGGAGCGCCCGGAGCGGGTGGTCGGGTTCCACTTCTTCAACCCGGTCGCTGTGCTGCCGCTGCTGGAGATCATCCGGGCGGACCAGACCGACGATGCGACGCTGGCGACGGCATTCGCGGTCGGCAAGACGCTGAAGAAGTCGTGCGTGCTGGTGAAGGACGCGCCGGCATTCGTGGTGAACCGGCTGCTGACCCGGTTCCTCGGTGAGGTCAGCGCGGCGGTCGACGAAGGGACGCCGATCCCGGAGGCGGACAAGGCGCTGTCCGCGCTGGGGCTGCCGATGCCGCCGTTCGTGCTGCTGCAGCTCGTCGGCCTGCCGGTGGCGCTGCACGTGGCGGAGACGATGAACCGCGCCTACCCGGACCGGTTCGCGGTGTCGGAGAACCTCGCCAAGGTCGTTGCCACCGGCAAGAGCTCGTTCTACGTCTGGCCGGAAGGCAAGCCGGTGGTGGACCCCGACGTCGCCGAGCTGGTCACCGTCGGCGACAAGCCGTCGACTCCGGAGGAGCTCCGCACCCGGGTCCTCACCGCCTTGGCCGAGGAGATCCGCATCATGCTCGACGAGGGCGTCGTGGACGAGGCCCAGGACATCGACCTCTGCCTCCTCCTGGGCGCCGGCTGGCCCTTCCACCTAGGCGGCATCACGCCGTACCTGGACCGCACCGGCATCTCCGAGAAGACCAACTCCACCCGCTTCCTGCCGAAGGGCGTGGCGAGCCTCACCTGATCCGCTGGGGGTCGGTGCGGAGCCGGAAGCCCGCTCCGGCCCCCAGCAACTCGGTCAGCCGATACGTTCCCGGACAGCCGGGGCGAAGGGGCTCCAGAGGAACCAGGTCGGAAGCGCCTTGAGCAGCCGTGGCGGGCCGGCCAGGGTCACCGTCCCGTCCGTGGTCGCCTGGGTCAGGCTGACGATGCCGGAGAAGACGCGCATCAGGCCGACCGGGTCCGTGCTGACGACGACGTCCGCGTCGAAGCCGGGGTGGTCGGTGCACACCGAGGCCTCCAGCCGGTCCAGGATCAGCCAGATCCGGGTCGGGTCGTCACCGCGGTACTCGAACTCCACGGTGACCCGCTGCCCGGGCAGCTTCTCGAAGTCGACCCGCCGCGACATCCACCAGGTCAGGGTGACTGGATCGACCTCCCGCGGCTGCGGCTCGCTGAACATCCACTTCACCGCCCACTCCCCGATCGACATGATCACGCCCTCGAGGTCGCGACCCGCCGGGGTGAGCTGGTACTCGTGGCCGCGGGCGACCGGGACCAGCTCGAGCACGCCTTTGCGTTCCAGGTGATTCAGGCGTTGTTTGAGCAACGTACGGGAAATACCGGGCAGACCGCGGTCGATGTCGTTGAACCGCCGGCTCCCGAGCACGAGCTCGCGCACGATCAGGGGCGTCCAGCGATCGGCCAGCACCTCGCTCGCCAGGGCCACCGGACAGTACTGGCCGTAGTCTCGCATGGCTCATTGTGCGCTCCGGTCCAGGATGTGTACCAGACAGGTCCAGAACCAGTACTAGTACGTCGTACCGACCGGCTGATGCGCTGGGACCCTCACCACAGGAGGGGATCATGACCGTCACATTCGACCCGAAGGTCTACAAGCAGACGACTCGCGCGCAGTGGGAGGACGCCGCGGAGGCGTGGCACCGCTGGGGGCCGACCATCGAGGACTGGCTCGGCGACGCTACCTCGGCCATGCTCCGCGCCGCCGGTGTCAGCGCCGGCGCACGCGTCCTGGACGTGGCCGCCGGGGCAGGTGGGCAGACGCTCGCCGCAGCACGGCTGGCCGGACCGACCGGCCGGGTGCTCGCGACGGACATCTCGCCGGCCATCCTCGGGTACGCCGAGAGTCAGGCTGCCGAAGCCGGGCTGGAGACGGTCGAGACACTGGAGGCGGACGGCGAGGACTTGTCGGGTGTCGACGAGGGCAGCTTCGACGCCGCCATCTCGCGTGTCGGCCTGATCTACTTCCCGGACCAGCAGGCTGCGCTGCGCGGCATCCATCGGGCGCTTCGGCCAGGTGGGAAGTTCTCCGCGGTGGTCTACTCGACACCGGACCGCAACGGCTTCTTCTCGATTCCGGTCGGCATCATCCGCCGCCGGGCCGAGCTCCCACCGCCGGCGCCCGGCCAGCCTGGTCCGTTCAGCCTGGGCAGCCCGGGTGTCGCCGAACAGGCCTTCAGCACGGCCGGGTTCCACGACATCGCCGTGGACGTCGTACCGTCGCCGGTCCGGCTGCCCACCGCCGCTGACTGCGTCCGCTTCGAACGCGAGTCCTTCGGCGCTCTCCACCAGATGCTGTCCGGCCTCGACGAGTCCGGCCGAGCGGCAGCCTGGCAGGAGATCACGGACCAACTGACCCAGTTCGAAGGCGCCGACGGCTTCGCCGGACCGTGCGAGATGCTCGTGGTCACCGGCACCACCCGCTGACCCGAGGGGCTGTCAGCCCTTGAACTGCTTGGTGGCTGCCACCAGCTGGGCTGGGGTCTTGCCGGTGTGTTTCTTGAGGATGGCCAGGTAGCGGGTCTGCGTGGTGTTGTGCTGGGCGAGATCGGTGTAGAGGTCGGCTACACCCTTCTCGCCCAGTTCGTCGACCAGGTACGACGTGATCCACCAGCTCTGGCCGTAGGACCGGTCGCCGGCGGCGTCGAACTGCGCCCGGTCGGGCAGCACCTTCATCGACGGCAGGTACTTGGTCCGGACCGACTTGCGGTACGGGTCGACCGACCACTGCGGATCGTCCTCGATCGAGGCGCACCGGACGTACTCCGCGATCCCCTCGACCAGCCAGATCGGCGTCCGGACCCCCAGCTGCAAGGTCGCGACGTGCGTCATCTCGTGCACCAGCAGGTCCTCCGCCAGCTTCTTGCGGACCTCCGGGTTGACCACGATCCGGCTGCTCACCGGCGGCACCGCCTTCTGCTTCCACGGATCGCCGTCGTACAGCGAGACCGCCTTCGCCGCGATCGTCCAGCCGGAGTTGCTGCCGGCCTTCCACAGCGTCGCCATCACCCGCGGCTCCGACATCGCGACCACCATCACGGCCCCGTTCCAGGACCGCTTCCAGTGCCGCCGGACCCCGTTGACCGCGCCCTGCGACACCCGCGCGATCTTCTGGCCGAGCGCCTGCTCGCCCTTGTCGACCACCACGATCACCCGGCCGCGCCGGATCACCGCGATCTCCTGGAAGTCCCACGGCTGGCGGTGCCCGTCAGGGCTCAAGGCCTCGTCGATCGCGCTGTCCTCGACCAGGACCCAGGCGCCGCCGCGCGGCACGAACGCGTACCCCAGGTCGGTCTGCACCGGGCTGGTGTCCAGGTCGGACAGCTGGTAGCGCATCATCACCCGGGTCGAGAAGACGACCGCGCCGTACTTGGCCATCAGCTCCGGGGACCGGCGCTCCTCGTCGAGGAAGTACTTCAGGCTGGTGAACTTGAACTTCCGCAGGTTCGTGAACAGCATCCGCTGCCGCGCGACCAGCTCCGGCTGCTTCAGGTCGACGACCGCGAGGAAGCCCTTCAGGTCACCCTTCAGCACCGCCGCGGACCGCTTGGCCAGGATCGCGTCGACCGCGGCCTTCCGCTGCGCCTTCTGCGCGTCGGTCAGCTGGCCGGGCGTCGCCGTGGCCTTGACCGCGACCGCGCTGCTGCCGGGCACCGAGCCGCCCTGCTGGAGGCGCACCGCGACCACCCCGGACGTCCCCGCCAGCACGAGCGCGGCCAGGCCTGCGAACAGGCGCCGCGGGTGCTTCATCGTCTCCCCCTCCAGGTGTCGGCTGACGGATCCTATCGCCAGCCGACCCCGGAGTGGTCCAGAACCGACCTGGACTCAGGCGCGGGTGCTCTCGCCGGTGCGCTCCTCGATGCCTACCCGGCTGCGCCGGTAGCCGTAGAGGAAGTAGACCAGGAAGCCGAGCGCCATCCAGATCGCGAACCGCAGCCAGGTCTCGATCGACAGGTTCAGCATCAGGTACACGCAGATCGCCGCGGCCAGGATCGGGATCACCGGGCTGGCCGGCACCCGGAACGAGCGCTTGATGTCCGGCCGGCGCTTGCGCAGGATCGGGACCGCGATCGACACCATGGTGAACGCGGCCAGCGTGCCGATGTTCACCATCTCCTCGAGCTTGCCGATCGGAGTCAGCCCCGCCACGATCGCGACCAGGATGCCGATCCCGATGGTCAGCCGGTACGGCGTCCCCCACTTGGCGTGGGTCTTGCCGAGCTCACGCGGCATCAGGTGGTCGCGGCTCATCGCGAACACCACCCGGGCGGCGCCGATCATCAGCGTCAGCACCACCGTGGTCAGGCCGGCCACCGCACCCGCGGAGATCAGCGTCGCGAACCCGGGCCGGCCGACCGACCGGAACGCCTCGGCCAGCGCCGCCTCGCTGTTGATGTCGGTGTAGTTGATCATGCCGGTGATGACGATGCAGACCAGCACGTACAGCACGGTGCAGATCGCCAGCGAGCCGATGATGCCGCGGGGCAGGTCGCGCTGCGGGTTCTTCGCCTCCTCGGCGGTGGTCGCGACCACGTCGAACCCGATGAACGCGAAGAACACCAGGGACGCGCCGGACACGATGCCCATCACCCCGAACGTCGACGGGGTGAACCCGAACAACGCCTGGAACAGCGGCGTGGTGATGGTGACGTCCCCGTTCTCGGCCGGGACGCTGGGCGGGATGAACGGCGTCAGGTTGTCGCCCTGGATGTAGAACAGGCCGGCCACGATCACGAACAGCACCACGAACAGCTTGACCGCCACCAGCGCCAGGTTGACCCGCAGCGACTCCTTGATGCCGATCGTGGCCAGTGTCGCCAGCACCAGCACGAGCAGCATCGCCAGCAGGTTCACGCTGCTGTCCGGCCCGATCGACTCGGGCCAGCCCAACCCGATCTGTTCGAGGAACAAGGCGGCGTACGTCGACCAGCCCTGGGCCACGACGCTTGCCCCGAGCATCAACTCCAGCAACAGGTCCCAGCCGATGATCCAGGCGAAGATCTCACCGAGGGAGAAGTACGAGAACGTGTACGCCGACCCGGACACCGGGACCGTGGAGGAGAACTCGGCGTAGCACAGCGCCGCCAGGGCGCAGCAGATCGCGGCGAGGACGAAGGAGAGCGCGATCCCCGGCCCGGCGTAGGTTTTCGCCGCCCGTCCGGTCAGGGTGAAGATGCCGGCGCCGATGATCACGCCGATTCCGAAGACCGTCAGGTCGACGGCAGTGAGGCGTTTCTTGAGCTGGTACTCCGGCTCGTCGGTGTCGGCGATCGACTGCTCGATCGTCTTCTTCCGCATCAGGCTCATCTGCGCCTCCTCGAAGTGGACGGATCATTCGAGACTGCCCCTCTGACACCGCGAGGTCAAACCGCCACTCAGCGTTGCGGTTGGTAGGACTTGAGTGACGTCCACAACGTCACTTCGGTGAGCCCGCTGCGGGCTTGCAGGATCCGGTCGCGGGACGCCTGGTCGATGCCGTGCCGGGCCATGTCCTCGTACAGTTCCTCGACCTTCGGCAGTCCGAGCCGCTGGACGAGGAACCGGACCGCGAGCCAACTGACGCCGTACACGTCGGTGCTGTTCTGGTAGAAGCCGGCATCACTGGGCAGCGCGGTCAGCGCCGGCAGCGCGTCGTCGATGACCTCCTGCTCCCACTTGCCGACCTCGCCGACGCCGCTGATCGCCTCGATCCCGCGCCACGACACGTACTCGGCCGCACCTTCGGCCAGCCACAGGGGTTCGTAGCCGCCGAGATCCGCGGTGGCGACGTGGGTGATCTCGTGCGACAGCAGGATCTCGTCGACCCGGTCGCGCTCGTTCGGGTTGATCACGATGTACGCGCCCGCGACGGTTCCGTCGGCGGTGTCCTGGCCGGGCAGCGACGAAAAGGTCGAGCCCGCGCTCGCGGCCGACTCGACGTCCTCGTCGGCGAACCGGGCGTCGCGGACGTCGACCTCGTCCAGCGCGATCACAAGCACCGTCCCGCGCCACTTCCGCGGCCAGTACGCGGTCACCTGGTTCAGCGCCTCGGTCGCCTCGGTGACGAGCGCCCGGCCGCGCTTGGTGTCGCCCTTCTCGACCACGGCCAGCACCCGCGGTCCGCGGTGCACCTCGATCCGGCCGAGGTCCCAGGCCTCCTTGTGCGCGCCCGGCCCGAGGTCGTCGTCGAGATCGTCGTCGTCGGTGAGCACCCAGCGGCCGCGCACGTTGATGAACGTGTACCCGAGCTCGGACGTGACCGGCGCCTGGTCGACCTTGGGGATCTGGTACCGCATCAGGACCCGGACCAGGTACGTCGTCCGCCCATGCGCCTTGGCCACGTCCGGCGCGAACCGCTCCTCGGCCTGGCTGTAGCCGAGCTCGGTGAAGCCGAGCTCGACCAGGTTCGCGAACAGCACCTTCTGCTCGGCCCGCAGCTTCTTGTCCGCCGGGTCGAGGTCCTGCAGGAACATCGCCTCGTCGACGGTCTGCACCGCTTGCGCGCGGCGGATCAGAATGGTGTCGATGGCGACCCGGCGGGCCGCTACCGCGGCAGCGGTCTTCGACGGCTTCGACGACTGGCTCGGTCCGGGGGTCAGGCTCGCGATGGGCCGGGCCCCGGCATCCCGTTCCCGCTCTTCAACGGTGTACACCACGCCGCCGGAGACGAGCGCGACCGCCGCCAGCAACCCCAGCCAGCGCCGAGGGCCATGCGGCGGACCCTGAGCGCCCGGCGGCCCGGCGCTGGGGTTGGTCACACTCACGTCGGGTCGATCCTCCGAGTACCCGTCTGCTGCAGCCCGGCTACCCTACTCGCTTCCCCGGATTCCACCACCGACACGCCGTCAGACGGCAGCGGCCTTGAGAGCCTGGAAGAGGCCGGACTCGGTCAGGTTGATGTGTTCCAGCATGATCCGGTCTCGCTCGGCCTGGGTAGACCCGAGGGCCGACATCTCCTGGTAGAGCGTGCCGACCTCGGTCGCGCCGTACTTCTCGAAGAGGTAGTCGACGGCCAGCCAGGACAGCGGGTACGAGCTGTCGGACCTCTGGAAGAAGACCGCATCGGCCGGCAGGCTCGTCGCCTTGGCCAGGTACTTGGTCCGGACCGCCTGCCGGTAGTTGTCCAGCGCCAGGTTGAGGGCACCGTCCATCGGCAGGAACTCGACGTACGTCGCCGCCCCCTCGACCAGCCAGCGTGGGGCATGGGAGCCGTACGGCGCAGTCGCGACGTGAGTGAACTCGTGCGCGAGGGTGCGGGCGTCGACCTTCGTGCGGTTGCGCGGGTTGACCACGACGTAGGAGTCGGCGCGCTGGCCCTCGCCGGTGACCTCGCCGGGCAGCGTGCGGTAGACCCAGGTCGCCATCGCGATCGCGTCCTCGGCGTTCTTCGGCTCGGTGTAGTCGGCGCCGCGGACGACCTTGTCGTCGAGGGCGATCACCACGCCGGAGCCGGTCCAGCCGCCCGGCCAGCTCTTGCTCACTGCCTTCACCGCGCTGGCCGCCTGGCCGAGCAGTTTGGTCGCGAGCTGGTCCTGCCCCTTCTCGACCACGACCAGGACTCGGGACGCGCGCTTGACCAGCACGTCGCCGGTGTCCCAGGCCTCCTGGTGCGAGCCGCGCGGCAGCCGCTTGTCCAGGTCGGTGTCCGACACCAGCATCCAGCGGCCGTCCGCGCGCTCGGTGAAGGTGTAGCCGAGCATGGCTCGCACCGGTACGGCGTCGATGCCGCGGATCTGGTATGTCATCGCGACCGCGACCAGGTACGTCGACGGGCCGTGCTTGGTGCTGACTGCTTCGTCGTACTGCTGGCTCAGCTGCTGGTAGACGAGGCGGGCGAAGCCGAACTGGCGCAGGTTCGTGAACAGGGTGCGTTGCCGGGCGACCAGGCTCTTGTTGCCCGGGTCGACGTCGGCGAGGAACGCGGCCTGGTCGTCCTGGAGCACCGCCTCGGCACGCTTCCGCAGCACCAGATCGACCGCCGCGGAGCGTGCCGCCAGGTCGATGTCCGGCGTACTCGGCGTCGACGTGCCGGCTCCCTCGGCGCGGTCACTCGACCGGTGCAGGGCGAGACCGCCGCCGACCGCGGCGGCCACCAGGGCCAGCGACAGCAGCAGCGGCCAGAACCTCGTGCCCTTGGCGGCCGCATGCCGGCTCTTCGGGGGCGTGGCGTGACGCCCGGACATGTCGGCCGGCTCAGGCGCCGCCGGGGCGGCCGCGCGCCGGGTCGGGCTCGCTCATCGGGTCGCCGGAGCGCTGCGCGATCAGCTCGGTGATGTCCCGGGCCAGCTCCTGTCCGGTCAGCCCGATCTCCTGCAGTACGGCGGGACGCTTGGCGTGCTCGAGGAACTGCTGCGGGATGCCGAAGTCGCGGACCGGCGTCGTCACCCCGGCGTCGCGGAGCGCCTGCGCGATCATCGACCCGCAGCCCCCGGCGCGGCCGTTGTCCTCGACGGTCACGACGTACTTGAACTTCGCCGCCAGCTCGACCAGCTTCGGGTCGACCGGCTTCACCCAGCGCGGGTCGACCACGGTGACGCCGAAGCCCTGGGCCTCCAGCCGGTTGGCGACATCCATCGCCGTGGCCGCCATCGAGCCGATCCCGACCAGCAGCACGTCGGTGCCGGTCCGCTCCAGGACGTCGAGCTCACCGATCCGGTCGATCGCCTCGATGTCCGGGAACACCTCGCCCTTCGCGTACCGCAGCACGGTCGGGGCGTCGGAGACGTCGACCGCCTCGTTGAGCAGCTCCTCCAGCCGCTTGCCGTCACGTGGCGCGGCCAGCCGGAGGCCGGGGACGAGCTGCAGGATCGACATGTCCCACATGCCGTTGTGGCTCGGGCCGTCATCACCAGTGACACCCGCGCGGTCCAGCACGAACGTGACGCCGCACTTGTGCAGCGCGACGTCGAGCAGGAGCTGGTCGAACGCCCGGTTGAGGAACGTGGCGTACAGGCCGACGACCGGGTGCAGACCGCCCATCGCCAGGCCGGCCGCGCTGGTCACCGCGTGCTGCTCGGCGATGCCGACGTCGAAGGTCCGGTCCGGGAACTCCTGCGCGAACTGCGCCAGCCCGGTCGGGTGCAGCATGGCGGCGGTGATCGCGACCACGTCGGGCCGGCGGTGACCGATCCGGACCAGCTCGTCGGCGAACACATCGGTCCAGCCCCGTGGCTTGTTCAACGGCCGGACCTGGTGGAAGTTGTCCTCCTCGTCCTGCTCGGCGGCGGCGTACCCGAAGCCCTTCTTGGTCACCGCGTGCACGATCACCGGCCCGCCGAACGACTTCGCGTTGCGGAGCGCGTCCTCCATCGCCTGACGGTCGTGGCCGTCGACGGGACCGACGTACTTGAGGCCGAGGTCCTCGAACATGCCCTGCGGGGCGAGCATGTCCTTCAGGCCCTTCTTGACCCCGTGCAGCACCTCGTACATCGGCGGGCCGACATACGGCGTACGGCCCAGGTTCTTCTTGATCAGGTCGAGGATCTTCTCGTACCGCGGGTTGGTGCGCAGGCTGGTCAGGTGCGTCGCCAGGCCGCCGACGGTCGGGCTGTAGGAGCGGCCGTTGTCGTTGACGATGACGACCAGCTTCAGGTCCTTGGCGGCGGCGATGTTGTTCAGCGCCTCCCAGGCCATCCCGCCGGTCAGGCCGCCGTCGCCGATCAGCGCGACCACGTGCCGGTCCTCCTTGCGGAGTTTGTACGCCTTGGCCAGGCCGTCGGCGTACGACAGCGCGGTCGAGGCGTGGCTGTTCTCGACGATGTCGTGGTCGGACTCGGCCTGGCTCGGGTAGCCGCTCAGGCCGCCCTGCTGACGGAGCGTGTCGAACTTCGGCGCCCGGCCGGTCAGCAGCTTGTGCACATACGTCTGGTGACCGGTGTCGTAGACCAGCCGGTCCCGCGGCGAGTCGAACACCCGGTGCATCGCCAGCGTGATCTCCACCATGCCCAGGTTCGGGCCCAGGTGCCCCCCGGTCCGCGACACCGTCTCGACCAGCACGTCCCGGATCTCTGCGGCGAGATCGGTGAGCTGCTGACCGGTCAGCTTCTTGAGGTCCGCCGGCCCTCCGACCGTCTCCAGCACGCGCATCGAGCTCCTCCCGCGGGTCGTCCTCGAATGCTTGAGTCTATGCACCCCGCGCCCGGTTTCCGAACTCGCGCGGGCACTTGGGGATATCTCACACTCTGGGATGCACGGTGGGTGGGCCTGGTTTGTTCGGGTTTCACCTAGAGTGACGGCATGGACATGGTGAGGACGCTGTTCCGGAAGTACGACGGACAGCCGCATCGCCTCGTGGAAGCGTTCCGGCTCGGCGAGGACGAGCACGGCCTGTGGGTCGGCTCGGTCCCCGGCACCCAGGGCCAGCGCGCCGACGGCAGCTGGAAGACGATCGACCACCACCGCGTCCGGCTCTTCCCCCGCGGCCAGTGGTGGAGCGCCCTTTTCAATGACGAACCGCACCAGACCCTGATCTACTGCGACGTCACCATGCCGCCCGAGTTCGGCGTCGACACCGTCACCGCCGTCGACCTCGACCTCGACATCCGCCTGATGCGAGACGGCACCGTCCGCGTCATGGACGAGGACGAGTTCCACGCCCACCAGGTCAAGTACAACTACCCACCCCAGGTAGTAGCCACCGCCCAAGCCACCTGCGCCTGGCTGGCCACCCACATCACCACCACAGAACCCTTCACCACCGCCTACAAGCCCTACTTAGACCAAACCCGCTCCCTGAGCTCCTAGGTCCAGCCCACCCGCGCTCCGCAGCCGCTCGTCCCTCGCGACCGCTACGCCCGCTCCCACCCACCCCCGGCTCATCGCCGTCCTTCCCTATGCCGGCTGTCGCCGCCGCTTGCGGCTTATCGCCGCCCCTTGCGGGCTACCGCCCGCCTCAACCGCCCCGCGGTCCGCCAGCGCCAGCCTGAACCCCGCGAACCCACCGGGCCCGGCGCCTCGGACCACGGTCACCCCGTCGGCTCTCCGCCGAGATAACGAACGTCGGAGATCGCATACCGACTCACACCACTCTCCGACCGAACCTCGACAACGCCGTCGTCGACTCCCGTAACCCGAGCAGTCAGATCGCCATGCACTCGCTGCCAGGCGATCCGCCCGCCGAAGCACACCAGCGCCATCCCCACCTCAGTCTCGACCAGCACCGAATCATGCCCAACTTCGATCATGCGCCGCAGCCCACCCGGGTCATATCCACTCAGCTCGAGCCGCGCGACCTCCGCCACGACCCTCAAAGAGGGCTCCGCAACATCCCAGGTCAGCAGCGCACGGCTCTCCTCCCCCAGCGCAACCATCCAGCGGTCGAACGCCACAACCACCAGCCCGTCCCCATCACCGAGCCCAGGATCAACCACCTCCGACGCCCCCAACGCACCCTCGACAAGGACAACGCCCCCGGCCCGACGCCCAACCCTCCCGATCACCAGCCGCACCCACTGAGAGCACCCCAGCTCAACCGGATCAGCCACGCTCCCCCTGTTCATCCGTCCGACGTCCGCCGTACTTCCTCAACGCGCGGAGAGCAGCCTCGTACACGAGAACGTACTGGCCGTGCGACCGAGACTGGCCCTCCATCGTGGCTACCTTCGGCACCAGCCCGACGGCCGTCGGCTCTAATCCGGCCTGGGTCCGTCCGCCGATCTGCAGATTGATCGCTCCGTTGACAGCCAGCATCCGTCCATCCACAGCGGGCAGCCGCGCGACCAGCTTCGGCGAGAGCCGCTCACTGACGATGAAGTAGTTCCAGGTTCCCTCGTCGATGGCCTGTTGCAACTCGGTCGGCTCCACGACATGTGAGTCAGGCACATATCCGCTCGGCCCAGGTACAAGCCTGGTCGCGATCAGCAAATAGGGACCGAACTCTGCCGGCAGCGCACCGAGCACCCGCGGCACATCCTCCGCTCCCACCTGGGGAAACTCGCGCCTACGCCCACGATCGACCCGCAGCCACTCATCAGGACTCAACACTTCACTCACGGAACGCACTCTAGAAAAGAGTCTCCAATCGGCTAGCCGCCCGGTCCATCTGAACTGACCAGGAACCTTGTGAGCATCTGCAGCAAGTCGGCGGCGTCTGCTTCCTCAGCTGCGCTCAGCGACGCGAGGGGCTCGTTGTTCTCTCGAATGCTAGGGCGGACCTGGGCCGCGACGAGATACCCCCAGTGCCACGACAACTCTCGCCTCAGCCACTGGTCGGCGAGCCATCGACCGAACGCCTTCAAGGGATCGTCGCCGGTTCCCAGCGAGTGCCCGTCCAAGAACGCCACCAACGACGCGTAACGGCCATCCGGCAAGTACATACGCGGCCGGATGGGAAGCTCATCGACGATCGCTCTCAATTCATTCATCTCTCACCTCGCTCCGGGGGCTCACTCGGCGACCCGGCTGGAGGCCACGGAGGCGGCTCGGCCAGGTCCTTCGCGCCCGCCGATGTCGACCAAGCCTCGGAAGAACTCAAGCGATCGGTGGTGCGGAATGCGCGATCAGCCGTCCTTGAGCGCTGGATCGAACCAAACATCTGCGTACCCCCTGGCAGCGAGGAGGAGCCGCCATCTGCGGCTGGCGAGGCGAGATAGGACCGGACTTGTCAGCACGACCGGGCAAGATGATGCTCATACAATGGCTGGAAGACTCTAGGTGCTTCGGAAAGGCTCTCATCCCTCCCTGAGGTGCCAGCCAGTTGTATCAAGTCGAGGCTCATGCCGTAGGCATTCAGCGGCACCGGCTCGGCCATCGCGACCGTCGAGCCGAGTGATGCCGACCTTCAGCCCCGGAGGAGCGAGGACCTCAAGGACAGGCAACACAGTGCACCGACCGCTCAGCTCTCCTGGGCGGCGGTGAGGAGGGATCGGATGGCTGGGCGGGAGGCTCGGGGGTAGTCGTCTGCGCGGATGAGGAGTTGGCGTTGGCCGTCGGCGACGTCCTCTTCCATGACCTGCAAGACACCTGACGCGCGCTTCTTGGCGTCTGGGTCCTCCCACGAGTTCAGGTCGATCCGAGCGCGCCGGACGGCCGAGGCAGCGTCCGCCAGGTACGCGTATTCCGAACCGGTTGGAAGCCGCTGCTTGGTCAGGTCGACGCCGGTTCGGAACGCGACGTCGACCAGCTTCGCCCGCGAGAAGTCATTTCGCTCGAACTGGTTGACCGTCCTCCCGGTGATCTCCCGGTCTTTCGAGCGCACGGTGCCGTTGAAGACCACCTTCCGCAGCCGCCCCGAGAACGAGCACCCGACCAGTTCGACCGCGAAGCAGAACCAGTTCTCGATCACCGTGTTCTCGAAACTGCAGTCGACGAACCGGGCAAACCCACCCGGCCCCATCCGGAGCTTGGCCCCATCGAAGCTGCAACCGACGTACTCCGACGCCACCCGCCCCGCACCGAACGACGCGTTCTCGATCACGGCCCCGTCGAACGCGCACCCCTCCAGGCGAACGCCCTCCGCCAAGAACTGCCCGAACCGCCGACCCCGAAAGTCCGCCGAGCCCAACCGCTCACCCGAGAGCACCACCCGGTCCTGCGCGCCAACGTCAACCTGGCCCTTGCGCCGCACGTCGTACGTCAAATCAGCACCTCGAGCCTGGTCATTGCGGTGCGGTTGATCGACGCGCCGCGGTCACAGCGATGCGGGTGTTGGCTGGCCGGGCTGTCTCGGCCTTGAACGTGATCGGTTGGTCTGGAACCGTCTCTCTCCGCATCGGGTCGTTCGTTCATCTGGAGACTGAGTGTGCCATCGACTGTAGAGGTCAGGCAGTAAGTTCCTGCAGCCAAGCAATCAACTTTCCCGAGGCATCACGCATCACAACTTCATGGGATGGCGGCCGAAGTCCGTGAGATCTGGATCTTGCTCGACGAGGCGATCCTCAAAGGCCTCCCAGCCATGTCGAGCCACATAGTGCGCCTCCGGAGCCGCGATGGGAACCAACCAGGAGATCACAACAGGTCCGTCCGGACCCTCGCAGGTGGCGAACTCGTCCGGAAAGTACGCCGGCATGGCAACGTAGAACGCCTCCATCTGGGACCCGGCGAGTAAGGGGCCTCGGGGTCCGAGCACGTCACCACGGAGAAGTGCCCGACCGTCCTGGATGCAGGCCTGCCCGATCGGCTGAAGCAGAGAGGGGAGCGGTCCGCGGGCGAGCTTATTAGGTGCCAGCAGCAACAACTCGTGCCGGAACGTACGTGCTGTTGTCGTCGACCTCAGCGGGTATCGACCCAGCCCAAGAGTGGCGAAACTAACTGTCTTGTCGTCTGAGCCTTGATCGAACCGCACAATCTGAAACGGCATCTCTTCGCCGTCGGCATCCACGGCCCAGCCTTCCTGGATCGGTCCGAGATATCGCTCGAAGTGCTCGATCACACCCATCATCGCCGCCCAAGCCCCGCATCGTCGTTGCCACCTCGCCTGCCCGCGCCAGCACGCCGGCAGTCATCGAGTGCCTGCACGATGAACGGCCACAACCAGTTCACGTCGTCCCAGAGGTCGATACCAAGTACCTCGACGCCGTCGATGACCAGGCTCGCCGCGCCAGGCACGTACACGCCATCGCCGTCGTAACGCTGGGCCTCCTGAATGGGCAGGAAATCCTCCCCGATCCGCACGAAGCTCCGGACGTGGACCTGCTCATGCGAGCTCCTCCGGGTAGAACTGGCGGATGCGGCTTCTGCCCACACCCGAACGTAACTGGCAAATGATGCACGAAACCCGGCAAGACGACCCGCCGACAGCGGTCAGCATCGCCAATCGCCAGGGTGTGCTTACTTCCAATCAGCGGCCACTACCCTTGAGCCTCTGCCCCGCAAGGTTCCTGATGCGTTTGGTCGCGCCTGATCCGGCCAGCCCGCGGAGGACTTCGGCGCTGTTAGCGTCCTCGGCCACCCTCAGCTGCAGCCACTGAGACCAGTGCCGCGTGTCATCGCCACCGAGCTTCGTGTCATCGTCGGCGACCAGCCTCTCCAAGATTCCGACTTCGATGGCACGTCTCGCCGCGAAGTCTCGCTGGCGTCCGGCTGGGACCACCTCCACCCAGGCAGCCCGCTCCTTCTCTGGAACCAACTCGATCGCCCGCACGACAGTCGCCGACACCAGCGGCGAGTTGTCATCATCTTCCAGTGCCCGCAACACGACGGCCCGGCCTCCGGCATCCCGAAGCGACTCCTTGTACAGCTGCCATCGCACGTGCTCATCGGCAAGAACCTCCCGCGCGTCCCTCCCCGCTCGATCAGACAGCCACTCGATCGCTTCCCCAGGCTCCGCGGCCATCAGCAACCCCCATTCTTCTTGAACCATTTCATGTACTCACGGAGCTCGGTCGTAGCAATCGTTTCACCGACCACGATGAGGTCAAGCAGGTATCTCCGTGGACCCAGACCTGGGTGGTCGCCTTGCCTACTGCTCTCCGGTCTCGAGCTCGAACCGCCTGGATGCGGCGACGGAGGCTTGGGAGTCAGCTGGATTTCTTCAACTCCCGAACAGCGGCCTCGTAGATGAGACTGTATTCGACATGCGATCGAGACTGGCCTTGCTTGGTGGCGACCTTGGGAACCATCCCGATGGCTGCCGGTTGTGTCCCTGCTCGGGTCCGCCGCCCGATCTGCAGGTTGATTGCTCCGTTGACGGCCAGCGTACGTCCATCTACATCAGGCAGCCGCCTGACCAACTCTGGCGAGACACGTTCACTCACGATGAAGTAGTTCCAGGTTCCTCCTTCGATGAGTCGCTCCAACTCAGTTGGCACCACCACATGGGAGTTCGGAACATACCCGTCTGGTCCTCGCACGAGCTCGTTGGCGATCAGTAGGTACGGACCGAACTTCTCAGGCAGCGAGCTGAGAACCATGGGCAGGTCCTCGGCACGCACCCTGGGAAACTCACCCGCGCGCCCGCGATCGGCCCGCCGCCACTCGTCAGGACTCAACACTTCGCTCATGGAAACATACTTTAGGAAGAAGACATGATCGAAGGCGCCGGTGCGCCGAAGATCCGCGATGGCGCGTCTCTCCCGCGCAATCGGAAGCCCTCGACGAGTCGCGCGACCGACCTGGATGGCGATCGTGCTTTCGCCCCGCTGCATGACCAGATCGGGGAATCTGCTTCCGTACATCCGCTCGGGCAGGCTCCCACCCGCGACCGTGGTCCATCCCCTCGCCGCCAGCCTGGTCTCCGCCTCGTCGATGCGGTCGACGTGTGCGGGACTGCCCCGCCGACCATAGGGATTGGGTGGCTTGCAAGCGTTGTGGACCAACACCTCGCGGTCGCCGACGTGATAAGTGTGGATGCCCATGACAGTCAGGTTGTAGGCCGATCCACGGCGAGCGGTGCCAATTCCAGCAGGGCAAGTGCATCGCGATCCACTCCTGCCAGTCCCAGATCGACGTCGTCACGACCATCGTCCGCAACCCTGGCAGCATCTGGAACGCCATGGTCGAACCAGTCAAACAAGACTGGGCCAGCGGCGAGAAAACCAAGGCCACCGGCCGAGTAGCCTTCCTCGTCGCCGAAACCCTAGTAGGCACCAAGGGCGCCGGCCGAGCCGCCTCCACCGCATCCGCCGCCAGCCGGACCACCGGGACCGCAGCATCCAAGGCAGCGACTAAGACTGCAGTCACCGCAGCTGGGCGATGCAGCTTCGCCGCGGCAATCACGGTTCTCATGGCCGACGGCACGCACAAACCGATCGCGGAGGTCAAACCAGGCGACAAGGTCATCGCCAGCGACCCCGAAACCGGGGAGCAATCGGCCAAGGTCGTTACCCACGTCTGGCACATGACGACAAGATGATCGATCTCGAGATCGATGGCGAGGTCGTCACCACCACCGAGGACCACCCGTTCTGGAACGCAACTGACCACATGTTCCAGCGCGCCGACCAACTCGATGCAGGTGACCGACTCCTCACTCCAACAAACGAAACCGAACGCGTTGTCGGTATCCGGCCAGGATCCCAGCAGGTTGCCACGGCATACAACCTAACCGTCGACGGCACCCACACGTATTATGTGATCGTCGGCAACAAGCCCGTCCTGGTCCACAACACATGTGGACCAAACCTCGACGCGATGTCGGCCGCCGGAAGAGCGCTCGACAAGAACGGCCTGACCGTCGCCGGGCGCGCTTACCAAAAACATATGGCCAGGGGACAGTTGCCGAAAGTGGGCGGAAAAGAACTAAACTCCGCTGCTCATAACTTACTCGATGATATTCTGACGGATCCACGTTCTGATTTCCAATCGATCACGCAGGGAGGATTCAAAGGCGGGACGCGTGTAATCAGCAATAATATTGTCAATAAATCAGTTTGTTGGCGCCGTTTTTGATTCCGGCGGCGCATTCAGATATTTTGGGCTATTTTCATGACGGACTCTTCTCATCACCAGACCGGAGATATCGTAGGCGTGTCCCTGACTAACCTTCACGCAATGGTCGGACAACACGTGACACAGGTCTACTACAAGGGCTCGACAGAAATAAGCCAATGCGCGAGCATCCACGAAGTCGATCAGGCAGTCGTCATCTCGACTGAGTCGACAACGACGACCGTCGAATGGCGCATCGACAATTTCGTCGAGTTCCTCAGCGTGACAGATTCGGCCGACGGGGCTGCGACCACGGCGATCAATGATGCAGTAGAAATGACTCAAGGACCGCCGTGGAGCCAGTTGCTTGGATCTGCAGTCACTGGATTCGGTGTCGCGACACAGCCATCCGAGGCAGGGGACGTGCTGCTGTGGGCACTTCGTATGGATTTCGGGAGTGGCGCAAGCGTCGTTGTCGCCTTGGGGGACCTGCAAGATGCGGCTCCTCGCTACCAGCCAGACAGCCTGCTGGTGATTTCGGATCCGGAAATGGCGCGATACTACGAAGTCCTGGGTGCGACTGAGTCCGCATGGGGGCGCGACCTTCATTGGTAGTGGATATGCAACCTGCCGCCACTAGACCAGCGATATGCGATGCCCCAGCCGTGAGCCTTGAAGCTGCTTGTGGCTCGACGGCTCCCAGGCATGTCGCCGCCTCTGCAGCGAAGTGTCTTGCGGGTTCCGTCTGTGAGAAGGTCGCGTCACGCCGGAGCGCACGGCGTTGCACTCGCAGCGAGGTAGGTTTCGGGGTATGCGTGATGTCAGGGTGGTTTACCCTGACTCGTGCCACCGGGGTACGTCATTGAGGGGTGAGGTCGAGGGCGTCGAGGATGGACGTCGCGGCTGGGGTGAGGGGGTCTTCGGCGAGGTGCTCGTGGCCGGCGATGCGGACGCTGATTTCCTGCAGCGGTCGTAGGGGCTGAACGATCTTTTTGATGCTGATCCCGGTCGCGTCTTGCAGGTGGCGGGCCACGGCCAGTGCGGCGAACACGATGGTCAGGTGAGCCTCGATCGCCTCGCGGGTGTGGTGGAACATCGGTCTGGCGCGCAGGTCGGTCTTGCTCATCCCGAACGACGCCTCGACCTGCCACAGGTCGTGGTAGCTGGCGATGACCTCACCGGCGGGCATCAAAGCGGCGGGGATGTTGGTCACGTAGCCCTTGAGGCCTACGAGGCGGCGCCGCCCTGGCCAGGGACGCCTCGTCCAAGGACTGGGTGCCGTTCCTGGTGGTGATGAATCGTGGTGTGCGGGTGGCCTTCTCGCCGGCGATCACGGCCTTGGCCCGGTTCTCCTGCAGCGTGAGGGTCTTGCCATCACGGACCGCGCGTTTGCGCGAGTACGCCCACACCGCCCGCCACGACCGGGTGTGCGCTGCCGGGTCCCACACCGGCTCGGCGCGCTTGTTCACGTCGTTGTCGTCCCGCGCGGCGGTCGTGGCCACCCGCGGGGTGATCGTGTCGATGACCTGCCCGTCGGCGAACGCGTCCCCGTGCCACCGGAAATGCGAGGCCAGGTCGGCCGGGGCTTTGGTCACCCGGGACCCGACGATGAACCTCAGCGCGGCCTCGTCGAGCTCCTTGAGGTTGGAGGCCGAGAGCATCCCGGCGTCAGCAACGATCACCATGTCCGCCAGGCCGTGGCGGGCCTGCAACTGCCTGATGATCGGGACGATCGTGGCGGTCTCTGCCTTGTTGCCCTCCCAGCAGCCGATCTCCAACGGGAACCCGCCCCGGTCCACCAGCAGCCCGACGACGACTTGCGGGTCGACCCGGCGTTCCTTGGAGTACCCGATCTTGCGCAGCTCGTCTTCGGTCTCGGCCTCGAAGTACAAGGTGGTCACGTCGTACAGGCACAGCGAGACATCACCACTTGTCGCCGCACGTGTGAAACACGCCGTCGCGATCTGAGCCCGGTAATCGCGATCCGCAGCTCGCTGCAGCGACCGGAACATGGTGCGCAGCGACGCATGAGCGATGCCGAGCTCGTCCAGCACCCTCGCCGAGTCAGCCTTGCTCGTCGGCTCCACGATCCGTGCCAGCACCAGCTGCTTGAAAGCCTCATCGTCGAAGGCACTGAAACCCAGCCGGTCGTACACCGACGCCAGTACGCGCCACAGCACCGCGGACCGCTTCCCGGTGATCACCCCCGGCCTGCCCTCGTCCTGCATCCCAGCAACCTTCAGATCGAACGCATCCTGCCCCGGCCTCAACCGCCGACGAACCTCGGCCAACAACACCGCGAGCTCGGCCTCCGACCGCGCCGTCCCCACATGCTCCAAGATGTGGTTGCGGCCGCCCCGCCGCTCCGCGATCTGAACCTTCGTGGCGCCCGAACGGCCAGCGGACTTGCGAATGAACACCACGACCCCGACCTTACCGACGACCGGGGTACGTCAAGCCAACCGCTCGCAAGCCCCTGACCAGCACGAATACCCGCCGAACCGACAACCAGCCCTCAAGTGGCACGAGTCAGGTGAGAAGGTCGCGTCACGCCGGAGCGCACGGCGTTGCACTCGCAGCGAGGTAGGTTTCGGGCTATGCGTGATGTCAGGGTGGTTTACCGGAAGTACGACGAGGGGCTGCATTGGCATCAGTGGATGCGGTACTTGGGTGAGGACGAGTACGGCGTTTGGCTCGGGGCGCCGGCGTTGTCGGTGTCGCAGCGGGGGGACGAGCCGGAAGTGGTGCAGGAGCAGGCTCACGTGCAGCTGTTTCCGCGGGACCGGTGGTTCACGGCGATGTTCAACGACGAGCCGCGGTCGACGGAGATCTACTGCGACATCACCACGCCGGTGGAGTTCGGCGAGGACGTGTTCACGATGATCGACCTCGACCTGGACGTCATCAAGAAACGCGACGGCACGATCATCATCGACGACGAGGACGAGTTCGCCGAGCACCAGGTGAGGTACGGCTACCCGGCCGGCGTGATCGAGACCGCGCGTACGACGTGCGACTGGCTGGCCGGCGTGGTCGGGACCGAGGAGCCGTTCCTCAGCGTCTACAAGACCTACCTCGACCGGGTGCGGTGAAGACTCAGCGAGGTGTCCTTCAGCAGTAGGGCGCCGGGCAGGAGTCCGCGCTGGCCGGCGAACATGTCGGCGACCGGGGTGACGGTGAGGTAGAGGTTCTTCGCGGCCGGCACGTCGACCGCGACGGCCGGCAGCTCGATCGACCGGCGCTCCCCCTTCACCACCTGCTTCTCCCGCAGCGGCATCGTGTTGTTCTGCACGACCTTCGCGGTCAACGGGTTCGTCCCGACGCTCAACGCGAGGAACACGCCCGAGTCCGGTACGACGGTGTAGACGCGGGCGTCCACGCGCGGTACGCCTGCGACCGTCAACGGGCCGGCGGCAACCTTCACGTTCACCGGCAGCCGGCCCCGGTCGGCGTCGCGATCTTGCCGAGTTTGTAGCGGGCGTCGGCCTTCAGGTTCTGTTGCGTCAGGCAACGCCCGTCCGCGGTCGCCAGGTGGTAGGCGCCATGCCCGGAGAGATCTGTCGCCTTGCCCAACAACTTGGTCGCCATGAACCGCAGCGCGAGGCCGGAGAAGCTCGACGAGCCGAGCGCGATCGAGCACGGGTCGCCTGGGGTGGCGTACCCCGGCGGCAGCACGCTCGGCAGCGCGTGACCGCCGTTGTACCCGACGAAGATCGACCGCGCCCGAGCCTTGGGTGTCAGCGCCCGCTCGAAGTTGGCCAGCCCCTGGTTGAGGTTGAACAGGTTGTCCGAGATCCCCTGACCGAACAGCACCGGGATGTCCAGCTTCCGCCCCTGTGCCACGTGCCAAGCCGGCCCGTTCTTGGCGAAGAACGCGTCAAGGTCCCGCCCAGCCTTCCCCTGCGGCCAGGCTCCGGTGGCGATCAGTACGACGAACGCCGCCGACACGGCCGGTGGAAGGTGCGTGCCGCCACCCGCGTACAGCAGCGACAGCCACATCGTCCGGGCTGCCTCGTCCGGCGCGAGGCTCTGCTTCAGGTCCCACCAGGTCACCTCGGGCGCCATCGCGTCGAACCGCGTCCGCCCGCTGTCGCGGAGCTCGGTGAACGCGCCGGCGAACTGGAACCCGCCGCCGTACGACCCGCCGATCGCGCCGAGCAGCGGATCACCGGGCGCCTCCCGAGTCACCCAGTCCAGGCCGGCGACCAGGTCGACGAGCGTGACCACATCGCGGCCCTCGTAGTCGGGGTTCATCACGTGCGCGACGCCGGTGCTCTCGCCGAAGCTGCGCTGGTCGAAGCTGAGGACGCCGAACCCCGCATCGAGCCAGCCCTTGAATGCGGCCGGGTCCTTCGTCCGGCTGCCGCCCCAGCCGTGGCTGTGCATGATCATCGGGACGGTGTGCGACGCAGATGCGCCGACGGGCTTGAACAGCGAGTAGCAGATCTTGACTGGTGTCGTCGTACCCGGCTCGGGCACCGAGGCCACGCAACCGGTGCTGGCTTCGGCTGCCGCGGGCAGCGCGACCAGCGTGGAACCCAGCAAACCGAGCGAACCAACCAGCGCAGCCACACGACGATGCATCAGTCACTCCCCGTGATCGACGGATCCCGCTGCGCACACGTTAGACGACCCCGGCGACGCTGACCAGATCCCGGCTCCGCTCTGGGCGAACCAGGCGGCCGAAGCTGCGAGACTGTGCCCGTGCATATAGCGATCGAGGTCGTGGCCCTCGTCGCCGTGGTCGCGGCCGGGGCCGCGCTGGCCCGGCGGCTCGGGATCTCGGCTCCCCTCCTACTCGTCGTCCTCGGGATCGCCGCGTCGTACCTCCCGTTCGTCCCCCGGGTCGAGCTCGAGCCCGAGGTGGTCCTGGTCGGCTTCCTGCCACCACTGCTGTACGCCGCCGCGATCCGGACCAGCCTGGTCGACTTCACCAAGCACCGCCGCTCGATCGGCCTGCTGTCGGTCGGTCTCGTCGTGTTCACCGCGCTCGGCGTCGGCGCGGTCGCGTACTGGCTGCTCGGCTCCGTCGCCGAGGCGCAGGGGCAGGAGCCGCTGCCGCTCTGGGCCGCGTTCGCGATCGGCGCCGTCGTCGCGCCGCCGGACGCAGTCGCTGCGACCGCGATCGCCAAGCGCGTCGGTCTCCCCCGCCGCGTGGTCACGATCCTCGAGGGCGAGAGCCTGGTCAACGACGCCACCGCTCTGGTCTGCCTGCGGACCGCGATCGCGGCCGCGGTCGTCACCCCGACGGTCCTGGACGTCAGCCTCGACTTCCTCCTGGCGGCCGGCGGAGGCGTGGCGGTCGGCCTCGCCGTGGCGATCCTGCTGGCGAAGATCCGCAAGCGGTTCACCGATCCGGTCCTCGACACCACGCTCAGCCTGACCGCGCCCTTCATCGCCTACATCGCCGCGGAGGAGATCCACGCCTCGGGCGTCCTCGCCGTCGTCGTCGCGGGCCTGATCCTCGGCCACAAGGCGCCGGTCATCCAGTCCGCCAAGTCCCGGATGTCGGAGCGGACCAACTGGCGGACGTTCCAGTTCCTGCTGGAGAACACCGTCTTCCTGCTGATCGGGTTGCAGACCCGGTGGATCCTCGACGACCTCGCGGAAAGCCCGCTGCCCGGGTGGCTGATCGCGGCCTCGACGATCGCCGTGTTCCTGGCCGTCGTCCTGCTGCGGCCGATCTGGGTCATCCCGACCACCTTCCTGTCCCGGAAGATCCTCGGCCGATCGCGACCCGGGCCGGTCTCGTGGCAGAGCCTGATCGTCGTCTCGTGGGCGGGCATGCGCGGCGTGGTCACGCTGGCGGCGGTGTTCACGCTGCCCGAGGACACGCCGCATCGCGAGGTGCTCGTCTTCATCGCGCTGGCCGTGACAGCGGGCACGCTGCTGGTCCAGGGCTCGACGCTTCCCTGGCTGGTACGGCGACTGCGCTTGCCCGGTCCTGATCCGGCGGAGGATGCGTTGCAGGAGGCCGCCGTACTGCAAGGTGCGCATCGGGCGGCGATGGAGAAGCTGGAGGAGGTGTCCTCGCCCGAGGACCCGCCGACCGTGCTCAAGGTGCTCCGGCAGCGGGGCGAGTCGCGGGCGCAGGCGGCCTGGGAGCGGCTCGGGCGGCCGGAGACCGAGTACGAGACGCCGAGTGAGGCGTACCGGCGGTTGCGGATGGAGATGCTCGAGGCCGAGCGTGCGCACATCCTGAAGGTGCGGGACGCGGGGCTGGTGGCCGACGAGGTGCTGCAGCGGGCGCAGATCGCGCTCGACGTCGAGGAGTCCATGCTCGACCGCGAGGAGGACGACGACGTTGGTGGGCGGTCCGAGGACCTGCGGGTGCCGCCGTCTGCTGCTGGTGCGTGCGAGCACCTGGAGAGCGCGCCACTGGTGCTGACGCCGAACACGCCGGATGGGTGTGAGGAGTGCCTGGCTATGGGCGGGACGTGGGTGCATCTGCGGCTGTGCCTCGGCTGCGGGCACGTCGGGTGCTGCGACTCGTCGCCGATGAAGCACGCCAGCAAGCACTACGCGCTGAGCAAGCACCCGGTGATGCGGAGCTTCGAGCCGGGTGAGACTTGGCGCTGGTGCTTCGAGGACGAGAAGCTTGGCTGATGGCCGACTGTCTGTTCTGCTCCATCATCGCCGGGTCCACCCCGGCCCAGATCGTGCTGGACACCCCGGAGGTCGTCGGGTTCCTCGACGTACGTCCGGTGTTCAAGGGGCACACGCTGCTGGTGCCGCGGCAGCATGTGCCGACGCTTGTTGAACTGCCTGACGAGCTGACTGTGCCGCTGTTCGGTGCGGCGCGGTCGGTGGCCGCGGCGGTGCGTACGGCGTTCGGCGCGCAGGGGTCGTTCGTTGCCGTCAACAACGTGGTGTCGCAGTCCGTGCCGCATCTCCACGTCCACGTCGTACCCCGGACGAAGGGCGACGGCCTACGCGGCTTCTTCTGGCCCCGCACCAAGTACACCGACGAAACCGAAGCCTCCGAATACGCCGGCAAACTCCGAGCAGCCCTCGAGGGTTAGTCCCCCGCGTTGGTGAGCCCGGCTTTCCCGGGCTCACCAACGGGTTTGGCTGGGGTGTTACGGGCGGGCGGTTTCCCAGGCGACTGTGTCCTCGGCGGCGCCGGCAAGAGTGCGGGCGGCGGCGGGGGCCGGTGGGTTGTCGGCGGTGAGGTTGAGGCCGGGGTTGCGGTCTTCGATGGTGAACTGGGCTCGGGTGAAGACCTCGGCGTCCTTCGTCTGCACCGCGCGGACGGTGCGGAAGTCGGCGACCAGCGACTCACGGGTGATCGTGGTGTTCACGTAGCCGCGGAGGTTGTTCTGGAAGCGGAGGTGCGGGTTCCAGGCGAACCACGGGTGTGAGCCCGTCGCGGAGTCGGCGCCGTTGCCGCCGCTCGTGATCGACGAGCAGACGAGCTCCGAGCCGACGGTGCGCGACGTCGGGTCGTCGTAGTCGAGCTTCAGGTCCGAGGCCCAGTGGGCGTGCACGTCGCCGGTGAGTACGACGGGGTTCCGCACCCGGGCGTCGACCCAGCCGCGGGTGATGCGGTCGCGGGAGGCGACGTACCCGTCCCAGGAGTCCATCGAGGTCACCTTCAGCGGGCCGGAGTTGTTGTCGCGCTGCGCGAAGAACACCTGCTGGCCGAGGATGTCCCAGCGCGCCTCGGACCTGCGGAAGCCGTCGATCAGCCACTTCTCCTGCCGGTCGCCGGTGATCGACCGCTTCGGGTCGACGGCGGCGGGGCAGTCCTTGTAGCCGTCGCCGCAGCCCTGGTCGTCGCGGTACTGGCGGGTGTCGAGCATGTGGAACGTTGCCAGCTCACCCCACTTCACCCGGCGGAAGAGCTGCATGTCGATCCCGCGCGGCTTCGACGAGGCGCGCAGCGGCATGTTCTCGTAGTACGCCTGGAATGCGGCCGCGCGGCGAGCCAGGAAGCCGTCCTCGGCCCGCTCCGGGACCTCGTCGGCCCAGTTGTTGTCGAGCTCGTGGTCGTCCCACACCACCAGCCACGGCGCGACCGCGTGCGCGGCCTGCAGGTCGGGGTCGGTCTTGTACTGCGCGTGCCGCTGCCGGTACGACGCCAGGTCGGTGGTCTCGGGTCCGTCGTGATCACGGACGTTGCCGCCGGGAGCGACGTACGCGCCCTTGGTGTACTCGTACTGGTAGTCGCCCAGGTGGAGCACGAGGTCCGGGTGGTCCTGGGCGAGCCGCCGGTACGCCGTGAACCAGCCGTGCTCGAACTGGGAGCACGAGACGAACGACATCGACAGTTCGCGCGGCGTCGTACCGCGAGCCGGTGAGGTCAGGGTCCGCCCGGTGGAAGACACGTGGCCCTCGGCGCGGAAGCGGTAGTAGTACTCACGACCGGGCTCGAGGCCCTGCACGGTGACATGGATCGCGTGCGCGTGCTCCGGCCGGGCGACCGCGACGCCGGCCTTGACGACGCGGTGGAAGCGCGAGTCGGTGGCGACCTGCCACTGCACCGCGTACGCGCGGCTCGGCATGCCGCCGAGGCCGTCCGGCGCGACCGGGTCGACGGCGAGGCGGGTCCACAGCACGAACCCGTCCGGCCACGGGTCGCCGCTGGCGATGCCGAGGGTGAACGGGTTCTGCCGGACCGGCGTCGCGGCGGCGGTGGTCGAGGTGGCGAGGGCGGGGGTCAGGCCGGCGACGGCCGCAGTGGAAGCCAGACCGGCTTTCAGGACGGATCTACGGGAGGTCTCCATGCGCCCGACCGTTCCCGTCAATGATGTGCGGAGGCTGACTTCCAGGTGGCCAATGGGTTACATACCCCGGTCGTCGGGGACGAGCGGCGCTCGCCCGAGCACCCGATAGCGGAGGTGCGTCGCCGCAGGCGTTTGGATCACCCGGATCGGCGTGAGCTCGATCGCCTCCTTGCCGGCCAGGCCGAGATCGTCGAGCAGGCGCATCCCACCGTCGAGAACGACCGGGGCAATGTGCAGATCCAGGTCCTCTGGCGCCAGGCTGTTCCAGACGTCCTCGTTGCCGTAGATCAGCATCAGGTACTTCATGCCGCCTCCTCGGCGACTCGATTCTGCCTGCCGGCTAGCGGAGATTCCGTTCCAGCCGGGACTCCAGCCGGTCGAGAGCCTTCTCGGCGGCGGCGCGGACGGCGTGGTCGGGGTCGTCGAGAAGCCCCTGCAACGCCTCGGCGTGCTCGGCCTCGCCGGCCGCGCCCACCGCCCGAGCAGTGGCCGAGCGCACTCGGGGCAGCTCGTAGGTCAGACCAGGGAGCAGCGCATCGACCAGCTGGCCGAGCTCCCGTTGGGCCGTGACCCGGGCGACGTGTTCCCGCACCCGCCACGCCGGGTCGGCGGCGGCGATCAGCAGGACGTCGACCGCGTCGTCACGCCAGGCGTACAGAAAGACCCGGGCAGCCCAGACGCGCGCCCAGTAGAAGTTGACCGGATCGAGCTTCGCCCAGCCGCCGACGGTCGGACCGACCAACCACTTCAGCTTGTCGACCTCGGTCGTGAACGCCTCGTCCGCGCTCACCGCACCGGTCAGTACGGCGATCGCGAAGTCGATCACCGCGTCCTCGCCGTACTGCGCGCACGCCTCGAGCACGATCTCCCGCGGTGGCTGCCGGTCGGTCATGCACACCAGTAAAGCGGCGACCGCCGACAGAATGCCGAAGAGCCGGCCGGGCTCGCCCCGGCCGGCTCCTCAGGTGGTGCGTCAGCCCGCGATCAGGGACCGCAGGACGTACTGCAGGATGCCGCCGTTGCGGTAGTAGTCGGCCTCACCTGGGGTGTCGATCCGGACCACCGCGTCGAACTCCTTCTCCGAGCCGTCGGGCGAGGTCGCCTTGACGTGCACGGTGCGCGGGATCGAGCCGTCGTTCAGCTCGGTCACGCCGGAGATGTCGAACGTCTCCTCGCCGGTCAGGCCGAGCGACTCCGCGGTCTCCCCCTCCGGGTACTGCAGCGGGAGCACGCCCATGCCGATCAGGTTCGACCGGTGGATCCGCTCGAACGACTCGGTGATCACGGCCTTCGCGCCGAGCAGCGCCGTACCCTTGGCGGCCCAGTCGCGCGACGATCCCGAGCCGTACTCCTTGCCGGCCAGGATCACGAGCGGCGTGCCGGCCTCGGCGTACGCCTGCGCGGCGTCGTAGATCGTGGTGACCGGCGCGTCGGCCTGGGTGAAGTCGCGGGTGAACCCGCCCTCGGTGCCCGGCGCGATCTGGTTGCGCAGCCGGATGTTCGCGAACGTGCCGCGGATCATCACCTCGTGGTTGCCGCGCCGCGACCCGTACGAGTTGAAGTCCTTGCGCTCGACACCGTGCTCGGCCAGGTACGTGCCGGCCGGGCTGTCGGCCTTGATCGAGCCGGCCGGGGAGATGTGGTCGGTGGTGACCGAGTCGCCCAGCTTGGCCAGCACCCGGGCGCCGGCGATGTCGGTGACCGGGGCCGGCTCGTTCGCCATGCCCTCGAAGTACGGAGGCTTGCGCACGTACGTCGACTCCGGGTCCCAGGCGAAGGTCTTGCCCTCCGGCGTCGGCAGCGACTGCCAGCGCTCGTCACCGGCGAACACGTCGGCGTAGTCCTTGGTGAACATCTCCTTGTTGATCGAGGTGGCGATCGTCTGCTCCACCTCGTCCGCGCTCGGCCAGATGTCGCGCAGGAACACGTCGTTGCCGTCGGTGTCCTTGCCCAGGGCATCGGTCTCGAAGTCGAAGTCCATCGTCCCGGCCAGCGCGTAGGCGATCACCAGCGGCGGGCTGGCCAGGTAGTTCATCTTGACGTCCGGGTTGATCCGGCCCTCGAAGTTGCGGTTGCCGGACAGCACCGAGACGACCGCCAGGTCGGCCTCCTGGACCCCGGCCGAGATCGCCTCCGGCAGCGGGCCGGAGTTGCCGATGCAGGTGGTGCACCCGTACCCGACCAGGTGGAACCCGAGCTTCTCCAGGTACGGCGTGACGCCGGCCTTCTCGTAGTAGTCGGTGACGACCTTCGACCCGGGCGCGAGCGACGTCTTCACCCACGGCTTCGACGCCAGGCCCTTGTCGACCGCGTTCTTGGCCAGCAGCGCGGCGGCCAGCATGACCGACGGGTTCGAGGTGTTGGTGCAGGAGGTGATGCTGGCGATCACGACGTGGCCGTGGTCGAGCTCGATCTCCTGGCCGTCCAGGCTGACCGTGGTCTTCATCGACGGGCGCCCGTCGCTGCCGTGCGGCACGTGCGGCTCGTCGTTGACGTTGGCGCCGTGGCCGTTCGGCGCGTCGCTGGCCGGGAAGCTCCCGGTCTCCGACGGGTCGACGTCCAGCTCCTCGGTCGCGTAGTCGGTCAGCGCACCGCGGAAGGCCTCCTTGGCCTCGCTCAGCTCGACCCGGTCCTGCGGCCGCTTCGGGCCCGCGATCGACGGGACGACGGTCGACAGGTCGAGTTCGAGGTACTCCGAGAAGCGCGGCTCGACCGCCGGGTTGTGCCAGAGGCCTTGCTCCTTGCTGTACGCCTCGACCAGCGCGACGTCGGCGTCGGAGCGGCCGGTCAGCCGCAGGTAGTCCAGCGTCACGTCGTCGATCGGGAAGATCGCGCAGGTGGAGCCGAACTCCGGGCTCATGTTGCCGATGGTGGCCCGGTTCGCCAGCGGCACCGCGGCCACGCCGTCGCCGTAGAACTCGACGAACTTGCCGACCACACCGTGCTTGCGCAGCATCTGGGTGATGGTCAGCACGACGTCGGTCGCGGTCGCGCCGGCCGGGACCGCGCCGGTCAGCTTGAAGCCGACCACCTTCGGGATCAGCATCGACACCGGCTGGCCGAGCATGGCCGCCTCGGCCTCGATCCCGCCGACGCCCCAGCCCAGTACGCCGAGGCCGTTGACCATGGTGGTGTGGCTGTCGGTGCCGACACAGGTGTCCGGGTACGCCTGGCCGTTGCGGACCATGACGGTCCGGGCCAGGTGCTCGATGTTCACCTGGTGCACGATGCCGGTGCCGGGCGGGACCACCTTGAACTCGTCGAAGGCGGTCTGGCCCCAGCGAAGGAACTGGTAGCGCTCACGGTTGCGCTCGTACTCGAGCTCGACGTTGCGCTCGAACGCGTCCTGCCGGCCGAACACGTCGATGATGACCGAGTGGTCGATGACCAGCTCGGCCGGAGCCAGCGGGTTGATCTTGGTCGGGTCGCCCCCGAGCTCGGCGACCGCCTCGCGCATCGTGGCCAGGTCGACCACGCACGGGACACCGGTGAAGTCCTGCATGATCACCCGGGCCGGGGTGAACTGGATCTCGGTGTCGGGCGCCGCGTTCTGGTCCCAGTTGCCGAGCTTGGAGATGTGCTCGGCGGTGATGTTCGCACCGTCCTCGGTGCGCAGCAGGTTCTCCAGCAGCACCTTGAGCGAGTACGGCAGCGTGTCCGCGCCCTCGATACCCGCCAACCTGAAGATCTCGTACGACTGTCCGTTGACCTCGAGTGCCCCCTTGGCACCGAAGCTGTCGACGCTCGCCATCAACCTGCTCCTCTATCCGGTCCAGTTCCTGTGCCCATCCTGCCGAGCCCTGCACCCGGCCGCGAGATCAGGCTCCCCTAACCTCACCCGACAAACTCTCTCGACATCAAGATACACGACATCGAGCCACCCCAGCACCCCAACATCCCTCCTGTGGACAACCCGCGGGCTGAAGACGCGGTCAGCGCATCTCCGCTTCGATCCGGGCCGCCAGGTCGTCCAGTTCGTCCAGCAGATCCGCCGCTCCCCAGACCTGGTTTCGCGTGCGATCCGTCAGCGGACGGATGATCCCTGCCTCATGCAGCCGCTCGATCCCGGCGTACACACTGCTTGTCGCGCCACCGATGGCCTCCTCGGCCTCACTCGCCGAGAAGATCGGCGCCGCGATCAGGCCGTCGAGCAGGCGGGACGCCGCACTGCCACGCCGGCCGGCGACCTTCTCCCGCCAGACCGACGGCAGCTCGGCGATCCGGGCAGCACTCACCCGCGACTCTCGCGCGGCCACGGCCGATGCCGCGGTGAACGACCGGATGATCGGCTCGACCCGACCCTCGCGATAGGCACTCAGGACGTCGAAGTAGTCGTCGCGCCGCGCCACGAGCGCGGAGGCCAGCGGGACGACCACGCGCCGGGTGGCTCCGCGGCGACGCAGCACCGTGTTGATGAGCGCGCGGCCGATCCGGCAGTTGCCTTCGGTGAACGGATGGACGGACTCGAACTGCGCGTGCAGGATCGCGGCTTGGGCGAGCACCGGCAGGTCGGTGCGGTTGCCGAACTTCACCAGGTCGGCCACGTACTCGTCGACCGTCTCCGGCGGCGGTGGCACGTAGACCGCGTTCCGCGGTGAGTGGTCGCTGCCGCCGATCCAGTTCTGCATGTCGCGGAACCGGCCGGCGTGCGCATGCTCGTGCGGATCGTCGACCATCAGGGCCAGGTGAGCCATCAGGATCATCGCGACCTCGATGTCCTTGCCGTCGTCGACCGAACCGACCAGGGCGGCCAGCGCCGCTGTCGACGCGACCATCGACGTCGCCGACGGGTTCGACTTGATGCCGTGCAGCGCCCGGGCGAAGTCGTCGACCGAGGCGTGGATGTGCTCGATCTTCGACGAGGCGACCGACTCGGTGCGCAGCAGCAGCGTCTCGAGTACGCCGAGCTCGGCACCGTGCGAGTGGTCGAGCGCGGCAATCTCGATCACACACGCTTCCATGACGGCTGCCAACTCCGGACTCAGCCGTACGTCGCGATCCCCGATCAACGGCGGTCGCATCGCCACGACTTCGGTGAGCCTGCGGTCGGCCGCCGTACCGCCTCGGCTGCGCTGGCGCCACGGCCGGACGTCGGGCACGTGCGCCGGCCAGCCCGGATCCGAACCACTTCTCTTCGGATCCGGGCTGTCGATTCGCGCGGGCGTCACCGGACTGCCTCCAAGTCGGAACTGCGTCGGCGTTATTCCGACTTAGCCAGTCTAACTCGGAATAACGTTCGCGCTATTCCGACTTGTGCTCAGGACACCTGCGGGAGGACCTCGGCGGCGATGAGGTCGAGGTGGGTGAGGTCCTGGAGGTCCATGATCTGGACGTACTGGCGTTGGGAGCCGGCGGCGGCGAACTGGCCGAGGCGGTCGACGACCTCGGCGGGGGTGCCGGCGATGGCGTTCTGCTTGAGGTCTTCGACGTCGCGGCCGATGGCGGCGGCGCGTTGCTTGACCTGGGCGTCGTCCTTGCCGACCACGACGGTGTGGGCGGTGGACAGGGCCAGCGTCTGCGGGTCGCGGCCGATCGCGTCACAGGAGGCGCGGACGCGCTTGAACAGCGTCTCGGTCTCCTCGACCGAGCGGAACCCGGCGTTGAACTCGGCCGCGTGCTGCGCGGCGAGCGACGGCGTACGCTTCTTGCCCGCGCCGCCGATGATGATCGGCGGGTGCGGCTGCTGGACCGGCTTCGGCAGCGCCGGCGAGTCGGTCAGCTGGTAGTGCTTGCCCGCGTAGTCGTACTTCTCCCCCACCGGCGTGTCCCACAGGCCAGTGATGAGCTCCAGTTGCTCGGTCAGCAGGTCGAACCGGCCGGGCGTGTCCGGGAAGTCCAGCCCGTACGCCTTGTGCTCCGCCTCGAACCAGCCGGCGCCCAGCCCGAGCTCGGCGCGGCCGCCGCTCATCTGGTCGACCTGCGCCACCGAGATCGCCAGCACGCCAGGGTTGCGGAACGTGGCCGAGCTGACCAGCGTGCCGAGCTTGATCCGGCTCGTCTCCCGGGCCAGGCCGGCGAGCGTGATCCACGAGTCGGTGGGTCCGGGCAGGCCGTCGTGGTCGCCCATCACCAGGTAGTGGTCCGAACGGAAGAACGCGTCGAACCCGTTCTCCTCGGTTTTGCGTGCCACCGCGAGCAGATCGTCGTACGAGGCACCTTGCTGGGGTTCGGTGAAGATCCTGAGAAGCATGCGGACAACGCTATCTCGCGGTCGTGTACAGCCTTTCCAGGTACGACGGCTGCCACTCGGGACCGCGGTCGTACAGCCGCCGTACCAAGCCGTGTACGTCGAGCCGCGGCTCCACCGGGTTGTCCCACCAGTCGGGCACCTGGTCGTACCACCGGTCGATCCGCAGCGTCCGCCCGGCCGCGTCGATCCGCGCGAACAACCAGCCGCCCTGGTCGCCGACCGCCTCGGTGATCCACAGGTCGCCGAGCAGACCGCTGAGCTTGTCGGCAGCGAACTCCGGATCGTCCACCTCCGGCGGCTCCAGGTCGAACCGGTACGACGGCGCCGCCGGGTCAAGCACCTGGACCTGAATCGTGAACCCGGACGGCACGACCGCAGTCCGCGCCCGGCACCACGCGTGCAGCGCCTCGAACGCCTCCGTCGCCCGAGGCCGCGGCCGCGGCCGCTCCACCTCGGCCCGCATCGCCTCCTCGATCGACCCCGGCTCCGGCTGAATCCGCGGCCCATCGGCCCCCACCAGCCCCAGGCCCGGAATAGACATCCGCACGGCAGCAGCCACGTCGGCGACCGGCTCATCCCCTATGACAGGAATGAAACTGGTCGGCTCGTCATCATCCGCATCGGCGCCGAAGCCAGCCCCCGCGAACTCCGCCGCCCCGTACGCCGCCTCGCGCCGAGCAGCGGCACCGTCATACGGCGCCCCGAACTCGTCCGCCTCGCCCCCGTATTCCGCTTCCTGCCGACCCGCCCGCGCCGCGTCCTCGTACGCCTCCTGCCGACCCGCCCGCGCGCCGTCGTCGTAAGCGGACTCCTGCCGACCCGCCTGCGCCGCATCCTCGTACGCCGACTCCTGCCGACCCGGACGAGCCGCATCCTCGTACGCGGTCTCCTGCCGACCCGCCCGCGCGCCGTCCTCGTACGCGGTCTCTTGCCGACCCGCCTGCGCGCCGTCGTCGTACGCAGACTCCTGCCGCCCCGCCCGCGCGACGTCGTCGTAAAACTCCGGCGCCGCGGCGCCGCTTGGCGCGCCTGCCTGCGTCTCGTCGTATGCCGCGTCCGCCCGCGCGTCGCCGTACGACACGTCCGCCTGCACGTCGCCGTACGGGTCACCCGCCTGCGTCGCACCGTCGTATGGAGCCTCCGGGCGCGCCTCGCCCTCGTACGGCGCCTCTGCCCGTGCTCGCTCGTCGTATGGCGAGTTGGCCTGCATCGCGTCGCCGAATGGCGGCTCCTGCCGAGACCCCTGCCTCGCTTCGTCGTACGAGGCCCCTGCCCGGCCGTCCTGCGGCGCGCCCAGTTGCCTCGCGTCGCCGTAGTCCGACTCGCGCCGGGTCGCCTGCGCCGCGTCGTCGTACGGCGCGTCCGTCATCGCGTCGCGGTAAGCCGACTCGCGATGGGTCGTCTGCGCCGCGTCGTCGTGCCCTGCGTCAGCCCTCGCGTCGCCGTACGCCGACTCGCGGTGGGTCGTCTGTGGTGCGTCGTCGTACGGTGCGACCGCCTGCCTCGCGTCGTACGGCGACTCGGTGCGGGCCGCCTGGGCAGGCGGGCGGTTGTCGGCTGGGTGGGTGTTCAGCGGGTCGTGGTGAGCTGCCGGCGCCACGTGGGTGGTGGGCTCGGGGCGGGGCATGGGGTCCGGCTGCGGGGACGGCTCGGGCTCCGGCCACGGCATCGGCTCGGGAGTGGGCTCGGGCTGTGGCTCGGGTTCTGGCCAGGGGCCAGGCTCAGGCTCGGGCTCCGGTTGTGGGGTGGGCTCCGGAGTTGGTTCCGGCGTGGGTTGGGGCTCGGGTTCGGGCCATGGCTCGGGCTCCGGACCGGGACCCGGGATCGGCCCGGGCGTCGGCTCAGGCTGAGGCGTCGGCTCGGGGCGCGTCGGCTCGGGGCCCGGAGTCGGCTGGGGCTCGGGGGTCGGCTGCGGGCCGGGTGTTGGGCCAGGACCTGGCGTGGGCTCGGGGTGCGGGCCGGGCTGGGGCCAGGGGGCCGGGTGGGGGTCGGGTTGTGGCCACGGCTCGGGGTGGGGTTGGGGCCAGGGCTGCGGTTGAGGGTGAGGCTCAACCTGAGCTGTAGCGGCCGGTGCCGTACCGAAGACCTCATCCTCTTCAGCATCCGGATCCACCCGCACGCTGAACCGCAACGCAGGCTCAGCCGACACAATCTGCCCAGCAGCGGCCTCCGCCGCGGACTGCTCGTCCGCCGGCGGCTCGTCTGACACAACCGGGATCTCTGCCGTGAGATCGTCCTCGGACTCATCAAACTGCGCACCAGGTACGGCGTCGTCCGCCCCCTCGCCGTACTGCGCGCTAGGTACGCCGGTGTCGTCCAACCCATCGCCGTACTGCGCCGCCTCGTCAGCTCGCTCGGGAGCAGCCTCGTCAGCTGTTGCGTGCCCGGGCGCTCCAGCCATGGGGGCACCGGGGCGTGACCTGGTGTCGTCGAGGTGGTCGTGTGAGGTGTCGACGCGGTTGGCGGGGCCCTGGTCAGTGGGCTCCGCCGGGTGGCTGACGGTTTGGTTGGGGTGGACGGTCGGCTCGCCGTCCGTGGGGGTGCTGGAGCGGGCTTCGGGAGATGACAGGCCAGCGGAGGCCGCGCGGGAGTCGATGGGCGCGGGCTGGCTGTCGGCGGAGGTGTTGGGGCTGCCGGCGGGTGAGGGTAGGCCGATGAGGGGGGTGGGGTGGTCCTCGGTTGGTTCTGGGGTTACCGGGGCGAAGGGGGACGGGCCGGTGAAGGAGGCCAGGTCTTCCTCGTCGTCGGTGGGGTCTAGGACGGCGGCGATTTCGGCGGTGGGGGCGTCGTCGTCTTCGAGGTCCGAGGGTGCCGCGGACGTGGTGGGGAGGAATGGGTTTTGCCGTGCGGACTCCGGGGCCGGTGGGAACGCGGTCGAGTCCTCGGAATGTGAGGGTGCGAACGGCTGCGAGGCCGGGGCGTTCGCGGCCGACGGGTGCGAGCCCGGCGGGTGGGTGGCGGACTGCTGGGCACCCGACTGGAGCTGGCCAGACTGATGGGCGCCCGACTCGTGCGGTGCAGGCGGCTGCGCACCTGGCTCGTGCGAGGCAGACGGCTGGTGCGGGGGGCCCGGCTCTCGCAGGCCAGACGGCTGGGCGCCCGGCTGATGCAGGGCAGACGGCTGGGCGCCCGGCTGATGCAGGGCAGACGGCTGGGCGCCTGACTCGTGCAGGGCAGAGGGCTGGGCATCCGGCTCACGCAAGGCGGACGGATGGGCGCTCGGCTGGTGCAGGGCCGATGGGTGGGCGGCCGGCTGGTGTGGAGTGGGCGGTTGAGGGGCGGGCTGGTGGGTGGTTGACGGGTGCGGCGCGGGCGCGTGGGTGCTGGAGGGCTGGCTGCTTGCGGGCGCGTGGTTGCTGGAGGGCTGGGCGCCTGCGGGGGTGGGGGTGCTGGAGGGGTGGGGGGCTGCGGGCGTGGGGTGGGGGGCGGGGGTGGGTGGGGTGGAGGCGTGGGGGGACGCGGGGTGTTCTACCCATTTGCCGTTGATCCAGGCGCCGCCTACCCAGTCGTTGGTGGGGGTGGGGTCTTCGGGGAAGGGGTTGTACTCGCTGGTGGCGTCTTCGTCGGACCAGGAGGGTTGTTCGGTGGTTTCCCAGTCTTGTTCGTCGGCGGGGGCAGCGGGCTGTTGGTAGGCGGCTGCGGGGGCGTCGGCGAAGAGGCTGGCGTAGAAGTCTTCGCCTTCGTGGACTCCGCCGCCTACTCGGGGTGGCTCCGAGGAGGGCAGGGCGCCGTACGGGAGGCCGGAGCCGATGATGCCGTCCGGGACGAAGGTGCCGGGCGCGGGACCGTCGGACTGGTAGGCCGCGGCAGGGCCGCCGGACTGGTAGGCCGCGGCGGAACCGCCCGGCTCAAAGCCGCCCGGAGCGGAGCCGCCGCGGTCGGCAGGACCGCCGCGGTCAGCGGGACCGCCGCGGTCAGCGGGACTGCCGTCATCGCCGGGGGCGTCGTCGTGTTTCCGGCGGCGGAGCCAGCCTTGTTTCCTGGAGACGATGCCGTAGTCGTCGTCCCGTGCGGGTTCCCGGTACGGCGTCTGGTCGTAGTAGGGCTCCGGTTCGGCATAAGCAGGACCGGCCTGCGCCGATTCGTCGATCGGCTGGCCGGTGAACGGGCTGATGCCGGGAGGAACGACGTACGACTCCTCGTCCTCCAGGTCCTCGGGTGCTCCAGTCACGGCATCTTCAACGACCGAGACCTCGGCTGTGTCAGGCTCGTCGGCCAACTGTTCTGCGACTGCAAGGTTGAAGTCGCCGGCCGCGGCCACCCCGGCGGGCAGGTCCGGCTGCACCGGCGAGCGCGGATCGATCCCGAAGATGCTGAAGAACTCCGCCAAGGAATCCAGCGTGACCCCGGCCCGGATCAGCTGCACCCCGAACGGCACCAGCTCGTCGAGCCCGCCGAGGTAGTCGCACCACTCCGCGACCCACTCGATCATCTCGCCGGCGGTGTCCTCGTCGGAGGTGATCCAGTGCCCGATCGGCGCGAACCCGTCCTCGGCCGGCTGCCACGGGTCGCCCGGGTACGACGCCCGCGCCCACGTCCCGTTGAACGCGCCGTACACGAATCCGAGCTCGCCCGCCGCGATCAGCTGCCGGACCTCGGGCTGGCCGATCCAGTCCGGCGAGCCCGCGAGCAGATCCGCCCCGGTGGTCTGGCTGTGCTGCGTGTGGAACCCGAACAGCACCGCCCGCCCACCGTCCAGCCGGACCAGGTTCAGGAAAGACGCCGTCTCGTCCTGATGGTGGTAGCCCGCCTCGTCGGCGTACCAGCGCCGGTCGAACCCGGTGGCATGGGCGACCGCGGCGAGCGCGGCCCAGCGGGCACGCAACTCGTCTGGGTCGTCCAGGTCAACGAGCGGCATCAGGTCTCCAGCGCATTTGGAATCCAGGGCCAGAACGCTACCCGAGCCCCCCGACACTCGCGACTCAGCCGTCCACAGGCTCCAAAATGGCCACGCACTCGATGTGGTGGGTCATCCCGAACAGGTCGAACGCCCGCAGCGACGCGATCCCGTAGCCGAGGCCGGCGAAGGACTTCAGGTCGCGGGCCAGCGCCGCCGGGTCGCAGGCGACGTAGGCGACCCGACGCGGGGTCAGCGCCGCAATCCGCCGTACGACGTCCTTCCCCGCACCCGTCCGCGGTGGGTCCAGCACGACCAGGTCCACGTGCTCGAGCCCCTGCCCCGCTGCCGCGTTCAGCACGCGGTCCACGTCACCGGTCTCCAGCGTCACGTCCGTCAGGTCGTGCAGGTTCCGCCGCGCGTTTCGGACTGCGTCCTTGTCCCCCTCGATCGCCAGCACCGGGCACCCAGCCTCGGCCAGGAACGCAGCAAACAGCCCGACACCCGAGTAGAGGTCCAGCGCCGTCTCCCCCGCCGCTGGCTCCAGTCCACTCAGTACGGCGTCCACCAGCGTCTCCGGAGCCGCCGGATGCACCTGCCAGAACCCACCGGCCTCCACCCGGAACCGCCGGCCCCGCACAACCTCGACGACACGTCCACCAGGCGCCTCGTCGGTCAGTACGGCGGTCTTGCCCTCCGACGACACCACAGACTGCACCGACGTCACGTCCGGCCACCGCTCCCCCAGCACGTCAGGGCTGTCCGGGTGCGCGATCAGGCACTTGTCGATCTGGATCAGGTCGTGCGACCGGTGCGCGTACATCCCGGGCCGCCCGTCGACCACGGCGTACCGCATCCGGGTCCGCCAGCCGAGGCCGTCGTCTCCCGGCGACTCCATCACGATGGTGCGCTCGATCCCACCGATCCGCCGCAGCGTGTCCGATACCACGGTCGCCTTCAGCCGCCGCTGCTCGACGATGTTGGCATGCTGGAAGTCACAGCCACCGCACCGCCCCGGCCCCGCGTACGGGCATGGCGGATCGATCCGCTGCGGCGACGGTGTCAGAACCTGTACGGCGTCGGCACGCAGGTACTTCGCGTTCTGCTCGGTGACGCGGGCGTGGACCAGTTCACCCGGCAACGCGTGCCGGACGAAGACCACCTGCCCCTCGTGCCGGGCTACACAGTGTCCCCCGTGCGCTACTGGCCCTACCTCCAGCTCGACTACCGTCCCGACGATGTTCTCGTCTGTCACCGATCTCCTGACGCCTTGCGGGCTCCACGCCGTACCTGGCCTGCCACCCGTTCCTCCCGGTCGTGCCGCTCCTCGGCTGCCTGCGACGAGATCAGCTGGTAAGGAACGGACGTAACCATGACACCAGGTGTGAACAAGAGGCGCCCCTTGAGCCGGAGTGCGCTCTGGTTGTGCAGGAGGTGCTCCCACCAGTGGCCGACGACGTACTCCGGGATGTAGACCATGACCACGTCCCGCGGCGACTGCCGCCGGATGTCGCGCACGTACTGCAGGATCGGCCGGGTGATCTCCCGGTACGGCGAGGCCAGCCGCTTCAGCGGGACCGGGATGCCCCGGCGGTCCCACTCGGCCTGCAACGCCTCCGACTCGTCCCGGTCGACGTCGACCGTGACCGCCTCGAGCATGTACGGCCGGGCCGCCTTGGCGAAGGCCAGCGCCCGCAGGGTCGGCTTGTGCAGCTTCGACACCAGCACGATCGAGTGCACCCGCGACGGCAGCATGAGCTGCTCGTCGCCTTCGGCCGCCATCTGCTTACTGACCGCGGTGTAGTGCCGGCGGATGCCCTTCATCATCAGGAACAGCACCGCCATCGCGATGATCGCGATGTACGCGCCGTGGGTGAACTTGGTCAGCAGCACGATCACCAGGACGACGCCGGTCATGGTCAGGCCGATCGTGTTGATCGTCCGGGACCGGTGCATCTGCCGTCGCCGGGAGGTGTCGGTCTCGGTCTTCAGCAGCCGGGTCCAGTGCCGGACCATGCCGATCTGGCTGATCGTGAACGAGACGAACACGCCGACGATGTAGAGCTGGATCAGCCGGGTCACCTCGGCGTCGAAGGCGACGATCAGGAAGATCGCGAACGCGGCCAGGATGATGATGCCGTTGCTGAACGCGAGCCGGTCGCCGCGGGTGTGCAGCTGGCGCGGCAGGTAGCCGTCGCGGGCCAGGATCGAGCCGAGCACCGGGAAGCCGTTGAACGCGGTGTTCGCGGCCAGCACCAGGATGACGCCGGTAGCGGCGGCGACCAGGTAGAAGCCGAGCGAGAAGTGGTCGAAGATTCCCTGGGCCAGCTGCCCGATGACCGGGTCCTGGTGGTAGCTGTCCCCGACCGGGACGCCGTCGCGGAGCAACTGGTGCGCGGGGTCCTCCGCGAAGCGCACGTTCATCACGTTGGCCAGCGCCACGACGCTGAGCATCATCGCGATCGAGATGCAGCCGAGCAGCAGCAGCGTGGTCGCCGCGTTCTTGCTCTTCGGCTTCCGGAACGCCGGCACACCGTTGCTGATCGCCTCGACACCCGTCAGCGCCGCACAGCCGGACGAGAACGCCCGCAGCACCAGGAACCCCATGGCAAGGCCACCCGCGCCCTGCACGAACGGGTCCTCCGCGACCAGGTCCAGGCCGGCGGTCTCCGCCTGCGGCAGCGTCCCGAACACCATCCGGCCGAACCCGAACGCGGCCATCCCCAGGATCGTGACCATGAAGATGTACGTCGGGATCGCGAACGCCGCACCGGACTCACGGATACCGCGCAGGTTCATCGTGGTCAGGAACAGCACCGCGATCACCGCCGCGGTCGCCTGGTGCCCTTCCAGCGACGGGATCGCGGACGCGGCGTACTGCGCGGCGGACGAGATCGACACCGCCACCGTCAGCACGTAGTCGACCAGCAGCGCGCTGGCCACGGTCAGGCCGGCGGTCGGCCCGAGGTTGACGTTCGCCACCTCGTAGTCGCCACCGCCCGACGGGTAGGCGTGCACGTTCTGCCGGTACGACGCCACCACCACGAGCATCACCAGGGCGACGACGATGGCGACCTTCCACGAGATCGTCAGCGCGGTCAGACCGGCCAGCGACAGGGTCAGGAAGATCTCGTCGGGCGCGTAGGCGACCGACGACAGGGCGTCGCTGGCGAACACGGGCAGCGCGATGCGCTTGGGCAGCAGCGTCTCACCCAACTGGGTGCTGCGCAGCTTGCGGCCGAGCAGCAGCCGTTTGCCGATATCGCCGAGAGCGGGAGTCACACCGTGATGTTAGAGGGCGAGGCGGGTCCGTGATGTCAGCGGGAGCCCCAGTGCGGTGTAGCGTCTATCCCGCCGAACCGAGCCAGTGGCCCCGCGAGCGGGGCAAGGAGTGAAACCGAGTGCACGTCGTCATCATGGGCTGCGGCCGCGTCGGGTCGACGCTCGCGCGGACCCTGGAGAAGCGGGGCCACACGGTCGCGATCATCGACCAGTCCGCCGACTCGTTCCGCCGGCTGAGCCCGAACTTCACCGGCCGGACCATCACCGGCATGGGGTTCGACCGCGAGATCCTGGTCGAAGCCGGGATCGAGGAGGCCGAGGCGTTCGCCGCGGTGTCCAACGGCGACAACTCCAACATCCTGGCCGCCCGGGTGGCCCGGGAGACGTTCGGCGTGAACAACGTGGTGGCCCGGATCTACGACCCGGGCCGCGCCGAGGTCTACCAGCGGCTCGGCATCCCCACCGTCGGCACCGTGCGGTGGACCGTCGACCAGATGATGCGCCGGCTGCTCCCCGAGGGCTCCGAGCCGGAGTGGCGCGACCCGTCCGGCACGGTCCGGCTGGCCGAGGTGCACGTGCACTCCGGCTGGGTCGGCCGGGCCGCGTTCGACATCGAGAAGGCCACCGGCGCCCGGGTCGCGTTCCTGACCCGGCTCGGCGAAGGACTCCTGCCCAAGGCCGACACGGTCATCCAGGAGGGTGACCTGGTCCACGTCGTGATGCTCGAACGGGACGCCGCAGCCGTCGAGTCCCAACTCGGCAACAAGCCTGAGGAGCTGTGATGCGGGTAGCCATCGCCGGCGCCGGCAACGTCGGCCGTTCGATCGCCGCCGAGCTGCTGGAGAACGGCCACGAGGTGCTGCTGATCGACAAGGACCCGCGGGCGATCAAGGCCGAGTCGGTGCCGCGGGCCGAGTGGCTGCTGGCCGACGCCTGCGAGCTGTCCTCGCTGGAGGAGGCCGCGCTGCAGCGCTGCCAGGTCGCGATCGCCAGCACCGGCGACGACAAGGTCAACCTGGTCGTCTCGCTGCTGGCCAAGACCGAGTTCGGCGTCCCGCGGACCGTTGCCCGGGTCAACCACCCGCGCAACGAGTGGATGTTCAACGAGGCCTGGGGCGTGGACGTGTCGGTGTCCACCCCGCGGATCATGTCCGCGCTGGTCGAGGAGGCGGTCTCGGTCGGCGACCTGGTCCGGCTGTTCACCTTCCGCCAGGGCGACGCGAACCTGGTCGAGCTGACCCTGCCCGAGGACTCCCCGATGATCGGCAAGCGGGTCGGCGACATCGACTGGCCGCTGGACACCGCGCTGGTCGTCATCCTGCGCGAAGGCCGGGTCCTGCGCCCGGACCCCGAAGGCACCCTCGAGCTCAACGACGAGCTGCTGTTCGTCGCGGCCGACGAGACCGAGGAACAGCTCGAGGACATGCTCTCGCCGCACCACCGCAAGGCGGAATGACCGCAGCGCTCGGGGATCCCGGGCGCTTCCTTTACTTCTTGTTCCCGCGCAGCAGGTGCGTGACGTGGTCGCGGGCCTCGTCCCACTTGTCCTGCGGCAGCGATCCACGCAGTACGGCGTAGGCGAGCCAGAGCGCGAGCGCGTAGAACGGGAGCCCGAGGCCGATCTTCGCGATGCCGAGCGCGTTCAGGCTGCCGGTGAAGTACAGCGGCACCTGCACGATCAGCCGGATCGCGAACAGGCCGACGAACACCATCGTGGCCCGCGAGAACCCGCGCAGCATGGCCGGGTCCTTGCGCCAGGCGGTGCCGGTCTGGGTGATCACGCCGTACAGGACGCCGAACAGCGGCCAGCGGATCAGCACGGTGATCAGGTAGAGCGCGCCGTACCCGAGGTTGGTGAGCAGGCCGGGGACGTAGAAGTCCTTGGCGTTGCCGGTGCGGTTCGCGACCCAGGCCGAGATCAGCACGCCGACGAAGCCGCCGAACACGTTCCGCAGCGGCTGCCGACGAAGCAGGCGCAGTACGGCGATTGCCGCCGCACCGCCGATCGCCACGATCAGCGCGACCTGCAGGTTGTGGTCGGTGGCCGCGTAGACGACCAGGAACGCGATCCAGGGCAGCCCGATGTCGAGCAGCGCGCCCCAGCCGCCGAGGGCGTGGAAGAAGTCCTTGTCACTCGACGGCGATTTCGCCTTGGTCTCGTCGCTGGTCAGCTCCGCCTCGGCCGCCTCGACCTCCGGACGCAGCATCTCGACGAGCTGCTCGTCGAGATGGTCATCCAGTTGCTTGCGCAGGCCCGACTCGGGCTGCTGGTCGTTATCGACCTGGTCGCGCCGCGGCTCAGCCATGCGCGGCCTGCGGACGCAGCTCGTAGCGCGGGTTGAACATCACCCGGTCGCCGTCCACCACGCCGATCCGCCCGGAGACGATCAGCTCGGACCCCGGGTGGATCCCGGCGATCTTGCGGCGGCCGAGCCAGATCAGCTTGACCGTGCCGGTTCCGTCGTACAACTCGCCCTCCAAGGCTGGGACGCCGCCGCGCGGGCTGAACGTGATCGTGCGCAGCGTGCCGAACAAGGTGACCAGCTCCCGGTCGTGGCAGCCGGTGATCGACCGCGCGCCACAGTCCTGCGCGAAGTCCTGGAGAACCTCGGCGTCATGCTGCTCGCGGTCGCCGGCCAGGCCCCGGAAGGCGCGCCGCAACAGCCCCGCGGGTTTGTCGCTACCCATGCTTCGAGTGTAGTCCGTCAGGCTCCGGCTTCGGGAGCTGGCTGAGCGCCCGGCGGCAGCCGCAACGGCAGCGACTCCCGCACCGCCATCGGCTCGGTGCCGCGGACCACGATGGTGCTACGCAGCGTCTCCTCCATCGGCGGCGCCGCGTCCGGCTCGACAGCGGCCCGGCCGAGCACCGTGGCCCGGAGCAGCCAGCGCGGGCCGTCCACACCGATCACCCGCGAGGTCTGGCTGAAGATCTGGCCGTCCGGGTCCTCGACCGGCACGACCAGCACCAGCTCGGTGCCGAACGGGCCCTCGGTCTCGGTCGCCGTCCCGCCCATCCGGCTCGCCTCGGCGGCGATCTCGCGCCGTACCTCGGTCCAGATGCCGCTGGTCTTCGGCGCCGCGAACGCGCGCAGCTCGAGAGCCGAGTCCTCCAGCACCAGCAGGATCGCCTGCACCTGGCCGGACTGCTCGTCGACCTGCAGCCGCAGCTCCATGCCGGGCTGACCGCTGATCACGAGGGCGCCGAGGTCGATCCGGTCCTCGGCCTCCAGGACCTCCGCGTCGACCTCGGAGGAGTCGAACGGGCCCTCCGCGCGGGGTTCCGGCGCCGTCTCCTCGACCGCCTCCTCGGCGGTGCCGGGCTCCTCGTTCTTTGCCTTGCGGCGGAAGATCACAGCTTTTTGCCTACTTCCTGGTTCTTGAGTTCGTACAGCCGCCGTAGTCTCGCGCATCCGTCAGGTCAACGGAGGCACCTGATCAGCGTGTCACACCACCGAAACCACCGGTCGAGCCGTACCCCCCGTCGCCACGGGCCGACCCGGGCAGCGTGGCGACCTCGACGAAGCGGGCCTTCTCCACCCGCTGGATCACCAGCTGGGCGATCCGGTCGCCGCGCCGCAGGGTGACCTCGGCGTGCGGGTCGAGGTTGACCAGGCAGACCTTGATCTCGCCCCGGTAGCCGGCGTCCACGGTGCCGGGAGCGTTGACGATCGAGAGGCCGTGCTTGGCGGCCAGTCCGGAGCGCGGGTGCACGAAGGCGGCGAAACCGTCCTGCAGCGCGATCGCGATCCCGGTGCCGACCAGGCCGCGCTCACCGGGCTTCAGAGTGATGTCGCTCGCCGCCACCAGGTCCGCGCCGGCGTCGCCGGGATGCGCGTACGACGGGAGCGGCAGGTCGGGGTCGAGTCGCTGGATCAAAACCTCGGTCACGGGAGGCGACCCTACCGACACTGTCGCGCCGGCCACGTGCCAGGCTGGTCCTCGTGGGTAGCTATCGCGAACGCCTGAGCGTGCCGGTGTCCTGGTGGATCATCGCCACCGCGTTGGTCGTCACGCTGTTCGTCATCACCTACGTGCCGGTCGGGCGCTTCGGCGGCGCCTTCGTCGGCGGCCTGTCCGCGCTCCTGCTGGTCCTCTTCTTCCTGCAGTACGGCGCTGCCGTGGTCGAGGTGGACGATGAGCGGCTCCGGGCCGGCCGGGCCGTGATCGACCGGGTCCACCTCGGCAAGGTCGAGGCGCTGACCGGGGACGACGCCCGGCACGCGTTCGGGCGGGACTGCGACCCGAAGGCCTACCTGCTGCTGCGCAGCTACGTGCGGGGCGCGGTCCGGGTCGAGATCACCGATCCGCGCGACCCGGCGCCGTACTGGGTGATCGCCACGCGGCACCCGGACCGGTTGGCAGCAGCCCTGACGGGGCACAGCGTGGCAAGATCCTGATGTCGGGGACTTGCCGTTAGGAGGCTGTTGTGGTCGGAGCGAAGATCGGCTGGAAGCTGGTGCTGGCCGCGTTCACGCTGGTCGTGGGCCTGGTCGCGAACAAGGCGGTCAGTACGGCCTGGAAGCTCGGCTCGGGCGGGAAGCCGCCGAAGGGCGGCCAGGGCGGCTACGCAGAGGTGGTGACGTGGGCGGTCGCGAGCGGAGCCGCGGCGGCCGCCGCCAAACTGTTCGCCGAGCGCCGCGCCGCGGCGTACTGGCTGAAGTCCACCGGGTACGCACCCCCAGGCTACGAACAAGACGCCGTCAACGGCGTCCTCGTCAAGGCAACAGACACAGCCTTGACCAAGAAACAAGAAGACTGATAACCCACCTCGCTCCGCTCGGCGGGGCGACGGTGGGTTGTGTGGTTTCTGCGCAGCGAGCGGGGCCTCCCCATGGGCTGGGGTGGTCCCGCTCGTTGGCTGAGGCGAAGTAGGGCGCTGGTGTCAGGCTGCGCAGTCGCGGCAGATCAGTTGCCCGTTCTTCGTCTCTGCGAGCTGGCTACGGTGGTGAACCAGGAAGCAGCTCGAACAGGTGAACTCGTCGGCCTGGCGCGGGAGCACCCGCACCGCAAGCTCTTCGTGGCTCAGGTCGGCGCCGGGCAGCTCGAAGCTCTCGGCGGCCTCGGCCTCGTCCTCGTCGACCTTGCCGGAGTTCTTGTCGTGACGGCGAGTCTTCAGCTCCTCGATCGACTCTTCGGAAGCATCCTCGTCCGTCTTGCGCGGGGCGTCGTAGTCAGTCGCCATGGTGTTTCCCTGCCCTCTTCGTACCCGTGGTGTTGCCTGCTGAGCCCTTGAACGGGTAGAGCGGCCGAGAAATTCCGCGCCGGGACCGCACGCTGAATCTTTCGTCCCCCGAAACCCTTGACAGCCAGGCCGGGACCGGCAAGTACCGTTCCCGAGGACGGGATTGTGCCCTATGAAGGGCCCTACGCGCGCGTCAGGGTCCACCTTCCGGCCAGCGTGTCGCAACAAATGTCAGGACCGAACACGAAAATGCTCGTTAATGCTCAGTACGCGCACTAACGAGCACCCAGCGGCGTCTAGGCCCGCAACGGGTCCGTCGCGGCCAGCAGCTCGTGGAACGGCTCGAACAGCGCCGGACTGGCCGCGATCGACATCTCCGGCGACACCGCGGCCCCGTTCAGCCCGCCGACGGCCGCGCCGGCCTCGGCCGCGATCAGCGCACCCGCTCCGTAGTCCCACGGATTCAGTCCGCGTTCGAAGACCGCGTCCAGCCGGCCGCAGGCGACGTAGCAGAGGTCGAGCGCGCCGACCCCGATCCGCCGGATGTCGCGCACCTTGGTGATCAGCTGCTGGATCACCTCGGCCTGCACCTGCCGCCGCTCCGGGTCGTACCCGAACCCGGTGCCGACCAGCGCCGTGCTCAGGTCCGTGCACCCCGACACCTGGATCGGCTTCCCGTCCAGGAACGCGCCGCCGCCCAGGGTCGCCGTGAACACCTCCCCCTTGGGCGCGTCGACGACCACGCCGGCGACGGTCCGGCCGTCGTACTCCACCGCGATCGAGACGGCGTACGTCGGGATGTCGTACAGGTAGTTCACGGTGCCGTCGATCGGGTCGACGACCCATCGGACACCGCTGGTACCGACCACGTCGTCACCCTCCTCGCCGAGGAACGAGTCGTCCGGGCGAGCCTGCAGGATCCGGGCCCGGATCAGCTCCTCGGACTCCCGGTCGACCGCGGTGACCACGTCGGTGACGGTGCTCTTGGTGTCGGCGACCGTGATCGTGCCGCGGCGGCGTTCGACGATCAGCCTCGCTGCCTCCTCCGCCACCTCCACGGCCAACTTGAGCAGGTCCTGGGGGTCGGTCATACGGCTTCCTTAGGGGTAGGACGGCGAAGCGGTGGGCAGCAGTCGTGGCGGCAGTCGTCCCAGGCCGGGCCGAGCTTGCCGACGCACGGCCGGGCCGGCTGCTCGCCGCGCTCGGCCGCGGCCCGCTCGACGACGAGGTCGCGCAGCATGGTGACGAACGGCTTGTCGGTGCCGGGCGTCGCGGCCCGGGCCATCGGCAGCCGCAGCTTCTCGGCGGTCTGGGCGGCCTCGGTGTCGAGGTCGTAGATGACCTCCATGTGGTCGCTGACGAACCCGATCGGCACAACGGCCACACCCGGTACGCCGTCCGCCGCGAGCGCCTCGAGGTGGTCGTTCACGTCCGGCTCGAGCCACGGCACCTGCGGCGGTCCGGAGCGCGAGCAGTAGACCAGGTCGGTCCGCCGGGTCTGGCCGGTACGGCGCTCGATCTCGGCGGTGATCTCCGCGGCGACGTCCAGGTGCCAGTCGAGATACCCGTTGCCGTCCGGTCCGCTGGTGGCATTCATCGCGTTCGGAATGGAGTGCGTCACATACGCGATCGCCGAGCCGTCGGGCAGCTCGCTGAGCGCCTTCGCGGTCGATTCGACGAACGAGCCGACGAAGCCGGGATGGTTCGCGTAGTGCCGGAGCTTGTCGATCCGGGGCGCGTCCGGGACCTGCTGGGCGGCGTCCTCGAGGTTCTCGCGGTACTGCCGGCAGCCCGAGTACGACGGGTAGGCGGCGGTCACGATCACCACGGCCCGGCGGATGCCGTCGGCGGCCATCTGGCGCATCGTGTCGGTCAGGTACGGCGCCCAGTTGCGGTTGCCCCAGTAGATCGGCAGGTCCAGGCCGACCTCGTCGAACGACTCCCGCAGCGCGTGGAGGAGGGCCCGGTTCTGGTCGTTGATCGGGCTCTTCCCGCCGAACGAGTAGTAGTGCTCGCCGACCTCCTTCAGCCGCTCGTCCGGGATCCCCCGGCCCCGGGTCACGTTCTGCAGGAACGGCAGCACGTCGTCCGGCTTCTCCGGGCCCCCGAAGGACAGCAACAGCACCGCGTCGTACGGCGAAGCATCGACAGGCATACCCCAAGTTTCGCAGCCGGGGTGTGAGGGCGGACCGCCAGGCCATCACAATCGCCCCGGCGCGGCCGGGTTGAGCGCGGGCCGGTGCGTGCGCCGGGAATTGGGATGGCCTGGCGGTCCGCACCCGTTAGGGTGTTCCCGGTCCCCCATGCTCAAGCCTTACGTCCACCTCATGCGCCGTCCCGGCGCCAGCGCGTTCTTCGCCGCCGGGATCCTCGGGCGTATGCCGATCTCGATGATCGGGCTCGGCATCGTCATCCTGATCGCGCAGGAGAGCGGTTCGTACGGCCTGGCCGGCGCGGTGTCCGGTGTCGCCGTGATCGCGGGCGCGCTGACCGGCCCGATCCAGGGCCGCATGGTGGACCGGTTCGGGCAGCGCCTGCTGCTGATCATCGGCTCGGTGGTCTGCACGATCGCGCTGGCCGCGCTGCTGGTCGCCGTCCGTGCCGACGCCGCTACCTGGGTGCTGTACGTGCTGTCGTTCGTTGCCGGTGGCACCCGTCCGCAGGTCGGGTCGTTCGTCCGCGCGCGCTGGACGCATCTGCTCGGCCGGGGTCGGGCGTTGCAGACCGCGTTCGCGCTCGAAGCGGTCGGTGACGAGGTCGTCTTCATCGTCGGCCCGGTGCTGGTCACACTGCTCGCGACCCAGGTCAGCCCGTACGCCGCTCTGTCCGCAGCTGGAGTGCTTGGACTCGCCGGCGGCATCTGGCTGGCGCTGCTGCGGGCGTCCGATCCGCCGGGTCGTGGCAAGTCCGATGGGACCGAGCAGGCACCACTCCCCTGGGTGTCGATCATGCTGCTCAGCCTGATCGGGCTCGGTCTCGGCGCGACTCTCGGTGGCACGGAGGTCATCACAGTCGCGTTCACCACCGAGCGAGGCCAGGCGGGCATGTCCGGCGTCGTACTGGCCGTCTGGGCGTTCGGGAGCTTGCTGGCCGGTCTCTGGTACGGCTCGGTGCATTGGCGCGCACCGGTCGAGCGGCGGCTGCTGATCGGCACGATCCTGCTCGCGATCACGCTCGCTCCACTCCCCTGGGTCAACAGCGTGTGGCAGCTCGGCGTGGTGCTGTTCGGCTGCGGTATGACGATCGCGCCGACGATGGTCGCGGTCACTGCCTGCGTCGAGGAGTGGGTCCCGCCGCAGCGCCTGACCGAGGCGATCACCTGGACCGTCACCGGCATCCTGCTTGGCGTCGCCCCCGGCAACGCCGCCGCCGGCCATGCGGTCGACCTGTGGGGCGCGTCCACCGCCTACTGGGTCCCGTTCGCCATCGGCATCGCCTGTGCCCTCGTCGCCGCCGTGTCGATCACCTTCGCACGGCCGAAGACGAGGTTCGCGCACAACTAGACTTGTATCTCCTCCGAGGGGAGATGTGAGGGTCGTCCTGTGGATTACTCGATCGGTGAGTTGGCGCGGCGGGCCGGGGTCTCGGTGAAGACAGTTCGCTACTACTCGGACCAGGGCCTCCTGACGGCTCGCCGTACGGCCGCCGGCCATCGCCGGTACGACGGCAGCGCGCCGGCCCGCCTCGAGTTGATCCGGACGTTGCGTGCCCTGGGCATCGATCTGGCGACGGTCCGTGCCGTGCTGGACCAGGAGCGCACGCTCGCCGACGTACTCACCGCACACGCCGACGCGGTCGCCGTACAGATCCGGACGCTGCAGCTGCAGCACGCGGTGCTGTCGGTCGTCGCTCGCCGGCACTCGACCCCGGAGGACCTCGAACTCATGCATGAACTGACCACCCAGTCCGAGCAGCAGCGCCACGCCCTGATCGCGGACTTCCTGACCTCGACGCTCGGCGACGACCCCGGCCTCGCCGCGGTCCGGCAGAACCTCACGCCGGTGCTCTCGGAGGACGCCGACGCTGACCAGGTCGAGGCGTGGCTGGAGCTGGCGGCGCTGGTCCAGGATGACGCCTTCCGATCATCGGTACGGCGGATGGCCGTCGGCTACCGCGCGCTAGGCGACGACTGGCGTGATCCCGAGTTCCGCGGGCGGCTGATCGAGCTCCGTCGTACCGAGGCTGATCCGCGGTGGGACCGGTACCTCGAGCTGCTCGCCGTGGTCAACGGGTGGGCGCCGCCGTCACGAGTGGCGGGGTAGCGGCGCGTTCCAGCCGCGGAGGATCGCGAGCAGGCGGATGCCGAAACAGGTCAGCGCGGCCACGATCGGCACCCACAGAACGTGGTAGTCGAGAGCCGCGGCGATCACCACGATGCCCGCGCCGAGGAACGCCGGTGTGGCATAGATCTCGGAGCGCAGTACGACGGGGACGCGGCCGCTGAGCAGGTCGCGGATCACACCGCCGCCGATGCCGGAGATGGTGCCGAGCAGGGCGGCCGACAGCGGCGACAGGCCGGCCTCGATCGCCTTCCGGGCGCCGATCACGCAGAACAGCGCGAGGCCGGCCGCGTCGAAGATGTTCACCAGCCGCTCGACCCGGCCGATCCCGGGGTGCAGGAAGAACGTGACCAGCCCGGCCACGACCGGGACGACGAGGTAGCGCCAGTCCTGCAGCGCGGCCGGCGGGGTGGCGCCGATCAGCACGTCCCGGAGGAAGCCGCCGCCGAGCCCGGTGACGAGCGCGAGCACCAGGATGCCGAACACGTCCAGCTGCTTGCGTACGCCGACCAGCGCGCCGGTGATGCCGAACACGAAGATCCCGATCAGGTCGAGCACCTGCAGAGTCATGCTCCGCACGCTAATCCACAGGCGCCGGCTCCCTTGCCGCTCTATCGTCTGTGGACATGACCGGAGCGCCCGACGTCGACTACACCGCAACCTCGCTGCGACCTGATTGGCCTGCACTCCCGCTCGCCCTCCGCGAGAGCCTGACCGTTGCCCTGGGCAGCGAGGTTGTTGGGGCCGGCCCATCCGTGAGCTCAGGCTTCACTGGCGGCTTCGCGGCCCCGGTCCGCCTGGCCGACGGCCGCCGGGTCTTCGTGAAGGCCTCCGACGACACCCTCCACTCCTACCGCGCCTACCAACGCGAAGCCAAGGTCGTCCCGCAACTGCCGCCGGAGATCCGGGTGCCGGCCATCCTCGCGACCGCCCACACGACAGCAGCTGGACAGAAGTGGTTTGCGGTGGTTTCGGAGTGGGTCGACGGGCGGATGCCGGGGACTCCCTGGAGCATCGCGGACTTCGACGCTGTGACTGCGACGTGTGAGGCGATCGCGGAAGTGATGGAGCCGAGTCCGCTCGAAGGTTTGCGGAGTTTCCTGGTGGACTTGGAAGAGAGCGGCTCGCCGTTGCTGACGCCGGCTCGGATTCTGGATGGCGAGGCGCCGTTGCCGACGGGCCTGCAGCCGTGGGTGCCGAAGGTGCTGCCCGAGTTGGTCGAGCTGGTGCAGCTGGCGCCGGAGGCCTTCGCCGGCGAGACTGCGACGCACAGCGACCTGCGGCCGGACAACCTGCTGATCGACGGCGACGGCACCTGCTGGACGGTCGACTGGAACTGGCTGGCGCTGGGCCCGCGGTGGATGGACTGGGTCGGCCTGCTCCCGGTCGCGCAGCACCACGGGGTCGACACGGCCGCCGCGATCCGGAGCAGCCCGCTCACGGCCGACGTACCAGCTGAGTACCTCGACTGCTTCATCGCGGCCGTCGCGGCGTACATGATGACGAGGGCGGACGAACCGCCACCGTTCGGCTGCACTCCGGCACTGCGCGAGCACCAGCGGTTCTACGCCTGGACATTCCTCGACTGGCTCGCCGTACGACGGGAGTGGCTACGGTGAGGGTATGACGAAACGTCCGACCACCAGGTTCAAGGTCGAGGTGCTGGACGGCGACCGGACGTCCCGGCGGGAGGACGTCGTCGTCACCGAAGAGCCGCTCGAGCTCCGGCTGGAATGGCCCGGGCACCCGCCCGAGCCGCTGATGGTGACGATGCGGACGCCGGGCTCGGACTTCGAGCTCGCGGCCGGGTTCTGCCTCGGCGAGGGGTTCGCGGTCCGCCCGGACGCGATCAAGACCGTTGCCTACTGCACCGATCAGCAACTGACGCCGGACCAGCAGTTCAACACGGTCACCGTCACGTTCGACGGCCCGCCCGACCGGGAGCCACCCCAGCGGTACGGCGTGACGTCGGCAGCCTGCGGTGTCTGCGGCCAGCAGAGCCTGGACGAGTTGGCCGAGCGCGACTACGCCCCAGTCGACCCGGTCGAGGCGGATATCGACGTCGTACGGCGGCTGCCCGACCTCCTGCGCGAGGGCCAGCCGATGTTCTCCCGGACCGGCGGGCTGCACGCCGCCGGCCTGTTCACCACCGACGGCCGGCAGGTCGTGGTGAAGGAGGACGTCGGCCGCCACAACGCCGTCGACAAGGTTGTCGGCTGGACCGTCCTCAACAGCCACAGCCGCCAGGGCCTGATCCTCGCGGTCAGCGGCCGCGCCGGCTACGAGATCGTCCAGAAGGCGGTCGCCGCCGGGATCGGGATGATCGTGGCCGTCGGCGCACCGTCCAGCCTGGCCGTCGACCTCGCCCGCCGCTTCAACGTGACGGTGGCCGGCTTCACCCGCGGCGACCGCTGCGTCGTCTACAGCGCGCCGGAACGGATCAAGCGTCCAGCTTGATGAAGGTCGCCCGGGGGACGTACTCGTAGCGGTCCGGCATGCAGGTCAGGATGATGATCTGCCCGTGGTCGCCGGCCCGGCCGAGCAGCGCGCCCATGTCGCGGAGCCGGGCCTTGTCCGACCAGCCGAGCGCGTCGTCGAAGATCACCGGCACGCTTCCCTCGCCGGTGCTGACGAGGTGGCTGATCGCCAGCCGGGTGATGATCGCCAACTGCTCCTGAGCACCAGTCGAGAGCGCCTCGACCGGCAGCCGCGTGCCGTCCAGCTCGCGCTCCGACACGGCGAGGTCGTCGTCCAGCCAGACCCGGAACGACGGCCCGTACACACTCCGCCCGAGCGACTCGATCCGGCTCTGCAACGGCTCGGAGTACTTCGTCTGCGCCTCGGCTCGATGCCGGCTCAACGTCTCGTGCACCCGGCGAGCCGCCTCGGCTCGCCGCCGCAGGCTCTCGTGCTCGGCCCGCACGGCGGCCAGCTCCAACTCGGCCACATCGCGCCGCGTTGCCAGCCCGTCCCGACCCGACTGCTCCAGCCGGCCCTCCGTCGTACGCAACGCATCGCGCAGCGTGTCCCGCTCCCCCTGCAACCGCTCAGCGACAGACAACGCGTCCGCCAGCTCACCGGCGACTTCGTCGGCCCCGGCCGCGTCGGCCTGCTCCTGTACGGCGGTCAGCTCCTCGAGCACCGCCTCGACCTCAGCAGTCGCCTCGGTCTCAGCCAAGGCCACGGCGTCGTCATCGAGGACACCCCGAGCCGACTCCAACGCGTCCACCGCCGCGGCCAGTCGCTCGGCCGCGATCTCCGACCGGGCCCGCGCGTTCTGTGCCTCGGACCGATCCTCGTCCGCCGCCTTCCGGGCCTGCGCCGCCGCGAACTCCGCGTCGCCCAGCAACCGCTCCGCCTCGGCCAGCCCGGCCCGGGCCTCCTCGAGGAAGGCCTGCGCACCGGCCAGATCGCCAGGCTCGGCGGCCGGCGGCTCGAAACCCTCGAACAACGTGTCGAGTGGCGAGGCGAACTCCTCGAACAGCGACATCTGTCCCGGGACGCCCTCGACCGCAGCCTGCTTGTCCGCGGCCTCCTCGGGTTCGTCCGTCCCGAGCCGCGCGGTCAGCACCGCGATCCGCTCCCCCGGATCGCCGCCGGCGGTCAACGATCGCTCGGTCCGCCGCGCCTCGTTCAGCTCGGCCGCGGCCGTGTCCGCCTTCCGCAACAGCTCCCGCGCGGCGGCGACGTCCTTCACCCCGGCCTTCTTCAGGAGGTCCTTCTCGCGCCGGACCGCCTCGTCCACGCGCGACCGCAGCGTCGCCGCTTCGCCACCGGCCCGGACGGTCACCTCGACCTGCCCCGGTACGCCGACCACCAGCTCACCCGAGACGAGCACCTCGGCCGACTCGTCGAAGCCCAACTCGGACGGCAGCGCGCCGGCGGTCACGTCCAGTCCGGTCCCCGACAACTCGACCGGCTCGGCGCCAAGTCGCCGTACCGAGACTTCCGGGACGCCGGCGGCGAGCGCGGCGCGGGCCTCGACGACCGCGGCGTGCGCGTCCTCGAGCGCGGCGACCTTCGCGTCGTCGACCTTGATCCGGTCCAGGATCGTCCCGGCCGCGGCGATCCGGGCCCGTACGTCGACGAGCTCGGCCTCCTGCCCGAGCAGCCGGTCCAGCTCCGCGCGATCCATCAACTCCGCGACCCGCCGCTCGGCCTCCTGGACGTCGGTACGGCGGGCGTCCTTGAGCTCGACCACCTCGGCCAGCGCCGCCTCGGCCGCGTGCACGGTCTCGGCCGCGGTCCTGGCGACCGTCTCGGCATCGGTACGGCGTTCGGTCAGCTCGGAGTCGGCCTTGGTGAACCGCTCGACCTCGTCGAGCAGCCGCTCCCGCTCGACCCTGGTCCGGGTGTGGTTCTCCAACCGCGCCCGGGCCGTCTCGGCGCGCGCCCGCACCGAGTCGCGACGGAGCAGGATCTCATCGGTCGCCTTCTTGCGTTCGCGCAACTCCTCGACCGACGTGAGGTGATCGGTACGGCGAGCCGTCACGTCCTCGAGGTCGAGAGCGAGCCGTTCGGCCCGGCGAATGTCCTGCAGGACCTCTTCCATCGCCTTCAACGCCTGCGCCGCGGTCAGCTCGGCAGCGGCCACGGCCTTCTCGGACCGCGCGAGGTCGCCGGTCGGCCGGCCGCGCGGCGTCCAGTAGCGCAGGTACTCGTGCTCGACCGCCGAGACCAGAGGCATCGACGCACCGTCGATCGGCGTCCCGGACTCCGCGGTCACCGCGGTGATCAACGGCTCCGCATCGGCCGGCGTCGGCAGCACCAGCGACTGCCCCTGGCTGACCATCAACGTCTGCCACAGGACCGGGTCGACATGCTCGTGGAACAGCCGCTCGGCCTCGTTGTGCGCCTCGCGCCCGGTCCATGAGGTACGGCGGCCATCGCTGTCGACGATCGTGAGCTCGGTGGCGCGGTTCTTCAGCCAGCGCTTGGTGTAGGTCAGCTCGCGCCCGCCCAGCGTGAGCTCGGCCGTCACCTCCGGGCCGACGTCCTGGCCGACCGGCTGGATGTCGCGGATCCGGGTCGACTTCGAGTCGTCGGGGAGGTCGAAGATCAGCGCGAACGCCTCGACCAGGCTGGACTTGCCGACCTCGTTGTCGCCGACCACGACGGTGGTGCCGAGCGCGGGCAGCCGAACGGTACGGTCCTTGACGCCGCGGAAGTCCCGCAGCGTCAGAGCGTGCAGCCTCATCCCGCGTCCCGGGCCAGGCGGTGCATCAGCGACAGCGCCGCACCGGCGCTCTCGTCACCGGCGGCCAGCGCCTGCCGGAGCTCTTCCATCGCGGCCCGCGCCGGTCCGCTCAACTGCAACACGTCCAGGTCGGCCGCGTCCGGCGCCGGCCGGACGGTCCAGAACTTCGCCCACCGCTCCACGCTGGCGAACACCTCGCCCTGCGCGTCGATGAGCATGTCGAGCCGGCTGTGCAAGGGCAGCGGCAGCGACCCGTCACCGGCGAGCCGCACGTAGGTGCGCTCCTTGTCCGGAAGCTCGGCGAACCAGTCCTCGAGCGCGTCCAGCGACTCCTCGTCGAACAGCTCGACCCGGTGGTCGACCATGTGCCACGCACCGACGCGAACCGGCTCGACATCGATCGCACCCTTGCCGATCGTCACCTTGAGCACGTTGCCCGGATCGGTCTCCTCCGGAGTCGTCACTTCCTGCGTCCCGGAGAACCAGATCCGGTCGGTCACCTGGGTCGTGGAGTGCCGGTCGCCCAGACCGACGTACTGCACCCGGCCGTCCGCGACGGCCGCTTCGAGGGCCGCCTGGTCGATGGTCGGTACGTCGGACATGCCGCCGCTGAGACTGGTCAGCTGGCCGTGCGCGAGGAGGATCCGCGCCGTCCCGGCCGGAGTGGGCTTCAGGTCGCCGTACCCGGGAACTGCCGGGTCCGACAGCGGGCGGCGGGAACGCCAAGGCGCGCCGACGATTTCGACACCGGGCAGGATCTCCAGCGGCTTGGTGTCGGTCAGGACCGTCACGTGCTCGGGCGCGTGCGCCTGCCACTGTGCCGACGTCCACAGCGAGCCCGGCTCGAGGGCGTCGTGGTTGCCGGGCAGCAGGACGACCGGGACCGGGATCCGCTTGAGCGCCTCACAGGCTCGCAGGATGGTCTGCCGCTCGACCTGGTTGTGCTCGAAAACGTCGCCTGTCACGACCACGAAGGCCGCCCCGGTACTGGTTGCGACGTCACCGATCCGCGCGACAGCATCCAGCCGGGCCTGACCCCACCGGGCCTGACCGTCCGGCCCCAGGAACCGGCGCATCATCCCCAGCTGCCAGTCCGAGCTGTGCAGAAACGTGATCGACTCTTCCATCGCGCTGAGAACGCTAACCCGACCCACCGACAACCACCCAACCCAACACACCCCAACCCTCACACCGCCCACACTCCGGACGCTCCGACCGACCTTGAGAAGCCACCAACCACTTTCGCGGGCCCGCGATGGTCGGTGGCTTCTCAAGGTGCGACGGCGTCGGGCGGCGCGGCGGGGTGGGGGGCGCGGTGGATGATGGGCGGCGTGGATGTGTACCTCGAAACCGGGCGGCTGAGACTACGTCGGTTCACCAGTGCGGACGCCGACCTGCTGGTCGAGTTGGACTCGGATCCGGAGGTGATGCGGTTCCTGACCGGGCAGCCGACCCCGCGTGCGGAGATCGAGCGCGTCGTGCTGCCGGGAATCCTGAAGCTGTACGACGAGCACCCGCAGCTCGGCACGTTCGCGGCGCAGCAGAAGTCGGACGGCGCGTTCGTCGGGTGGTTCGGGCTGCAGCCGACCAAGGAACCGCAGACGGTGGACGTCGGTTACCGGCTGAACCGGGTCGCCTGGGGCAAGGGGTTCGCGACCGAAGGCACCAAGGCGCTGATCGACAAGGCGCTCGGCGAGCTCGGGATGGAGCTGGTGGTCGCCGACACGATGGCGGTCAACCACCGGTCCCGGGCGGTGATGCGGCGGTCCGGGCTGCGGTTCGTGCGGATCTTCCACGAGCACTTCGACGACCCACTGCCCGGCACCGAGTTCGGCGAGGTCGAGTACGCCGTCGACCGCCGTACCTGGGAAGCTGGACGACGTGCCTGACCATCAACGCCCGTACGCCGTACTGGACATCGACGCCACGTTGTCCGACACCAGCCGGCGGATCCACTTCATCGAGAAGCGGCCGAAGGACTGGGACTCGTTCTTCGCGCACGCGAAGGAGGACGCCGTCCTCGACGAAGGTCTCGCGGTCGCGACCACACTGGCCGCCGACCACGAGATCGTCTACCTGACCGGCCGGCCCGAGCGGCTGCGCCGGGACACGCTCAAGTGGCTGAAGGACAACGGGTTCCCGGACGGCAAGGTCTACATGCGCGGCAACACCGACCGCCGCCCGTCGGTGACGATGAAGCTCGGCCGGCTGCAGCGGCTGGCCGGCGAGCGGCCGGTCGCCGTCCTGGTCGACGACGACGTCAAGGTGTGCGCGGCCGCCGAGAAGGCCGGCTACACAGTGCTGAGGGCCGACTGGGGACTCGACGCCGAGACCCAGCCGACCCTCTTCGAAGCTCAGGAGACCGAAGGACGGACCTGAGCCACTACTTGCTCAGCCCGACGATCAGCACGTTCGGGTACGGCGGCAGGTAGAAGTTCTGCACCTTGGAGCCGTGCAGGAACGCGTTGCGGGCGTAGATCAGCGGGACGATCGGGGCGTCCTTCATGATCTGCTGGTCCACTGCGCTCCATGCCGAGGCCGCCTTGGCCGGGTCGGACTCGGCCGTCGCCGCGTTGATCGCGGTGTCCACCGCCGGGTTGGAGTAGCGCGAGATGTTGTACCCGCCGTTGCCGGCCTCCGAGGACGCGAACAGCGGCTGGATGTTGCCGAGCGCGCTCGGGTAGTCGGGCAGCCAGCTCGACACGGTCAGGTCGAAGTCGGGCTTGTTGCCGGTGATCAGGTCGGTCAGCGGCTCGCTCTCCAGCGGCTTGATGGTGACGGTGATCCCGGCCCGCTTCAGACCCTGCTGGATCGCCTGCGCGACGCCGAGGCCGGACGCGTTGTCGGCCGCCAGGACCAGGTTGAGGTTGCTCACCCCGGCTGCCGCGAGCATCGACTTGGCCTTCTCCGGGTCGCCCTGCGGCGGCGCCTGGTACAGGTCGTACTTCTGGTAGCCCTCGATGCCCGGCGTGATCAGGGTGGTGGCGATCTCACCGCCGTACTCCGGTCCACCCTCGGCGACCTGGACGGCCTGCTTGTCGACGGCGTACTGGATCGCCTTGCGGACCTCGGGGTTGGCCAGCGCCGGGCGCTTTGTGTTCATCGCCAGGTACTGCAGCGCGCCGGACGGCGACGTCGCGACCCGGGACTTGACCGCCGGGTTGCCCGAGACGGTCGGGATCAGCGCGGCCGGCACCGAGACACCGGTGGCGGCGGCGAACTTGTCGTCACCCGCGTCCGCGATCAGCCGCTGGTTGACCACGTCGGCCTGCAGGCCCATGTCGATCACGATCGCGTCCGGCAGGCCGGTCCGGGCCTGGTCGGTCGTCTTGTCCCAGTTCGGGTTCCGCTCCAGCTCCAGCTTCGAGCCGGGCGTGTACGCCTTCACCTGGTACGGGCCGCTCGCGACCGGGTCCTCGCCGTAGTGCGCCGGGTCCTTGTCGGCCGCTTTCGGCACCGGCGAGAAGGCCGGCATGCTGACCACCCACGGCCAGTCGCCGAACGGCTTGTTCAGCTTGAACACGATCGTGGAGTCGTCCGGCGTCTCGACCGACGCCAGCTGGGCGCCCTTGTACGGGCCGGTGTACTTGTCGCCGCCGACCAGCAGTGACTTGTGGTAGCCGAGGCCGCCGGACAGCTCCGGCGCGAACGACCGCTCGATGCCGTACTTGATGTCGGCGGCAACGATCGGCGACCCGTCGGCGTACTTGAGACCCGGCTTCAGCTTGTAGGTCCAGGTCTTGCCGCCGTCGCTGACCTTGCCGGTGTCGGTGGCCAGGTCCGGGACCAGTTCGGCCGCCTTGTCCGGCGCGGTCTTCCACGAGGTCAGGCCGCGCAGCACCAGGTGGATCGTGCTCGTGCCCAGGTTCTGGCTCTTGGCCGGGTCGAGGCTGATCTCCTTGCTGGTGCTGAGGGCGTGGAACGTGCCGCCTGCCTCGGCCGCCGCCGTACTGACGGCGCCGCCGCTCGTCGACTGATTATTGGCGTTGCAGGCGGCGACAGCCAACGCCAGTGCGGCCGCTACCGCGACCGCTCGGGTGGTGCGCTCCATAGTGTCCTCTCAGAGGTGGGGGGCTCAGGGAAGTAGCAGGCGGCCCGGTGCTCGGTGCTGTCCTCGACGGGCTCGAGCACCGGCCGTTGCGTCGCGCAGACGTCCTCGGCCTTGTAGCAGCGGGTCCGGAACGGACAGCCGGACGGCGGGTCGATCGGCGTCGGCACGTCGCCGGACAGCACGATCCGATCCCGCTCGATCCCGGGCACAGGCACGGGTACGGCGGACAGCAGGGCCTTCGTGTACGGGTGCGCCGGCGCCGAGTACACCTGGGCAGCCGGTCCCTCCTCCACGATCGTGCCGAGGTACATGACGGCCACCCGGCTCGCCACCTGCCGTACGACGGCCAGGTCGTGAGCGACCAGCACGTACGACAGGCCGAGCTCGTCGCGGAGGTCGGCGAGCAGATTCAGCACCTGCGCCTGCACCGACACGTCGAGCGCGGAGACCGGCTCGTCGCAGATGAGCAGCTCGGGCTTCACCGACAGGGCCCGCGCGATGCCGATGCGCTGGCGTTGGCCGCCGGAGAACTCGTGCGGGTAGCGCTCAAGGTGTTCCTCGGACAGCCCCACCTGCTGGAGCAGCTCAGCGAGCTGTGCTCGGGTCGGCCGGATGCCCTGCGCGAGGAACGGCGTGGTCAGGATCGCGCCGACCGACTGCCGCGGGTTCAGGGATGCCTGCGGATCCTGGAACACCATCTGGACCTTGCGGCGCACCGGCCGCAGCTTGCGTCCGTTCACCTTCGTGACGTCGTCGCCGGCGATCGCGACCCGGCCGGCGGTCGGGTCGAGCAGTCGCGTGGCGACCCGGGCGAGCGTCGACTTGCCGGAGCCGGACTCGCCGACCAGGCCGACCGTCTCGCCCTTGCGGACGACGAAGTCCACTCCGTCGACAGCCTTCACCGACTTGCCCGACCGCCACGGTGCGCCGCGCACCCCGAAGTGCTTGCGGACTCCGTCGAGGCGAAGCAGTTCGTCAGACAACGGCCGGCCTCCGCCCCAGATGGCAGGCGGCCTCGTGATCGCCTTCGCCCGGTCGCGGCGTCAGCTCGGGTCGCTCGGTGATGCAGCGCTCACCCACCTGCGTCGTGTAAGCGCACCGCGGCTGGAACGGGCAACCGGTCGTGATGGATCCGGGCGACGGCGGACTGCCCTGGATCGTGGTCAGCCGCGGCTTCGGCGGTACGTCGACCCGCGGCATCGCACCGAGCAGCCCGAGGCTGTACGGATGCGCCGCGCGCTGGAACAGGTCGCGGACCGTTCCGCGCTCGGCCGCGCGTCCGGCGTACATCACCAGGACGTCGTCGGCCGCCTCCGCGACCACCCCGAGATCGTGCGAGATCAGGACCAGCGCCGTACCGAACTCCGCCTGCACGTCCTCCAGCAGCCGCATGATCTGCGCCTGCACGGTGACGTCGAGCGCGGTGGTCGGCTCGTCCGCGATCAGCACCTTCGGGCTGTTCACCAGAGCCATAGCAATCACGACCCGCTGCCGCATTCCCCCGGAGAACTCGTGCGGGTAGTTGTTCGCCCGCCGGGCCGCGTCCGGGATGCCGACCTGGTCGAGCATCTCGACCGCCCGCCGGCGAGCCTCCTTCTTCGGCACGTCGTGGTGCAGGCGGTACGCCTCAGCGACCTGCCAGCCGACGCTGTAGTACGGGTTGAGCGCGGACAGCGCGTCCTGGAAGACCACGGCGATGTCGTTGCCGCGGACGCTGCGAAGCTCCTCGTTGGACAGGCCGACGAGCTCACGGCCGTCGAGCAGCACTTCGCCCTTGACGTCGGCGTTCGCCGGCAGCAGACCCATCACGGCGGCCGAGCTGACGCTCTTGCCCGAGCCGGACTCGCCGACGATGGCCAGCGTCTTGCCGGGCGCGACCGCGAAGTCGATGCCGTCAACGGCAGGGACCAGGCCGCCCTCGGTCCGGAACGTCACGTGCAGGTCGTGGACCTCCAGCGCCGGCCGGTCAGGCATGGCTGACCCTCGGGTCGAGCGCACCGTGCACGATGTCCACCACCAGGTTCGCGAGGATGATCAGGAAGGCCGAGAACAGCGTCGTACCTACCACCACGGCGACGTCCAGCTGGCCGACCGCGCTTATCAGCAACTCGCCCAGGCCCTGCATGGAGAACACCTTCTCGGTCAGGATGGCGCCGCCGAGTAGACCGCCGAGGTCGAGGCCGAACAGCGTCACGATCGGAACCAGCGCACCGCGCAGCCCATGGGTCAGGACGACCCGCGCCTCCCCCGCGCCCTTGGCCCGAGCGGTGGTGATGTGGTCGAGGTTCAGCTCCTCGAGCATCTGCGCCCGGGTCAGCCTGATGTACGACGCCGCCTGCAGCAACGCGAGCACCAGCCAGGGCGTGATCAGGTGCCAGGCCCAGTCGACCGGGCTCTCGGTGAACGGGACGTAGCCGTTGACCGGGACCATGTTGAGCCAGAACCCGAACACCAGGATGGCCAGCAGCCCGACCAGGAACGAGGGTGACGCGACCCCGATCAGCGCGAACCCGACGGCCAGCCGGTCGGCGAGCTTCCCTCGCTTCAGCGCGGCGACGACACCGAGCGAGACACCGGCGAGCAGCCAGAGTACGGCGGCGCCGATCGCGATCGAGGCGGTCACGGGCAGCCGTTCGAGGATCAGCGTGGTGACCGGACGGGCGAGTGGGAACGAGTAGCCGAAGCAGGGCGCTTCGCAGTGCACCGCCGCCGCGCCCTCGCCGAAGGTGCGGCCGGCGAAGATGCCTCTGAGGAAGTTCAGGTACTGCTGGATGATGCTCTGGTCCAGCTGCATGAAGTGCCGCGCCTGCTCGAGCCGCTCCGGCGTACACGGCTTGCCGCAGGCCAGGTGCGCCGGGTCGGCCGGGATCGCGTAGAAGATCAGGTAGACGGCGAGGCTCAGCACGAGCATCACCAGGACGGTGGCAGCGAGCCGCCGTACGACGAACCAGCCGAGGTCGGGCATCAGTGCGTCCTCCTCAGCCGGACGTCGAAGGCGTCCCGGACGCCGTCACCGAGCAAGGTGAACCCGAGGACGGCGACGAACAGCGCGGCCCCCGGGAAGACCAGGAACCACGGATCCGCGCCGGTGTAGACCCAGGCGATCGAGTCGGAGATGGACCGGCCGAGGCTTGGTGTCGGTGGTGGCACGCCGACGCCCAGGAAGGACAGCGCGGCCTCGGCGCCGATGTAGCCCGGGATCGCCAGCGTCGCGATGACCAGGACCGGGCCGAGCAGGTTCGGCAGCAACTCGCGGGCGATCACGTGCCAGCCGCTCGAACCCACACTGCGGGCGGCTTCGACGAACTCGCGGTTCACCAGCGACCGCGCCTGGTTGCGGATCAACCGGGCCAGGGTCGCCCAGCCGAAGACGCTGAGCACCCCGCACAGCAGCAGCGCCCGCGGCACGCCGGCCGGCACAACGATGCCCAGGGAAATCATGAAGACCAGTTGCGGGAAGCCGAACAGGAAGTCGAGCAGGCGCGAGACGATCGCGTCGTACCAGCCGCCGAAGTACGCCGCGCTGATGCCGACCAGAGTGCCGATCACGGTGGTGACGACGGTGACCACGATCGCGATGGCCAGCGAGGTGCGCAGGCCGAGCATCACAATCGAGAACAGGTCGCGACCGGTCAACGGCTCCACACCGAACCAATGCTCGTTGCTCACGCCACCCATCGGGCCCTTCGGCGCGTTGCCGCGGGCCGGGTCGAGCAGATCGATGTGGTACGTGTACGGGTCCTGCCCGGCCAGCTTGACCAGCAACGGCGCCGCGGCCGCGACCAGGATCAGCACCGCGACGAGCACCACCCCGAGGCGCGCGCTGCGATCACGCCGTAGCCGGCGCAACGCCTGCCGGGTCGGCGAAACGGTCCCCGCGACCGACGAACTCACAAGCACTCCCGACAGATCGATGCATGCAGCCGACAAACGTTAGGCCGCATCCTTGCACCAGCCGAGTGCCATCTCGAATTGCGAGAATGTCGACTCGACAACTCGAGTTTGTGCTCGCTTCAGAGCGCGAGCTGGTACCGGCTCACCCAGGTCAGCGGGACGCCGACCTCGGCGTCGCCGTGGTGCTGGAAGCCGCGGGCCTCGTAGTACGACCTGAGCCGGCTGTTCGACCGGACGCAGTCGAGCCGCAGATAGCGACAGCCGAGTGAGCTGCTGGTCGCCGCCGCCCAGTCGAGCAGCGCGGCGCCCAAGCCGCTCGCCGAGCGCCGGACCGCCATCCGGTGCACGTAGCCCGACAACCCGGGAGCGTCTTCCCACAGCGGATCGTCCCAGTCGAGCGTGATCGTCCCGGCGACCTCGCCGTCGATCCGCGCCAGCCAGGTCTCGCCGCGTTCGATGGCCGGCTCGACCCACCGGGCCTTGAAGCTGTCGGGCCACTGCTCGATCCCCGACTCCCGCAACCAGGCGGCGGCTTCGTCCAGTACGGCGAGCACGTCGACGAGCTCATCCGGCGCCGCGGGTTGAAGGGTCAGCTTCTTCTGCACGAACGCCAGCATAACCGCGTTTGATATAGTGAACGTATGGTTCAGCAGATTGCCCCGGTCGTCCAGCATCCGATCTACCTCGAGGACAGCTACCTGACCGAGGTGGTGACGCGGGTTTTCGCCGCCGGGGACACCGGAGTTGCCGTGCGGGAGAACCTGTTCCATCCGCAGGGTGGCGGGCAGCCGGCGGACCGCGGCTGGGTCGGCGATTTCGAAGGTGTGCCTGTGCGGGGTGCGGACGGGCTGGTGTACCTGGCGACTGCTGCGCCGACCGGGTTGGGCGCGGGCGACGTCGTACGGGCGCGGGTGGATGCCGAGGCTCGGCTGCTGCATGCGGCTCTGCACACTGCGGGGCATGTGGTGGACGGAGTTGCTCGTGGTCTGGGCTGGACGTGGGCGGGCAACAACCACTTCCCCGGGCAGGCACGCATCGAGTTCACGGCGCAGGACGGTGTCGACCTGACCGACTCGGCCGAGCGGATCCAGGCAGGTGTGGACACGGCGATTGCTGCGGACCTCGCCGTCAGTGCGACCGAGCGAGACGGGCTGCGGGTTGTCCGGATCGGAGAGCTGCACGAGGCGCCGTGTGGTGGGACGCACGTACGCAGCCTTGCGGACCTGGCGGCAGTCACCGTCTCCGGTGTGAAGGTGAAGAAGGGGCGCATCCGCGTCTCCTATACGGCGACGCATCGGCCGCTGCGGTGACGCGGTCGGTCAGCAGTGCGGCCGCGGCGGCCGGTCTGCAGGTACTGCGGCGGCGCCAGCAGCGCGGGATGAGTCAGGCAGAGCTGGCGCGGCGGACCGGTCTCAGCAAGGCGACGCTGTCCCAGCTCGAGGCCGGTGCCAGCAATCCGACGATCGACACGCTCGACGCGATCGCTGTCGCCTTGGCACTCCCCCTCACTGACCTGCTGACGCGTCCGACCGACACCGGGACGCTGCACCTGCATGCGACCAAGGCCGATGCCGACGGACCGACCAGAGAACTGCTCAGGCGGATCAGTGGAGGCAACAGCTTGGAGATCTGGCGACTCCGCCTGCCGCCGAACACCTCAGTGGAAGGCGTACCGCACGCTCCGGGCACCAACGAGCACCTGCTGGTCGCCTCGGGTCACCTGGCAGCCGGACCGTCCGGAGACCTCCGCCAGCTCGCCCAGGGCGACCTGCTGGCCTTCGCAGGCGACGCTCCGCACGGCTACCACACCAACGACAGCTCAGCCGACGTCACCGTCGTCATCGCCTCCCCTGTGCAGGCCTGAAACTCGGTGGAGCAGCGCAGCGGGCGAGCGGACACTGGTGCAATGGCAATCGACGCGGCGGAGGTCGCACGGCAACTGGTGGACGAGGAGTATCCGGACGCGCGGGCAGCGTGGCTCGGCGGCAGCGTCGTACGCGGCGATGCCTCCTCGACGTCCGACCTGGACATCACCGTGCTGCTGAGCGGTCCGCCGGCGCCGATGCGGCGGTCGCTCGAGTACGGCGACTGGCCGGTTGAGCTGTTCGTGCACACGGAGGCCTCGCTCGAACACTTCAGCGAGAAGGACCGGCAGCGGCGGCAGCCGACCATGATGCGGCTCGTCGGCGAGTCGATTGTGCTGCTCGACACCGACGGGTCCGGAGCACGGCTGCAGCAGGCCTGTCTCGACGAGGTCGCGGCCGGTCCGCGGCCGCTGACGACCGCCGAGCTCGAGCTGCTCCGCTACGGGATCACTTGTCTCCTGGACGACCTGACGGATGCTGCGACCGACGACGTACGCACGGCCATTGCGTCGGTGCTGTGGCAGGACGCGGCTCGACTGCTGCTCACCGGCTCGCAGCATTGGTCGGGCACTGGCAAGGGTCTGCTGCGGGAGCTCAAGTCGTACGACGAAGCACACGGGACGGACCACGCTCGTCTGTTGCTGGCCGGCGTACGAGACAACGCTGCGCTGGTCGAGGACGTGGACCGCATCCTCGACCAGCACGGTGGGAGGCTGTTCGCGGGGTTCTCGCTCGCCGCTCAGCCGGTCTGAGCGGTCACTCGGCGTCGACCAGCTGCCAGTCGCGGCGCTTGGGCAACATCCGTACGGCGACCACCGCCGCCACTGCACCGAGCAGGAAGCCCGGGATGGTCCAGCGCCAGCCGGTGAAGAAGCCCGTGGTCTCGGCTGCAGCCGCCGCAGCCGGCGGCTCCTCGGCAGCGGGAGCCGAGTCGACCTGCCCGTAGGACTCGGTCGGACCGCCCCAGGCGTTGCCGTCGAGCAGCTTCATGGAGCCCAGGAGCTTCAGCAGGGCCACGCGGTCGGTGGCGGTGTGCCAGGCGGGCTTCTCCGGCAGCGTGCTGCCGTCCAGCGACGCCCTGGTCGCGATCCAGGGGCCGCCGGGCGCGTCCGGGTAGATGATGTCGATCCGCCAGACCGACATGTCGTGGATCAGCCAGGTGGCACGGACGAACCGGCCGACCTCGTGCTGCTCCTTGCCGACCGGGTCGCGTGATCCGCTGACGTCGGTCAGTCGCTGGAGCTCGTCGTACTGGCTGTCCTCGTAGCCGATGGCAACCACCTTGGGCGGGCTGCTGAGCACCACGCTGGTCGGCCCGCCGGCCTGGGCGGGCGCGGCTCCGAAGGCGGCGACAGCTAACAGCGCGATGCAGAACGCAAGAGTACGGCGGACCATGGCAGCCCTCCCCTGGGAACGATGACTACCTCTGGTACACCGCCGACGGCTACGAGGTTCCCTGGGCGAGCCGGATCGCGCGTGCCTTGTCCGCGACCCCTTCCAGGCGGAATGTGACGCCGCTGTCCACCCAGACCAGCGTCGGACCGGCCACGCGGACGCGCCGCTCGGTTCCGGTTGCCTCTTCCAGCACCAGCTCGTGCGGACCGTCGAACCAGTAGCCGTTGAGCTCCGGCACATGCTGCAGGCTGCTGTAGTACTTCTTCACGTACAGCGGCGACACCTCGGCCCGGAACTGCTCCAGCCGTACGCCGGCCCAGCCGACCGCTACGAAGCCCGGTGAGGCCTCGACCCCCGCAGGTACGCCCAGCTCAGCAGGCACGCCGGGCTTGAACCCCGCGATGCGTTGCGCTTCCGCCAGCGACAGCTCACCGGTGACCGCGGGCAGGGTCGGCGGACTGGTCGGTGCACTCGCGACGGGCTGGGCCTGCACTCCCCCGATATTGAGCCACTCCGCCACGGTCGCCCGGACTGGTGGCGTCGCGACCGCACCTGCGACCAGCACGAGGAAGAGGGCCAGGAACGTGCGCCACCGGTCCCGCAGCGAGCGCCGGATCGGTACGTCGGCCACACGTGTCAGCACGGCAGCCGTCAAGCCCTCGTCCACCGGAGGTACGACGGTGGAACGGCCGAGAGCCCTCAGCTCGTCGTCCATGTTCATCGCTGCACCTCCTTGTCAGGTAGTGAGTCCCGTAGGCGTCCCAGTGCTCGGTGCAGGCGGGACTTGACCGTCCCGCGCGGCCAGCCGAGCACCACTGCCGTCTCCTGCTCGTCCAGGTCCAGCAGGTAGCGGCAGGTCACCACCAGGCGGAACGGCTCGGGCAGCGACCGCACTGCAGCCTGCAGCTCGCGCCGCCGCTCCAGCGACACCGCCTCCTCGGCAGGGTCCAGTACGACGTCCAGCGGCGCGGCCAGCTCCTCGCGGTGGGACCGGCGGCTGCGCGACCGCAGTACGTTCCGCGTCTCGTTGGCCACGATCCGCAGCAACCAGGGCCGGAAGGCGGCGCCGGTCCGGAAGCTCCCGAGCGCCCGGTACGCCTTGACGAACGCCTCCTGCACGACGTCGTCCGCATCCGCACCGGCTCCGAGGAACACCGCCGTACGCTTCGCCACCTGGGCGTGCAGCACCACCAGCTCGCCGTACGCGGCAGACTCCCCGCCCCGCACCCGAGCAACGATCTCCGCCTCGCCGCCTCCGCTGATCGCCCCTCCTGGTCAACCTGTTGACAATGTGAGTACACCGCAGCCGCAGGCCAGGTTCCGTGTATAGGGTCGTGATGTGCCAGAAGTCGATGCGAGTTTTCTCGCCCTTCCCCGTCATGAGCTTGCCGAGGCCGCCCTGCAACGGGCCAAGGACCTCGGCGCAACGTTCGCCGAGTTCCGGCTGGAGCGGATCCGGTCGGAGTCGATCTCCCTGCGCGACAGCCAGCTGGAGAACGCCCAGGACGACGAGGACCTCGGCCTCGCGGTCCGGGTGATCCACGACGGCACCTGGGGTTTCGCCGCCGGGGTCGCGCTGACCAAGGACGAGGCCGTCCAGGTCGCCGAGCAGGCGGTGAACATGGCCCAGGTGTCCCGGCCGATCAACGCCGAGACGATCGAGCTGGCCGACGAGCCCGTCTACACCGACGTCAGCTGGGTGTCGTCGTACGAGATCGACCCGCTCAGCCTGCCGCGTGCCGAGAAGGTCGCGCTGCTGACCGACTACAGCGACCGGTTGCTCAATGCCGACGGCGTCGCCCACGTGACCGTCGGCGTCGCCTCGGTCCACGAGTGCAAGTACTACGCGAACTCCGCGGGTACGTCGTACACGCAGCAGCGGGTCCGGATCGGCCCGAAGATCACCGCGTTCGCCGTCGACGCGGAGAGTGGCCGGTTCGACTCGATGAGCACCTGCGCGCCGCCGGCCGGCCGCGGCTGGGAGTACCTCACCGGCACCGGCTGGAACTGGGACGAGGAGCTGGCCCAGCTGCCCGGCTGGCTGGCCGAGAAGATGGCCGCGCCGACCGTCGAGGCCGGCACCTACGACCTCGTGGTCGACCCGACCAACCTCTGGCTCACCATCCACGAGTCGATCGGCCACGCCACCGAGCTCGACCGCGCGCTCGGCTACGAGGCCAACTACGCCGGCACCAGCTTCGCCACCACCGACAAGCTCGGCACGCTGCAGTACGGCTCGCCGATCATGCAGGTCATCGGCGACCGCACCGCCGAGCACGGCCTGTCCACCGTCGGGTACGACGACGAGGGCGTGGCCGGCCAGCAGTGGGACCTGGTCAAGGACGGCGTCCTGGTCGGCTACCAGGTCGACCGCCGGATGGCGAAGGTCAACGAGGACCTGCTCGGCACCCCGCGCTCCAACGGCTGCGCGTACGCCGACTCGTCCGGCCACATCCCGATCCAGCGGATGGCCAACGTCTCGCTGCAACCCGCGCCCGACGGCCCGTCCACCGAGGAGCTCATCTCCCGGGTGCAGAACGGCATCTACATCGTCGGCGACAAGTCCTGGTCGATCGACATGCAGCGGTACAACTTCCAGTTCACCGGCCAGCGGTTCTACAAGATCACGGACGGCAAGCTGGACGGCCAGGTCCGCGACGTCGCGTACCAGGCCACCACGACCGACTTCTGGGGCTCGATGGAGGCGATCGGCGGCCCGCAGACGTACGTCCTCGGCGGCGCGCTGAACTGCGGCAAGGCCCAGCCCGGCCAGAGCGGCGCCGTCAGCCACGGCTGCCCGTCCGCCCTGTTCCGCGGCGTCAACATCCTCAACACCACGCAGGAGGCCGGCCGGTGACGACCGCCATTCAGCTCACCCCGCAGGACACGATCGAGCGGGGCCTCGCCCTGGCTGCGGCCGAGGGCGCCGACGGTTGCGTCGTCATCGTCACCGAGACCTCGAGCACGAACCTGCGCTGGGCCAACAACACCCTGACCACCAACGGCGCCATGCGCGGCTCCAGCGTGACCGTGATCGCGACCGTCGGAGCCGGCGAGGGTACGGCGGCCGGAGTGGTCGGCCGCTCCTCGGTCACCGACGCGTCGTTGCGGGACATCGTGTCGGCCGCGGTGGCGACCGCACGGTCGTCGAGCCCGGCCGACGACGCCCGTCCGCTGATCGACGGCACGGCCGGCACGGACTGGGACGCCGAGCCCGAGGAGACCTCGGTCAGCGTCTACGAGAAGTTCGCGCCCGCCCTCGGCGACACGCTCAAGCGGGCCGGCCACGAGAACCGCTGGCTCTACGGCTTCGCCGACCACCAGGTCATCACCCTGTACGTCGGCTCGTCCGCCGGACTGCGGTTGCGGCAGGCACTCCCCCGCGGGTTCGTCACCGCGACCGGCAAGTCGGGCGACCTCAGCCAGTCCGCCTGGGTCGGCGCCGCCACCCGCGACTTCACCGACATCGACGCGCATGCGATCGACACCGAGCTGACTCGCCGCCTCGGCTGGGCCCGCCGGACCGTGTCGGTGGACGCCGGCCGGCACGCGACCGTGCTGCCACCGGCTGCCGTTGCGGACCTCACGACGTACCTCTACTGGTGCCTGGACGGGCGGGAAGCGTTCGAGGGGCGCAGCGTGTTCGCCAAACCGTCAGGTGGAACGCGGGTCGGCGACGTGCTGTCGCCGCAGCCGGTACACCTGCGGTCGGACCCGCAGTTCCCCGGGTTGGAGACGTTTCCGTTCGCGGTGGCACGGTCGTCCGGCGGCTCGTCCAGCGTGTTCGACAACGGGCTGACACTGAGCGCGACGGACTGGATTCGCAGCGGCAAGCTCGAGACCCTGATGACCAGCCGGCACACGGCCGACCTGATCGGTGCGCAGACCGCGACACCGGACATCGACAACTACGTGCTGACCGTCGACGGCGCGAGCGGGTCCACCGACGACCTGGTCGCCGGGCTCGACCACGGGCTGCTGCTGACCTGCCTCTGGTACATCCGAATGGTGGATCCGCAGACCCTGCTGCTCACCGGGCTGACCCGGGACGGCGTCTACCTGGTCGAGAACGGCGAGGTGACCGGTGCCGTGAACAACTTCCGGTTCAACGAGAGCCCGGTCGACCTGCTGGCTCGTTTCACCCAGGCCGGCGCCACCGTGCCGTCGTTCTCGCGCGAGTGGGGCGACTACTTCTCCCGGACCGCGACCCCGCCGCTGCTCGTGCCGGACTTCAACATGTCGACGGTCAGCCAGGCCAGCTGACATCTTCTCCACAGGGAAATCCACAGACAGCACAACGCCCCGCGAACTCGACGAGTTCGCGGGGCGTTCTGTCAGCTCTGAACGGGCAGCTCAGACCGTCGGGTAGCCCGGCTCGGCCGGACCCGCGCCCGGCTGGCCGAAGCGCTCGGCGGCCTTCGGGTCAGGGCCGTGCTTGTTGTCCCCGGCGTTGCCCTCCAACGCCCAGAAGATGATCAGCACGATCAAGCCGATGCAGGTCAGCCACAGCAGGAGCCACCAACCGCTGCGGTTCGTGTCGTGCAGCCGACGGATGGAGACGCCGATCGTCGGCAGCAGCACGGCCAGGCTGTAGATCGACTGGAGGACGCCGTTGTTCCCGGGGCCGTACGTCGTCCCGATGATCCGGTCGATGATGACCAGGATCAGGGAGACGATGAAGCTGAACAGCGTGAACATCCAGAACTCTTTGCGCCGGGCCCGCCCGTCGAACACGGCGTACTTCTTGATGACGTCGATGTACCACTGCATTGCTGATTCTCCGATGGTCGAATGTGAGACGCGGACAGAGCTTGTCGGAACCGGTCGGGTTCGTCAATGCAACTTTTCGCTTTGGTGACCACACCGCAACCTGGTGCGCCGCAGCTAGAGTGAACTTCACCTTTTCGGAACCGGGTACTGCTAGAGCCGGCTTCAGCTTCCTGCTGGAGAGTGCCGAATCAGCTTGCTGGGTTGGGTTTCGCGAGTGCGACGCGCCAGAGCCGGCGGGCGCTCTCGGCGTACGTCGTGATGTCGTCGACCCGCCAGCGCTCGGCCAGCTCGTGGATCAACGTCGCGTCGAAGAACCGGCCCGCGAACCCGTCGTGCTCCGACAACCCGTCCTCGAGCTCCTGCCAGTGGCCCGAGCCCGGGTCGTCGGCCGACCAGACGGCGTACACGAAGATCCCGCCCGGCCGCAGGACGCGGTGGATCTCGCCGACCAGTGAGCGCAGCTCGGCGCGCGAGAACGCCATGTTGAGCAAGATGTTCGCGAACACCGCGTTGACGGTCGCGTCGGCCGGCGGCAGCGGGTCGCGGACGTCGTGCAGCGCCGCCGTGACGCGGTCGTCGAGTCCCTCACGCTGCGCGTCCAGCCGGAGCTGGTCGAGCGCGGACTCGGAGAAGTCCGTGGCGTGCACGCTGAATCCCTGCCGCGCCAGGAAGAGCGCGTCGCGCCCCTGCCCGGCGCCCAGCTCCAGGACGTCATCGATGCCTGCGGCACCGAATGCCCCGGCGGCCCAGCGCGCGGCCGCGGACGGTTCCGTCCCGTGCAGGTGCGGCTGCTGCTCGTACGCCGTCTGCCAGCGTTCCTGCTGAGCCCTTGCGAGCTCGACATGTCCAGTGTTCATGGTGCTCCCCGTGTTCGTCACGCCAATCTGGACGACCGGCAGACCGCAGCAGCCTACGTCACGAATTGAGTAGACGTACTCACGCGGCCACCCGTTCCGCGTCGACATAGTGAGGTGAGACTCAGGAGGAATGCCATGAACACGCAGGTTTCCGCCCCGCTGGAGTGCCCGGCTTGTCACACACTGCTACACCTCACGGTGGAAGCGCCCCCACGCCCCGCGCCGTCCGTCCCGCCCCCGGCTCCTGCCTACCCACCTGCTCCTTACTACCCACCGCCTCCGCCGCGTGGAGTCTCGGCGCCGGTTCAGTCCCCTCCCCCGATCCGACGGCCGGCGACCAGCTTCCAGCAGCCGCTCCCACCACCACCTGAGCCGGCACGGCGTCCCGCACCTCCGCGCCGCCGGTTGAGTCCACAGGCCACCCTGCTCAGCCTCGGCGTACTCCTGCTTCTCGCGGCAGGCGTCACCTTCCTCGCCGTCAACTGGGACAGCCTCCCCGTCGCCGCGCAAGCCGGCATCATCGGCACCCTCGCCGCTCTCGCCTTCGTCGGCGCCGTCCCCGCGAGCCGCACCTCCCTGGCCTCGTCCGCCGAAGCCCTCGGCATCCTCGGCTCCGGCCTCCTCATCCTCGACCTGTACGGCGCCCGCGCCCTCGGACTGTTCGCCGCCGAGACCGTCGACGACCTGACCTACAGCGCGATCGTCTTCGCGGCCGTTGCCCTGGTCAACCTGCTGATGACTCGGTTCGCGCCGAAGGTCGTCACCTTCGGCGTCACCACGGTTATTGCCGGCCAGCTCCCACTTCCGCTGGTCCTCGCCGACCGGGTCAGCCTGCCGTGGCTGCTCGCCGCTCTGCTCGCCCAGGTGGTCGCCACACTGGTCCTGTCTTCGAAGGGTACGGCGATCGTCCGGCGTACCGGGGAGATCACCTCGGCCGTCGTCTTCTGCGGCATCCTGGTCACCGGGATGGCCCGGACCTTCCTTGGCCTGATGGTCACCTACTCCGTCACCTTCGACACCACCTGGTTCACGACGGGGCTCGCGACAGTCGTCGCCACCACCGTGGTGGTTTGCGTCGCCGCAGCCACCGGCGTTCTCATCCTGCGGAAGCGGCCGCTCCCGGCATCCATCACCCAGGGGCTCGGCGAGGCAGTCTGCGCTGTGGCCGCCGGGTTCGTCGTCGCGACGTGCCTACCGCAGGTCCCCGGGCCGGGTCGCTGGCTGACCACCGGCCTCTTCGCGGCGCTCGGGATCGCGGTGGTCCTGCGAGGTCGCCGTACCGGAACGATCTCGTTGGTCCTGCACACGGCGGCCATCACCGTTGCCTCGGCCAACCTCATGTTCTGCCTGTGGCAGGCGGACGTCCGGCAACTCGGGTTCATCGCCGGTATCGTCGCCGTACTGGCCGTCTTCGCCGCGCTGCGCAAGGTGGTCGACGCGGTCCCGGCCGCAGGGGTGGCGAGTGCGGGCGCGCAATTCGCGGTCGTGATGTTCGTGCTGGACGAGTTGATCGGCCTGTGGGCGGGTGCGGTCAGCCTCGCCGTAATCGGGGCGTGCGGCATCGGCCTCGCCTGCCGGTACATCGGCCGGCCGCTGGAGCGCGTGCTGATGTGGTCGTCGGCGAGCGCCGTACTGATCGCTGAGGTCGTCGCCGTCCTGGTGTCCACCGAGTCCGCCACCGGGGTCGTGCTCACGATCGCCGCCGCACCGCTGGTTGCGTATGGCATGAACCAGGCCCGGCGCCCCGCCCTGCTGGTGGCCGGCCTGCTGCTGATGGTCGCCAACACCGCGTTCGTCCTGTCCGCCGGCGCCACCACGATCGAGTGGTTCACCGTCCCGCCTGCGATCGTTATGATCGCGATCGGCGTGCTGGCCTGGCGCGACCAGCCCAGCTGGATCTTCCTCGGCCCCGGCCTGCTGATCGGCCTGGTCCCCTCCGAACTGATTGCCGATGGCAACGACAGCTGGATCCGCCTCACCCTCGTCGTGGCCGCCGCCGTGGCCGTCATCGTCCTGGGCGCCCAACTGGGCCTCCAGGCGCCCTTCGTCATCGGCGCCGCCGTCCTGGCCAAGATCGGCATCTGGCAGTTCCTCGAGGTAGCCCCGCTGATCCCCCACTGGATCACCCTGGGCACCGCCGGCGCCATCCTCCTCGCCGTCGGCGCCACCTACGAACGCCGCCTGACCCAAGCCAAACAAGCCGCCACCTGGCTCACCGCCCTCCGTTGACGCGCGCATCCGGTTTCCCCGGTGGCCCGCTGATCCGCATACTTGGTTCGAGACGGATCAGGAGCCCGGGGGCCGGATGACCAACCGCAGCGACAAGCAGACCGCGGATGTGCTGCTGCTTGCCAGCGTGCTCGAAAAGCTGCGCACCCACGACGGCCTGACCGTCGCCCGGTTGCACGCGACCCGAACCGGCATCGCGGCCCCACTCATGGAGCTGGCCGCGACCCGCCGGTTCGCCACCGTCCACGAGCTCGACGTCGCCTCGGCCGCCTTCGACCTGGTGGCCACCTGCGTCCGCGACGACCTCCACGGCACCCAGCAGATCGTCGCCGACGCAATCCTCGCCCTCGGACTGCACGCCGACAACCACAGCCAGGCCGGCATCGAGGACCGGATCACACGTTCGCTTTACAGCACCTCGCTCGGCCGCCGCCGCGAGACCCTGCTCGGCAACTGGCACCGCCTGCACCAGGCCCTCGGCCACCAGCCCGGCGAGGCCCCGAGCGACCGTGCGCTCCGCGGCACGACCGAACCCGCCGTACTGCGGGAGCTCGCCAACCAACTGATCCGCCGCGACATCTACTCGGTCGGCTCGAAGACCGTCGTGATGCTCGACGCCGCCCCGGCCGTCGACGTCGCACCGGCCGGCCGGATCGTCGTGGTCGGCGGCGCGGTGATGGACGCGACCTTCCGGATGCGAACCCTGCCTGCGCCGGAGACGTCGAGCGAGGCGTACAGCTTCGACCTGTCCCCCGGCGGCAAAGGCCTGAACCAGGCGGTCGCAGCGGCCCGTCTCGGCCTGCACACTTCCCTGATCGCCGCAGTCGCCGACGACCGCTTCGGCGACGAGATCGTGCAGTACCTGCGGGACGAAGGGGTCGACACCTCACTTGTCAAGCGGGTGCGCGACGGCCGTACGCCGTTCACCGGAGTCTTCGAGAAGGAGCTCGGCGACAGCATCGCGGTCAACTGGCGCAACCAGGCCGAGGTCTTCCTGGCCCCGGAGGACATGAACGACCGGTACGAGCAGCTGATCGCGTGCGACGCGTTGCTGATGACGTTCGAGGTGCCGCGCGCGACGATGCAGCACACGCTGGCGATCGCCCACCGCGACCCGGACAACCGCCCGGTGGCGATCGTCACCCCGGGCCAGCCGTACGAGGACGAGCGCATCTCGGGTGACACATTCGGCCGGATCGACTACCTCGTCGCGCACCCCTGGGAGCTCGGCAGCTTCGCCTCGCAGGGACACGGCCCGTTCGACCCGGACCCGGTCGCCCGGAACCTGCTCGCCTTCGGCGTCGAGACGCTCTGCATGCTGGTCAACGGCGGCTGCACGGTCTACTCCGGCCCGGCCCACGACGTCCTGATGGTGCCGACGATCCCGTCCATCTATAAGGAGTCGTCGGCGGCCCGGGACGCCTTCTGCGCGGCGCTCGCGGCCAAGCTCATCGACAACAACCGGAAGTTCAACGAGAAGGTGGCGATCTGGGCCGCCGCCGCCATGTCGTGCGCCACCGCCGACTTCCCGCTGTCCAACTCCATGCCCGACCGCAAGCGTATCGAGGGTCTTCTCGCGCGCTCTCCGTTCAGCGCGAACGGCGGCACCGCCTGAAGGTCAGCGGCGGAGACGGCGCTGCTCGACCACGGGAACAGGCTCGGTCTCGCCGCGGATGCGGCAGCAGTAGATGACCGAGTCGAGCAGCTTGGCCCGGCTCTGCTCGAAGCGGCCGTGCGGGTAGGCGGCGCGCAGTTCGGCGAGGTTGGCGCCGCCGAACCGAGTCCGGAGCTGACGGGGGCTGGCGTAGACGCCGTCGACGTACAGGTAGGGCCGTGCCTCGATGGACATCCACTGCTGCCAGTTGGCCGCCCGGTAGCTCGAGCCGACGAATCCCAAATTCGGATCGACCGCGGTGGTGAGCAGTTGAACCGCCGGAATCTCCCGCCGGATCACCTGCCGGACTTTCGCCAGCAGAAAGGAGATCGCATTCGGCGGCGCGACGTCGAACGAATACACCCGGGACACGTCCCAGGCCGCGCCCAGCGGGACCCCGAACTGCGCCTGCAACTGTCGTCCGACCCGCATCCATTCCAGCGACGAGACACTGCACAACGTCACCGGAAGCTTGTTCACCGGATCGACCAGGGCAAAGTTGAGTGATCCCGGGCGGGCGCTGCGCAGGTAATGCAGGCGGCTGAAGATCTGATCCGCCTCGAGATGTCCGAGCCGCACGAAACGCAGATCCGAGAGCGCGTACTCGTCCTGCGGAATGAGATTCTGGATACTCCGCTGGTCGTGTGCCAACCGGCCCGCGTTGCGATTCAGCTCGGCGATCACCTGGTTCCGGCCGACGGTGCCGTTGGGACGGGCCAGCCGTGGCAGGTGCAGCAGGGTGCGAACGGTCAGCGCCCGGTGCGGCACCCGGTGCCGGCGCACGGCATCGGCCAGCAGGTCGGCGAACTCCGGGGCGGGCCTTCGGCAATCATCGAGGAAGAACCGGGCGGCTCGGGGAGGCGCTGCTGCTGAGGCTGGAGGCGGTGGGACAACCGCGGAAGCCGCCGGGCCGGCGGCGCTGATCACCACGCCTGCATGCTAACCGACCGTTGCGGCGTCGTCGCAACTTCCCAAACATGCGAGTTTTGGCGGCGTGTTGATCTCCTGGCTGCCAGTTGGCAGGTCCGGTGTGCCAACTGGCGCGAAACGGTACGCCGAAACGCGCCGGCGTACTGCCAGCCGCCGCCAAAGCCGCAGCCACCGCTGCGGACACGATGCCAAAATCATGTCCGGACATAGCCGGTGGTGCCAATCTTTCTGGATTGACAACCGATTGTCGTGACGTTCACTGAAAGCGTAACCAGAACCGCCGATACGCCGACTCACTCTAACCCAGGAGCGGCGAAAGACAAGCAACCAAGGGAAGTGAACCGAAGGAAAAGAGGAAACGCCATGCCTCCCAACGAATTCGTCGCGACCGTCGTCGTGCTGGCCAGTGCGATACTCCTGATCTCCTTCTGGAAACAGATCCTGTTCATTCTGCTCTTCGGAGTGGTCATGGTCTTCTGCTTCGGCCTCTACAACGTGGCCGCCGCGATGGGACGCTGATCTCGACCGGCAATCCCAACTGCTCGACACCCGCCCGGGGCTCCCCGGGCGGGTATTTTTTCGTAGGCTCGCAGACGTGAGTGACTCCGCCGCGGATCTCAGCCTGACCGAGGTGCTCCGATTACTGGAGCAGCGCCGGCTCTCCGCGCGCGAGCTCGTCGAGGACTGCCTGCGCCGGATCGACCTGGTGGAGCCTGCCGTCCGTGCCTTCGTCACCCTCACACCCGAGCTGGCGCTGGAGGCCGCACTCCGAGCGGACGAGGCCCGGGCGACGGGCGAGCCGGTCGGCCCGCTGGCCGGCGTACCGGTTGCGGTGAAGGACGTGTTCCTCACCAAAGGAGTGCTCACGACCGCGGGCAGCCAGGTGCTGGCCACCTACGTCCCGGCCGAGGACGCCGCCGTCTGGGAACGACTCGCCGCCGCCGGCGCCGGCATGCTCGGCAAGACGACGACCCACGAGTTCGCCTACGGCACGGCGTCCACTCCGACGGCCAACCCGTGGGACGTCCGCCGTACTCCTGGTGGATCGTCAGGTGGATCTGCGGCCGCGCTCGCCGGGCGCATGGTCCCGATCGCGACCGGGACCGACACCGGCGGTTCGCTCCGCATCCCGGCGGCCGCCTGCGGCGTCTCCACCCTGCGCAGCGCCCGCGGCCGCATCTCCCGGTACGGCGTCATCCCGCTGAGCCCGTCGTTCGACGTCGCCGGCCCGATGGCCCGCCGGATGCTCGACATCTCGCTCCTCATGCGCGTCCTGGCCGGCCACGACCCGCGGGACCCGGCTTCGCTGAACGAACCCTGCCCGCCGTACCCGCTCGGGCCACCGGACGACCTCACCGGTGTCCGCATCGGCCTGCCGATCGAGATGTCGTGGCAACGCGTCGACGAACGCATCGCGGTGGTCTGCCGGGAAGCGCTCGACCTGCTCGTCGGCCGCGGCGCCGTACTGGTCGAGATCGAGAACCCGCCGAGCACCAAGGGCGTCCTGGAGAAGTCCACCGGCGTCTTCGACACCATCAACGAGAGCGAAGCTCACCAGATCCACGACGCGCTGGTCCCGCACAGCCACCTCTACACGCCCCAGGTCCGCGAACGCGTCCGGAAGGGCGAACGCATCAGCCCGCAGCGCTACAACGAGGCGCTCCGCCTCCGCGAGCAGTGGACCCGCGACTGGCGACAACTCATGCGGTCCCATCGCCTGGACGCGATCGCCCACCCCACGATCGACGCCGCTCCCCCACTGATCGACCACAGTCGCCCACCCAAAGGCCCCCGCATCCGCCTCTCGGTCCCCTGGTCCATCGCCGACTTCCCCGCCCTCAGCGTCCCCGCCGGCTTCGACGCCCGCTCCCTCCCCGTAGGCCTCTCCCTGGCCACCCTCCCCGAACACGAAGCCAACCTCCTAGCCCTCGCCATCCGCATAGACGAAGACCTGAAACTCTGGCGCCACGGCCCCCCGACCTCACTTTCGGAGAGCTGAGCACGGCTATTTCGGAGAGCTGAGCACGGCACCGCTCAAGGCCAACAGACCAGCCCCGACCAACGCCGCCGCGATCCGCACGCCCAGAGGAGACCCCTCCCCGAGAATCGCCGGCAACGCCACCAGAACCGCGCCCGCACTGGCCGCACTCCACCGCCGAAGCATCCGCGACCTCGACCGGCTGACCAGCAAGGGAATCCCGACGTGCGCCGGAATCGTCTTGGCGCCGTCCTTCTCGCTCGCCAGGCTGACCTTCACACCGGACAGCGTGTCGTAGTTCTGCGCGGCCAGGTGCAGCCAGAACTCGACCGAGTCGTACCGGAGCCTGACGTAGTACACCTCGTCGGAGGCAACCCGCACGTTGGTGCCACCGGTCGTGCAGGTCAGCTTGTACTCCGCCTTCGGCGCGTACGTCTCGGCGAAGATGTTGGTCACGATCCGGAGCGACTGGCCGTCGACCGCACGGACTCGCCCCTCGTCGTCGAACTGTAGCGACCTGTCCTGCTGAGTCTCGACCGGTGCGACTCGAAGGAAGTACGAGTTCGCGAAGGTGGGATGCAGGGCGAGCCGCCGAGCAGTGGCCAGCCACCTCTCGGGGGCATCGTCGGTGATCTCCTCCGGCATCTGCGGGAAGCTCGACGTGGCCGGATAGAACCGCGCATTCTCGTTCCTCGTCAGCTGACTCGACGTAACCCGGCTCTTGGCGACGATGTCGGCAAACGACAGCGGATACTCGTGCTGCAGGTTCAAGTAGCCACCAACCCGCAACTTGAAGATGAACATATCAGCGACACACTCGGCCCGGACGACTGTGGCGTATCGAATCGGCAGAATGAACGGGTCGCTGCCGCTCGCGACGAAGCCCAGGACGGCGCGGAGGCCGTCGGCTTGATGGCTCGGAACCGCGCGCTGTATCGCCGGTTCCACCCATCTCTCGCGATAGCGGAATTGCAGGATCGCGCCGGGCGGCGCGGCGAGAGCGGTCTGGATGTCCTCGGCATACCGTTGGCGATCGTCGGAGGACAGCAGCAATAGACGCATCGTCGGCTCCTACTTCGGTGAGTTCTGCGCGGCGCCACTCATCGCGAGCAGGCCGGCGCCGGCCAAGGCAGCGGCGATCCGCAGGGACAGCGGCGACCCGTCTCCAAGAATGGCCGGTAGTGCGACCAGTACGGCTCCAGAGCTGGCCGCGAACCAGCGACGAACAGTCCGCGATCTCGACCGATTGATGCGGAATGACAGGGGGACGTGTGCGGGGACCGTTGGCACGCGCGTCGTCTCGCTGGCCAGGCTGATCTTGACCCGCGAGAACGTGTCGTAGTTCTGCACCGCAGGGAACAGCCAGAAATCGACGGCGTCGTACTTCAGCGCAACGTCGTAGACCTCGTCCGACGCGATTCGCAGATTCGGCCCGCCGGGGGTGCAGGTCAGTTTGAAGCCGGAGTCCGGTACGTACCGCTTGGTGTAGATGTTCGTGACGATACGCAGCGACTGACCGTCGATTGCCTCGAGTCGCCCGTCCTTGTCGCATCGCACCACCTTCCCCTGGTAGGTCTCGATCGAAGCGACGCGCAGGAAGAATGCGTTCTCATAGGTTGGGTGAAGGGCCAGCCGCTCCGCCGCTGCAAGCCAGCGGTCGGGTGCGTTGTCAGAAGTCTCCTCCGGCATCCGTGGGAAGTTCGAGGTGGCGGAATGGAACACGCCATTCTCGAAGGCAGTCAACTGGTCGATAGCGATCCGGCTCTGGGTGACGATGCCCGGTAACGAGTCTGGATAGCCCTGCAGATTCGTGTAGCCGCCGATGCGCAACTGGAAGATGAACATATGCGCCACCTTCTCGGCTTTGGCGACGGTGGCATAGCGGATCGGCACCACGAAGGGATCGCTGGTCGACGTGTTCGCAGCGAAGCCGAGTACTGCGCGGATGCCCTCGACCTGCCGACTCGACACAGCCCGCCGCACCGCGGGAGTGACCCATCGGTCGCGATAGCGGAACTGCACGAGTACACCCTCCGGCGCCGCCAGCACCGTCTGGATGTCCTCGGCGTAACGCCGTTTGTTGTCGGACGAGAGAAGCAACAATCTGTCCACGGATCCCCCTCCCCAGAGTGCGAACAGATAAGGCCCGCGAAATGATTCCTACCCAGGAAGGGGTCGCACTACCACTGTCGCAATGGCGGGATCGAGTCGGCGGTGTGCAGCGGGTTGGGGATGGTGCCGGTGGAGGGGATGGGTGGGCGGGTGTCCAGGTCGGTGTAGCCGAGGGTTAGGCGGTAGGCGTTGAGGGGGTAGCGGGTGAAGGTTTCGCCGAGGAGGGCGGTGGCGGATAGGCGGTCGGTGTGTTCGGGGAAGGTGTTGGCGTAGAGGTCGACCTCGCCTCGAGCCAGGCCCCAGAAGGTTTCGGGGGTGAGGAGGTTGGTTTCTTCTAGGAGGTTGGACAGGGGGTTGAGGACGCCTAGGAGGAGGGCGTCTACCAGGTATTGGCGGAGGATGGGCCAGGGTTTGCGGGGGAGGACTCTGGTGTGGGAGTCGGGTTCGGGGCCTCGGGCAAGGATGGGGGTGGTGGAGATGTTGATGTCGTCGACGAGGTCTTTGATGACGATGCGGGCGGGGAGGCCCTCGGGGCCGCAGATGACGGCCAGGTTCTCGCCGTGGGGGTTCACGGTGATGCCGTAGTGGTGCATCAGGTGCAGGAGGGGGCGGAGGACGGCGGAGAGAAGGTGTGAGATCCATTCGCGCGGAGTGGCGCCGGACTTCTCGATGAGGGCCTGGACCAGGGGGCCTTCAGGGGTTGTGTGCAGTACGGCGGCCAGCGCCCAAGCGGTCTCGTTCGGGAGCAGGCGTGGGTCCAGCGGGTCGCGCCAGATGCAGCCGAGGGTCTCGGTCCACTGGTACGGGATGCCGGGGGCACTCGAGAGTTGCGGGTGCCGGACGGTGACGGACGCGACCTCGCCGAGCAGTTCGGTGCCGAGCCGGCCGAGGACCTCGTCGCGGTACCACAGGCCGCGCAGCCACTGGGTGATCATCGGCGCCGCCAGCGTGCAGTGCTCGGGGATGCCGCGGTACACCGACGTGTTGAGGATCTTCAGCGGCAGCTTCACCTGGTAGCGCAGGGGCTGGGAGATGTTCACCATCGTCCGGATCGACTGCGTCGGCAGGTAGTCGTCCGGCCCCTCCCCCAGGACGACGATCTCCCCGGTGGCCAACTCACGCGCCCACTGCGTCCGTACGACGTGGTCCAGCTGCCACGGGTGGCAAGGCAACCAAACGTACGAGTCCGGATCGACCAGTTGACCCCGGAACGCCTCTAGCGCCTCCGGACCGAGCGCACGCCCGACCACAGCGTGCTCCGACAGGTCCGGCGTACCACGGAACTCTGCAAGCCCCCGACGTACGGCGAGCCACACCAAACGCAGCGGGGTGCGTGCTTCCGGCGCATACCGCAGGCTGTCCTCGGCAGAGAACCCCAGTCGACCCTTGTTGGCCACCAGCAACGGGTGTCCGGTCAGATGACCTTCCAGCCGGCTGTGGTGGAGGTCCAGCAACTCGGACCGCGCGGCAGCCGTAGACGCCATCCGTACGTCGGCCGCCAACGTGCTGGCCAACTCAGCCACGTACCCAGCCACAGTGGACCCGTCCAGCCCCAGTACGTCGGCCGCGTCGACCAGGAACTGCACTGGGTCCGTCGCGACCTCACTCTCGTCGTTGCCGAGGATGCCGGCCGTCGTACGGTGTACCGAGTCCGGCGCCACCCGCCAGCTACCGAACGCGCCCCGGGTCGCGGTGAAGGTGTAAGACACCGCGCCGAGGTCCAAGCGATTGTCGACCGGCTGCAGCAGGTTCTCGGTGCAGAACTGGGAGATCAGCTTCGCCAGCAGCTCCGACGAACACCGGGTCCAGTGGTTCATCCGGGGATGGTGAAGTTGGTGAAGGCGGTGGACTTCGGCAGCCGGAACACCTCGCGGCCGGCCACGGCGTTGAGGATCGTGGCGTTGCGGATGGCGCCGATCCCGAGGTCCGGCGCTGCGACACCGTGGCTGTGCAGGTCAGCGTTCGAGACGAAGAGCCGGCCGGTCAGGGTGTCCTCGGTGGCGACGCTGTGGTCCCTGTTGATGATCCACCGGCCGGCCGCGTCGCGCCGTACCTGCTCTTCCACCGCAGTCATGAAGGGCAGCGGGCGGTTGCGATAGCCAGTCGCGGCCACGACCGCGTCGGTGAAGTGCTGGAAGTTCTTGCCGCTGTCGGCGTGGTGCAGCGTCAGCTCGATGCCGTCGGCACGGGCCACGGCGGACACGACGCCTACGCCGCACTGCAGCTCGACCGGAGCGACTGGCCCAGCACCGAGGTCACGCTGGTAGAGCACGTCGTGGATGTCGTCGAGCGTGTCGGACGAGATGCCCTTGTAGTGCCGCCACTGCTCCTTGACCAGCTTGTCGCGCGTCGGCTCCTCCAGTGCGTGGAAGTAGTCGACGTACGACGGTGTCGTCATCTCCAGCACGAGCTTCGAGTAGTCCAGCGGCGCGAACGACGGCGTACGGGTCAGCCACGACACAGCAGGCCCACCAGAGCCGTTGGCACGCAGCAGGTCGAGTGCACACTCGGCGCCGGACTGTCCTGAGCCGACGACGGACACACGCCCTGCCCGCAGCAGGTCGTCCCGGCGGAACAGGTAGTCGGCAGAGTGCAGGAAGCGCTCCTGCGGCAGACCGCTCAACGCAGCAGGCACAAACGGCTCAGTGCCCACACCGACCACCAGATGCCGCGCCGCCAACACCTCGACCCCGTCAGCGCGCTCCACGGTCAAATGGAACACCGAGCCGTCCCACGAGACGTCCTGGACGTGGTGGCCGAAGTGCAGCGAGTCCAGCTGCGCCGCGCACCAGCGCAGGTAGGCCTCGTACTCCCGGCGGGTCGGGTGGAACTTCTCCCGGACGTAGAACTGGTACAGCCGGTCGTTGTCCCGCAGGTACGACAGGAACGACAGCGGGTGCGCCGGCTCCACCAGGCTGACCAGGTCGGCCAGGAACGACACCTGCAGCATCGCGTCGTCGAACATCAGCCCGCGGTGCCAGGTGAACTCCGGACGGCTGTCCAGCACGGCGATGCGTACGTCGTCCACGCCGTCGGCCAGCGCGGCGAGGCCCAGGTTGAAGGGCCCGCAGCCGATCGCGATCACGTCATACATGTCATGCCTCCACGGTCCGGGTGCGGACCATCAGTAGTGCTGTCTTGTCGGGAAGCTGTAGCTCCCCTTGCCGGACGAAGCCGGCCGCGGCGAACGCCCGGACGGACTGCGTGTTGTCGATGTCGGGTTCGGCGACGACCCGCCGGCAGTCCGGGTCGGACTCCAGCAGGGCGTCGGCCAGTGCGCGCAGCAACCGGCGGCCGAGGCCGCGGCCGATCCGCGTGTGGTCGCCGATGGCGACGTGGACGCCCCAGTCGTGGTCGTCGCTCGGGTAGTACTCGGCCAGCCGGTCGTACCGCACCCGGTAGAGCTCGACGTACCCGAAGTCCTCCGAGTCGACCGACACCACACAAGGCGTCGAGTGCTCCCCCGCCGTCTGCGTGCTGAGCTCCTCCACCCACCGCTCGACCGACCAGTCCTGGTGCCACCAGCGCTTGATGTGCGGCTGCGCCATCCAGAGCGCGATCGTGGCGGCGTCGTCAGGCCCTGCGGGTCGAAGGTCGAAGCCGTTGTCCAGATGCAACATCGGTCGGACGTCGCACCTCATCGCAGCGGATTCGGAATGTCGAGGTAGACCGATTGAGCATCCAAAGGCGCAACGACCTCGTCGATGCCACGCAGCCGCGTCAGCATGTTCGCCTTACAAGGCAGCGTCTCCGCCTCCAGCCACCGGCGAGCCAGCCGATCGCCGTCCGGCCCCGCAGCCTTCAGCAACGGCAACGCGAGCGTCAGCCGATCGCGCACCACACCGAGCAGCGCGTCCTCGTCGGCGATCACGTCGTTGGCCAGACACCCCACGACAGCCAGAGCCTGGTTGTGCAGCAGGTAGTAGGTCAGTCGATCGTCGACAATCGGATCATCGACAACCGCCAACGTCGAGTCCCGCATCCCGGTCACGCTCAACAGACCACGCAGGTACGACGAAGCCAGGTAGTAGCCCTGGTTGTCCCGATACGCACCACCCTTGATCCGCCCCGCGCCGTCCAGTCGCACCAGCGTGTTCTGCTGATGCGCCTCGAGCCCGATCCCGGTCTCGGCGTACAGGTGCAGCATCGGGATCAGCACGTTGTCGATGTACGACGCCACCCACCCAGCCGGGTCCTCAGCGGCGTACTCGCTCAACCGGCTGACGCCACCGGGCCGTGGCGCGACCAGTCCGGCCAGGCACGCGTAGCTGTCAACATCGGCCGGCACCTCCCGTACGGCGACGTCCAGCCCGGTCAGCGTGGGTCCGCCCTCGTCCAGGGCCACCCACGCCGGATCGCGGACGATGGTGAACCGCGGATGGGCGGTCGCCGTACCGGCGTTGTACGCCGCGTCCAGCAACCTGTTGATCTCCAGGCCGCGGCGCAGCTCGGTCGGCGTCGACTCGCGGCGGGAGTTGGTGATCCGCAGACCGAGCGACAGCTTCAGCATCACCGGCAGGTCCGGGTGGTAGACGGTCCGCAGGCTCGACGTCGGGTACCACTGAGCGCCCTGCGGGCCCAGCGCCTTGACGCGGCCGGCCGCGATGAGCTCGGCCACCCGTGGCCGCTGCAGCACGGACGCCGCCTGCCACGGGTGGGCCGGGATCAGCACGCGGCCCGCCGACGGAGTGATGCCGGCCAGCGCGCCCATCAGCTGCAGAGCGTCCAGTCCCTGCAGTGCGGGCGCGCCGGCCACGTGGTCCGACGACACCAGCTCGGCGTCGGCTTCGAACCAGTGCACAGCGAAGCGGCCGCCGAGCTCCGGCGAGTACGCCGCCAGCTCGTCACCGCTCAGGCCGTCCCGGCTCTTGGGCGCCGGGTGGTTCAGATGACCGAACAGCAGTGCCTGCTCCATCTCGAGGAACCGGCCCGGACCACGCTCGCCGTCGGCCTCGGCGACGAACCGGTCGACGTTGCGGACCGACTCCGCCGTACGCGTCGCCAGGTCGTCGACCTCGGCCGGGTCCGCGCCGGTGGACAGCAACCGGACCAGGTCCTCCGGCGTCGGCGGCACGCCGTCCACCAGTACGTCGGTGAACTGGTGCAGGCCGGTCCGGGACGCGTGCTCGACCCGCGCGGTCACAGTCGACTCGCCGACGTCGAACGTCAGCGGACCGACCGCGACCTGGACCGGTGTCTCCCGCGTGTAGCACCGCAGGATCGCGTTGAGATGGGCAGCAACTGCCAACGGTACTGTCACGCCGCTCCTTCGCCACCCTCCGCCCGGACGTCCAGGCCGGTGGCGACGACCTGGTCGAGCAGCTCCTCGATGTCCGTCGCGGTGGCGTTCGGGTTCAGCAGCGTCAGCTTCAACGCGACCGCGGCCGGCCGGCCGCCCCGCGCCGGCAGCTTGGTCCGGCCGATCAGCGCCCGCCCGGACGTCAGCAACCGGCGCCGGACCTCCCCCTGGAGGGCGTCCGCCTCGGCCGCCTCCAGGCCCTCCCCCGCGACCCGGAACAACACCGTGGTCAGGGTCACCGGCGCCAGCAACTCGAGGTTGCTGTCGGCAACGACCCGGGCCGCGGCGGCGTGCGCGAGCTCGTGACAGGTGTCGAGCATTGTGCCCAGTCCGGCCCGCCCGTATGCCGTCAACGTGGTGGCGACTTTGACCGCGTCCGGACGCCGGGTGGTCTGCAGGCTCCGGCCGAGCAGACCGTCCAGACCGGAGTCGATGTCGTCGGTCGGGTTCAGGTAGTCGACCGAGCGGCCGAAGGAGGCGAACCGGTTCTTGTCCGCCACCAGCAGCACGCTGGTCGCGGCGGGCTGCCAGCCGATCTTGTGCAGGTCCAGCGTCACCGAGTCCGCGTGCGAAAGGTCGGCCAGCAGCGGCGCGAGCTGGTCGGAGAACAGCGCACCGAACCCGTACGCCGCGTCGACGTGCACCCAGGCGCCGTACTGCCGGGCCAGCTCGGCGATCGGCGCGATCGGGTCGACCGATCCGAAGTCCGTCGTACCGGCCGTGGCGACCACCGCGACCGGGGTGCGGCCGGGCTTGGCGAGCTCGTCGGCCAGCACGTCGGTGCGCATCCGGAAGTTCTCGTCGGCGGCGATGGTGACCGCGGCCTCCTCCCCGAGCCCGAGGGCCGCGCAGGCCCGCTGGACCGAGAAGTGGGCGAGCTCGGAGCAGAACACGACCGGGTGGTCGAGACCCTGCAGGCCGTTGCGCCGTACGTCGACGCCGATCGCGGCGGCCGCGCTGTCACGGGCGATCAGTACGGCGAGCAGGTTGGAGATCGAACCGCCCGGAGTGAGTACGCCGTCCGCGTCCGGACCGAATCCGGCCAGGCCGGCCAGCGCCTTGACCACCCAGCGCTCGATCGCCAGCGTCGCCGGGCCGGAGTCGTAGGTGTCCATCGAGGCGTTGCTCGCCGAGGCCAAGGCGTCGGCGTCGACCGCGACCTGCAGGACCGGCGGCTGCAGGTGGGCCGCGGCGTGCGGGTGGCTGAGGTCGATTCCGTTGTCCGCGAGCAGCCCCGCGATCAGGTCCAGCGCGGCCGACTCACCGACCCCGGTCGAGGGAATGCGCGGTTCCCCCAGGACGTCGGCGGTCCGCCGCAGCACGTCGGCGGGCGAACCGGCCGGCAACGGTCCACGGCCCGGGTCGGAGACAGTCGAGGCCAGCGGCCACGAAGTGAACGGGCTGCGCACCGGGGAGGGCAGCGCAGTCAGACGCGCAGGTTGCGGCATCCAGATCTCCCGAAGAAGTTGTTAGGTAAACCTTAGTAAGGCGCACCTAACTTAGACTGCCCGCTCAGTACCGTGTCAACTCCGGTCCGTGTCGGTCCCGCACCTGAAACCTCAACGCTGCAAAGGAAGCCAACGACACACCCACACAGGTGTGGCGAGGTTCACGTGGCTGATCTCCGCACCACGTCCACGACCCGTGATTTCCCACCGGCCACACCGCGGCAACCAGCAGCGGCCGGCGAGCATCTAAATCTGCTAAGGGGGTGACGTCATGCTGCGGCGTTATGCGATGCGCTGGCTCGGCCTGGCGGCTGCGGTCACGTATCTCGGCCGCGCCCTCGGGGCCAACTGGGTCGCCACCCGCAGTACGGCGGCCGGACGGCTCGAGGATGCCGCCGACCAACTGGCTAAAACGGTCAAGTACTTGCGCAAACTCGCGTTCGTCCGGCCGAACGAGCTCAAGCGCCTCGGCGACGGCCTGATGGCGCAATGGCTGACGCTGTTCCGGTTGAAGCGCACCGCCGAAGCCCTGGTGGTCGCGGAGGAGAACGTCGCGGTCTGGCAGATCCTCGCCGCGAACCATTACCACCGCCTCTACCTGGCGCAGGCGCTCGACATGCTCGAGGGCAGTCGATCCATGGCCGGGATCGTCGGCCGGCACCCGGCAACGGACGAGCTGCTGCGGCTACGCTCCGAACTGGCGGACGAGGCGAGCCGCAAACACGCGCATTCACTCACCCTCGCCGCCGAACACCACGTGGCGCAGCAGGACTACGCCGCAGCACTGCCACTCCTGGAGCAGATCGTCCGCATCCGCCGCACGCTCGCGGCGACAGACTCTGATCGGTGCTCGAAACTCATCAACGGTCTCACCGACCTCGGGCACTGCCTGACGGATCTCGGCGACCACGAACGAGCCCGAGCGGCGCATGCGGAAGTCCTGGAGCTCGCGCGCGAAGCCGATGCGACCGGGCCGACCGAGCTGGCAGCCCGGCTCGTCAACCTCGCCGGCAGCCTGCGCGAGTTGCAGCGGTACGACGAAGCCGTGCCGCTCGACCAGGAAGCCGTCGTGATCCTGCGTGCGGATCTGCACTCCGGCAAGCCGCACGAGAAGGCCGCCGAACGGCTGGCCTGGGCCCTCAGCCTGCTCTCCGACGACCTCCGCGCTGTCGGCCGCTTCGACGAAGCACGCACTGCGGAGCACGAGCTCGAGACGCTGGACGACTGATCAGGCGCCGTACGGGGTCCTGGTCAGGACGAAGGTGGCGAGGTTGAGGTGGGTGGTGCCGTCGGCGCGGATGACGCGGAGCTTCTCGCCGGCGAAGTAGCCGTCGCGACCCTGGTAGAGGTCGGGGCCCAGCGGTGAGAAGCGGGAGGTCAGGGCGCCGGTGAGTTGGAGGATTCCGCCGGAGACGGACATGGTGAGCGGCGAGTTGCCCCAGTACCACTGGCCGAGCAGGTCGGAGCCATGCTCGAGCGCCGGCTCCGGCACCCACTCCTGCGGCAGCAACGGCTCGTGGGCGACCAGGATGCGCAGCAGGTCCGGTGGCAGTGACGCGACCCGGCCGTACGTCGCGTTGCCCAACGTCACCGCACCGATCCGGCGGGCCCGGTCGACGAACAGCCCGGCCAGGAAGCCCGGCATCGAGCCGGTGTGGCCGATCAGCAGGTGCGGGTCGTCGGCGATCAGCCGGAGGCCGAGTCCGTACGACGCGGTCAGCCCCTCCCGTGGATCCGCCGCCGACGGCGCCGCCATCTCCTCCACCGTGTCCCGGCTGAGCACCTCGTACACCGGGTCGATCCAGAACCGCGCGTACGTCGCCAGGTCCTCGATCGTGCTCCACAACTGACCGGCCGGCGCCATCGCACCGGCGTCGTACGCGGGCTCCTCCGCGAGCTGCCCGCTGAACGGATGCACCGAGAACCCCTGCGCAGACGGCCCAGCCGGGAAGTACGACGTACGCCGCATTTCCAGCGGGTCGAGGATGCGCTCCTGGACCAGTTCGAGCCAGGACGCACCCCGCAGCCGGGCCACGAGCTCACCGAGCAGGCCGTAACCGAGGTTCGAGTAGTGGTGCCGCCGGTCGGCGGGACCGGCGGCCTGCGACTCGTCCATCGCCGCCGCGAGCTGGTCGAACGAGACACCGGGGTTGCGCTCCCACCACGGGCCTTCCGGCTCGGCGTTCATACCGCCGCTGTGCGCGAGCAGGTGCCGGATCGTCCTGTCCCCGAAGGCGATTCCCGGCAGGTGCTTGCCCACAGCATCGTTCAGCGCCAGCAGCCCGTCGTCGCGGCACTGCATCACCAGCACCGCGGTCAGCGTCTTCGTGATCGACCCGATCCGGTACTGCACGTCCGGACCGGGCGCCCCACCGTCCACCGTGGCGAACTGCCCGCGCGACCCGGTCCACACCAGCGCCCCGTCCCGGACCACCCCGGCGTTGACCGACGGCAACTTCCACTCGCTCTGCGCCGCCGCAACCTCGGCAAACAGAGCAGCGGCGGTATCAGGGCGAACCTCGGTCACTCAAAGGCCTCCGGGGCGGGGCAGGAGCAGATCAGGTTGCGGTCGCCGTAGGCGCCGTCGATGCGGCGGACCGGGGGCCAGTACTTCGACGTGCGGTCCACCGAGCGCGGGAAGGCGGCCTCCTCGCGGGTGTAGGCGTGCTCCCACTTGTCGTTGATGACCGACTCGGCGGTGTGCGGCGCGTTCACCAGCGGGTTGTCCGCGGCCGGCCACTCCCCCGCCGCGACCCGGTCGATCTCGTGCCGGATCGCGATCATCGCGTCGCAGAATCGGTCCAGCTCACCGAGGTCCTCGGACTCGGTCGGCTCGACCATCAGCGTGCCGGCCACCGGGAACGACATCGTCGGCGCGTGGAAGCCGTAGTCGATCAGCCGCTTCGCGACGTCGTCGACGCTGATCCCGGTCTCCTTCGTCATCGGCCGCAGGTCGAGGATGCACTCGTGCGCGACCAGGCCGTTCTCGCCGGTGTACAGCACCGGGAAGACGTCCTCGAGCCGCTTCGCCACGTAGTTCGCCGTCAGCACCGCGGCCTTGGTCGCCGCAGTCAGCCCCTCGGCGCCCATCATCCGGATGTACGCCCACGAGATCGCGAGCACGCCCGCGGACCCGAACGGCGCCGCGCTGATCGGGCCGACGCCGGACTCCGGCCCGGCCTGGTCCAGCAGCGGGTGGTTCGGCAGGTACGGCGCCAGGTGCGCGGCGACCGCCACCGGGCCGACCCCCGGGCCACCGCCGCCGTGCGGGATGCAGAACGTCTTGTGCAGGTTCAGGTGGCTGACGTCGCCGCCGAACTCACCGGGCTTGGCCAGGCCGAGCAACGCGTTCAGGTTCGCGCCGTCGACGTACACCTGGCCGCCGTGGTCGTGGACGATTTGGCAGACCTCGGTCACGCTCTCCTCGTACACGCCGTGCGTGGACGGGTAGGTGATCATGATCGCCGCGAGCTTGGCCGCGTGCTCGGACGCCTTCGCGCGCAGGTCGTCCAGGTCGATGGTGCCGTCGTCGTTGCCCTTGACAACGACCACCTTCATGCCGGCCATCACCGCGGAGGCGGCGTTGGTGCCGTGCGCGCTGGCCGGGATCAGGCAGACGTTGCGGTCCTGGTCGCCGTTCGCCCGGTGGTAGCCGCGGATCGCCAGCAGGCCGGCCAGCTCACCCTGGGAGCCGGCGTTCGGCTGGATCGACACCTTCGCGTAGCCGGTCACCTCGGCCAGCCAGCGCTCCAGCTGGCCGATCAGCTTCACGTACCCGGCCGCGTCCTCGACCGGCGCGAACGGGTGCAGGTCGGCGAACTCCGGCCAGGTGACCGGCTCCATCTCGGTGGTCGCGTTGAGCTTCATCGTGCACGAGCCGAGCGGGATCATCCCGCGGTCCAGCGCGTAGTCGTAGTCCGACAGCTTGCGCAGGTACCGCAGCATCGCGGTCTCGGACCGGTGCGTGTTGAACACGGGGTGGGTCAGGTAGTCCGACGTACGGCGGACCGCCTCGGGCAATGCGGTCGCGGACAGCGCGCCGTCGTACCGCAGGTCGAAGGAGTCGCAGACCGAGCGGAGCGCGTGCGCGTCGGTCTTCTCGTCGCAGGAGATGCCGACGTGGTCGGCGTCGACGAGCCGCAGCCAGATCCCGTTCTGCCGGGCGGCGTCGACCACGTCCGCGGCGCGACCCGGGACCCGGGCCAGCACGGTGTCGAAGAAGTTGTCGTGGACTACCTCCACGCCGCCGGCCCGCAGCGACTCGGCCAGCTTGCCGGCGTAGTCGTTGACGCGCGCCGCGATCGCCTTCAGGCCGTCCGGCCCGTGGTAGACGGCGTACATCGACGCGACCACGGCCAGCAGGACCTGCGCCGTACAGATGTTCGAGGTCGCCTTCTCGCGGCGGATGTGCTGCTCGCGGGTCTGCAGCGCCAGCCGGTACGCCGGGGCGCCGTCGGCGTCCACCGAGACCCCGACGAGACGACCCGGCAACGACCGCTCGAGACCGGAGCGCACGGACATGAACCCGGCGTGCGGACCGCCGTAGAACAGCGGTACGCCGAAGCGCTGCGACGACCCGATCACGATATCGGCGCCAGCCTCACCCGGAGCCTCCAGCAGGGTCAGCGCGAGCAGGTCGGACGCGACCGCGACCAGGGTGTCGCGCTCGTGCGCGGCGGCGATCAGCGGCTTCAGGTCGCGGACCACGCCGCCGGAGCCCGGGTACTGCACCAGGAAGCCAAAGAAGTCGCCCTCGGGCAGGCCGTCGGTGGTGTCGGCGACCACGACCTCGATCCCGAGCGCCTCGGCCCGGGTCTGCACCACTGCGATGGTCTGGGCGAAGCAGTCCGCGTCGACCAGGAACCGGTCCGACTTGCTCTTCTTGTTGGATCGGTGCGCCAGCGTCATCGCCTCGGCGGCCGCGGTGCCCTCGTCGAGCAGCGACGCGTTCGCGGTCGGCAGGCCGGTCAGGTCGGAGACCACGGTCTGGAAGTTCAGCAGCGCCTCGAGCCGGCCCTGGGAGATCTCCGGCTGGTACGGCGTGTAGGCCGTGTACCAGGCCGGGTTCTCGACCAGGCGGCGGACGATGACGGACGGCGTGAAGGTGCCGTAGTACCCCTGGCCGATCATCGAGGTGGCGACGTTGTTGCGCGCGGCGAGCTGGCGCAGCTCGTGCAGCGCGTCCACCTCGGAGGCCGGGTCAGGCAGCCGGAGCGCCTCGGCGGACCGGATCGACGCGGGCACGGCGGCGTCCACGAGCGCGTCGACGTCGTCGTACCCGAGAAGCTGGGTCATCCGCGCGACCTCGTCCGGGCGCGGTCCGATGTGGCGGTCGGCGAAGGCCGCCGAGACCTGTGGAATGTCGTTCACTAGAGGCTCCGTTGCTGACAGTGCTGCCGGTGGCCTCCCCCTCTGTCACGCCCGGTGCGCGCTCCAGAGTCGCCTGTGGCACTCGGTCCATGGGCCTGAGAGGTTCCGGGGAGGAATTGCCCCTTCGGCGCCCGGGTCAACGGGTCTCTCCCGAGTGCTGTGTACGGCTGTCCCGAGGCTACCAGGAATCCTCGAACAGTTCGGGTAGCAGCCTCCGGGCGACCGGCCGGGCGGCCTCGACCTGAGCTGTGGTGGCAGACGTCATCGGCCAGCGGACTCGCGTCCCGACGTCCGCCCAGTCACCGACCGCAGCCAGGAACTTGTCCAGCGCCGGGTTGGACAGCCCGGCCTTCTGCAGCGGTACGACGTGCTGCGCGAAGAACTCGCCGATCCGCCGCTCGACATCCAGGTCGCGCGCAAACCTGAAAGCACCGTTCGGTGACAGCGCCGCGACGTTCGAGTAGCTGCCGTGCGCACCGAGTAGCGACATGCTCGCCAGGAAGTGACCGGGCACGAAGATCGACAGCCCGGACTTCGTTGCCTCGTCGAACCATGCCTTGTCCCCGCCGGCGGTCTTCAAGCCGATCAGGCTCGGCGCCAACTGCTGCAGCAACTGCGGCCCGACCGGTGTCTTCGCATGCGGCGGGTTGTAGAGCACGAGCGGTACGTCGCCTGCCGTGTCCGCCACCCGCCGGACGAAGTCGAGGGCCTCGCGGTCGTTGAGCGGCAACCAGTCGGGCAGGATCACCTGGATCGCGCCCGGCTCGAGCACGGCTGCCCGTTGCACGCGCGCCAGCTGGACCTGCGCCGACGGGTGACTGGCGCCGATCTGGAACGGCTTGCCCGCCCCGGCCAGCACCTCGTTGACCCGGTCGAACTCGTCCTCGGTCAGGGTCTGGAACTCCCCCGCCGTGCCGTGTGCGTAGAGCCCATCCAGCTCGGTGGTGGCTAGGGTCGCCGCCTGGGCCTCCAGGCGGGTGAAGTCGATGGTGTCGTCCGCATTCAGGGGTAACAACAAAGTCGCCCACACACCGCGCAGCGATTCAGCGGTGAGTGGGCGCACTATGGTTCGGAGTCGGGGTTCGGAGTCGGTCAGCCGGTCATGCGGGCGCGGCGGCGGGCGGCGAGCTCGTCGTTCGCGTGGTGGTCGCCGTCGTCGTGACCGTCGGCGCGCTCGGTGGGCAGCTCGGACAGCGAGCCCTCGACCTCGCGCCAGACGCCGCCGAGCGCGATCCCGAACACGCCCTGGCCGCCGGCCAGCAGGTCGATGACCTCGTCCGGCGAGGTGCACATGTAGACCGAGGCGCCGTCGCTCATCAGCGTGATCTGGGTCAGGTCGTCGATCCCGCGCTTGCTCAGGTGCGCGATCGCGGTCCGGATCTGCTGCAGCGAGATCCCGGCGTCCAGCAGGCGCTTGATCACTTTCAGCAACAAGACGTCGCGGAAGCCGTACAGCCGCTGCGTGCCCGAGCCGGTCGCCGGGCGGACCGACGGGGAGACCAGGCCGGTGCGGGCCCAGTAGTCGAGCTGACGGTAGGTGATCCCGGCCGCGGCGCACGCCGTCGGGCCGCGGAACCCGACGTCCTCCGGCATCGGCCGCAGGTCGTCGTCGAAGAGCAGACCCTGGACGCCCGCGGCAGCGGCCGCCTCGGCGTGTGCTTCGGACGTCGACTGCGCCGTCAGATCCGTGTCGCCGGTGCGTGTCACGCCTGAGCCTCCCTGGGTACCGACTGGAACGGGTCACATCCGTGGAGTGACAACACCCCACAACTCCTTCAAGGTAAGCCGCCGATCAGGGAGGGTCAACGATCACCGCCCTGGTCCGAGAGCGTGTCGCAACCCTGACCTCAATCGTTACCTTGCGTGCCTTGTACCAGACCGTTCAAATCTGCCTGTGCTGACCGGTCAGTAGGTCAGCTCTTGTCGAAGTCTTCCGGGGTCACCTGGTCCAGGAACTCGCGGAACCGCTCGACCTCTTCCTCCTCCTCCACCTCGTCCGCGCCGGCCGTCTCACTGTCCGGCACCGGGATGCCGGCCTCGGCCAGGATCTCCTCCGCGCAGAACACCGGCGTCCCGGTGCGCAGCGCCAGCGCGATCGAGTCCGACGGCCGCGCGGAGATCTCGGTCTTGTCGTCGAACACCAGGATCGCCTCGAACACGCCGTCGGTCAGGTTCACGATCCGGACCTGGCTGAGGGTGTGCCCGAGCACCCGGATCGTCTCGGCGAACAGGTCGTGCGTCAGTGGCCGGGGTGGCTCCATTCCCTGCTGGGCGAAAGCGATCGCACTCGCCTCGGCAGCGCCGATCCAGATCGGCAGGTACCGCTCGCCCCCGACCTCCCGGAGCAGCACGATCGGCTGGCTCGAGGGCATCTCTACCCGGACTCCGATGACATCGACTTCGCGCACACCTTCAGCCTACTCCGCGGGACAGCCCCGGGCAGGCCCGCGGGTGCGCCGGTGGACAGGACGTGCACGACCAAGGGCACAACCAAGGGCTCAGCGCGGCAGCCGGGAGCGGACCAGTGCCGCATGCAACCGGACGGCCAGCGCCGCCAACTCCTCGGTCTGCGCGGTACGGCGGGGCCCGGTGACCTGCTCGATCAGGCCGGCCTCGCGGTCGGCCGCGGTACGGAACAGGCGCAGGTGCCGCGGCTCGATGCCGTGCCCGGCGAACTCGCCGGCGAGCTTGGCGACCACGATCGCGTCGCCGTCGTAGTGGTTGCCGCGGGCCACCACCAGGCCGTGGTTCTCCAGCTGGTCGAGCAGCTCGGGCTCGACACCGGCCGCGGCCCGCAGCTCGTCCCGGGTCAGCTTGAGCTCGGTGCCGTAGGCACCGAAGTCCTCGGCGGCGGGCAGGCCGGGTGTCTCCGGCAAGGAGCTCGGCGCCACCGGCGGGCCAGCGGCCGCCGGGCGCAGGCCGCGGTCCATCGCGGCCAGGTGCTCCTTGATGATGCGCAGCGGCAGGTACTGGTCGCGCTGCGCGGTCAGCACGTACCGGAGCCGGTCGACGTCGGCGTCGCTGAACTTGCGGTAGCCCGACGCGGTCCGGGCCGGCGTCACCAGCCCCTCGGCCTCCAGGAACCGGATCTTGGAGATGGTGACGCCGTCGAACTCGGCCTGCAGGAGCTGCAGCACGTCACCGATGCCCCTGCCGTCGACAGGGCCTTCGGCGGACGGCTCAGGCTTGGCCACTGGCGTAGTACACCAGCCGGTACTTGCCGATCTGGACCTCGTCGCCGTTGTTGAGCTGGACCTCGTCGATCCGGTCCCGGTTCACGTAGGTGCCGTTCAGGCTGCCGACGTCGCGGACCTTCACGCCGTACGCGTCCCGGCGGAACTCGGCGTGCCGGCGCGACACGGTCACGTCGTCGAGGAAGATGTCGCTGTCCGGGTGCCGGCCGGCGGTGACCACGTCGACGTCGAGCAGGAACCGGCTGCCCGCGTTCGGGCCGCGCTGGACGATCAGCAGGGCGGACCCGGCCGGCAGCGCGCCGACCGCGGCCTCGTCGTCGGCCGACAGCGGCTCACCGGTGCCGGTCGGCTCGGGCTCGACACCGATCGGGGTGAGCATCGCGGTGTCGGTGACACCGGGTGTGACACCGGGTGCTGCCGGGGTTGCCGCCGGGCGGTCCGCGCCAGGGAGCATCGCTCCGCACTGCGAGCAGAACCGGCTGCCCTCGGAGTTCTCGTGCCCGCACTGGTTGCAGAACGGCATGCTGTGATCCTCCCGATCGCCGGCGGTCCGGCGACGTTTTCGATAGACCCCGTATGAACAAGTGTGGACGCCAAACCGCGGACCTCAACCCTCTACCAGCGGTTGAGGTCCGGCCAACCTATCAGGAGCCGCCAAGCCCGTTACGGGCGGTGCCCAGGCACCCTGGCGGCGGGTGGAGGTCAGCTCTGGTCGAGCTGGCCCTGGTAGGTCTCGGCGTCCATCAGCGCCTCGACCTCCTCGGCGTCCTCGACCTCGATGTCGAGCAGCCAGCCCTCGCCGTACGGGTCGGTGTTGACCAGGTCGGGCTGGTCGGCCAGGGACTCGTTCACCGCGGTCACGGTGCCGTTCACCGGGGCGAACAGGTCGCTCACGCTCTTGGTCGACTCCAGCTCGCCGCAGGCGTCGCCGGCCCGCACCTTGCTGCCGACCTCGGGCAGCTGCACGTACACGATGTCGCCGAGCGCGTCCTGCGCGAAGTCGGTGATGCCGATCCGCACCGGTCCGTCGCCGTCGGCCTTCACCCACTCGTGCTCGGCCGTGTACTTCAGGTCTTCGGGGTACACCTTTGTTCCTCTTTCGCTCAAGTACGGATCTGTGGGTCAGCTACTTGGTCGGGCTGGGCGCCGGGCGAGCGTAACGATGCTCCTCGGGCGCGTGCAAGGCGGTGATCGACACCTGCTTCAGCTCGTTCACCTCGGCCGTGCCGCCCACCTGCGGACCGGTCACCTCGCTGACCAGGCCGCCGGGGAAGTTGGCCGCCTCGGCCAGGTTGTGCGACTCGCCGATCGCCTCGATCACATACGGCGAGGTGACCTTCTGGCCGTCGATCCGGATGCCGGGCGAGTCGTCGACGAAGTCGGTGCTGGCGACCACCCGGGCCGAGCCGTTGATCTGGATCGCCTCCGCGCCGGCGTCGCGGAGCTCCTCGATCGCGTCCAGCAGGTTGCTCGAGGTCATCTTGCCCTCGGGGTCGTTCAGCGTGATCCGCACCCCGGGGCCCTGGGCCGGCAGGGTGCCGGCCAGGATGCCGAGCACCCGGATCTGCGCCTCGGCCTGCTCGCGGGCGGTCTGCGCCTTGTCCGCGCTGGACTCGAGGGTGTTCTTGCGCTCCTCGAGCTCGGCGATCTCGCTCTCCAGCCGGCGGGTGTTCTGGCCGAGGCCGTCCAGGATCGCGATCAGGTCCTCGCGGCGGGCGTTCTGGTAGCCGTCGTCGGCCCGGTTCACCCGGACCTGGACGACCGCCATGCAGGCGACCAGCGCGAGCACGACGGCGACGATCGCCTGGCCGCGGGACGGCTTGAACCCGGCCTTGAGCCGCCGCCAGGCCAGGTTCGGCGTCCGCGGCTTCTTCGGCTGCGGCATCGGCGTCGGCTCCGCCGGGTGCGCCGCCTCCGCGGCGGGCTCGGGCTTCACCTCAGGCTTCGGCTCAGGCTTGGCCTCGGGCTTCACCTCAGACGTGGCCTCGGGCTTCGGCTCAGGCTTGGCCTCGGGCTTCACCTCAGACGTGGCCTCGGGCTTCACCTCGGGCTTGGCCTCAGGTTTCGGCTCGGCTTTGCGTTCCGGTGTTTCGTCAGTCATGTCAGGCCCTGAAGATGTGCCGGCGGATCGCGGCCATGTTGGTGAAGATCCGGATGCCCAGGACGACGACCACGCCCGTGGACAGCTGGGAGCCGACGCCGAGCTGGTCGCCCAGGTAGACGATCAGCGCCGCGATCAGCACGTTGGAGATGAACGAGACGACGAACACCTTGTCGTCGAAAATCCCGTCCAGGAACGCGCGCAGCGCCCCGAACACCGCGTCCAGCGCCGCCACCACGGCGATCGGCAGATACGGCTGCGCCCACTCGGGGACGTCGGGCGCGACCAGCAGGCCGACCACGACGCCGATCACCAGTCCGAGTACGGCGATCATCTCGGTCCCACCTTCGCGTAGCGCAACGCGATGGTCGCATCGGCCGGCACCAGCAAGGAGTCCTCCGTCGTGATCGTCATCCGGACATCGAAGTTGCTGACCAGGTACTGCATCCACTGCCCGCCCGAGCTCTGCGCGAACCGGGCCGGCATGGTCGCGGTGTCGCCGATCGCGAGCACCGTGTACGGCGGGGTCAGCGAGCTGTAGTCGACCGTGATCGCGCTGCCGGCGCCGCGGATCGCAGTCATCGACGTGAGCCGGTGACCGTTCACCGAGATCGCCTCCGCGCCGGACGTCCACAGGCCGTTGACCAGCTGCTGCAGGTCGACGTCGAGCAGCCGGCCTTCCTTGCCGGAGTCCTTCGCGTCGTCCACCACCGCCTTGATCCCCGGGCCGGTGGCGGCGACCGCGCCGGTCTGCAGCTCGAGGGTGTCCAGCTGCTGCTGCAGGGCGGCGCCCGAGCTGGTATTGCTCAGTCCGCTGGCCTGCAAGCGCCGTACCTGGTCGGCCAACTGGGTCTGCTCGGTGCGCATCCCGGTCAGCCGGGTGTCGGCCTGGTTGATGCGGGTGATCAGCTCCTTGCGCTGCTTCTCCGCCTCGGGCGCGCTGCGGTAGTTCTGCGAGGCGGCGATGGCGAGCAGGAAGCCGAGCACCAGGGTGGCGGCCACCAGCATGACGCGGTGCCTGGTCCGGGCCGGCTTGCCGTCCTGCTTCGGGCGGCGGGCGGCGACGGCGTACCCCTCGTCGAGCGGGTGGGCCATCAGGTTGTTCAGCAGCGACATCGACGCGTCGACACGCCGCTTCGGTGGGCCTTCCTGCGGTGGGGCTTGCTGTGTCACGGGTCTACCCGGCCGGGTCCTTGATCGGTTTCACCGTCTGGACCAGGTGGCGCAGCTGAGCGAAGTACAGCGCGCCGGCCCAGTAGTACAGCCCGGTGCCCCAGATTGCGAACGCCCAGCCGAACACCCGGGCGAGCAGGTTCAGCGTGCTGTCGCCGTCACCGAGCAGCAGCAGCGGGAACGCGTACAGCAGGCAGAACGTGGCCGACTTGCCGAGGAAGTGCACCGGCAGCGCGTTGAAGCCGCGGCGGTGCAGGGCGGGCAGGGTGAAGGTCAGCAGCAGGTCGCGCAGCGGCAGCGCGATCGCCAGCCACCACGGGATGATGTCGCGCAGCGCCAGGCCGAGCACGGTGGCGAAGATGTAGAGCCGGTCGGCGACCGGGTCGAGCATCTGGCCGAGCCGGGTGGTCTGGTTCATCCGCCGGGCGATCTGGCCGTCGGCCCAGTCGGTGAACCCGGAGATGGCGAGCACCAGGATCGCCCAGCCGTCCTCCTCCGGCCCGAGAATCAGCCATAGGAACAGTGGCACACCCAGCAACCGGATGAAGCTGAGCGCGTTCGGGATCGTCAGTATCCGGTCGGACACTTCCAAGTCCGGCACGCGACCCCTCCCTCTCTCACCCTGATACCCGTCGTAACTCTACTTGTCCGCCCCGACAGGTTTACGCCCGGCCACTCCGGGGCAGTCCCTGCCTTTCCCCTGATACCTGAACGCCCCGGCCCGATCCCCGCTACGCCTGGTGCGAACCGGTGACCCGATCGATATCAGAGGGTGATGCTTGTGGTGCCTCTACGCTGACCTGAACGGGAGGAGAGCTGGTGAAGTTCCTGGTGCTGATCTACGGCAATCCGGAGTCCCGGCAGGTGTGGGACTCGCTGACCGACGAGCAGAAGCGGGAGGGGATGGCCGGTTACACGGCGTTGCACGAGGCACTGGCCGTACGCGGCGAGCTGCTCGCCTCGGAGTCGCTCGACGACCCCGGGCTGACCAAGCAGGTGCGGGTGCAGGACGGCCAGGCACTGACCACCGACGGGCCGTTCGCCGAGGTGAAGGAGCAGCTGGCCGGGTTCTACCTGCTCGACTGCGAGAGCATGGAGCGCGCGGTCGAGATCGTGCCGCAGATCCCGGAGGCGCCGTTCAGCGTCGTCGAGATCCGCCCGGTCCGGGACCTCGGCGCGCTGATGTGATCGAGGAGCTGCTGCGCGAGCTCGCTCCCCAGGTGCTCGGCCCGCTGGTCCGCCGGTACGGCGACTTCGACGCCTGCGAGGACGCCGTACAGGAGGCGCTGCTGGCCGCGGCGCAGCAGTGGCCGGCGGACGGCGTGCCGGACAACCCGCGCAGCTGGCTGATCACGGTCGCCTCCCGGCGGCGGATCGAGGTGCTGCGCAGCGAGGCAGCCCGGGTACGGCGTGAGGAGACGGTGGCGGCGTGGCCGGAGACGGAGCAGTCGTCGTCGGTCGACGACTCGCTGACGCTCCTGATGCTCTGCTGCCACCCGGCGCTCACGTCGCAGTCGCAGGTGGCGCTGACCCTGCGGGCGGTCGGCGGGCTGACCACCGGTGAGATCGCCCGCGCCTTTCTGGTGCCGGAAGCAACCATCGGGCAGCGGATCAGCCGGGCGAAAGCGAAGCTGCGGGACGCCCGCTTCGCGCTGCCGCCGGCGGACGAGCTGCCGTCGCGGCTGGCCGCCGTACTGCATGTGCTGTACCTGATCTTCAACGAGGGGTACACCGCGTCGTCCGGTGCGTCGCTGCACCGAGTCGAGCTGAGCGCCGAGGCGATCCGGCTGGCCCGGCAGCTCCGCGAGCAGTTGCCGGCCGACGGCGAGGTCGCCGGGCTGCTGGCGCTGATGCTGCTGACGGACGCACGGCGACCGGCCCGTACGACGGCCGACGGCGCGCTGGTGCCGTTGCCGGAGCAGGACCGGTCGCTGTGGAACGCCGACGCGATTGCGGAGGGCACCGAGCTGATCGAGTCGACGTTGCGCACGGCGCCGGTCGGGCCGTACCAGCTGCAGGCCGCGATCGCCGCCGTACACGACCAGGCTCGCCGGGCCGAGGACACCGACTGGCGGCAGATCCTGATGCTGTACGAACTGCTCCAGTCAGCTGCGCCCGGGCCGATGGTCACCCTCAACCGCATCGTCGCCGTCGCGATGGTGCACGGGCCTGATCGTGGGCTCGCGCTGCTAGATGACGTGGATCCGGCGTTGAAGGACCATCACCGGGTGGCCGCCGTACGCGCGCATCTGCTGGAGCTGTCCGGCGACCTGCCCGCGGCGCGCGCCGCCTACCAGGACGCCGCCCGGCTCACCGGCAGCGTGCCTGAGCAGCGCTATCTGCAGTCCCGCGCCGATGCCCTCTGAGGTGGGCCCTCTGAGTGGGTCAGAATCGACCAGTGCAGACACCGGAAGCGACGTACGACGATCTGATCGATCGTGTTGACGTGTTCTACCAGCAGGGCTCCCACCGGGAGGCTCTGGCTGTGCTCGACGAGGCCGATGACTCCGTGCTCCCGTGGCTGGCCGAGCTGACTCACACGCGGGCTTGTCTCCTCGGAGTGCTCGGCCGACCGGAGGAAGGCCTGGCTGCTCTCCAGTCCGCCGCGGCGGCGGGCGCCTGGTGGGACGACTCGCTGCTGACCGAGGACGACGACCTGGCCAGTCTGCAGGAGCTGCCTGGCTTCGCTGAGCTTCGCGAGGTGTCTCGGACGCAGCGCACTGCCACACCTCCTGCGGCACCGATCTTGCAGCTGCCGGATGGTGCCGCGCAGGGCGTTGTGGTGGCGCTACATGGTGCTGGGCAGCGGGCGACGCGTGCGGCGCGCGACTGGGCGAGCGTGACGGCACTCGGCTACGCGCTGCTGTGCGTGGAGTCGTCGCAGCAAATGTCGCCCATGTACCGCACGTGGCCGTCTCCGGAGCAGTCTCGTGACGACGTGTCTTCGGGGCTCGCGACCATGCCTGCCGATCTGCAGTCGCTGCCGCTGATCGCTGCCGGGTTCTCCGCAGGTGGTCGGGTGGCGCTCGACTGGGCTCTCACCGGACAACCGCAGTCGGTTGCCGGCGTCGTCGTACTGGCTCCTGCGCTTCGGCAGCTGCCGGAGGCCGCGCGGGGTCCGCTGGAGCCGGCGGTGGTGTTGATGGGGACGGACGACGACCTGCGTGAGGTGGTCGAGGGTGACCGGTTGACCGCGTTCGGGGTCGCCGTGGAGTGGTTGCCGGGTGTGGGGCACGAGTTCCCGGCGGACTTCGCGGAGCGGCTCGCGCAGGTGTTCCGGAAGTAGAGCGTCCGGAACCCGGGCTAGCGTGCCGGGTATGAACAGCGTGAGCACGCCGATCGAGGCGGAGCAGTTGACCGTCGTCCCCGCGAACGAGGCGTCCTGGGAGGACCTGCAGGCGGTCTTCGGGACCGCCGATGCGGGGCACTGCCAGTGCCAGCGGTTCAAGATCCGCGGCTGGATCTGGCGTGACTCCACTCAGGACGAGCGGACCGCGATGCTGCAGGACCAGACGGCCTGCGGCGACCCGGCTGCCTCGGCGACCAGCGGTCTCGTCGGGTACGTCGACGGCACATCGGTCGGCTGGGTCGCAGTCGAGCCGCGAACGGCGTACCCGAAGCTCCGGACCTCGCGCATCCCGTGGACCGGCCGGTCTGAGGACAAGGACGACGACGGGGTGTGGTCGGTCACCTGCATGGTCGTCCGGAAGGGCTACCGCGGCCGCGGTCTCACCTATCTGCTGGCCCGCGCCACCATCGAGCACGCCCGTACGCGCGGCGCCCGGGCGCTCGAGGCCTATCCGATGGTCACGCAGGCCGGCAAGCAGATCACCTGGGGCGAGTTACACGTCGGCCCGCGCCAGGCCTTCGAAGAGGCCGGCTTCAAGGAGGTCACTCGGCCGACCGTGCGCCGTACGGTGATGCGCATCGACTTCTGACCTCGCGCTCGGAACCTCGGCCCGGGCCTCGCCTGTCTATACGGTGAGAGGGGGTGGCATGAGCGACGACTTCAGCGAGTACGTGGCGGCGCGGTGGGCGGGGCTGGTGCGCTCCGCGGTGCTGCTCGGGTGCACCCATGCCGAAGCTGAGGACCTCGTCCAGTCCGTGCTCGAGCGGTGCCTGCTGAAGTGGCGCAAGGTGCAGGCGGCCGACGACCGGGACGCCTACGTGCACCGGATCCTGGTCAACACCTTCCTGTCCACGCGTCGCCGCCGCTGGACCGGTGAGAAGCCGACCGCGACGCTGCCCGAGTACGGCGGAGCCGACCACACCACCGGCATCGACGACACAGACGCGATCATGCGCGCCCTCGACAGACTGCCCGGCGACCAGCGCACTGCAGTGGTACTGCGGTACTACGCCCATCTGAGCGAGCAGCAGATGGCCACCGTGCTCGACGTCGCCTCCGGCACCGTGAAGAGCCGGCTGTCCAGAGCCGTGAAGGCCCTGGCCCAGGACCCGGACCTGGCCGAACTGCGAGGATCCCGATGAACGAATCCAAGCTGACCGACCTCCTCGACCGCGCCGCCGAGCGCACCACCGTCGGGCCGCCCCCGATCGACGCGATGCACGCCCACGCCACCCGAGCACGCCGCCGCCGCACCCTGGCGGTCTGCGTCACCGCCGCCGTCGCCGTCGCAGCCGCCGGCGGCGCAACCGCCCTCCTCACCAGCCCGACCTCGTCAGTCACCCCACCACCCGTCGCCTCCACCAGCCCCCACGTCGCGCCCGCCGACACCCGCTTGGTCGGCGTCGGTCACGCGGCCATCGCCGTCCCCGCCGAGTGGGGCACCAACAAGGAACGCTGCGGGACGCCGACGGCCGACACGGTCATGTTCGACGTGGGAGCCGTCCATCTCTGCCTGTCGCCTCGCCCCGCCGGCGTCGAAAGCGTCTGGATCCTTGACGGCAAGACCCGGTTTTTCAAGTTCGTCGCCGACGAAACCTTCCAGCTCGACGGTGTCCGGGCCGAACGTCAGCGCACCAGCTGCGTCAGCGAGTCGTTCAAAAAGGTCACGGTGTGCTCGGGCGCGGTGTATCTCCCGTCGCTCGACGTGAAGTTCTACGCGCAGTCGTCGACGAACGCAGCCGAGGTCGACCGGATCCTCGACCGCGTCACGATCGTCCCGGACCGGGTCGGCGTACCGCCCTTCCGCTACTTGGAACCTGGGAACGGGCTGTCGGCGGCGAAGTACGCCGAGGCACTCCGCGCCCTGGGGCTGAAGCCGGACATCCAGACCAGGAAGTGGCCCAGTTACACCCCGGGCGAACTGATGAGAGTCATGCCCGAGGCGGGCACGATGGTGCCGCTGGGCAGCACCGTGACGATGATCGTGGTCGCGCCCTGACGCTACTGACGGGACTCCAGGGTGGTCAGGTCGCGGAGGGCGAAGCGGTAGTGCTCGGCTTCCTCGTCCATGAGGACGCCGAGGCAGTCGGCTACCGCGCGGTCCTCCTCGGGGTAGCCGGGTGCGGGTGAGCGTGGGCAACGGCGGCCGAGGTCGGCGTTGGTTAGGTCCTCGAGGATGGCGTTGACCACTGCTTGCCGGTCTGCGCGGGCTTCGACGACTTCGGCGTACGTCGGTTTGGCGTCGAGGTCGATGCCCAGCGCCGCCGCGTCTGCGGGGTTGTAGGCGGTTTGCGGGAGTGCGAGCGGATGGAACGGTCGCTCCTGGTCGAGGATCGTGCGGCTCACCCAGGAGTCGGTGATCCAGATGAGGTGGCGCAACGTCTCGACGAAAGACCACTCACCGGCGACCCGCTCGTGGCGAGCGGATTCGGGCAACCGCTCGGCCCGGGCGGTCAGCTCCGACCACAGCCCGTCCAGCGTCGCCCACATCGCGCGGAAGCCGTCGGCGTCCTGGATCTCCCGCAACTGCACCCGCTCGGGGTGCCGCCGGTCGAGCTCGGCCTCGACGTACTCCGTGACGTCGACACCGTTCACGACCAGGCTGCTCACCCACCCGGAGATGTCGACGTCGACCAGCGCCGCGTCGACGATCTTCACCCCGGTCAGATCACAGTCGACGAACCGCGCGCCGCGCAGGTCCGCCACCATGAACGTCGCCCCGCGAAACCTCTCGTCCGCACCGTGGTATCCCGGCGACCACCGATGCGGACCGAACTGCCCCAGCTCGTTCATCGCGCCATTCTCACCCCTACCGCCGACAATTCCGCCCGCCTGTCGAGGAGACCGCGTCAGCTGCCTGCCGACTTACGCTTCGGGGCCGCGCGGACATGGGCGCGTTCGCCTTGTTTGCCGATCAGGCTGAGGAACTCGACCGGGCCGGCGCTGGTGGCGCCGAACCAGTGCGGGGTGCGGGTGTCGAACTCCGCGGCCTCCCCCGGCTCGAGGATGAGCTCCTGGTCGCCGAGGACGAGCCGGAGCCGGCCGTTGAGAACGTAGGCCCAGTCGTACCCCTCGTGGGTGCGAAGGTCGGGCACTTGGTCGTCGCGCCCGGCCGGGAGCACGAACTTGTACGCCTGGATGCCACCGGGCCGACGGGTGAGCGGCAGCACGACCATCCCGTCGCCGCAGGCGATCGGGCGCAGGTTGATGCGCGGGTTGCCGGTGGGCGGCGCGTCGACCAGCTCGTCGAGCGTGACCCCGTAGGCGCCCGCGAGCGGCAGCAACTGCTCCAGCGTCGGCCGCCGCAGCCCTGACTCGAGGCGGGACAACGTGCTGATCGAGATGCCGGTCTCGTCGGCGAGGTCGGCGAGCGTGACCTCGCGACGCAGCCGCAGCTGCTTCAGCCGGGGCCCGACCGCGTCCAGCGTTCTGTTCACTGCTTGGCTCATGCATTCCAGTTTGCCATTCGGCAACAAGCTTTGCCGATTCGGCAGATTCCTCGCCACCATCGGTGCTGACTCTCGACGTTGTGAAGGGAAGCCCATGAGTACCCACGTGGCGGCCGCTGCGCCGACCATCGACGACCCCCGCCGGCGGCGCGCGATCCTGGTCGCGGTCTGCGTCGCGCTGATGGCGGTGATCGCCTCGGTGTCCGGTTTGAACGTCGCGCAGCCGGAGCTCGCGGTCACGTTCGACGCCTCCCAGACGGAGGTCCTGTGGTTCATCAACCTCTACACGATCAGCTTGGCCGCGCTGCTGCTGCCACTTGGAGCGGCCGGTGATCGGTGGGGCCGCAAGCCGGTACTGCTGGCCGGTCTGCTCCTGTTCGGGGTGGCCAGTGCCGCAGCCGGCTTGGCCACGTCGGCCGAGATGATGCTCGCGGCCCGGTTCGTCAGCGGTGTCGGCGCGGCGATGATCATGCCGGTCACGCTCGCCGTCATCACGTCGGCCTTCCCGGACGAGCACCGTTCGAAGGCGATCGGCGTGTGGACCGGGGTCGCCGGTGGTGGCGGCATCCTCGGCATGTACCTGTCCGCCGTCCTGGTCGACCTCGCGAGTTGGCGCTGGCTCTTCGTGCTGCCGGTCGCTCTGGTCGTTGTGGCGATCGTGATGGCACTGCGAGCTGTGCCCAACTCGCGTGAGGAGTCGGCGCACCGCTTCGACGTCGTCGGCTCGCTGGCGTCCGTGGTGGCTGTGTTCGGCTTCGTCCTCGCGTTGCACGAGGGGCCGGAGCGGGGTTGGGGCGCGCCGCTGACGCTGGTGAGTCTTGCGGTGGGTGTGGTCGGCGCAGTCGCCTTCGTGGCGTGGGAACTGCGCCGGGCGGCTCCGCTGCTCGACGTACGACTGTTCCGCAAGCGGGGTCTGGCGAGTGGGTCCGTGTCGCTGCTGACGGTGTTCGGTGTGCAGGCCGGGATCTTCGTCGTACTGTTCCCGTTCTTCCAGGCTGTGCTCGGCTGGTCCGGGTTGCGCTCGACGCTCGCGCTGATGCCGATGGCGTTGCTGATGATGTTCGCCTCCGGGCTCGCGCCGCGGCTCGCCGCGCTGATCGGAGGCCGCGCGACGATGGCGGCCGGGATCCTGCTCGGGGGCGTCGGCCTGGTCCTGATGGCGACGCTCGTCTCCGCGGACGGCGGCTACGTCGCGATCCTGCCGGGCATGCTCGCGATGGGACTCGGCATGGGCCTGTCGATGACTCCGTCCACCGAGGTGATCACGAGTGCGCTGCCGCGTGAGCGCCAAGGCGTCGCGTCCGCGCTCAACGACGTGACGCGGGAGTTCGGCACCGCGCTCGGTGTCGCGTTGCTCGGAGCAGTGTTGTCCGCCGGCTACCGCAATGCCATCGACCAGCAACTCGCCGGAATCCCCGAACCAGCCGCCGACACCGCCCGCGAAGGCATCGCCAACGCCATCGCAGTCGCCCCCGAAGCGGGACCCCAAGCAGAGGCCCTGATCCGGGCCGCTCAGGATTCCTTCGTCAGTGGCTGGCAGCAATCCATGTGGGCGGGCGCGGTCCTGATGGCGCTCCTGTTCCTCTCGATCGTCAGTCATAGGTGGCTTCGGCCTGCCAGGTGGTTTGGTGGAGGGTGAAGAGCCAGGCCCGGGTGTCGGCGGTGGTGAACTGGAAGCGGGCGCGGCGGGACTCGGTGTCCGGGTCCCACCAGCGCTCGTCGACCAGCCAGGGGCCGGCCCAGGCAGTGATCGGGTGCAGCTTGTTGCTATCGGGTGCAACTTGAGCGGCTGGGCCGAGGCGGAAGGCGGTGGGCGTGCCGGAGAGCGCGCCGCGGGCGCTGACCGAGACCTCGCTGCCGTCCTCGGCGAGGACCTGCGCGGGAAGCGGGGTGGGGAAGATGGTGGTCGGCGCGAGGGCGGGCCAGCGCGTGGCGTCGGCGGAGCTGATCGAGCCCGGCCACGGCTGATCCGCGGGATGGGCCGGCACCGGGCGGTCGCCCCACGGGACCAGCGTCTGCCGCTCGGCGTACCCGCGGCCGCCACCGATCACCACCGACGCGACGGCCCCATGACCGAGCATGCTCTGGACCCGCGACAGCGCCCGGTGGATCCGCTCGTCCGGCCCGCCGCCCCACAGCCCGTCGACGTGCGCGCCGACCGGGTCGACCTGCTCGGGCACGAGTCGGAGCCGTACGACGGGTGACGTCAGCTCGGTGGTCGCCGTACCGCTCCCCTGCAGCTGCCAGCGGACCCGATCCACCACGTCCGCCGCGGTGAACCAGCGGGGGTGCAACCACTCCCGCTCGTGGATCCGGCCGGACTCGGTGCCGGCCTCGACCCGCAGCGTCGTACAGACCAGGCCGAGCTCGGTCAGCCGGGCAATCAGCTCGTCGGCGACCGACCGGACCGCGAAGGCGACCTGGTCGACCCGGTCCACCGCCGGCTCGAAGTCGAGGGTGCGGACGAGCTCCGGCGGGACTTCGCGGCCGGCTACGGAGCGATCGTCGAACCCACAGGCCAGCCGGTGGGCGTAGGCGCCGTCGGGGCCGAACCTGGTCAGCACCTCGGTGGGAGACAGCCCCGCGAACGCACCCAGCGACCGCAGCCCGAGCCGGCGGAGCAGGTCGGTCAGCGTCGGCTGCTCGAGCGTGTCGACGCTGAACGGCGCCAGGAACTCCGCCGACTCCCCCGGCGGGACCACCAGGATCCGCGTCTCCGCCGAGCTCGACCGGGCCGCCTGCTCGGCGGCGAACGGACCGTCGGCGATCCCCACCCGGCTCCCCGGCACGTCGAACGTCTCGAGCCGGTCGAGCAGCTTCGCGGCCGCGGCCGGCTCGCTGCCGTAGAACCGGGACGGACCGCGCGCCTTCAACGCGCACATCCCGGGCCGGATCACCTGGATGCCCGGGATGAGCGCCTCCAGGCAGCCGATCACCGGGTCGAACGAGCGCGCGTCGATCACCGGGTCGTACTTCAGCACGACGAGCTCCGGGCAGCGCGACTGCGCGTCCCGGGCCCGCAGACCGCGGCGCACCCCGCCGGCCCGGGCCGCGGCGGAGGTGGCGAGCACCTTGCCCTTCTCCAGCACGGCGATGGGCTCGTCCGGAGAGCGCCCGGCCGCCACCGCGGCCGCTGTCACCGGCCAGTCCGGCACCCAGACCACCATCGTGCGAGTCAGCCCACGCCCCATCACCCCACCGCCTCGTCCTGCCAGCCCGGAGCCTCGCCAACACCCGGCCGGAAGGCGCCGTCCGCCGCCGAGCCGACCCCGCGAACAGCGCCACCTCCGGAGTCGACCGAACGGGAGGCACCGTCAGACGCGGAGCCGACCGCGCGAACAGCGGCATCCGCGGAGTCCACCGGGCGAAAGGTGCTGTCCGCCGCGGTGTCGATCGAGCGGATGGCGCCGTCCGGTCCGGGGAGCCAGAGCTGGTGCCGGCGTTGGCGCACGGCGGCTCGCCGGCCGGTGACCACGACGGTCGCCTGCCGGGCGGCGAGCAGGCCTTCACCGGCCCCCAAGCCGGTCCAGACGTTGCTCTCCACCTCCAGCCGCGCCTCACTCCCCGGCCAGGAGCCAACCGCGATCAGCACCGCACCCCGGGTCCGCAGACGCGCGGCGAGCCGGGACGCCTCCCCCGGCGTCACCTCCCCCGGCGGACGGACCACCACCACCGTCAGCGCATCGACCAGAGCAGCGACGACGTTGAGCCAGTCATGCTCCGGATCCGGCACCAGGACCAGGCGCTCGAGGTCCACCCCGAGCGCCCGCGCAGCCTCCGCCCCGAACGACGGCAGCCCGACCACCCCGCACCACGCACCCTCCGCGGACGGACCGGCCATCATCGCCATCGCCAGCGCCGACGATCCCCGCACGGAGTACGCCGATCCGCCGCGCAACCCAGCCCCCGCCAGCAGCTCGGAGACCGCGGGCAACGTGGGCAGCACCCGATCCACACTCGCGGTGTCCAGCGCCTGCTGCACCCGCGTCTCGGTGGTCCGCGGCGCCGCCACCAACCGCCGCACCCCACCACCCGCGGTCGCCTGGGCGGAAATCCGGAGGGGGACGGGTGAGTCGAGGGTTTCTTCGTCCTCGGCCTGAAGCCGAGCCGCCTTCTGCGCCTTGGCTCGGGCGAGCAGCGTGCGCGCCTGATCCAGCGCCGTCACCGCCGGCGCCCGATCCGCTGCCTTTCTCCCCGTCATGAATCCATGTTCGAACACCTGTTCGAACATGTCAATCCGGTCGTCCACAGCTCACCGGGACACTAGAGTCCAGCGCATGCGGCGGGTGGAGCACGCGCGATTGGTGGACGCGCTTCGAGTGGTCGAGGACAGTATCGACGAGGCCTGGCGAGGGTTCTGCGCGGAGTCGGGCGTGGCAGTTGGTACGGCGGAGGCCCGGGAGCTGGCCGAGGTCGTTCTGCAGGACACGTCCGAGTTCGACTGGCGGGTTGTGGACGGGGCGCTCAAGCAGTTGACGTGTGGTGAGTGCGGCTCGGGGCTTGGCGCCGGTCCGGTCGGCTGTGCGAGTTGCGACAAGGCGAACGGCTTCCGCTTCGCTGCACGTGAGGTCGACCGTCCCGACGTACCGCCGGGCAACGAGCACGCTATCCGGGTCTCCTCTGCGGTCGCCAGGACCAGGCACAGGTACACACCCCGAGCCCGCGCCGGCTACGAGCTCTTCCTCCCCGAGCTCCTCGCCGGCGCCCTCCCGACCACCCCACAGGCCCAACGCACCAAGGACCTCATCAACCACCTCCCCGACGAGGAGCTGGAACAACTCCTCACCCCCGACGACCTGCTGAGGAAGGCCACCTGATGGACGACGAGGAGACGGGGGTGGTGTGAGCGAACATAGGGTGGGGGCATGCCGAGAACAGTTGCCACGAATACGACGGTCGGGGTCGAGGAGCTGCTGGAGTTCGTGCGGCCGCGCCATCACATGTTGCTGATCACCACGAGGGCGGACGGGACGCCGCAGGCCTCGCCGGTGTCGGGTGGAGTGGACAGCGAGGGCCGGATCGTCATCTCGTCGTACCCGGAGCGGGCCAAGAGCACGAACGTGGAGCGGAACCCGCAGACCAGTGTCGTGGTGCTGTCGGACGACTGGAACGGTCCGTGGGTGCAGGTGGACGGCACTGGCGAGGTGATCCAGCTGCCGGACGCGGTGGAGCCGCTGGTTGAGTACTACCGGTCGATCTCCGGTGAGCACCCGGACTGGGACGAGTACCGCGAGGCCATGCGGACGCAGGGCAAGTGCCTGATCCGCGTCACCCCGGAGCGCTGGGGCCCGGTCGCGACAGGCGGCTTCCCGGCCCGGCTGGCCGACTAGTTGCGTACGGCGCTCGTTATCCACGCGCATCCGGATGACGAGGTCTTCGCTACCGGCGCCGCCACCGCAGTGCTCAGCGCTGCGGGGTGGCACGTCGTACTGCGGGTCGCCACAGCAGGAATCGGCAACGCGGCAGACAGACTGCAAGCGTCATGCGACCTGCTCGGCATCGACGAGTGGAACTGGCTGAGCACCAAGGGCCGCTGGGTCGACGACGGTGGATCAGGCGGCCCGCACACGCTGGCGAGTGCACAGCCCAATGAGGTCGCGGCAGAGGTCGCACGCGCCGTCAGCGAGGTCCAACCGCAGCTCGTGCTGACGGTCGGAAGGGACGGGCTCACAGGACACCCGGACCACATCGCCATCTCACGAGCCGTGCAACAGCAGCAGACTCACGCCTTGGGCGCAAGGCTGCGAGCACAGGACGTGCAGGCAGGCCACAACCACCTGCAACGACACCTGCCCGGAGAGAAGGTGGGCTCCGGGCAGGTCGTCGGCTGCCAAACGGAACTGCAAGAGATCACCAGCACCCCGGAAGCAGCCCAACGCCGTCGCAAGGCGTTGGACCAGTACTACGACGGCCTGGGTACGACGGACATCACCGAACTGGTCACCACCTACGGCAGACGCGGCGACTCCCTGCTGCTGCGGGCGATCTTCGACGCGGGTGGCTGGCAGACCGACCGCTTCGAGGTGCTCAACTCTTCTGGTAGCGACGCTCCATCGTTTGCGTGATGCGCTGCATCGCGCCCTCGAGGTGTTCGCGCAACGCGGCCTCCGCACCGGCCTCGTCGTGCGCGACGCACGCGTCGAGTATCGCCTGGTGCTCACGCCGGGTCTGCTCGATCCGCGCCTTGGTCTGCCGCGAGCCGAACCGGTAGCGCTCGCTGTTCTGCCACACCGGCTCGATCGCGCGCGGCAGCCAGCGCGACCCACCGGCCCGGTAGATGGCGAAGTGGAACTCGGTGTGCGCCTGCCGGGAGGCGATGTTGTCGCCGGCCTTCGAGAGCCGCACGTGCTCGGCCAGCGCAGTGCGGGCCAGTGCGGCGTCGGAGTCGGAGAAGCGGGTCGCGGCCGCCCGTACCGCGAGGGACTCCAGCGCCAGCCGGGTCTGGTGCGTGTCGCGCAGGTCCTCCATCGACAGCTCGCGGACCCACGCGCCCTTGTGCGGAACGATCTCGACCAGCCCGAGCGCCTGCATCCGCCGCAGCCCTTCGCGGATCGGCATCTGGCTCATGTCCAGCCGCTTCGCGAGCTCCTCGAGCCGAAGCGCCGTACCACTCGGAAGCTCGCCGGACAGGATGAGTTCGTGCAGTTCGGCGGCCGCCTCCTCGGCGAGGGTACGACGGCCGGTCGGTCCCCCGGGCGTGAGCTCGAGTCGTCGGGTCATAGGGTGCGGGCTACCTCTCTCCTCCACTGCACAACTCTGGGAGGTAACCGTAGCGGCCGGTGGGTGATCTGCGGGACTCCGACAACAGATTGCTCAGTATCACTGATTGGTCTAGTCCAGCGGCCCGAACCGGCAGCTACGTCAGAACACCGTCAGATCAAGGAAAACCCTGCGATCGGGAGCGATCCGGTCCAGTGCGTCGCCGGCCCGGTCGGCGGTCACCAACTCGACGTCCGGCCGCACCTGCACCGGCGCGACCGCAGCGAGCGCCTCGCTGACCGCACCAGGTTCGAGGACTGTTCGTTGCAGGTTCACCGGCAGCACTCGCAGGTCTCGCCCGATCAGCTGGTGCAGGTCGATCGTGGTGAACTCACCAGCCTTGTAACCCAGTACGGCGATCCGCCCGCCCGGAGTGATCTGGCCGAGCACCCCACTGGTGACCGGACCGCCCACAGTGTCGATCGCCGCGTCGCACCACGGCAGCTCACGCCCGACCTGCCCTAGCTCGTCCACACGCACGATCTGGTCGACCAACGGCGCAGCCGCGTCCACAGCCTCGCCGACCCAGGCCAGCCCGATCACCTTCCGCGCACCGGCCGCGCGAGCCATCGCTGCACACAGACGACCCAGCAGACTGGTCACCCCGGTGACCACAACGGTCTCGTCGTCCAGCACGGCGGCAACGCGCCGCACGGCAGTATGGGCAGTCAACGCCGGCGTCAGCAGAGCAAGAGCGACCACAGCATCCAGCTCGGCAGGCAGCCGGTGTACTGCGGCATCGGGCACGACGGCGTACCGGCCCCAGAGGCCCTGCCTCGTCACCCCGACACCCTCGCCACGGATCAGCACGGGCGTCCCGGCCGCAAGACTCGCTGAGGTCACCGCGACACCAACGCCTTCGGACCCCGGCATGAAGGGTTGCGTCGGTTGTTTGCCAGCCAGGACCGACCGGTCGGCCTGCGTCACCGCGGCCAGCCGCATCTCGACCAGCGTCTCCCCTGGTCCGGCAACCTGCTCGACCTCTTCGGCCTTCAGCTGCTGACCCGGCCCATGACTGCGCAGCACTGCCCCCGTCCGCGCGCTCATTGCTTCACCCCGGTTCCCACGATTTGATATCTGATCACACGTTTGTCCTGACGAAAAGCCCGTCTCACGGCGCGACGACCTCCTTCGCCAGCGGTACGGTCAGCTCACCGGCCGCCAGCGCCCGCATCGCGGACACGGAGTCGCTGCCCATCGGGAACGGCCAGTCGCTGCCGGCCAGCACCCGCTCGGGCCCGAACGTGGAGCCGAGCAGCTCCAGTACGGCGTCGTCGTGCACCAAGTCGTCGACGTAGAACCGGCGCAACGCGTCCGCCACCGCCAGCGACGGTGGCTCGATCCCCGGCCGCGCCGTGTCGATCCCCCGCTGCCAACGGCCGGCCAGCGCCGCCGTCACACCACCCCCATGGCACAGGCAGAACCGGATCCCCGGAAACCGCCCCGGCACATCCGCGAAGATCAGACTCGCCGCAGCCAGCCCGGTCTCGTACGGATTCCCCAACAGATTCGTCAAGTAGAACGACTCGAGCCGCTTGTCGTCACTGTGCCCCGGGTGGATCAGCGTGAAGGCCTCCAGTGCGTGCAGCATCTCCCACACCGGATCCAGCCCCTCGTAGCTCGGCGTACCCAGGGCAAAGCCGCTGAAGACCCCCTCGCGGGCCAGAGCAGCAGCAACCGAGGGTGCAGCTGCATCAAGCAGCGGCAGCTGGCCCAGCACCCGCAGCTGAGGTGTGGCGAGCTCCCGCAACCCCTGGTTCACCAACTCGGCCCACTCGACGCCGGTGTCGTACCGGAAGAGTGCAGGCGGGACGGACACCACAGCACCGTCCAGGTCTTGCTCGTCGATCCAGCGCAGAAGTGCAGCCGGGTCGGCCAGCCGCCCCAACGGCAGCCGCTGTCCGTCGACGACCAGCGAACCGTTGTCGACGGACAGCCCGAACTCGCCCTTGTGCGCAGCGGAGAGCACAGTGGGCGGGATCAGGTGGGTGTGGACGTCCCAACCGGCCATCTCAGCGGGCGTCCTCGTCGTTGTCGTAGAACGACGGCCGCTCCGGGTAGTGCGGCCCGTCGTACACCTCCAGCAGGACGGACGTCTCCTCGGCCAGCGTCGGCCCGTGCACGTTGCCCTTGGGGTTCCAGTAGAAGCTGCCCTTGGTCAGCGTCGTCCCGGTCGGCAGGTACACGTACCGCCCGGACAGGCAGAACATGAACTGGTTCGACGCGTGCTTGTGCTCGGACGGGATCCCGGACCCCTTCTCGAACCGCACCAGCGCGATCGACGCCTCGGTCTCCGGGTCACGCCACAGCATCTTGTGGGACAGCCCGCCGAGGGACTTGTCCACCCACTCCAGGTCCTCCGTCTGCAGCAGCAACTCGCGCAGCGGCTCGTCGAACCCGGTCATGGGGCCTCCCGGCCTGGACTGAGGAGTGGAGGGAGCGAAGCGACTGGAGCGACGAGGGAAGGCCGGGAGTTCCAGCCCCATGACCCGCCGCGCGGCAGCGCGGCATTCAACAGAGTCATCAACCCTCCCGCGGCACAGGTCGGCCGGTGATCCCGGAGTAGAGCTCGTCGGCCACGCCGGGTCGCATGGGCGCGACTGCGGCGATGTGGCCGTCCGGCCGGACCAGGACGACGGTGTCCGGGCCCACGCCGTACCTGTCGGTGGCAATGCTTCCCGGGTCGAACAGCGCCCGGTCGCGCAGGCCGGAGTCGTGCGGTGCGTCCCACCGGGAGACGGCGTAGTGCTTCAACGCCGGCGAGTCGTTCGGCGGGATGTCCGGCCGACGCCGTACGTCGGTGAAGTAGAGCGCCACGAACGAGTGCCGGCACAGCTCGTGGATCGCCACCCGACCGGACGGGCCCTGCAACTGAAGATCCGGCGCCCGGTCACCGGCCCGTACGGCGGGTGGTTCGGGAGCGGTGGCCACCATCGACCAGTCCCCCTCGCCGGTCACGTCCAGCCGCACACTCAGCAGGGTCCGGGTGTACGCCGTCGCCCAGTCACTGCCGGACGCGGTCACCGCACCGTGCTGGTGGGACATGTACTTGCGGGCGGCCTCCGCCATCTCACCGGAGCCGTTGATCGCCACCGGCCGCTGCTCCTGCTCGTACCCGTCCAGCAGGGCTTCGTCCGCCCAGCCGCGCAGCACCCAAGCGAGCCGCCACGGCAGGTTGGACGCGTCCAGCGCACCCGTGTTGAGTCCCAGCGCCCACATCGGCGTGATCAGGTGGGCCGCGTCGCCCATCAGGAACACCCTGCGGTCCACGGACCACTGGTCCGCGACCCGGTGGTGCACGTTGTAGACCACTGAGCCGAGCAGCTCGATCCGATCCACCTCGCCGATGAACTGCTTGACCTTGACCAGCAGGTCCTCGTCCCCCGGCGGCTCGGCGCCCGGGCCGAGCGGGAACAGGAACCGCCAGTTGTCCGGCTGCCGGATCAGCACCATCCACTCGGACTTGTCCGCGAAGTACGCCAGGTAGGGGTAGTCACGGGCGTTGTCGACGTCCAGGTCGACCACGACGTCGATCAGCATGTACCGCTCGGGCAGAGTCTCCCCCACCACCGTCACACCGAGCGCGTCGCGGATCTTGCTCCGGCCGCCGTCGCACGCCAGCAGGTGCGAGGCCTCCAGCGTGCGCGGCCCCTCCGGCGTCTCCACCTGCAGTACGACGCGGTCGTCCCGCACCTCGAAGGACGTGAGCCGGTGCTGCGTGAGCACGGGCTGCGACAGCGCCGCCGCGAGGATCGGCTCCATCTTCTGCTGCGGCAGGTTGATCACGAACGGGAACTGGGTGTCGTTGACCAGCTCGGCCAGCCGCACCGAGGCCCGGGGCGTGTTGCTGGCCCGGTCGATGTCACCGATCTCGTCGATCCGCAGCGCCGCGGCCAGGATGCCGTCGACCGCGCCGTACCGGTTCCAGATCTCCAGGGTGCGGCTGAGCGTCGTACCGGCCTTGGTGTCCGAGGACAGGACCGCGTCCTCCTCGAGCAGCACGAACGGTACGCCGTAGTGCGCCAGGCCGAGCGCCGTCGTCAGGCCGATCGGGCCTGCACCGACGATCGCGACGGGCAACTGATCAGCAGTCACTCATTCACTCCGCGAAGGTTGTCAGCTTGGGAAAGGCCCGTTCCCGGGTCAGCACCGACCCGGTCATCGCGGCCGCGTCGGACAGCAGGAACAGCAGTGGACCGACCACGTCCTCGGGGTCTCCGATACCTATGGTGTCCTGCCAGTGCTCCCGGTCCGCACCGGCGTTCGCTCCTCGGAACTGCTCGGTGTCGATCACGCCCGGCGCGGCGATGTTCACCCGCACCCGGTGCTCGGCCACCTCGGCGGCCAGCGACTTCGCGAAGGCGATCAGCGCAGCCTTGCTCGACGCGTACGCCGCCGCACCGGCCCACCCGGTGACGGCTATACCCGACGTGAACACGACCACCGACCCGGACCGCCGCGCCACCATGTGCGGTACGACGGCCTGGCACACCCACACCACTCCGTCGAGGTTCACCTGCAGCGTCCTGGTCCACTCGGCCGGGTCCATCTCGACCACAGTTGACCGAGGCTGCACCGCAGCGCCCGCGACCAGCCCGTCGATCCGCCCGTAGCGAGCCATCACCATCGCGACGGCAGACTCCACTGACGCGCGATCTGCAACGTCCACCTCGACGTAGTCGACCCCCACATCAGGCTTCACCACGTCGAAGACCACCGCAGTGCCTCCGCAGGCCGTCACAGCCCGGGCCAGCGCCGCCCCAATGCCCTGGGCACCACCTGTGATCACCACGACCTCACCGGCCGCATCGAAGCTCACCTTCATGAGTTTGATGGCATGCGAACCCCGTCGTTCACGGCGAGGAGCGGCATCCATCTCCCTCCTTTCAGGTTTTGTCGGTAGGCGCAGGTAGTATTTTCGCCGGTTGCGATAGCCAAGCAACTGGCAGTAGTAGGACCAGTAGTAACCGCGGCCGGGCGGGCCGTGGCAGCGCGGGGAGCCTTCTTGTGCAGTAAGGCACGGCTGTGAACCGCGAACCTCAGCCCGCAAGGGTTGGAATCCCCTGCCTTCGGGTGGTGGGAGGACGTCAAGACGTCTCCTTCTGCTTCGATGATGACGTCATCGTTTGGGTGATCCGCTGGAAGGCGCCGACCAGGTGGTTACGCAACGCCTGCTCGGCGGCTTCCGGGTTGCGGGCGACGCAGGCGTCGAGGATGGCCTGGTGCTCCACTCGGCTCCGCTCGATCAGGGCCGCGGTCGGCCGGCTGCCGAACCGGTACCGCTCACTGTTCTGCCACACCGGCTCGATCGCCCGAGCGAGCCACTGCGACCCACCGGCCCGGTAGATGGCGAAGTGGAAGTCCGCATGCGCCTGCCGCGCGCCCACCGAGTCCTCTGCACGAGACAGCCGGAGGTGCTCGGCCAGAGCGGCAGTCGCCTTCTGGAAGTCCTCGTCGGCGAAGTGCTCCGCAGCCGCACGTACGGCGAGACTCTCCAACGCCAGCCTGGTCTCGTGCGTGTCCCGCAGATCGGCCAGCGACAGGTCCCGGACCCAGGCGCCCCGGTGCGGGATGATCTCGACCAGTCCGAGCGCCTCCAGCCGGCGGAGTCCCTCCCGGACCGGCATCTGGCTCATCTCCAGGCGACTCGCCAGCTCGACCAGCCGCAACGGCGTACCGCTGGGCAGTTCGCCGGACAGGATGAGCTGGTGCAACTCGGCCGCAGCATGCTCGGCGAGCGTACGGCGCCCGCCGCGACCCCCACCTGGTAGCAACTCCAACGGACCGCTCATGCCCGCGTCACCTTGTTGCGGAGCTCACCGATCTTGTCGGCGCGGGTGACGACCACATCGCCCTCCTGCAGGAAGACCTGCGGCTCGCGGGCATTGCCGATACCTGCAGGCGTCCCGGTCAGCAGGAGGTCGCCAGGCCGCAGCGTCATACCGAATGACAGCTCGCTGATCAGCGTCGCAACGTCGAAAGCCATCTGCTTCGTCGACGCGTCCTGTCGCACCTCACCGTTGACCAGGCACTGCAGCCGCACGTTCTGCGGGTCACCGAGCTCGTCGGCCGTCACGATCCAGGGGCCGAGCGGCATGGTGTCGTCGATGCTCTTGCCCTTCAGCCACTGGCCGCCGTGCGCCCGCTGCAGGTCCCGCTGCGACACGTCGTTGGCCAGCGTGTAGCCCCACACGTAGTCGAGCGCGTTTGCGGCCGGGATGTTGCGGCCCGTCTTCCCGATCACCAGCGCCAACTCGGCCTCGTAGTCCCACTTGGCCGAGATCGCGGGGTCCCAGGCGATGTCGTCGTACGGGCCGATGACGGTGTCCGGGCCCTTGGTGAAGAAGGTCGGGTGCTCGGGCCGGTCGACGTCCTGGCCCTCCCGCTTGCCGCGGCTCTCCTCGAAGTGGTCCCAGTAGTTCCACCCGGTGCACAGAATGTCCCGGCGGAACCGTCGCAGCGGCGGCCGCAGAATCTCTTCACTGTAAGGGATGCGCTCGTCACCGACGGCGTCGGCGCCCGAGATGATCGCAGCGAGATCCGTTGCTGAGAGCAACAAGACCGAGTCCCCGTCGAGCACGCCCGGCCGTTCCCGGCCGCCGTGCTCCACCATCACGTACCGCATCTCAGGTCCACTCGACGCCACGCATGCTAACCCCCCAACTCATCCGCGTCCTCGCTTCGCTCCGAGCGCGGCTGAGGCACGAAACGGGCTGTGCTTGATGATGAACTCGCTACGCTCGTTCATGAAACCACCGCGATAGCGCTGATCTCGATCAGATAGTCGGGGTGCGCGAGCTTGCTGACCTCGACCATCGTCGAGGCCGGCAGCGGCTCGGTGAAGTACTGCGCCCGGATCTCGTGGATCTTGGCGAAGTCCTCCATGTTGCGCACGTACACATCCACCCGGCAGACGTCCGCGAGCGTGCCACCGGCCGCTCGCACCGCCGCCTGCACGTTCTCGATGACCTGCCGGGTCTGCTCCCGGATGTCGCCGACGCCGGCGATGCTGCCGTCCGGCCGGCGTGCCGTCATCCCGGAGACGAACACCATCCGCCCGGTCGCCTCCACCGTGGTGGCCTGCGAGAACACGCCGTTCGGGCTGTGCAGGTCGGTCGTCGAAACCTGTGTCTTCGGCATCAGTCGAGCACCCCTCCCGCCGGGACGACGGCGCCGACCGCGCGTGCCGCCGCCAGCAACCCGTCCAGCCCGGACCTTTCGATCAGCACACCGTGCCGCCGCTGGTGCGAGGCCCGTTCCGCCTCGATCTCCCCCGGCAGGTACAGCCGGCCCACCCCGGGCGCCGTCGCGCTGCCGCGCACCCGCGCGGCCAGGCCGGACGAGCGGCGCCGGAAGTTCTCCACGCCGCCCAGCAACTCCGGGTCGATCGCCAGGAACAGGTGGGCGCAGTCGTTGGGCCGGCCCGGCTCCCGGTACAGCGGCCGCACCTGGTCGCCCCAGCCGCCGCCACTCAGCACTCCGGTCAGTACGTCGATCATCAGCGCCAGCCCGAAGCCCTTATGCCCGGCAGCGGGCAGCAGCATGCCGAGGACGGCTTCCTCGGCATCCGTGGTCGGGGTCCCCTCCGAGTCGGTCGCCCAGGTGTCCGGGATCGGCCGGCCGGCTGACGCCGCGAGCCTGATCTTGCCGAGGGCAACAGCCGACAATGCCATGTCGAGAACGATCTCCACGCCGGCCGAGGTCGGCACCGCGACCGCCAGCGGGTTGTTGCCGACGATCCGTTCGGCCCCACCGGGAGCAGGCATCAACGGCGTCGTGTTGGACATCGCGACGCCGACACAGCCTGCTTCACCGGCCTGCATCGCCCAGCGGCTGGCCGCGCCGAAGTGGTGCGCGTTGCGGACCGACACCAGGCCGATCCCGTACCGGCCGGCGCGCTCGATCGCGTGCCCCATCGCCTGCGGGCTCGACAGCTGGCCCATTCCGCCCCGCGCGTCCACGACCAGCGCGGCGCCGGCGTCGTACAGAACGTCCAGCTCGCGTTCCCTGGTGACACCGCCGGCGTTCAGCCGTTCGACGTACATCGGGACGAGCATGATGCCGTGCGAGCTCACGCCGCGCAGGTCCGCCTCGACCAGGGCAGCGGCGATCTTGCCCGAGTCGGCCGGGTCGAAGCCGAGCGCGCTGAACACCGCCGAGACGGTGGCCTCGAGCCACGCGGGCCGGACCAGCACCCGGCGATCGGCGTCGGAAGCCTGCGCTGTCATCGGGTCTCCTGGGCCCACGGCAGGAACAGGTGCTCCAGCAGGACCAGGCCGTAGAACAAGATGATGCTCATGATGCTGAGCAGCGTGATCGCGGCGAACGCCAGCGCGGTGTCGGCACTCGCACCGGACTGCTGGATCACGTACCCGAGGCCCTGGGTGGCGCCGACGAACTCGGCGATCACCGACCCGATCACGGCCAGCGAGATGGCCACCTTCAGGCCGGTGAAGATCTGCGGCATCGCGTAGCGCAGCCGCAGCTTGAAGAACTCCTGGGTCCGGCTCGCGTTCAGCGACCGGAGCAGCTCGACCAGCTCGACCGGTGTCGACTTCATCCCCTGCGCGGTCGAGATCACGATCGGGAAGAAGCACATCAGCAGCACCATGACGACCTTGGGCCACTGCCCGAAGCCCATCCAGACCACCAGCAGCGGGGCGATCGCGATCTTCGGGATCGCGTTCACCATCAGCAGCAGCGGGTAGACCAGGCGCTCCAGGATCACCGAGCGGACGATCAGCAACGCGATCGGGACGCCGATCACGATCGCCAGCAGGAAGCCCTCGACCGTCTCCAGGAACGAGATGCCGGTCTGCTGCAGCAGGTACGCCGGCTGGTCGAAGAACGTCCTGATCACGTCGGACGGGCTGGGCAGCAGGTACGACTCGATGGAGAAGACGACGGTGGCGACCCCCCAGAGCGCGATCGCACCGATCAGGCCGACGATCGGCAGCAGGACGGCGGCGGTCGGAGACGTGGTCAGCCAGGAACGCTTCTTCACGGCCGCACCTCGTCGACCGGGCGCTCATCCATCGGTTGACCGGCCTTCTCCGCCAGCAGCCCGTGCAGCAGGCCGCTGATCTGCGCGACCTCGGTGAGGTGCGAGTTCTGGCCCAGGCTGCGCGGCCGCGGAATGTCGATGTCGACGACCTCACGCAACCGCCCCGGCCGCGGCGTCAGCACGACCACCCGGTCGGCCAGTACGACGGCTTCCTCGATCGAGTGCGTGACGAACACGATCGTGGTGGACAGCTCCATCTTGATCCGCTGCAGTTCCTCGGACAGCTCGGTCCGGGTGAGCGCGTCGAGCGCGGAGAACGGCTCGTCCATCAGCATCACCTGCGGATCGCGGATCAGCGAGCGGCACAGCGACACCCGCTGCTGCATGCCGCCGGACAGCTCGTGCGGCAGCCGCCGCTCGAACCCGCGCAGGCCGACCAGCTCGAGTAGTTGATGCGCCCGGTCCCGGTACGCCGCCTTCCCGCGGTCGCCCTCGCCGCCGTCGATCTCGACCGGCAGCATCACGTTGGACAGCACCGACCGCCACGGCAGCAGGGCCGGGCGCTGGAACATGAACGAGACGTCCCGGCGCGGCCCGGTGACGGGTTCCCCCGCCACCGCGACCGTGCCGGACGTCGGCGGCAGCAGTCCCGCGATCAGCCGGAGCAGGGTGGACTTGCCACACCCGGACCGGCCGATCAGCGTGACGAACTCGTTCGGCCGGACGTGCAGGTCGATTTCCTCGAGGGCTACGACCCGGCCCTCGCGTCCGTCGAAGACCTGCCCCACACCGTCCAGCCGAATCATCGTGGGCCGGCCTCAGCCCTTCGGGGCGAGGTCGACGGTGACCACGTCGGCGGGCGTCACCGAGCCGGCCGGCTCGATCGCCTTGGCGTCGTCGAGCACGGAGATGATCTTCTGCACCCGGGTCGGGTCGACCGCACCCAGCGGGCCCTTGAAGTCGTCCGGCTTCACGTACTTCTTCATCAGCTCGAGCTCCTTGGTGGCCACCGTGACGTCGGTCTGCGGCACGTGCTTCTTCAGGATCTCGGCCGCCGCAGCCGGGTCGTCGATGGTGTCCTGCAGGCCCTTGAGCAGCGCCTCGGTGAACTTCTTGACCTGGTCCGGGTGGTCCTTGGCCAGGTCGGAGCGGGTGATGATCGCGTTGCCGTACAGGTCCGGCAGCTTCTCGCCGTACGGCAGCGTCATGACCTTCTGCTTGGCCGCCTTCTCCACCAGCGGGACGCCGACCACGAACTGGCCGATCCCGTCCACCTTCTTGGAGGCGAGCAGCTGCGGCAGCGCGGGCGGCGGCGACGGGACGAAGGTGACCGAGTCGGCCGGGATGCCGGCGGCCTTGGCGTAGACCGGGAACATGACCTGGTTGGTCGAGCCCGGCTGGTCGCCGATCCGCTTGCCGACCAGGTCCTGCGGCTTGCTGATCGGGCCGCCCTCGAGCACCGCAATCGCGGCCAGCGAGCGCTGGTGGATCATCCCGACCGTGGTGATCGGCAGCTTCTGCTTGCCGAGCGTGATGACGGTGGCGGTGAAGTCGCCGATGCCGTAGTCGGCCTGACCGCCCGCGACCAGCTTCATCACGTCGACGGTGCCGGAGCCTGGGTTGATGGTGACGTCGAAACCGGCGTCCTTGAAGTAGCCCTTCTCCAGGGCGACGTACGCGTAGGCCTCACGACCGAAGGTGTTGAACGAGGTCAGATAGCTGACCTTCTGCAGGCCCGAGTCCTGGCTCTGGCCCTCGTTGCCGCTGTTGTTGCACGCACTGACCAGGGCGAGCCCCAGGACCGCCATCAGAGCGACGGCGGAACGCCTCAACCTCATATCGACCTCTCTCCTCCGATATTTGATCAAACATCAAATATGGAAAGGTGGTCAATCGGCCCCTCGGGGACTTCACAGTGACTTAACCTCCACTGCGCCGGGTCCCCGCAGAGCCCGCTTGCCACCCGTCCTGGAGCCGTTCCCCATACCTGTCCGCACCGGACGGGCATCCCGCCCCGACCACAGACCGTACCTGCCTGGACAGCAGATCGCGACGCCGATCGGCTCCGAACCGGTCCTTCCCCCGTCAAATTTACGTAAACCCTCCGTCGCGAGTGACGCACCCCACGTATTCGTTCGAACAACTGTTCCCTCCGGGGAGGGAGGTGTGCCGAACCGCGGTTTGGGACGATAGGGAGGTGGTGGACGGGCTGGTACCTGAGTCGGCGGCCTCCGGACGTGCAGCGGCGCGTCCGGCGGGCAGGCTCGCGCGTACTGCGTCCGCGCTGGTCCGCGGCGTCCGCTGCCTCGGCCGGGCGTCGACGTACCTGCGCTGGGTCTACCTGCTGCTCGGCGCGGCGCTGGTGCTGGCGTTCATCCTGGTGGACAGCGCGCTCGGCGCGCTCGCCCAGGACCTGGACCTGCCGGTCGTTGCCGAGGGCATCCTCATCGGCATCCTGGTGGTCGGCCCGCCGATCGCGCTCGGCATTCTGCCCGCGGTCCGCGAGGTCGAGGGCATCGCGGTCGAGTCGCTGCTCGGCGTCCGGTTCGAGGAGCGCCCGCTCGGCCCGGCCCGGACCTGGGCGCAGCGCCGCCGGACCACGACCTGGTTCTGCCTGCACCTGATCACCGGCGGCATCGTCGGCACGCTCAGCACGGTCGTCTTCGGCCTCGGCGCGGTGTTGCTCGCGGCCCCTTTCCGCTCCCCCGGCCGGCACGAGCTGATGCCCGACCTCAGCTACCGGATCAAGGGCGACTGGACCGATCTCTGGATGCCTGCGGCCGCGCTGGGCGGGATCGTCGGGCTGTTCTTCCTGTCCGCCGCGGTCGGCGCGCTGCTCGCCTACCTCGCCCCGCGCGTCCTCGGGCCGACGTCGGCAGAGCGCATCGAGTTGCTCGAGCGCCGTACGGCGACACTTGCCGAGCGCAACCGTCTGGCCCGGGAGCTGCACGACAGCGTCGGGCACGCGCTGAGCCTGGTCACGATCCAGGCGGCCGCCGCCCGCCGGGTGCTGGCGACCGACCCGGAGTTCGCCGAGACCGCGCTGGCGGCGATGGAGACGTCGGCCCGCAACGCGCTGGCCGACCTCGACCACGTGCTCGGCTTGCTCCGGGACGACCGCCGGCCGGGTTCGCAGACTGCGCCACAGGCGACTCTCGGCGATCTCCCCCGGCTGGTCGAGGCCACCCGGGCGGGCGGGATCACGGTCGACGTGCAGCAGGACGGCGACCTGGGCCGGCTTCCGGCGGCGGTCTCCCGGGAGGCGTACCGGATCGTCCAGGAGGGCCTGACCAACGCCATCCGGCACGCGGGCCGTCCGGCCGGCGAGCTCACCGTGGACCTGTCGATCCGGCTGGACGACACCGGGCTGCGGCTCGAGCTGATCAACCCGGTGAGCGACGGCTCGGACCACGCGGGTGGTGGCCGCGGGTTGGCCGGGATCCGTGAAAGAGTCGCCGTACTGCGAGGAACCGTCGACGCCGGCCTGGACGGCGACCGGTGGCGGCTCGCGGTGACACTTCCGGTCGCAGTGACGACGAAGGGCTGAGATGAACCTGTCGGTGGTCGTGGTCGACGACGAGCCGTTGATCCGCAGCGGGCTGCGCGCCATCATCAACGCCGAGCCCGACCTGGAGGTGGTCGGGGAGGCCGGCGACGGCGCCGAGGTGCTGCCGATCGTCCGCCGGACCGGCGCGGACGTCGTGCTGATGGACGTCCGGATGCCCGCCGTCGACGGCATCCAGGCCACCCGCCTGCTGCTCGAGAACCTCGACCCGGCGCCGCGGGTGCTGGTCGTGACGACGTTCGAGAACGACGACTACGTGTACGACGCGCTGCGGGCCGGCGCGTCCGGGTTCCTGCTGAAGCGGACGCCGCCGGACGACATCATCGCCGCGATCCGGACCGTCGCGAGCAGCGAGTCGCTGCTGTTCCCGGAGGCGATCCGTGCGCTCGCCCTCGCGCACGTGGGCGCCGAGCAGTCGAAGCAGAACGGCCTGGACGAGTACCAGCTGACCGAGCGGGAGCAGGAGGTCCTGCGCCTGATGGCCAAGGGGCTGTCGAACGCGGAGATTGCGGACGACCTGATCCTGGGCTTGCAGACGGTCAAGACGCACGTCGCGAACGTGCTCGCCAAGCTGAACGCCCGGGATCGCACCCAGGCCGTGATCCGCGCCTACGAGTCAGGCTTCGTCCCGCTCCACTAGGCCGTCAGGATCTAGGTGCCTAGGTGCTGGCCGGGTCGTCCGTCTCGGCCAGCGCGCAGGCGTTGTGCAGCGGGTCGACCGCGTTGGCCTTCATCGCCACCCGCTGAAGCAGCATCCGGAAGCTGGCGCGCTCGGCCTGGTCCAGGCTGCCGAGGATCTCGTCCTCGGCGGTCGACAGCCGCCGCTCCAGGTCACAGAGCGTCTCCTTGCCTTCGTCGGTCGGCACGATCAACCGCGCCCGCCGGTCGGCCGGGTCCGCCTGACGCTGCACGAGGCCGGCCTTCTCCAGGTCGTCCAGGAGGTACGTCATGACGGTCCGGTCCACGCCGAGCTGCGCAGCCAGATCGAGCTGCCGCCTCGGACCCTCGGCGACGGTCGTCGCCAGCACCTGATAACCCCGCGGCCCGCCGGGCACGTCGTCGAGCGACTCAGCGGCGGCCTTCGCGTACCGCCGGAACACCACACCCAGCGCCCAGCCCAGGTCGGACTCGACCGGTGCGCCGCTGGCGACCCGTGGCTCCAGCCCGCCAGTGCCCCGGCGCGCCACCTCACGGGCGATCCGGCCTTTGACGTCGGGCGAAGTACTGGTCATGTCCCCATCGTACGTGGTGTACGCCACCCGGAATACGATCTGACTTGAATATGTTCTGCCACACAGACTATCTTCAGAGCAGCTCATTAAAAGCCGCCCCCTCACGACGATGGAGACAAACCTGATGTCCACCCTGCTACGTGTCGACGCCAGCCTTCGGCTCGACGGATCGGTCAGCCGCGCCCTGGCGGACAGCGCGGAGGCCGCCTGGAAAGCGGAGCACCCGGACGGTGTCGTGGTCCGCCGCGACCTCGGTCAGCACCAGCTTCCGGTGACCGCGTGGCCGGCGCTGGTGACCGCGAAGCTCGGCGGCGACGCCGGTCCGGAGCTCGCCGGGGCCAAGGCGCTGGCCGAGGAGCTCGCTGCCGAGATCAAGGCCGCCGACGCGGTCCTGCTCGCCGTGCCGCTGTACAACTACGGCATCGCCCAGCACGTGAAGACCTGGATCGACCTGCTGCTGATCGACCCCGAATTGGTCTACGGCCCGAGCCCGATCGCCGGCCGGCCGGCGATCTTCACGCTCGCCCGGGGTGGTGGCTACAGCCCCGGCACCCCGAAGCACGGCTGGGACCACGCCACGCCGTACCTGGAGCGCATCTTCGGCGACGTGTTCGGCATGAACATCCGGACCGCCGCTGCCGAGCTCACCCTCGCCCCGGTCACCCCGGGCATGGAGGAGCTCATCGACGCCTCGAAGGTGTCCGAGACCGAGGCGCACGTCACCGCTGAGCAGCACGGGACCGTGGTGGCTCGCGAGCTCACGGCCAACGCCGCCTGACCCCTGCCGCTGACAGCGCCTCGCGGTGGTGCCGAGCTCGAGCCGGCATCATCACTCAGGCGACCCGCCAGGTGGAGAGCGTGACGGACAGCGTGACGACCGAGGGCTCCGGGAGTACGGCGATCTGCGCCGCGAGCTCGTGGTGGTTCAGGTGCCGCGCGCTCGGTGTCATCATCACCAACTGCTCGATCGCGGTCCGGTCGAGCCGCATCAATGACTCGACCAGCTCAGTGCCGGTCTGCTCGAATTTCCCGGCCAGCGACTCCTGTAGCCGGCGTTCCTTCTCCTGATCGACCTTCACCAGCCCGAGTACGCCGACGAGCTCGGCCAGATGCTCCTGGTTCGGCGTGACCACGAGCAGCGTGCCGCCGGGCGCGAGCACACGGGCCATCTCAGCTGCGTTCCGCGGGGCGAAGACGTTCAGCATCAGCTGCGCCGAGTCGTCGAGCACCGGCAACTCCTGCCACGCGTCGCACACCACCGACCCGATCCGCGGGTCCACCCTGGCTGCGCGGCGAGCGGCGTACCTGGAGACGTCCAAGGCGATCCCACGGCGGCCGGGCGCGGTGCCGAGGACGCCGGACAGGTAGTAGGCAGTGCCGGCGCCGACCTCGACCAGCAGATCGTTCTCCCCCATGCCGGCCGCGGCCAGGATCAGCGCGTCCCGGATCGGCGCGTAGTGGCCGGCGCCGAGGAACACCGTGCGGGCGCCGACCATCGCGGCCGAGTCGCCGTCGATCCCAGTCGATGCTGACGGCAACAGATTCAGGTAGCCCTGCTTGGCCAGGTCGTACGCGTGGCCTCGCGGACAGGTCGCCGTACGCTCGGCCAGCGCCAACGCGTCGCTGCACACGGGACAGCGCAGAACGGTGACCAGGTCGGCATCCACCGGCCCATTGTCTCAGCCGTTGATGTCGCGGCTGGTGATGCGGGCCCAGGCGGCGGCGTAGAAGACGACCAGGTAGGCGCCCTGCAGGAGCAGGTTGCGCCCGATGGCGTCCCAGTACGGCGGGTCGCGCAGCAGGTCGGCGAACGACGGCCAGCCGTACATCAGCAGCCACGGGTGGATCACGTCGATCTGCGGAATCGCGCTGAGGATCCCGCACACGATGAACGCGCCGAACGTGGCCGCCATCGCCGCCAGCGGGGTCGACGTCAGCGACGAGACGAACAACCCGATCCCGGCCAGCCCGAGCATCGACAGCCCGATCAGTACGGCGATGCCGAGCGCGCGGACCAGGCCGTCGCCGAGGGAGACCGTCGTACCCGAGAGCAGCAGGACGTCACCGACCGGGAACAGCACGAAGCCCGCGATCAGGCCGGACAGCCAGATGACCAGGGTCGCGACCAGGCAGAACAGGGCGAGCGCGACCATCTTCGCCGCGAGCAGCCGGGACCGGCCGGCCGGAGCGGTGAGCAGGTTGCGGAACGTGCCGAGGCTCGCCTCGCCTGCCAGCGACTCCCCCGACACCACCGTGATGGCGGTCGGCAGGAAGAACGGCAGCGAGACCGCGAGGCTCGCGACGATCAGGAAGAACCCGTTGCCGGCGACCTGGCCGATGAAACCCTCGGCGTCGCCTTCCGAGCCGGACAGCTTGATCGCGACCCCGATCATCACCGGGACCGCGGCCAGCACGGCGAGCAGCACCCACGTCCGGGCCCGCCCGAAGACGAGGTGCAGCTCGGACCGGAACAGCGCGAACGTGTGCCTGCCTGCACTCGGACGGCCGACGTCCACTGACTCCACACTGGCTTCACTCGGCGACATCGAAGCCCTCCCCGGTCAGGGCCACGAAGGCGTCCTCGAGGCTGGGGCGTTCCAGTCCGAAGCCGTGGATGCGGACGTCGGCGGCGACCAGCGCAGCGGCGAACTTCTCGATCGGCAGCTCACCGGCGTCACCCTCGACGGTCTCGGCCGTGGTCTTCAGGTCGGTGACGCCGAGGCTCTTCAGCGTCTCGGCGGCCTGGCCGAGGTCCGGCGTACGAACCACCAGGCGGGGGCGAAGCTCGGCGCGCAGGTCGGCGACGGTGGATTGGCGGACGATCCGGCCGCGGCTCATCACGGCTGCGTGGGTGCAGACCTGCTCGACCTCGGCCAGCAGGTGGGTCGAGGTGAAGATCGTGGTGCCGTCCCTCGCGAGCTCCTGGATCAGGTGCCGGACCTCGCGGGTACCCTGCGGATCCAGCCCGTTGGTCGGCTCGTCGAGGACCAGCAGCTCGCGGCGTTGCATCAGCGCGACCGCGATCGCCAGCCGCTGCCGCATGCCGAGCGAGTAGGCGCGCACCTTCTTGTTCGCCGCGTTGGACAGCCCGACGCGCTCCAGCGCGAGGCCTGCCCGCGCCTTGCGCGTCTTGGGGTCGGCGGTCCGGTCGGCCGCGTCGAAGCGGAGCAGGTTCGCCTGGCCGCTCCAGAACGGGTAGAACGCCGGTCCTTCGACCAGCGCTCCGACCCGGGGCAGCACTCGCAACTGGGCTTTCGGCATCGACTCCCCCAGCAGCTCGACCGAGCCCGCCGTCGGCGCGATCAGCCCGAGCAGCATCCGGATGGTCGTCGTCTTGCCGGACCCGTTCGGCCCGAGGAACCCGAACACGCTCCCGGCGGGCACCTCGAGGTCGACCGCGTCGACCGCGACCTGCCCGCCCCGGAACCGCTTGGTCAGCCCCTTGGTCACCACCGGTGACGAGGCGGGACCTGTCACGGTTAGCGTGGAGCCTTCGGTGCGGCGGCGACCAGCGTGTCCGGGCTGACCAGGCCGACCAGGACGCGGCCGTCGTCGGTGATCAGCGCGTTGACCATCTTGCTGGTCAGGATCTTGCCCTTGCCCCAGGAGCCTTCGACCGTTCGGGCGTTCGCGAGCAGCTGGCCGACCGGGCCGGAGCGGTCGATGTCGACGTCGCGGACGGCGACCACGCTCTCCCAGCCTTCGCCGATCACGGTCGGCTTGTCGTCAGCACTCGGGGCCGGCCGCTTGGGCTGGATCGCCTTCGGGGCGTTCGCCGGCACCTTCTTCTCCTTCACCTCGACGCCCTTCGGCGGGGTGAAGGTGAAGGTGCTCGCCGCCGGCACGTCGAACGACACCGAGGAGAAGCCGAGCTGCACCGCCGGGTCGTCCCCGGTCTTCGGCATCACGGTCACCTCGAGCGGCACCCAGTTCTTGGCGTCGATCGCCAGCGTGACCGAGCCGACCGTGGACTTGTCGGTCTTCGGCAGCAGGCGCAGCTTGTAGGCGTCCCGGCCGGCGACCTCCTGGGTCCCGCTGACCTCGACCTTGGTGGTCGGGTCGATCGCGGCCAGGAACTGCTTGGCCACCTCCGCCGGGTTGTACGACTCCGGCTTGAGCTCGGGTTTGTGCGGCCGCTGGGCGCGCTCCGGCAGCGTCAGCTTGACCGCCTCGCGCTCGGCGGAGTCGTAGGCCCAGGCCGTCTTGCCGTCGGTCGTCAAGACCCGCTCGGCCATGTGGTCGAGCACGGAGACGCGTGCCTTGTTCGGGCTCGCGAAGGCGACCCGGGCGGTGTGCTCACCGCTCAGCAGGTCGGGGACCTGGTTGCCGCCCTCGACGCCGGGCAGCGCCGGCAGGCCGAGGTCCGCGGCGGACCGGACGGTCCCGCTCAGGCCGTCGACCTTGGCGGTCTGGACCTTGGTCAGCAGCTCCTGCGCGGTGATGTCGGGCAGGTTGGGTGACGCGTCCGCAACCACCGGACCGAGCGTGCCCACCCCCGCGACCACTGCGACTGCCGTGACCGGTACGAACCACCGTCGACTGCGCTGCGCTATCCCCATGTCTCAAGACTCGCACCGTGACAACGTGGAACCAAGTGGTCTCAGGGGCAGTTCACCCAAAAGAGTGAGGGCCGGGTACGACGAGCGCAGTACGCCGGGGGTACGACGTACCGCGCTGGGTCGATGTGCTGGGTCGAGTCAGCGGCTCTGGAGCGCGTCCAGCGCCACCGTCATCGCGGCGGCCACCCGGAAGTCCAGGCGCGGGTCCGGAACGCTGATCCGGTAGCGGTCACGCACCGAGACCTTCCGCTCGACCGAGAGCACCGGCTGCCCGGTGGCGCGGTCGGCGTAGTCGAAGTGGAAGATGAACGGCAGCGGGATCTCGCCGACGAACGGGACGAACTCCCAGACCCGGCGCACGATCGCGACGGTGTGGTTGCGCTCGGTGCCGTCCGCCTCCAGGCCGGCCGTGGCCAGCTGCCAGCTCGATCGCAGCAGGCTCTTGCCGAACTCCTTCTTGAACCAGCCGATCGGCTGGCCGTTCGCGTCGAGGACGTCGTACCCGGAGCCGAGGTCGATCGCCTTGCGCGCCTTGAACGAGAACACCGGCTGCGTCTTGGTGTCGTCGCTGTAGAAGGTGACCTGCTCCTTGAAGGCCATCCGCTTCTGCTGCGCGAACGCCAGCAGCTGCCCGTCCGAGCCGTCCGGGTTGGTGGAGATGAGCTCGTACTTGTTCGCCATCATCGTGACCCGCTGCTTCATCGAGAACGCGGGCACGTACATGGCGGCTTGACCCTGTGGCGGAACTGTCATGCCTGGAAGTCTTTCACCCCGCAGGCTCTTGCACCCGCCCGGAGCCCGCGGACGAAGCCATAAGCACGCTCTGACTCTTCTACTACCTGTACGGCGAGCTGCCCGACCCCCTGCAGCGCCAGGTCACGAGCAACCTCGACACCGAGCTCCACCGCTTCAACCGGCGTGCGAGCCGGCCGCCACAGCACTCCGAAGTCCGCCGCGGGCCGGTCGGATCCCAGCAGTACGACGAGCACGTCAGGCGCACCCAGATGCTCCGCAGGATCACCGTCGATGACCACGCGCACCCGCTGGGTGCCGACGGCCACTGTGTCCGCAGCGGCCTGCGCAGCGTCGTCCTCCGGCGACGAGCTCCGCCGTCCCCACTCCTCGTGGTGCACCGCCCAGGCGAGCGGACGTCGGGCCGCCCAGCCGGTCCGCACCAGCTCGGGTGCAGGCGCGAACTCCTCCACATGTCCTACACAGAGGTAGCCGACGAGCTCGATGTGAGCAGGCAGGTCCAGCACCGCCGCGACCTCACCGGGCTCGAAGAAGGACACCCAGCCGACGCCGAGGCCCTCCGCACGCGCGGCGAGCCAGAGGTTCTGGATCGCGATGGCCGCGGAGAACCAGGTCGTGCGCGGATCCGCGTGCCGGCCGAGCACGTGCCTGCCGCCGCGGCCGGGGTCGCAGGTGACCGCGATGTTCAGCGGGGTGTCGAGGATGGCCTCGATCTTCAGGCCGTCGAACGCCTGCCGCCGGTCGGCCGGCAGGGAGGCTGCGAACGCGTCCCGCTGTGCAACGGCGAGGTCGTGCACCTTGCGGCGGGTGGCGATGTCGCGGATCAGCAGGAAGTCCCACGGCTGGCTGAGTCCCACACTCGGCGCGCGGTGTGCAGACTCCAGCACCCGCATCAGGACGTCGTCCGCAATCGGCTTGTCGACGAAGCCTCGCCGTACGTCGCGACGCTCGGCCAGCACGCGGTGGACCACATCCCGCTCGGTCGGCGGGTAGCCAGGTGCGGCATGGAGGCGGCCAACCGCGGCGGTGGCGTTGATCGAGCGGCGCTTGGTCACTAGCAGCTCTGCGCCGGTCAGGACGACGGCTGCCTCGGCGACGCTCGGCGTACCTTTCAGTCTGGCGACTTGCTGGCTCGGTGTCGGCACCGACTGACGCGACAACTCGTCGGGCGACGCTGTGTGCAGGACTGCGTTGAGGGACGCCGCCAGTCGCTGCAGGCCCGGCTCGGTCTCCCGGCCGTCGATGGTGACCACCATCCGCACGACTCCCCCGCCCGCTCCAGCCAGTGCCGCGTCGACCAGGTCCCGCAGTTCGCGGTACGACGTACCGGACCGCAGGCCGATGCCTACGACGAGGTTCACTTCGTCATCCCGGCGTGGATGCGGGCGGCCGCGACCAGACGGGTGGGGACATCGGGTGTCGCGGTCCAGTGCAGGTGGAGGTACGTCGCGTGGAGTCGAGGCTGGACGATTCCCTCGGTGCCGCTGGGGAGGTGCCACGCGGGATTCACTTCGGCGTCCAGGTCGATCGTGGTGCGGTGGAACTCGTGGCCGCGGACACGGCGGCCCTCGTCGAAGAAGGCGGTCGTGGTCGCGGCGATCGCCGTACGGTAGCCGAGGGTCAAGCTGCTTGTCATCCGGCCGGTCGCGGGCAGGACGCCGGTCATCGGGTGGCCGTCGAGCTCCCGGCACAGGTACAGCAGGCCGGCGCACTCGGCGATCACCGGTAGGCCGGCCGCGACCTCGGACGCGACCTGGCTGCGGAGCTTGTCGTTGGCGGACAGGGCCTCGGCGTGCAGCTCGGGGAAGCCGCCGCCGAGGTACAGCGCGGCTGTTGCTTCAGGCAATGGGTCGGACAGCGGGTCGAACGTGACCACCTCGGCCCCGGCGGCGACGAGCAGCTCGGCCGTCTCGGTGTACCGGAACGAGAACACCGCCCCACCAGCCACCGCCACCACCGGCCGCCTCGCTCCCGCCGCCGCCTCCGCCCCGGCTCCCGCCGCCTCCGCCCCGGCTCGCGCTGCCTCCCCGGCTCGCGCCGCCCCCGCTCCCGATCCGGCTCGCGCTGCCGCCCCCGCCCCCGCTCGGGCCTCCGCCAGTGCGACTTCGTTGGCCGGATCCCATGGCTCTGTGAATTCGGTGGCGGCGGCGCGTGCGGCAGCGACAAAAGCTTCGAGGTCGACGCCTTGTCGGACCAGCTCGGCAGCGGCTTCGACCGCGGCGGCCGCCTGCTCACGCTGCTCGTCGGCCGGGACCAGGCCGAGGTGGCGACTCGGCACGGTGAGCCGCGTGTCCCGTCGCAGTACGCCGAGAACCGGTACGCCGGTCGGCGCGACACCGGCCCGGACCTCGGCCTCGTGACGGTCCGACCCGACCTTGTTGAGGATCACGCCGACGATCCGCACCTCGGTGTCGAAGGCAACAAAACCGTTGACGACGGCACCGACGCTGCGACCGGCGGCGGAGGCATCGACGACGAGGACGACGGGTGCCTTCAGCAACTTCGAGACGTGTGCCGTGGACGCGTAGCCCTCGGTCCCGAGTGCGCCGTCGTACAGGCCCATCACGCCTTCGACGACGGCCAGGTCGGCGCCCGCGGCGCCGTGCGCGAACAGCGGTGCGACCCGCTCCTCACCTTGCAGCATCGGGTCGAGGTTGCGGCCCGGGCGTCCGGTCGCGACCGCGTGGAAACCCGGGTCGATGTAGTCGGGACCGACCTTGAACCCCGCGACCGTGTGCCCGGCCTGCCGCAGCGCCGCCATCAGACCGACCGCGACCGTCGTCTTCCCGGCACCCGACGCAGGCGCGGCGACCACCAGCCGTGGGATCACCACTCGATGCCCTTCTGACCCTTCTGGCCGGCGTCCATCGGGTGCTTGACCTTGGTCATCTCGGTGACCAGGTCGGCGGCGTCGAGCAGCCGCTGGTCGGCATTCCGTCCGGTGATGACGACGTACTGGTGGCCGGGGCGGTTGACGAGGGTGTCGACCACCTCGTCGACGTCGACCCAGCCCCACTTCATCGGGTAGGTGAACTCGTCCAGCACGTACAGGTCGTGCGTCTCGGCCTGGATCCGGCGCTGGATCTCCCGCCAGCCCTCGAGCGCGTCGGCGGCGTGGTCCTCCTCGGTACCGGCCTTGCGCGACCAGCTCCAGCCCTCCCCCATCTTGTGCCACTCGACCGGACCGCCCTGGCCCGTCGTCTCGTGCACCTGGCCGAGAGCCTTGAAGGCGCTCTCCTCGCCGACCTTCCACTTCGCGCTCTTCACGAACTGGAACACGCCGATGTTCCAGCCCTGGTTCCAGCCGCGCAGCGCCATCCCGAACGCGGCGGTGGACTTCCCCTTCATCTCACCGGTGTGCACCATCAGCAGCGGCCGGTTCCGGCGCTGCCGGGTGGTCAGGCCGTCCTGTGGCACGGCGGTGGGCTGCCCCTTCGGCATCAGGCCGCCCTCCGATCCGTGACCATGCGGATGAGGTTGCCGGCAGCAACTTCCCCGAGGTCGAGGTACTCCGCGGACAGGTCGACGGCCAGCTCGGCGGCCAGGCCGAGTCGTACGCCGCGGCGGGGTTCGCAGTCGACCACGACGGCGGCGATTCCTTGCTGGGCGAGCCATCCGGCGGCCTGCTTGGCGCGCGCGAAGGCGTTGTCGCCGTGGGTGGCTCGGCCGTCGGTGACGAGCACCAGCAGGGGTCGACGACGTGGGTCGCGGATGGCTGCGATCCGCAGTACTTCTGCTGTTTGCAGCAAGCCCTCGGCGAGTGGGGTGCGTCCACCGGTCGGCAGGCTCTCAAGACGTCGTACGGCGGTCTCGACGCTGCCCGTCGGCGGCAGCGCGACTGTGGCGGTGGCGCCGGCGAAGGTGACGAGGCCGACGGTGTCGCGGCGCTGGTAGGCGTCGAGCAGGAGCGAGACGATCGCGGTCTTCACCTCGCTCATGCGCTTCTTCGTGCCCATCGAGCCGGACGCGTCGACGCAGAACAGGACGAGGTTGCCCTCACGCCCTTCCCGCACCGCCAGCCGCACGTCGGATGCCCGTACGGTCAGGCCTGCGCCGGTGCGTCCGCGGGTCTGCTGATGGGGTGCCGCGGACCGGATGGTCGCCAGCAGGTGCGGTCTGCCGGACTCGCGGCCGATGCGCGGGCGATCGCCCACCACGCGGCCCACCTCGGTGATCGCGCGCGACCGCCGGCCCGCGACTCCGGCGCCGGGCGACTGCACGCTGAGCAGGCGGGCCTTGTACGGCTCCGAGCTGCCGACGACCTCACCTACGGGAGCCAGTCCCTGGTCTCCCCTCGACTCGTGGTCCGAGTCGGGGCCGCTCGAAGCGTCCGGCCCGTCCGGGCCGCGCTCTCGGTCCGGGCCGCCCTCGCGATCCGAGCCGCCGGCGTCCGGGCCACGCTCGTCACCCGGGCCGCCGTTGTCGTCCGGGTCGCCGTCCGGGTCGCCGTCCGGGTCGTCGTCGGGGTCCGGTGGGGGCGTGCTGTTGTTGATCGCCTCTTCGAGTTGTTCCTCGTCGAGGCCGGGCGCGTCGAACGGGTTCCGCCGCTTGCGGTGCGGCAGCGCGAGCCTGGCGGCGGCACGTACGTCGTCCACCTCGACGACCGTCCGGCCGGACCAGGCGGCGTGGGCGACCGCCGTACGCGCAGTGACGAGGTCGGCGCGCATCCCGTCGACATCGAACGACGCGCAGATCTCGGCGATCTGGCGCAGCGCCGAGTCCGTCAGGATCACCTCGGGCAGCAGGGCGCGCGCCTTCACGATGCGCTCCGCGAGCTCCCGCTGCGCGCCGTCGTACTTCGCGATGAAGGTCGCCGGATCGGCCTCGTACGCGAGCCGGGCGCGCATCACCTCCACCCGTACGGCGGGATCGCGGCTGGCGACCACGTCGACTGTCAGGCCGAAGCGGTCGAGGAGCTGCGGGCGGAGCTCACCCTCCTCCGGGTTCATCGTGCCGACCAGCACGAACCGCGCGGAGTGCGTGACCGACACACCGTCGCGCTCGACGGTCGCACGACCCATCGCGGCGGCGTCGAGCAAGACGTCGACCAGATGGTCGTGCAGCAGATTGACCTCGTCGACGTACAACAACCCGCGGTGCGCGGCGGCAAGCAGACCAGGCTCGTACGCCGTGACCCCCTCAGCCAACGCCCGCTCGAGATGCAACGACCCCAAGACCCGATCCTCAGTAGCCCCCACCGGCAACTCAACCAACCGAGCCCCCCGAACGCCCCGCTCGTCGTGGTGGGGGCCGTCGGGACAGGTGGGCTCGGGGTGGTCGGGGTCGCAGGAGAAGCGGCAGCCTGGGACGACGTCCACCGGTGGCAGGATCTCCGTCAGCGCGCGGACGGCGGTCGACTTCGCCGTACCCTTCTCGCCGCGGATCAGCACACCGCCGATCGCCGGCGAGACCGCGGACAGCACCAGCGCGAGCTGCAGTTCCTCCATCCCCACGACCGCTGTGAACGGGAAGCTCTGAACTGCAGGCCGCATCGGCGGGGTCCCTTCGTCGAGCGGGTGTCCACGCCCGCTACGGCAGCTGGTACGCCGTACCGCGGAGATCGCGAAGCGGCGGACGGAGCGCAGATGTCCTGGCTCCCGGGTCACCCCGGTCACAGTGGCGGGACCGCCCCGGACTCCCGGCCAAGCCGGTCACCGGTGTTCCTCCACACCCGTCCGCCCGATCATGGCACACCCCACCGCCCCCATCACCGACAAGACAAGAGATCTTCCCCACGCACGGTGGAGTGGTCAGCCCCACACACGCTCCCGCACCGGCTCCCCCGTCGCCGCCGCTCCGCGCGCTCCCACCCGCCCGGCATTGCGCGCTATCGCGCTTCATCGACTGCAGCGTGATCCCGCCGGCCGTGATCCGCCGAGCCGAGCCGGCGTGGAGTTGTCAGCCCCACTCACGCTCCCACCGCCCGGCGTTGCGCGCTTGCGCTTCATCGACTGCAGCGTGATCCCGCCGGCCGTGATCCGCCGAGCCGACCCCAGGCGGGATGGAGTGGTCTGATGTCCCACGCGCGCTCGCAGCCGACCCGAGTCGAGTGGTTCGTCCTACACGCTCCCGCAACCGGCTCCTTCGTCGCCACCGGTCCGCGCGCTCCCACGTGCCGGCATGCGCGCTATCGCGCTTCATCGAGTACAGCGGGATCCCGGCCAGCCGTCATCCGCCGAGCTGGCCCGGTGGGAGTGGTGTGGGCGCGGGGTGCGGGTGGGAGTGGTGTGGGGCGGGAGGGGGTGGGTGGGAGTGGGGTTGCCCACGCACGCTCCCGCCCACCCGGTTGGGCGCTTGTCGTGCTTCATCGAGTACAGCGGGATCCCAGCCAGCCGTGATCCGCCGAGCTGGCCCGGTGGGAGTGGTGTGGGCGCGGGGTGTGGGCGCGGGGTGCGGTGGGAGTGGTGTGGGGGTGGGGTGGAAGGGGGTTGCCCACGCACGCTCGCACCCACCCGGTTGGGTGCTGGATCGCGCTTCATCGACTGCAGCGGGATCCCGGCGGCGGCGGTTCATGGGCTCAACCCGCATTTGGTCAGTGGACGCGACTCCCAAGCAGGCCGAGCGCGCCCGGGTCGACCCGAACCTGGACCACGCTGGCCTGAGTTGACGCGTTGCGCCGGGTTCAGGCTGTTCAGCTGCCGGGGGCGGGAACTCGGGCACGCCGAGGCCCGAACCCTCGTGGCACGGCTGAGGGTTCAGCCCAGGATTGCGAAGCGGGCCGCGTCCTGGAGGGTCGTCTCGTCGGACGTCCAGCGGCTGGGCTGAGGCGGGCGTTCGCTGGTCGCGGGGTGCGTTGGCGGCGGGTCGGGAGCGCCGGGGGTCATGTCGGGTTTGCCGTGGGGGGCGGGTGGGTGGGACTGTGTGGGCATGGGACGGACTCGGGTGGTGGGCTCGTCCTGGCCTTGTCTGCTCGACTTGTCGGGGTAGGTTGCGCGGGGTGGTGGTGGGTCGGCCCAGGATGGGCGGGACACGTGGACCGTGCCGTTGGTGATGGCGATGGTCCAGTGCCCGGCGTGCAGGTCGAGATGGTGACGGCGGCACAGCAGGACGAGGTTGGTGATGGACGTGGGGCCGCCGTCGATCCAGCTGCGTACATGGTGGGCGTCGCAGTGAATCGGTGGAGCGCCGCACACGACGCAGCCTCGGTCACGCGCGTTCAGGGCACGGCGCATCGATCGGTTGACTAGTCGCTCGGCACGGCCGACGTCGAGTGGTTCCGAGTGCGTGCCGAGTATCAGCGGGATGATCTTCGCGTCGCACGCCAGTCGGCGAATCGCGGCCACGGACAGGTCGTCGCCGTACACGAGCTTGCCGGTTGCGTGAGCGGTGGCCGCCTTCAGATCCGCCAGGTCGATGGTGACAGTGATGTTCGCCTTGGCTCCGAAGCCGGGCACCCCTCCACCCGCAGCTCCACGCACATCATCAGCAGCACCGCCCGCGCGGTTGGAACTGTTGGTGGTATCGGGCGTGAGGCCTGCGTCGCTTGCAACGGCGGCGGCGGTCAGGACGCTGGTCAAGGCGTCGGCCTGACGCTTGTCACGAGATCGTGGATCTGCTTCGCCGTCGACGGTTTTGTGTGGTCTTGCCCCGGCGTGGATCAGTGTCCGGAACAGTTCGGCGTTCTCGTTGGCGAGGTAGCCGCGGAACGTGACGCCATGGTCGGTGGTACTCATGGTCAGTGACTCGCGGGCGGTGGCCTTGCGTTCATCGGGCTCCGGGCCGTCGGCGTCCAGGAGGTCTCGGATCTCCTTGCCTGCTTGGCGAAGTTCGGCCGGCGAAAGGTGGCGTGCCAAGGCAACCAGTTGCTGCTCTGCGACCGCGAGGTCCGCTGCGGGGACCGTCGACGGGACGCGCTCGAGCGCTGACACGACTGCCTCGGCTTGCGCCGGACGGAGCAACCAACGGTCCTCACCGTCAGCAGCACGATCATCAGAGCTCGCCGCGTCATCAGCGCCCTCGGCGTCATCAGCGCCCTCGGCGTCGACAGTGGAGTACTGGGCTGTCACATCGGGGAGTGCCGCCGACACGTCGGCGTACTTGGGGAGGGCAAGGGCGAGCCGTACGTCGCGCCGGGCGTCGATGCTGTTGAGGCGATACCGGAAGGCCAGCAATCTGGCCGTGTCGTGGGCGCCGAGCTCCTCGGCGTACCCAACGCTGTCCAGGCCGCTGATGAGGTGCAGGCGGTAGGTCTGGAGCCGGGCGAGCTCGGCCTCGAGTGTGTCGAGAGTCGACAGCATCTCGCCGCCACTCATCGACCAGACCGGCCGCTCGCCCAGGAGTTCCATACCCCAACCCTAGGGACCATCACCGACAGAATTCAAACCAGAATCCCGTTATTTTCAAGGGATTCCAGCAACCAGGTCATCCACAGCCGGACGCGCCCTGTGGACAACGACGGTGTCCGTGCTGGGTGTGCGAGGCGGGTGGGCCGATGGCATCTGGGTGGGATGCGGCAGTGTCGAGGACCGCTGTGGTGACGGTGGTGGCTGGGGCTCGTGGGCTGTCCAGGGAGGGCTGGTGGCGTCGTCTGGGCGGGAGCGCGCACCTCACGGACGGCAGAGGGCGCCGTCGGATCACACAGCCCCCGAACCACGCCGCAGCTGACCGAGTGCGGTCAGCTCACGAACCACGTTCGCTGGGACCACGCTTCGGTCGAATGAAGCGCGTGGACCGGGCGGGTGGGAGCGTGCGGAGCGGACCCGACGGCATCTGGAAGGGATGCAGAGTTACTGCGTTGCGTCCAGGACGAAGGAGCGGACCAGGTTGGCGTAGCGTTCTGGTTCTTCGAAGTGGGGTAGTGGCCGGAGCGGGCGAAGGTGAGCACTTGGCCGGTGGGGACGTTGTCGCGGTAGGCCTGGATCGAGACGGGGTCGGTGGCGAGGTCGTCGGCGCCCTCGATCAGGAGGGTCGGCTGGGTGATGAGGGGCAGCCGGTCGAGCTTGGAGGTGTAGAGCTCGGGCAGCGTCACCAGGTGGCTGTTGCCGCGTTCCCACATCTCGTCGGTGAAGCCGGCCGCCTCCCCGATCCGGTGGAACTCGGTCCACCGGGACGGATCGTGGAACCACAGGTCCTGGAAGCGGTCGCCGAGACCCCATGCGAGCTCGTACATCTTGCCGTCAGCCGGCGGTCGACGATCGCCAGCTCCCGGCATCGGGCCGCGCGCTCGGGGTCGCCGAGGTCGTCGTACAGGCGGGCGAAGATCGGCAGCCGGTGGCGGTCGTCGAAGTCCCAGCATGGGCAGTCGAAGATCACCGCGCTGACCGCGGACGGATGCCGGATCGCGTACTCGACCGCGTAGTTGCCGCCCGCCGAGTGCCCGAGGATCGCCCACCGCTCGATGCCGAGGTCGTCGCGCAGTTCCTCGAAGTCCGCGATCAGTACGAGGTTGATCGGCTCGTCGGGAATGGGTGCGTCCGGCGGACCGTACTCCGCGACGTATAGCTTCAGCGGTAGCTGGAGAGTCGCTTCGCCAAGGCGGTGGCCGCCGCGTCGTCCTTGACCTCGCGGATGCCGATGATCGGGGTGACCGCGACGTACCCGGCGGCGAGCAGGGCCTCGTCCGAGCCGGCGACCGGGTTCGCAGCGGGTGGTGAGAGGTGGATCATCGGCTCCCCGGTCGGCGCGGTCGCACCGCTGATCCGGGACCGCTTGATCGGCGCCAGCGAAGCGTGCTGAACCCCGGCGAGCTGGTCGAGCGGGCGGTCCGGCACGTTGATGGTCAGCACCGTCCCGGCCGGCTCCGGCGCGATCCAGGTCAATGCCTCGGCAGCCACCGCGGCCGCCGTGCCCCAGTGCCCGGGGTCCTCGGAGTCGATGCTGACGGCAACCGCCGACAGGCCCTGGCCCGCTGCGGTCAGGGCCGCGGCCACGGTCCCGGAGTGGAAGATCGGTACGCCGATGTTGTGGCCGCGGTTGATCCCCGACACGACCAGGTCCGGCGCAACGCCGAACGCCCCGACGGTCGCCAGCGTCACGGCGAGCGCCGGCGTCCCGTCGATGCCGTGGTACGTGATGCCGCTTTCGGATTCCGAGGCAGTCCGGATCGGCCGGTCGACCATCCCGGCGCGGGCCGAGCCGACGCCGCTCTGGTCGTCCAGCGGCGCCACGACCAGTACGTCGTACCCGAGCTCGGCGATCGCGGGTGCGAGTGCCCGGATGCCTGGCGCCTGGTAGCCGTCGTCGTTGGTGATCAGGACTCTCAGGTTCTCAGGCGCCATACCTCTAGCCAATCAGCCGCGGTCCTCGATGTCACCCTCCGTCTCAAGGACTGCGCTGCGTAGCGTCTCGAGCGCTTCGGCGGTCGGTTCCGACCACAGACCGCGCTGCGCCGCCTCCAGCAAGCGCTCCGCGATGCCGTGCCGCGCCCATGGATTCGACTTGCGGAAGAACTCCGCCATCTCCGGGTTGGCGACGTACTCCGAGGTCAGCGTCTCGTACATCCAGTCGTCGACCACCCCGGCGGTCGCGTCGTACCCGAAGAGGTAGTCGACCGTCGCGGCCATCTCGAACGCGCCCTTGTACCCGTGCCGCTGCATCGCCGCCATCCAGCGCGGGTTCACCACGCGGGCGCGGAAGACCCGCTTGGTCTCCTCCTCGAGCGTCCGCGTCTTGACCTGCGCCGGTACGGCGGAGTCGCCGACGTATGCCTTCGGGTTCGAGCCGGTGAGGTGGCGGACCATCGCGATCATGCCGCCGTGGTACTGGAAGTAGTCGTCGGAGTCCATGATGTCGTGCTCGCGGGTGTCCGCGTTCTTCGCCGCGACCTGGATCCGGGCGTAGGCGCGCTCCATCGACCCGCGGGCCTCGGCGCCGTCGAGGTCCTTGCCGTAGGCGTACCCGCCCCAGACCGCGTACACCTCGGCGAGCTCGGCGTCGGTGCGCCAGCTCCGCGCGTCCACGAGCGGCAGCAGGCCGGCGCCGTACGAGCCCGGCCTGGAGCCGAACACCCGGGCGGTGGCCGACCGCAGATCATTGCCCTCGGCAACATCGACGTCCACGTGCGCGCGCAGGTAGTTGTCCGACGCCGGCTCGTCCAGCGCGGCGACCGCGCGGACCGCCTCGTCCAGCAGCGCGACGACGTGCGGGAAGGCGTCCCGGAAGAACCCGGAGATCCGGACCGTGACGTCGACCCGCGGGCGGCCGAGCTCGTCGAGCGGGACCACCTCGAAGCCGGTGACCCGGCGGGACGCCTCGTCCCAGACCGGGCGGCATCCGAGCAGCCACAACACCTCGGCGAGGTCGTCGCCCTGGGTGCGCATGGCCGACGTACCCCACACCGTCAGACCGACCGACCGCGGCCACTCCCCTGTCTCGGCCTTGTGCCGGTTGAGGAGCGAGTCGGCGAGCGCGACGCCCACGTCCCAGGCATTGCGGCTCGGGATCGCCTTCGGGTCGACCGCGTAGAAGTTGCGGCCGGTCGGCAGCACGTTGACCAGCCCGCGGGTCGGCGACCCCGACGGACCTGCCTCGACGAAGCGGCCGTCCAGCGCCCGGAGGACGTTGACCAGCTCATCACCGGTCCGGGCGAGCCGCGGAACCACTTCAGTCGCGGCGAAGCTCAGCGAGGCCTCGACCCCGGCGGACGAGCGCCCGATGACCTCGGCGACGACCACCGGGACCTTCGCGGCGTCCCAGCTCAGCGTCTCCATCCCGACGACGAGCTTCCGGGCGACAGCCTCGAGCAGGTCGACGCCGTCCGCGCCGGTCACCGCGGGCAGATCGGCCAGCGTCGCCAGGTCTGCGAGATCGACGCTCTTCCCCGGGTCCGCAAGCAGGTCGGCCTCGGACACGCCGAAGCTGTCGCCGAGCGCCGTACGCAGACCCGGGATCGAGTACGACCCACCCCACAGCTGCCGGGCCCGCAGTACGGCGAGCACCAGGTTGATCCGCGCTTCGCCGACCGGCGCGCCGCCGAGCACGTGCAGCCCGTCACGGATCTGCACGTCCTTGATCTCGCACAGGTAGCCGTCCAGGTGCAGCACGAACTCGTCGAAGTCGTCGTCCTCGGGCTTCTCCGAGGTGTGCAGGTCGTGGTGCAACTGCGCCGCCTGGATCAGCGTCCAGATCTGGGCCCGCAGCGTCGGCACCTTCTCCGGGTCCAGCGCCTGCACGGTCGCGTACTCGTCGAGCAGGTACTCCAGCTTCGCCATGTCGCCGTACGTCTCGGCCCGGGCCATCGGCGGCACCAGGTGGTCGACGACCGTGGCGTGCGCCCGCCGCTTCGCCTGCGTCCCCTCGCCGGGGTCGTTGACGATGAACGGGTAGACCATCGGCAGGTTCCCGAGTACGGCGTCCGGCGCGCAGTCGGCCGCCATCCCGATGCCCTTGCCCGGCAGCCATTCCAGCGTCCCGTGCTTGCCCAGGTGTACGACGGCATGCGCACCGAAGCCGCCCTCGTCCGTCGAGGCCTCCAGCCAGCGGTACGCCGCCAGGTAGTGGTGCGACGGGGCCATGTCCGGGTCGTGGTAGATCGCCACCGGGTTCTCGCCGAACCCACGCGGCGGCTGGATCATCAGGACGACGTTCCCGAACCGCAAGGCCGCCAGCGCAATCTCACCGGCCGTGTTGACGTACAACTCCCCCGGCGGCGCTCCCCACGCCTCGGTCATTGCCTCCCGCAACGACTCCGGGGCGCGGCCGAACCACTGCTCGTACGTCGCCGGCGGGATCGTCGCGACCGCGTTCGCCAACTGCTCGTCGGTCAGCCAGTCGACATCGTGACCACCGGCCGCGATCAGCCGGTGGATAAGCCCGTCACCCTCCAGCTCGTTCACGTCGAGATCACCGAGGTCGTACCCGGCCTCCTGGAGCCGGCCGAGCAGCACGACCGCGGACGCCGGAGTGTCCAGACCGACCGCGTTCCCGATCCGCGCATGCTTCGTCGGGTACGACGACAGCACCAGAGCGAGCCGCTTCTCGGCGACCGGGACGTGCCGCAGCCGGGCATGCGCTACCGCGATCCCGGCGAGCCGGTCGCAGCGCTCCGGGTCGGGCGCGTAACGAGCCAGGCCGTCCTCGTCGTACGACTTGAACGAGAACGGGATCGTGATCAGCCGCCCGTCGAACTCCGGGATCGCCACCTGGGTCGCCGCGTCGAGCGGACTGACCGCGGCGTCGCTGGCCTCCCACTGCTCGCGCGTCGAGGTCAGCGCGAGGCCCTGGATCAGCGGGATGTCGAGCGACGCGAGCGCACCCGCGTCCCACGCATCGTCCGCACCGCCCGCACTCGCGTCCGCCGCGACGGATCCACCGGCGGCGAGCAGAGTCGTGACCAGTACGTCGCACTTCCGCAGCAGCTCGAAGAGGCCGGCGTTGTCGGGGCTGGTCGGATCCAGTCCGCGGAGGGTGCCGCAGTACACCGGCAACGGTTGTGCGCCTGCGTTCGTCACCGCGGCGGCCAGTGCATCCACGAACGCGGTGTTTCCGGAGATCTCGTGCGCGCGGTAGTAGACGATGCCGACGACCGGGCGCTCGTCCTCGACGAAGGTGCCACGGACGCCGTACGCCGGAAGTGCCTGCGGCGGATCGAACTCGTCGCCGGTCAGCAGGATCGTGTCCCGGAGGAACCCGGCCAGGTTGCGGAGGTTCCCGGCGCCGCCCTCGCGCAGGTAGGCGAGCGCTTCGGTAACCGCACCGGCGGGGACCGTCGACAGCGACATGAGCTCGGCGTCGGGCGCCGCCTCGCCGCTGACCACCACGGCCGGCTTGCCGGACGCGACCACCGCGTCGAGCCCTTCCTCCCAGGCCCGGCGGCCGCCGAGCAGGCGGACCACCACGACTTCGGCGGAGTCCAGCAGCGGGGTCAGCTCGGCAAGGTCCAGCCGGGCGGGATTCGCAACCTTCCAACCTGCATCTGCCTCGGAGGCGGCCAGCAGGTCGGTGTCGGCGGTGGAGAGCAGCAGCAGGTTCGCGGGACGGTGTCTGACGATGAACTCGCTTCGCTCGTTCACGGGCCACGATCCTTCCTCGGGGTGTCCACGCCCCGTCCGGAGGTTCGACGGCGGCAGTTCCTGACTCCCACACGAGGTGGTCACAGTGGCGGGACCGTCCCGGACTCACACCGGGTTCCTGCTGATGCCGTCGATTGACAGAGCGACTCTAGCCGAACCCTCGCCGTGGTTCTCGCGAGCAGCTGCGCAGAGTGCTGCGCCTGGGTGCGCCGGCGGTGTCAGGGGTACGGTGAAGTGTGCTGGTGGGGCGCGACGCGGATCGGGCTCGGGTCGGTCGCCTGCTCGCGGGGGCTCAGGCCGGTTCCGGGGGTGGGTTGCTGGTGCTGGGCGAGCCCGGTATCGGAAAGACCTCGCTGCTCGACGACACCGCCGCGGGTGCGGCCGACTTCCGAATCCTGCGAGCTACCGGGATCGAGACCGAGACGGAACTGCCCTACTCGGGGCTGTTCGAGCTGCTTCGGCCGGCGGCAGACAGCATCGCGGCACTGCCCGTCCGCCAAGCCAACGCGCTGCATGCCGCCTTCGCCGAGACCGCGGCGCAGGAGGTCGACGGATTCGCCGTCGCGGCGGCCACGCTGACGCTGCTGTCCGACGCGTCCGCGGCTCTGCCGATGCTGTGCCTCGTCGACGACTTTCAATGGCTGGACGCCGCCTCGGCGTCCGCGCTCGCCTTCGCAGTACGGCGAATCGAGTCCGAGCGGATCGCCATGGTCTTCGCAGCGCGCGACCCACGGCCCGACGCGGACCTGCCGCGCGGGATACCGGTGCTCCGGCTTCAAGGTCTCGGCGACGACGCGGCCGGTGAGGTGCTCAGAGCCGCGGCACGACACGAGCTGCCCGAGTCCGTCCGATCGATGCTGTTGCGAGCGGCCACCGGAAACCCCCTGGCGTTGCGTGAGCTGGTCGCTGCGCTTGAACCCACCGAGCTGAGCGGACAGGTGCCACTGCCCGAACCGCTGCCAGTGGGCAGCGAGATCGCCGATGTCTATCGCAGGGAGCTCGAGGCGCTACCCGCGCCGTCCCGGGCCGCCCTGTTGGTGCTGGCGGTGAGTGAGGACACGGGAGCGGAACAACTACTGCCGGCGGTCAGAGCTCTCACCGGCGATCCCGCGGCGCTCGATCACGCTGAGCGAGCCGGTCTGGTGCGCTGGACCTCGTCGGGACTGGTGTTCCGGCATCCGGTGCTCCGCTCGGTGGTCCATCAGACCGCGACGATCGCTGAGCGGCAGGCCGCACATCGATCCGTTGCAGAGACACTTCCGGCCGGGCGGGCGGAACTGCGCGCCTGGCACGCTGCGCTGTCGGCCGTGGCCCCGGACGAGGCGATCGCGGCCGATCTGGCACGGACAGCGGACCTCGCCCGGAACCGCGGCGGGCGCTGGGCGGAGTGCCGTGCCTACGAGCTCGCCGCGCGGCTCAGTCCCGATCCTGAGCGACGAGCCGAGCGGACCTACTCCGCCGCGGTGGCCGCCTTTCTCTCCGGGCATCACTCGGTCGCGCAACAACACCTGGAGGCTGTGCTCGCGGCGAGCGGGAATCCGTTGCTCCGGGCGGACGCAGAGCACGAGCGCGCCCGGGTTGCGCTGTGGCGCGGCCACGCCGACCCACCCCAGCGCCTCCAGGCGGCCGCCGACCGGGTCGCGCCGTACGACGCCGAACGGGCGGCCAAGCTCCTCGCGTACGCCGTCGTCGACCTCGGTGCGCAGTGCCGGGCAGCCGATGCGTTGCCGTATGCGTTGAAGGCGTGGGACCTGATCGGCTGCCGGGACCATCCACTGGTGGTGACGTTCAAGGTCGCGTACACCCTCGTCATGGCCGGCAAGACCGACGACGGAGCGCGACTGACCGAACAGGCAGCCCGCGTGGCCGAGCAAGGAGATGACGTCAGCGCGCTGGCGATGCTCGGGCCGGTGCTCAGCTGGCTGGACCGGTCGGCGGATGCCGAGCGCGTGCTCACCCGTGCGATCGAGCTGTGCCGCGCGAGCGGCGACCTCTGGATGCTCACGAACGCCCTGACCAATGCCGCGGAAGTGGCGCGTCGCGGTGCTCGCCTCGATCACGCCCTGGTCCGGGCCGACGAGGCACGTGCCCTTGCCGAGTCACTCGACGAGCCGGTCCAACTGGCGACGGCACTGGCTGGACTCGCCCGGGTGGAGGCCGACCTCGGTCGAAGCATCGAGTGCAAGGCGCACGCCGTACAGGTCGATCGAATCACCCGTCCGGCCGAAGAGCTACGAGTGACGTGCGCCGCGGCATTGGGCACCTTGGGGTTGGCGTCCAGAAGGCACCAGGCTGCCGTCGACGAGCTGGCACCCGCCGCGGAACTCCTGGCCGCCGGCGGTGTGAGCGAGCCGCGAACCTTCGGCATCGAGGGCGATCTCGCGGAGGCTTACGTGCGGTGTGGTCAGGTCGACCTGGCGGTGGAGCTCATCGAAAGGCTCGAGGCCTACGCCAGGCCGCGAGGCGCCGCAAGTGTCCTCGCCGCCGTCGCCCGGTGTCGCGGACTGTTCGCGCCGGACGAGGAGTACGAGACCTGGTTCACCGAGTCCCTCGAGCTCGCCCGCGATGTCGGCGCGCCACTCGCGGAGGCGCGCACTAGGTTGTGCTTCGGCGAGCGTCTCCGCCGTCAAGGCCGACGCTCGGCCGCACGAGACCAATTGCGATCGGCGCTGGCGATCTGCGAGGAGTACGGCGCCGCGCTGTGGGCCGACCAGGCGCGCAGCGAGCTGCGGGTCTCCGGCGAGACCCTTCAGCCGCACAGCGACGACCCCCGGCGCCAGCTGACGGCGCAGGAGTTGCAGATCGCCCTGCTCGTCGCCGAGGGGGCACGCAATCGCGACATCGCCACGAGCTTGTTCCTGAGTCCCAAGACCGTTGAGGCGCACCTGACTCGCGTCTATCGCAAGCTCGGTGTCACGTCCCGCACGCAGCTCGCCGCGCAGTTGGCCCACGCATTTGCGGCTCCGGTGCAGGGAGAAGCGTAGGGGTTTCCCCGACGCGAGTCCGGTCGCCGCATTCGTAGCGTCGTCGGTGTCGCCGGCCATCGGGGCCGGCCAGCACAGGGAGTCCCCATGATCACCTACATCGTCGAGCGACAACTGCCGGGCGTTGCGACCGGCGACGTCACGGCCGCCGCTGTCAGGGCTCGTGACGCCGCCGATCAGCTCACCCGAGAAGGTACGCCGGTCCGCTACATCGGCTCGGTCTACGTGCCTTCCGACGGCTCGTGTCACTGCTTGTTCGAGGCATCGTCCGAGACCGCCGTACGGCAGGTCAACGAGATCGCCGCCATCCCGCTCGAGCGCATCGCGCCGGCCACCCAACTGACGGCGTCGGCACTCCCCGCCAACTGAGCACCTGCCGACCGCCATTCCACCGACACCGACACCGACACCGACACCGACACCGACACCGACACCGACACCGACACCGACAAGGAAGACCACCATGCACGTCCTCACCCGCACAGTCCTCACCGTCGCGGCCGCGCTGAGCTTCGGCATCGCAGCCCCGGCCATCGCGTCGGCCGACACGCCCGCGAACGACTTCGCCACCAACTACTCCGGTTGCCTCGGCCCGCTGCGCAGCGCCATCGCCAGTGGTGCCCTGGATGGGGCGACCCTGCCCGACGGCACCGTCCTACCCGGCGGCTTCGGCGGATCCTTCAACCCAGGCGGCCACCTCGGCACCGTCGCGGAGGCCGAGTTCCTGATGAGCCACGGCTTCACCGAGCAGCAACTCGCAGCCTTCTGCGCCTCACTCGTCACGCACTGACGAGCACATCGACTCGGCGCGGCCGCCCCGGGTCCTACGACTCAAGTCGGGGCCCGAGACACCATCTGGTGGGCTGGGACATGGTATTTCATGTCCCAGCCCACCGGTTCCTGTCTCAGCTCCTCTGGCTGTGGTCGCGGTCGGCCTCGCGCCATCGACCGCCCGCGGCGCCTCGGAGCGTTTTGTCCAGACCACCGCCGGCACCGTCCAGGGAGTTGCCAAGAGCAACTACCGCGTCTTCGACGGCATCCCGTACGCCGCTCCGCCGGTAGGTCACGCAGGTCGTCGACGACATGTCCACCAACCATCAGTGCGCGCTCTGGGAGTAGTGGGCAGCGAGCAGGTCGGTGCCCCAGTCGTTGCGGAGGTCGCGCCAGACGGAGTGGATGTGGTTGGCGTTGTCCTGGGTGTTGTCGTACTCGGCGAGGAAGGTAGGGCCGACGATCGAGTAGTAGTGGCGGTGGCCGACGCCTGGCTCGGTCTCGCCGGCCCAGGCGAAGGTCAGGCGCTCGATGCCGTGGTCGGTGATGTCCTGCCAGGTCTGCAACCCGATCGGCCCGGCGGCGCGGCCGACGTACTGGCCGACCAGGAGGCTGAACACCTGGCGTTGCTCGCCGGTCATGTCGCCGTACGCCAGGCCCCGGTGCAGCAGGGATGCGTCGGCGACCGGGTCGTGCCGGGTGAGGATGTCGTCGGGCGCCTCGTCCGAGACGACGGCGACCGCGCGCTGGCCGGGCTCGAGGGCGTGCAGGAGCTGGAAGCCCAGGTCCTGCTCGGCGGCCAGGAACCGCCGGCCCGCCTGCGGTCCAGACCGCACCTCGGCCGGGTTCGATCCGATGAACTGCGGGGTGAACGCGATCGCGCCGTCGACCAGGGTCACGTGCAGGGCCAGGTGGTGACCGTTCAGCCGCCAGGCCCACGGCTCCGTGCCGGCCGGGTCGCCGAGCACCCGGAGGAAGTACCGCCCGCCCAGCACGGACCCTTCCCACTCGCCGGTCGGCGGCAGGTCGGGGATCCCGCGCAGGATCACCTCGGCCTCCAGCACGGCCTTCGAGTCGGCCACGCCGCGCTCACTGCAACCGATCTCGATCAGCCGCTCCGCGAGCCGCTGCTGGGCCGGGGTCAGCTCGGCCAGCGGCAGCCCGGGCCGGTTGCCGGGCAGGTAGGTCCAGTCCTTGTGGTCGGGCGTGTCGAACGCGGCCCTGACCTTGTCCAGCTGAGCCGGCGACAGGCTCGCCAGCAGCTCGAGGACCGCTTCCCGGGTCTGCTCTACAACCATGCCGATCGCTCCCGTTCCGTCGGTTCGTAAGGTGTCCACTGCTCGAACGGCCGGTCCAGCTTGTACCGGAAATCCGGCTGCCGCAGCAGAACGCGTGTTTCGGCGTTGTCCGGGTTGCACAGCGTCTCGAAGAACCGGACCGACCAGTGGAACCAGCGCATGCAGAACAGCCGCATGGTCAGCCCGTGCGACACCAGCAGCATGTTCCGTGGCGCGTCCGGTGTCTCGAAGTCGCGGTGCATCGTCTCCAGGAACGTCGACACGCGGTCGTACACGTCGGCGCCGGACTCGCCGTCGGTGAACCGGTAGAAGAAGTGCCCGAACGAGTCCCGCAGCTGCTGCTGCCGCTCGATGTCCTCGGTGTCCTGGAAATTGGCCCAGTCCTGCTCCCGCAGCCGCGGCTCCTCGCGGACGACGTCCAGCAGGTCATCGATGCCGAGCGACTCCAGCGTTTGGCAGGCCCGCAGGTACGGCGAGACGTAGACCCGGACCGGTTCGTTCTCGAACAGCTCCCGCAGCCGCTTGCCCGCCTGGGCGGCCTGCTCGTGGCCGTGCTGGGTGAGCGGGATGGAGTGGTCGGGGACGCGCTCGAAGATCGTCTTGTCCAGGTTCGCCTCGGACTCGGCGTGCCGGATCAGGGCGATCCGCAGCGGCCGCCGGCTCAGGTCCTTACCCACCGTCTCCCCTTCCGCCGGCTCGCTACCGCCAGGATCCCCGCAACTCCCACTGCCACTCCCGCCGCCGCGACGCCGACGCGCCGCGCGAGGGCAGCGGTACGGCGGACGTCCGCGACCGTCGGCGTGGGTCCGTCTCCCAGCGTGCCACGGTCCTCCTGATAGTCCCCGTAGCTGTTCCGCCCGCCGAGCTGCAGGTCCAGCGCACCGGCGAACGCAGCCTCGACCGGCCCGGCGTTCGGACTCGGATGCTTCGACGCGTCCCGCCGCCACACCCCGACCGCCTCCCGCGGCCGCCCAGCAGCGAACCCGGTCAGCACGGCGCAGGCCCGAGCGGGCAGCAGATTGAGTACGTCGTCCAGCCGGGCCGCCGCCCACCCGAAGTTCAGGTACTTCGCCGACTTGTAGCCGACCATCGCGTCGAGCGTGTTCGCGGCGCGGTAGCCGAGTAGTCCGGGGACGCCGAGCGCACCGCCCCACAGCAGTGGCGCGACGCAGGCGTCGGAGGTGTTCTCGGCGAGCGACTCCACCGTCGCCCGAGCCAGCTCATCGGCCTCCAGGTCGGTCGCGTCCCGCGCGCACAGATGGCTCAGCCGGGATCGTGCCGCCGGGATGTCCTTCTCCTCGAGCAGGGCGGCCATGTGCTCGGCCTCGCGGTCCAGGCTGCGGGCGCCGAGCACGGTCCAGGTCGCGGCGGCGGTGACCAGGGTGTGGACGATCGGGCGGTTCCGGGTCAGCCGCTCCACGAGCGCTCCGCCGGCGACCGCCGTACCGACGAGGGCGCCGGTGTAGGCCGCGCCGGCTGCGCGCGAGTTGCCGTACCAGCGCTTCTCCAGGCGGGTGGCGACCTGGCCGAAGCCGGCCACGGGGTGGTAGCGGCGCGGATCGCCGAGCACACGGTCGGCGGCGAAGCCGAGAACGAGACCCAATGCTCTGGACACCCTCGGAAGTCTGCCAGGCGGGTGTGTGGAAGGGTGAGCGGCATGGGAATCGCGGAACTGCTCCGGGAGGTCGACGGGAGCGGCGACTTCGGGGTGTGGCTCGGCCGACTGGACGGTACGCCGGTGTTCGAGCACCAGGCGGAGCGGACGCACTACTCCGCCAGCACGATGAAGTTGCCGGTGGCGATGGCGATGATGCGCAAGGTCGAGACGGGTGAGCTCGCGCTCGAGCAGCTGGTGACCGTGCACAACGACTTCGAGTCCGCGGCCGGCGGCCGGTTCGGCGTGCGCCAGGACGAGGACGACGCGCCGGCGACCTGGACCAAGCTGGGTACGCAGGTGCCGCTCGGCTGGCTCGCGACCGAGATGATCACGGTGTCCAGCAACCTCGCGACGAACCTGGTGCTGGAGCTGGCCGGCGTCAAGGCAGCCAACGCCGAGCTGGGGTCCGGGCCGAGCGCGATCCGGCGTGGGATCGACGACATCCCGGCGCGGCGGGCCGGGATCAGCAACGAGATGAGCCCGGCCGGGCTGGCCGCCGTACTGGTTGCGGTGGGCAATCAGAAGGGCGCGTCGGGCACGTATCTGCGCGACCTGCTGGCCGGCAACCAGTGGAACGGCGAGATCCCCGCCCTGCTTCCGACCGGGATCCGGGTCGAGCACAAGAACGGCTGGGACACCCGGATCCGGCACGACGGCGGCATCGTCCGCCCGGCCGACGCGGATCCCTTCGTGCTCGTCGTGTGTACGACGTCCGACCTGCCCGACGCGGACGCGCAGAAGCTCATCGCGTCGATCGCGTTGGAGGCCTGGAACCACCGCCACGACCTGGACGCGGTGCGATGAAGATCTCCACGCACCTGGTGTCGGCGCCGCTGCACACCCCGTTCGTCACTGCTCTGCGTACGGCGACGCACGCCGACTCGCTCCTGGTCGAGATCAGCGACGGCTCAGTCAGCGACGGCTCAGTCAGCGGTTGGGGTGAGGCCCCGCAGGTCTGGAAGGTCACCGGCGAGTCGCTCGCCGGAGCCCAGGCGTGCGTCGAGGGACCGATCGCGGCCGCGCTGGACGGACTCGAGCCGGACGACCTGACCGAGGCGCTCCGCCGGGTGCAGAATGCTGCCGTCGGCAACTTCGGCGCCAAGGGCGCGGTCGACGTCGCGCTGCACGACCTGGCCGCCCGTCGTCGCGGGCAGTCCCTGCACAACTTCCTTGGATCGACGGTGGACACGGTCGCTACCGACGTCACGCTGTCGGTCGGCGATGCCGACGCGCTCGCAACCGCAGCACGAGCTCGCGTCGCCGACGGCTTCGACGTGCTCAAGATCAAGGTCGGCACCGGTGACGCGCGCGCCGACTTCGAGCGGGTCCGCCAGGTCCGGGCGGCGATCGGTCCCGGCCCGTCGCTGCGGCTCGACGCCAACCAGGGGTGGTCGCGGCGCGACGCCGTGACCGCGATCCGCGCTATGGAGGACGCCGGCTGCGACCTCGAGCTCGTCGAGCAGCCGGTGCCCGCGGCCGACCTCGAAGGGATGGCGTGGGTGACGGACCGGGTCAGCACGCCGATCCTGGCCGACGAGTCCGTGTTCGGCGTGCGCGACCTGGTGGCCGTGATCCGGCACGGCGCCGCGGACATGGTGAACGTGAAGCTGGCCAAGTGCGGCGGGCTCGGACCGGCCCGGACGCTGCTCGAGCTGGCCCGGGAGCACGGGATCCAGACCATCGTCGGATCGATGATGGAGGGCCCGGTCGGCGTCGGCGCAGCGGCTGCGCTCGTGTCGGCGTATCCGACGTCGGCGGTCAACGACCTGGACGCGGCGTGGTGGCTCCGGGAGGCGCCGGTGACGGGCGGGATCCGGTACGACGGCGCGCTGATCCACCTGCCGTCGGCGCCCGGACTCGGCGTGACAGGCTTGACCGCATGAAGCTAGTCGCCGCCAAATTCCCGGTCAGCACGGTGTGGACCGCGCCGGACGCGCCCCGCGACATCGACGCCCCTGCGATCGCCGCCCAGCCCGACGTGGCCGCCTGGGCGAAGTCGATGGACACCGAGACGCGCCTGGGTCTGCACGACCGGACGCTGACCCAGTTGCTGTTCGCCGAACCCGTGCTGGTGCGGTCGGAACGGGACGGCTGGTCGGAGATCGTCGCGCCGTGGCAGCCGTCGTCGCAGGACGAGCTGGGGTATCCGGGCTGGGTGCCGTCCAGCCACCTGGGTGAGTTGCCGTCGGCCGCGTCGGCTCCGGTCGCTGTCGCCGTACCGACTGCTGCTCTGCTGGCCGAGCCGGCTGGTGACGCGCGGATCCTGGGCGAGTTGTCGTTCGCCACGGTGCTCGCGTCGGTTGAGCACGCGGACGGGTACACGCGGGTGGCGACGCCCGATGGTGGGTCGGGGTGGCTGGCCGACAGCGCACTGCGGACCGGGTCGGGGTCGGCCGAGGACCGGCTGGCGCTGGGGTCGCAGTTCCTGGGGCTCGAGTACCTGTGGGGCGGTACGTCGGCGTACGGGCTGGACTGCTCCGGCCTGATCCACACCGTGAGCCGGGTGCTCGGTCTTCGCACCCCGCGCGACGCCCACGACCAGGCGGACACCCTGGAGAACATCCCCATCGACGAAGCCCAACCCGGCGACCTCTACTTCTTCGCCCGCCCCGGCCAGCCGGTCCACCACGTAGGCTTCGTCTCCCCCGAAGGCATGCTGCACGCCTCCGAAACCGGCAAACGCCTGGAAAACGAACCCCTCTCAGCCCCTCGCCGCGCCACCCTGGTAGCCGCCGCCCGTTTGTGACCCGGCTGCCCCGCCGGCGGATCACCTGGCCCGGTGGGTGCACGGCCCCCCGTACGACGAGTCGCCCCGGACCGCAGGTCCGGGGCGACTTGTTTGTCCTTGCTAGCGCTTCTTGGCGTCCGACTGTTCCGGCTCGCGCAGGGACTCGAGCTCCGACTTGGTCTTGTCGTCGAGCTCGGGCTCGGTCTTGCCGTTGGGGGTCTCGACCGGGGTGGACTCGTCGAGCTCGCCGCCGCCGGCTGAGTCGCTGTGCCAGTGCGGCGGGGTCTTGGCGGAATGGCGCAGGCTGGCGACCGTGGTGATGGCGAGCGTGATGATGATGAAGCCCAGCGAGAACCAGATCGGGATCTCCGGAGCCCACTCGATGTGGTGACCACCGTTGATGAACGGCAGCTCGTTCACGTGCATCGCGTGCAGCACCAGCTTCACGCCGATGAAGGCGAGCACCACGGACAGCCCGATCGACAGGTACACCAGCCGCTTCAGCAGGTCGCCGAGCAGGAAGTACAGCTGCCGCAGACCCATCAGGGCGAACACGTTCGCGGTGAAGACCAGGAACGGCTCCTGGGTGAGGCCGTAGATCGCCGGGATCGAGTCCAGCGCGAACAGCAGGTCGGTGGTGCCGAGCGCGATGATCACGATCGCCATCGGGGTGACGAGCCGCTTGCCGTTCTGCACGACGGTCAGCTTGACGCCGTTGTACTCGTGGGTCGCGTTCAGCCGCTTCTTGGCGAACCGGATGACCGCGTTCTCCTTGTAGTCGTCATCGTCGTTCTCACCCTGCCGGGCCAGGTGGATCGCGGTGTAGACCAGGAACGCGCCGAACAGGTAGAAGACCCAGGAGAACTGGTTGATCGCGGCCGCGCCGACGGCGATGAAGATGCCGCGGAACACCAGCGCCAGGATGATGCCGATCAGCAGCGCGGTCTGCTGGTACTTCCTGGGCACGCCGAACCTGGACATGATGATCAGGAAGATGAAGAGGTTGTCGACGCTGAGGCTGTACTCGGTCAGCCAGCCGGCGAAGAACTCTCCCGCGTACTGACCACCCGAGAACACCCAGACCCCGAGGCCGAAGACGATCGCCAGACCGACGTAGAACGCGATCGCGGTCGCCGACTCCCGGGTGGTCGGTTCGTGCGGGCGCCGCCCGATGATGAACACATCGAACGCGAGCAGCGCGAGCAGCACACCGACGGTGATGTACCAAACGTAGTCAGCAACGTGCACAGGAAACCTCCGGAGCGCAGACGGAACAGGACTCCGAAGGTCTCTTCCGCCTGACTCGCTGGACGAGCCTGGCCGGCGGCACCGGGCGCGGGAAGCGAGTCCCTTGACCGTGATGACGATACCGCCGCGAAGGAATACTCCCCTTCTCCACCCCTATTCTGACCGGTCGATGTCCAAGTCACCAAATCCGGAGCGCCGTATCCAGTTGTCGGAATGATCACGGCCCGCAGTGGGAATATCCCGGTTCGGTCACCGGTTGTGAGCAACTGTCGCCCTCATCACACTCGGTCAGATTGTGTACGGCGTACTGTATACCCTGCGTACCGAGTCAGCGATGACCCGGTGTGACGGGCGTCACGGCCGCTTCGACTTCGGAAGTTTGGCCACGATCGTCTCGTACGACATGTCGATCAGCTCGAGGATCTCGTCGTCGGGCACGGCGCCGCCGAGCCGGACCGTGTTCCAGCCCGAGCGGCCGATGTACGCCATCTTCGCGACGTCCGCCGGATAGGTGTCGACCAGCTCGTCGGCCTCCTCCCGGTTGCTCCCGCACTTGATCCCGACCCCGTCACCGCCGAGGAACGCGAAGATCTTGTCGCCGACCTTCGCCACCACGTCCCCCTCCCACGGCTCGTCCTGCCACGCCCCCGCCTTCCCCAGGCAGTGCTCCAGTACGTCGTCACCGGTGAGTCTCGACATCCCACTCCCCTCTCGTCCCGCTACTCCCCTCTCGTACCACGACGAACCGTACGCTGCGGGACATGACTTCTGTTGTGGTTGCCGCCGTACAGGCCGGCTCGACGCTGTTCGACACGCCCGCGACACTGGTGACGGCGGAGCGATACGTGCGGGAGGCCGCGGCGGGTGGCGCGCGGGTGATCGTGCTGCCGGAGGCGTTTCTGGGCGGGTATCCGAAGGGGCTCGACTTCGGGATCACGGTTGGTGCGCGGTCGCGGGAGGGGCGGGACGTCTTTCGGCGGTATCGCGAGGCTGCGGTTGAGGTGCCGGGACCGGAGATCGCGCGGCTGGCGGAACTCGCGGCCGAGCTGGACGTCCACCTGGTCGCCGGGGTGATCGAGCGGGCCGGTGGAACGCTGTACTGCACGGCGGTCTTCCTCGATCCGCGGCGCGGGCTCGTCGCGACGCATCGCAAGCTGATGCCGACCGCGGCGGAGCGATACCTCTGGGGACAGGGCGATGGGTCGACCATGCCAGCCGTGCACACCGAGGTCGGCGTACTGGGCGCGGCCATCTGCTGGGAGAACTACATGCCGCTGTTCCGGCAGTCGATGTACTCGAAGGGCGTGCAGCTGTGGTGTGCGCCGACGGTCGACGACCGCGACCAGTGGCAGGCGACCATGCGGCACATCGCGCTCGAGGGCCGGTGCTTCGTGATCAGCGCGAACCAGTACCTCACCCGGGCAGACCTGCCGGACGACGTACATCCGATCCAGGGCGATGCACCGGAGACCGTACTCATCGACGGCGGCAGCGTGATCGTGTCCCCCCTCGGCGAGCTCCTCGCCGGCCCCCTCCGCGGCCGCCCCGGCGTCCTGCTCGCTGAGCTCGACCTCAGCGACCTGGACCGCGCCAACTTCGACTTCGACCCCAACGGCCACTACGCCCGCCCCGACCTCTTCACCCTAGCCGTCAACGAATCCCCCCAACCCACCGTCATCCGCCACCCCTAACCCCACCCCCACACAACACCCCAAGCTCCCGGTCGCACGCGACACCACAACCCACCGCCGTACGCCACCCCAGACCCCACCGCCGCCCAACACATGAGAACCCACCGCCACACAGAACCCCACAGCCCACCGCCGTACGCCCCCGAGCCGGCGTCATACGGCACCCCAGACCCGACCGCCGTACGGCGCTCCAGGCCGACCGCCGTACGACCACCCCAGAGCCACCACCGCAGGACCACCCAGCACCCACCGCCGCACGCCACCCCACAGCCCACCGCCGTACGACCACCCCACGCCCCGACCGCCCGTACGACCGCCCGGACCCCAACGTCGTACGCCTCACCTGAATCGGTGCTCGACGTCAGGCGTGTCGTTGAAGAATGCGTTTTGCGTTCTGCCTGATCCAGCTGTCGGGGTGCTCCGCGGCGATCCGATCGAAGACCTCCGCGTCGGCTGACGCCCACGACTTCGCAGCGACCCGCATCGCGCCAATCAACCTGAAGTCGGACCACGATACGAGGTCGTCCTGAACGAGCTTGCGGCTGAAGGCGCCGACCCTCGGATCTTTGAGCTTGGCCAGCGAGTCGAACCAGTAGGCACGGAGGTCTTCGCCATCGTCCGGGTCCTGTGGACCGAAGGCTGGGTCGCTACACATCTCCAGCACGAAGTCGAGGTCCGCCGGCTGCACGCCGTAGCGGTACGCCTGACTCACGCGACGCACGAGGTCGCGCTGTGCATACCCGCGATCGCCATTTCGCCAGTCGGCGGCCGCCGCTGTGGCGATCTGCGTCAGCATCCCGTGCACTCGCCGCAGGTGGTACGACGCCCGCAGCGCGTCCACCAGAACTTCGAGAACAGCCGGGCCAGGCGAGGAGTCGATGATCCGCTGACACCCGGCGAGGATCGTCTCGTCAGGCGCGAGCACCCAGTCATGTCCAAGGTGCTCACGCTCCTCGAGCTCGAGGTGAAGTTCCGTCACCACATAGGACTCGGCCGCCTCCCACTGCGGACCATAGTCGAGGTTCGCCAGGAACTCGTCGGTCTCCCGTGACCACGACACCCGACTGGCCCGGCTACTTGGCGCCGGCGGCGGTCATTTGGCGGAGTTCTTTCTTCAGTTCGGAGATCTCGTCGCGGTAGCGGGCTGCTACCTCGAACTGGAGCTCGGCGGCGGCGTTGTGCATCTGGTCGGTCAGCTGCTGGATCAGGTCGGCCAGGTCCGACGACGGGAGGCCGCCGGCCAGTTCCTTCGCCTTCTCGCCCGCCTTTGCCTTGCCGCCACCCGGGACCGGCGCCTTGCCGCGCGACTGCGTCCGGCCGGAGCCAAGCAGCTCGGCGGTGTCCGCGTCCTCGCGGGCCAGCATGTCGGTGATGTCGGCGATCTTCTTCCGCAGCGGCTGCGGGTCGATCCCGGCTTCCTTGTTGTAGGCCATCTGCTTGGCGCGGCGCCGGTTCGTCTCGTCGATCGCCTGCTCCATCGACGGGGTGATCTTGTCGGCGTACATGAACACCTGGCCGGACACGTTACGCGCCGCACGGCCGATGGTCTGGATCAGCGACCGGCCGGATCGCAGGAAGCCCTCCTTGTCGGCGTCCAGGATCGCGACCAGCGACACCTCCGGCAGGTCGAGGCCCTCCCGGAGCAGGTTGATGCCGACGAGTACGTCGTACTCCCCCATGCGGAGCTCGCGGAGCAGCTCGACGCGGCGGAGCGTGTCGACCTCGGAGTGCAGGTACCTGGTCCGGATGCCCATCTCGAGCAGGTAGTCGGTCAGGTCCTCGGACATCTTCTTGGTCAGCGTGGTGACCAGGACCCGCTCGTTCCGCTCGACCCGGATCCGGATCTCGTGGATCAGGTCGTCGATCTGGCCCTTGGTCGGCTTCACGATCACCTCGGGGTCGACCAGGCCGGTCGGCCGGATGATCTGCTCGACGAACCCGTCGGACTTGTCCTGCTCGTACTGCCCAGGGGTGGCGGACAGGTAGACGGTCTGGCCGATCCGCTCCAGGAACTCCTCCCAGCGCAGCGGCCGGTTGTCCATCGCCGACGGCAGCCGGAACCCGTGCTCGACCAGCGTCCGCTTCCGGGACATGTCGCCCTCGTACATCCCGCCGATCTGAGGGACGGTCACGTGCGACTCGTCGATGACGAGCAGGAAGTCCTCCGGGAAGTAGTCCAGCAGGCAGTGCGGCGCCGTACCCGGCTCGCGGCCGTCGGTGTGGCGGGAGTAGTTCTCGATGCCCGAGCAGGTGCCGATCTGGCGCATCATCTCGATGTCGTACGTCGTCCGCATCCGCAGCCGCTGAGCCTCCAGCAACTGTCCGCCGCGCTCGAGCTCCGCCAGCCGGTCGGCCAGCTCCGCCTCGATCGAGGTGATCGCGCGCTCCATCCGCTCCGGCGCGGTCACGTAGTGCGTCGCGGCGCCGATGTAGACCTCGTCCTCTTCGCTCAGCACCTCGCCGGTCAGCGGGTGCAGCGTCATCACGCGCTCGATCTCGTCACCGAAGAACTCCACCCGGACGGCGAGCTCCTGGTACACCGGGAACACCTCGAGCGTGTCGCCGCGGACCCGGAACGTGCCGCGGGTGCCGGCCAGGTCGTTGCGCGCGTACTGCACCCCGACGAGCTTGCGCAGGAGCCCGTCGCGGTCCATCTCGGTGCCGACCTTCACGTGGATCATCCGGTTCAGGTACTCGTCGGCGGAGCCCAGGCCGTAGATACAGGAGACGGTCGCGACCACGACCACGTCGCGGCGGGTGAGCAGCGACCAGGTCGCCGAGTGCCGCAGTCGCTCGACCTCCTCGTTGATCGAGGAGTCCTTCTCGATGTAGGTGTCCGTCTGCGGGACGTACGCCTCCGGCTGGTAGTAGTCGTAGTAGGAGACGAAGTACTCGACGGCGTTGGCCGGGAAGAAGTGCCGAAGCTCGTTCGCGAACTGGGCGGCGAGGGTCTTGTTCGGCTGCAGGATCAGCATCGGCCGCTGGATCCGCTCGGCCAGCCAGGCGATGGTGGCCGTCTTGCCGGTGCCGGTGGCGCCCAGCAGGACGACGTCCTGCTCGCCGGAGTTGATCCGGCGCTCGAGGTCCGCGATCGCGGTCGGCTGGTCGCCCGCCGGCTCGAAATCCGACACGACCTTGAGCGGCGCGACCATCCGCTGGAGATCCGAGACCTGTCTCATGCCCCCCACCGTACGGCGCGCCGCCGACAGTTTCTAAGAACCCCAGGTCAGGCGCCGGTCAGAAGCTCTTGACCAGGGTGTTGTTCATGTAGATGAGTTCGTTGACCCGGCGCTTGTAGACGGTGGCCTCGAGGCCGGCGTCGGTGGCGGTGACGCGGTCGAACTTGTCCTGGTAGGCGGTGACGAAGCCCTTGAAGGGGATCAGTTTGCCGCTCGACGTCGGCACGTAGGCGGAGTACGACAGCGCGTAGCACGCCTTGATCGCCTCGTTGGCGGGCTTGCAGACGACCCCCGCGCCGATCCGGACGTTCTTCATGTTGTTCGACTCGATGTCGACCAGGTGCTCGGCGAACCCCTTGGCGTCGTACAGCTCTGTCTGCCGGACCCAGTAGTACCCGTCGATCAGGCCGCGCCGGTTGAACTGCTGCAGGATGTAGTTCTTTCCACTCTTCGACTTGTCCCAGTCCGGCAGCCAGCCCTTGGCCGGGGTGAACCACACGCCCCAACCGACCTGCACGCCCTTGTCGTTCGGACCGGGCGTGTCGACCGGCTTGGTCGGCGTCGGGGGCGTGTACATGGTGCCGACCGGGTTCGGCGTCTGCTCCGCGACCGGCGTCTCGTCGTCCCCGCCGGTCACCAGCAGGACCACGCCGACCGCGACCAGGACGACGGCCAGCACCGCGCCGCCGATGATGATCAGCTGCGACCGGTTCGACTTCCGCTGCTGCGGCCGCTGCGGCCCGGTCCCCCACCCGCCGGCCGGAGGTCCACCGGGACCGCCGGCGTTGGGGGCCTGGCCCCAGCCGCCGGCCGAGGGGGCGGGTGGCGGTCCCGGGGGCGGCCCGTACTGCTGACTCATAGATCGTCCTCGCGGTGTGTCATCGATGTGGTCATCAGAGGCTGTCGAGCACCGACTTCTTCATGGTTTCGGCGTCTGCCTCGGCCTTCTGGGCGAAGTCGACCCTGGTGCGGAAGTCCAGGGCGGTGGCCACGTTGTCCTTGCGCCGGTACACCTCGACGTAGCCCTGCACCTTGACGTCCGCGCCGGTCTTGTCCTTGGCGGTGGAGGTGTAGCTCATCGCGACGCACTCCTCCAAGACGTCCTTCGGGCACGGCAGGTTCCGGGTGTTCCCGAGCTGGGCGATCTCGTTCTCGGTCTCGCCCTCGACGATCGCCAGCAGGTACGCCTGCGCCGTCACGTTCTGCTTCTGCCGGACCCAGAAGAACGCCCGCGGCTCGCCGTTCGGCGCGTACGTGACGAGCTCCTTGCCCTGCGTCTCCTTCGCCAGCAGGCTCCAGCCCTCCACCGGTACGACGGACACGCCGAAGCCGACCTGGAGCGCATTGGCCGGCGGCGCGTACGACGTCACCGGCGTGCTGACCGTCGGAGCCGGCGTCGGCGGCTGCTCGGCGGTGTCGTCACCACCACCGGACAGCAGCACCAGCGCAACCGCGACCAGCACGACGACGATCAGTCCAGCGCCGATCGGGAGCAGCAGCGGCGGGATCCGCGTGCCCTTCTTCTCTGGCGGCGGCCGGCGCAGCGAGGGCGGTCCGACCTTCTCGCCCCACGCGGAGCTGGTCTCCGTGGCCGGGCCGGGCCCGGGCCCCGGCGTGTCCGTCCACGGACTGGGTGGCGGAGGTACTTCGAGGTCCCACGGCGACGGCGGCAGCTCCGGCTCCTTCGCAGCTGCCGCCTCGTCCGTGTCGGGTCCCGGCTGGTTGACCCAGGGGTTGCCCCCGCCGGAACCCCTGTCGCGCTTGCCGTTCACTGGCTCTTGACCACCGACTGCAGCATCTTGGTGGTGTCGGCCTCGGCGGTCGCGACCTTGTCCTTGCGCGCGTACACCCGGATCAGGGTGATCACGCCGTCCTCGCGCTCGACGACGCCGACGAACCCGACCACCTGCAGGCTGCCGTTCTGGGTGGTCGACACCGCCGAGTAGCTCTGCGTGGTGACGACCTTGACCGGGGTCTTGTCGTTCTCGCCCGGCTTGGTCTCCCGCGGCGAGTTCGTCTTGACGTTCGACAGGCCCTTGGTCTCGGCCTTCAGCAGCTGCGGCAGCACCGTCGCCGTGGTCTCACCCTCGGCCTTGATCACGTTCACCATGAAGTACGCCTCGCCCTGCTTGAGCAGGTAGACGCCCTTGAAGTTGTCCAGGCTTTTGCGGATGTAGCCCGGCTGCGGCTTCACGTAGACGCCCTCGCCGACCTCGAGGCCCTCGTCGGTGTTGGTCGGCTCGGGCGATGGCGACGGGTTCCCGGTGTTGGTGGTGGTCGGCTCCGGGTTCGGGGCCGCCTCCTCCTTGTCGCCGCCGCCGAAGATCAGCGCCAGGACGACACCGATCACCGCGACGACGGCGAGTGCGCCGCCGGCCAGGTACAGGATCTTGTTGCCACCACCCTTGCCACGCGGAGGCTGACCGCCGTACTGACCCCATTGCTGCTGTTGCTGGCCGTACCCCTGCTGCTGCGGGTAGCCCTGCTGGCCCGGGTACTGCTGTTGCTGACCCGGGTACTGCTGCTGGCCGGGGTACTGCGGACCACCAGGCTGCCCACCGGGCTGCTGCCCCGGCTGCTGGCCCTGGTACGGCGGCTGACCCGGCTGACCGTAGCCCGGCGGAGCCTGCTGCGGCCGCCCGTACCCAGGCTGCTGCTGACCGGGCTGCTGACCCGGCTGACCGTAACCAGGCTGCTGACCCGGCTGACCGTAACCAGGCTGCGGCTGCCCGGGCTGTCCGTAGCCCGGCTGCCCGCCGTACGGCTGCTGCCCCTGGCCGCCCTGCCCGTAGGGCGGTTGCTGGTTGCTCATGCCTGCGTCTCCCCGGTCGTCGCCTCGTACCCACCTGCTGCAGCCGGCGCTGCCACTCCGCGGGCGGACTTCGGCACGGATCGCACCGAGTTGCCACAGGCGGAGCAGAAGTCGGAGTGCGGCAGCAGCGGCATCTCACAGCGCGAGCAGAACGCCAGGTCGCCCGACGCGTGGTTGGAACCACCGCGCGCGGCCGCCTCCAGCGCCGCCTCGAGCAGGCCCTTGTGCAGCACCGAGCGAACCCGGATGATCAGCGCGCCGAGCAGCAGCAGGCCCCAGAGCACGCCGAGGATCGAGCCGACCGTCGAGCCGTGGCCGCCGACGAACCCGAGCAGGTAGACCCCGCCCTGGAACAGCGCGTTGACCAGGATCGCCTGGATGACTCCGGCCACCCAGCGCGGCGTGAACCCGTCGTACCCCTCGCCCAGGCCGGAGAACTCGGCGGCGGCGAGGCCGGTCGCGGACCCGTAGATCAGCGGCTTGATGAACCCGTGCAGCACCACGATCGAGATCCAGGTGCCGGCGCTGCTGCCCGGCCCGGCGAACCCGCCGCTGATCCAGCCCCAGTGCAGCACCAGGGTCTCGAAGCAGGCGAACCCGACACCGGCCACCACGCCGAACGTGAAGCCGTCCATCAGGTCGTCGTACCGCGGCCGCGAGGCCAGGTAGAGCGGGCCGACCTGCCGGATGAGCTCCGACACGACCGGCACCAGCAGGAGCAGGATCAGCAGGTCCCGCGCGGCCGGGCCGGCCTCGGTGCCGCCGATGGTGTCGATCGACAGCGCGAGCTTGTCCGACCACAGCCACGTGAAGACCGCGGCCAGCACACCGGTCAACACGAACGCGGCCGCGACGACCGGGATCGGCTCGTCCTCCCAGAGGTTCACGTCGTACAGGTAGAGGATGTAGACGATCGGGATGGAGAAGGCGGCCACCATGATCGCGACCGGCAGCGCACCGAGCGCGGCCGTGATCACGGTCAGCAGCAGCGCGATGCCCAGCGCGACCTTGTAGGTGTAGGGCTGTTTGCCCGAGCCCTGCGGCATGATCGTGGAGACCAGCCGGAACGACGCCACCGGCTCATCCGGCCTGGCGGCGTACGCCTTCTTCCGCTCGGCGTCCCCGGAGCGCACGTCGTTGCCACAGTGGTGGCAGAAGTGCGACACCTCGGGGACGTCTGAGTTGCAGCGCGGACAGACCACGCCATCCTCCCAACCTCGGACGTCCGCACCGGCGCGGGGCGCGCCGGCGGTGCTCGCGGCCCAGTCACCTGGGCCGGACCGGGACAGATTCTCGTACAGGCCGGCCAGGATTCATCATTTACCGCGCAGGGGTCACGGTTTCGTGTCCGGACCGTGCCCTGAATCAGTTCGCGCGGCTCTGTAACTCTTCCCACACCTCGCCGACCCGCCGGTCCAGGTCCTCGAGAGTGCCTGAGTTGTCAACGACGACGTCGGCCACGGCCAGCCGCTGCTCCCGCGAAGCCTGGCTGGCGATCCGCTGCTTCGCTTCCGCTTCAGTCATCCCGCGCTGCGCGGTGAGCCGCTCGACCTGCACCTCGACCGGCACGTCGACGATCAGCAGTACGTCGAACTTGCCGGCCTGACCGGTCTCGACCAGCAGCGGGATGTCGTGCACCACCACGGCACCAGCCGGCGCGGCCGCCTCGATCTCGGCCGCCCGGGATCGGACCCGCGGGTGGATGATCGCCTCCAGCTTCCGCCGGGCCGCCTCGTCGCCGAACACGATCCGCCCCACCGCCGGCCGGTCCAGCTCACCTTCCGGAGTGAGTACGCCGTCGCCGAACACCTCGACCACCTCGGTCAGCCCGTCGGTGCCCTTGGCGACCACCTCGCGCGCCAGTATGTCGGAGTCGATCACCACCGCCCCACGCGCCGCCAACCGCGCCGACACCGCACTCTTCCCGGACCCGATCCCACCGGTCAGTCCCACTCTCAGCACAGGCAACACCCTATCGACGTGCGAGACCCCCGCACCCAGTACGGGGGTGCGGGGGTCTCGGGCCTTGCTTTGACCTGGTCAGCCTGTCGTCAGGCTCAGCCCTGGCCGGTCAGCTTCTCGCGGAGCGCCTGCAGCGCCTCGTCGGAAGCGAGCGCACCCTCGACGGGAGCGTCGTCCTTCGGAGCCGCGGCGGAGGAGTACGTCGACGCCTCGCCGGCCTCGACGTCGGCCGTCTTGGCCTCCTCGATCTGCTTCTTGTGGGCCTCCCAGCGCGCGTGGGCCTCGGCGTACTGCCGCTCCCACTCCTCACGCTGCTTGTCGAAGCCCTCGAGCCACTCGCCGGTCTCCGGGTCGAAGCCCTCGGGGTAGACGTAGTTGCCCTGCTCGTCGTACGTCGCGGTCATGCCGTACAGCGTCGGGTCGAAGTCGTCCGAGACCGGGTCGACACCCTCGTTGGCCTGCTTGAGCGACAGCGAGATCCGGCGCCGCTCCAGGTCGATGTCGATGATCTTGACCATGACGTCGTCGTTGACCTGGACGACCTGCTCCGGGATCTCGACGTGCCGCTCGGCCAGCTCGGAGATGTGCACCAGACCCTCGATGCCCTCCTCCACGCGGACGAACGCACCGAACGGAACCAGCTTGGTGACCTTGCCGGGCACGATCTGGCCCATCTGGTGGGTCCGGGCGAACTGCTGCCACGGGTCTTCCTGGGTCGCCTTCAGCGACAGCGAGACGCGCTCGCGGTCCATGTCGACGTCCAGCACCTCGACGGTGACCTCCTGGCCGACCTCGACGACCTCGGTCGGGTGGTCGATGTGCTTCCAGGACAGCTCCGACACGTGCACCAGGCCGTCGACGCCGCCGAGGTCCACGAACGCGCCGAAGTTGACGATCGAGGACACGACACCCTTGCGGATCTGGCCCTTCTGCAGCTGGGTGAGGAAGTTCATCCGCACCTCGGACTGCGTCTGCTCCAGCCACGCCCGGCGGGACAGGACCACGTTGTTGCGGTTCTTGTCCAGCTCGATGATCTTGGCCTCGATCTCCTGGCCGACGTACGGCTGGAGGTCGCGGACCCGGCGCATCTCGACGAGCGACGCCGGCAGGAAGCCGCGCAGGCCGATGTCCAGGATGAGACCACCCTTGACGACCTCGATGACGGTTCCGGTGACGACGCCGTCCTCTTCCTTGATCTTCTCGATCGTGCCCCAGGCCTTCTCGTACTGGGCGCGCTTCTTGGAGAGGATCAGACGGCCTTCCTTGTCCTCCTTCTGGAGAACGAGGGCCTCGACGTGGTCGCCGACGTTGACGACCTCGTTCGGGTCGACGTCGTGCTTGATCGACAGCTCGCGGGAGGGGATGACGCCTTCGGTCTTGTAACCGATGTCGAGCAGGACCTCGTCCCGGTCGACCTTGACGATGGTGCCCTCGACGATGTCGCCGTCGTTGAAGTACTTGATGGTCTGATCGATCGCCGCGAGGAAGTCTTCCTCCGACCCGATGTCATTGACCGCTACCTGCGGGGTGTTGCGCACTGCGGGGTCGAGAGGTGCCTCGATGCTGGCCGTCATGTGGTGGGTTGCTCCGTGGACTGGTGGTGTCGTGCGGTTGCGTCATGAACCGTTGGATCGCACCAAACCGCTGGATTGCCTGAAGAGCACAGATTCACCACCGAGCTGCTGCGAGCACGAGCCTGCTCCGTCCGAGGTCGCGCGGGCCCATAGCGCACATCACAGAATACCGGTCTTGACGAAGGCAGCACAACCTGGGGCACCCGGTCCTACCGGCCGCCCGCCGAGGTGTCCCGACGTGCCACTCATCTCAATGTACGTCGTCCAGGGCGGGTCGTCCTCCGGCGAGCGTACCCGTGTCCGCCATCCGAGCAACCAGCTCGTGCGCAGCCGCTGCGATCTCGTGCTCCATCGACCGCCCGGCGAGCTCCAGCAGCGCCCACAGATCTGCCGCCCGGCCGAGGTCCACCAGCGGCTCACCGAGGTCCAGCTCGCTCCCTCGGACCACGCTCAGCACGGCCCCGGCGAGCACCGGGTCCTGACAGAACCGGAAAAGGTTTCCCAGATCCGTGTACGGCGACCCGGCGTGCGCGAACTCCCAGTCGATCAGCCCGGTGATCCGCACGGTTGCCGGGTCCACCAGCAGGTTCTTCGGGTTGAAGTCGCTGTGCACCAGGCACACCCGGTCGACCCCGTCGGCCAGCACGTCACCGGCGTACTCGAGGACCTTCCGGAAGCCGGCGACCTGCTGCTGGCTGAACCCGAGATCGAAGCTCTCGAAGTACGCCTCCAGGTCGCCGGACCCGAACGGCTCCACGGCCAGCTGGCCGCCGCGGAACATCCCGAAGGTCACAAACGGCATCCCGCTCAGCCGGACCAGCAGCTCGCCCAGTTGCTCGCCCACCCGCGCCCGGTCCTCGGCGTCCGCCGTCTCGAGGAAGAGCTGCAGGTTGACCCCCGGCAGCCGCTCGGTCAGCACGTACGGCGGATCCTCCGGCGACCCCTCCCGCTTCGCGTCCAGAATCCGCGGCACCGGCAGCAGCCCCCGCACGAGCTGAAGCAGCGCCGCGTCGACGGTCGCCCGCTCCGGGTCCTTCACGTACAGCTTCAGTACGGCGTCCTCCCCCGCCGCGCTGACCGCATACGTCTGGCCGCCGTACCCACCCGTCAACGGCACCGCACTGGCCACGAAGTCACTCATGCCGAAGATCCTGCCAATACTCTCGGCTGGACGCGTAATCTGACCGGGTGGCCGAGCCGCGCAGAGTTGAGCTGACCGAGTCCCAGACCTCACGAGCCAGCCGCACCTACTGGGACTCCGCGGCGAAGGAGTACCTCGCGGAGCATGGCGAGTTCCTCGGCGACGACCGCTTCGTCTGGTGCCCGGAGGGTGTCGACGAGGAGCACGCCCGGCTGCTCGGCCCGGTGCGGAACAAGCGGATCCTCGAAGTCGGCTGCGGCGGCGCCCAGTGCTCGCGCTGGCTCGTCGGGCAGGGCGCCGACGTGGTCGCCTTCGACATCTCGCTCGAGCAACTCCGGATCGCCCGGCAACTCGATGCCCGGACCGGCACCGCCGTACGGACCGTCGCCGCGGACGCGACGGCCCTGCCCTACCGGGACGCCACCTTCGACATCGTCTGCTCGGCCTTCGGAGCCCTGCCGTTCGTGGCCGACGCGACCACCGCGCTGCGCGAGATCGCCAGGACGCTCAAGCCGGGTGGGCTGCTGGTGTTCTCGGTGACCCACCCGTTCCGCTGGACCATGCCGGACGACCCGTCGCCGTCCGGCCTGCGCATCACTCACTCCTACTTCGACCGCACGCCGTACGTCGAGGTCGACGACGCCGGGACGCCGATCTACGCCGAGCACCACCGGACGACCGGCGACTGGATCCGCGCGCTGACGACCGCCGGCTTCGTCGTCGACGACCTGCTGGAGCCGGAGTGGCCCGCCGGCCACGACCTGGTCTGGGGTGGCTGGGGGCCCGACCGCGGCCCGTTAGTCCCCGGCACCGCCATCTGGTCCGCCCACCGGCTCTGAGCGCGGCCGCAGCTGGAAGAACGCGACTGCCGCGAGCAGCAGTAGTCCGAGGATCAGCGACACCAGCGGCACCCAGAAGCCGATCAGGTTCAGCTGGAACGCCTTCGACTGGTAGCCGCCCTCGGAGACGCCGTTCTCGACCGCGCCCTCCACGTTCTTCGTCACGGTCGCGTCGTCGTACTCGATCGACACCTGGGTCGCGGTCAGCTTGTCCTCGCCGTTGTAGGCGATGGTGGCCTGCTGCTGCTCGCGGCCCTTGATGATCGCGCCGGTGATCGGCTCGACCCACAGCGTCCGGGTGTTCTTGTACGTGCGCTGCACCTCGACCGAGTCGCGGCCCGGCTCATCGACCAGGTTGCCCGGCACCAGCAGCGGCTTCGCCAGCGCGACCTCCTGCTTGGGCACGTCCTGCTCGAAGACGTACACCTTCAGGCCCTTGAGCGTGTCGGTCTTCTTGTAGTGGATCGGGAACGCCTTGCGCAGCGTGCTGTCCCAGAACTGGTAGGTCGTCTTCTCGGTGCCGAACGGGAACTTCAGCACCAGGCCCTCGTGCCCCTTGAACAGCGGGCTGTTCGGGTCCGGCCGGAGCCGGTCGGCCTTCTCGATCGTGGTGGCGATGTACTCGCCGCTGTTGTCGTCACCCGACGGGTTCCAGGGCACCGCCTCACCGGTGTGCGCGTCCAGCACGACCCGCTCCTGCACGAAGCTCAGCGGCAGCTCCGCGGTCTTCGAGGCGTCGTCGGGGAACTGGTAGTCCTTGGAGTCGTCCGTCACCACGGCGGTGTCGAACACAACGACCTTGCGGTCCAGCGCCTTGCTGATCTTGTCGGCGGCGACCACGTCACCGCGGACGGTCCGGCGGGCCTCCAACTCGACGCCCGACTTCTCCTTCAGCTCCGCGATGCTGAAGATGGTCGCGTCCGGCCCGGCCGACACCGTGTGCGCGACCTGGTCCGCCGGCGCCACCGCGAGCGCCGGATACGCGTAGAACCTGGCCAGCGCGGCCACGCCCACGAAGAACACCCCGAGCCCGATCATCGTCGCTCGACTACGAGTCCCCACTGCTTCCCCTCCCGGTCTGTCCGCGGGACGCTACCAGCGGGTAGCCAACTTGAACAGATGGTGCGCGAGGGAATTTCGAACTGTCATATAGTCGCGCCGCATGAGGGGGATCACCGGCCTGCCGACAGCGCCCGAGACATCGGTGCTCAAGGCCGTCGTCGTCGCGATCGCCGTCGTCCAGGCGGCGGTCCTCGGGCTGCTCGCGCGCCGGGGTTCGTGGCTGAGCGACGACCTCGAGTTCCTGGTCCAGGGCAGCCGCGGGTTCGCGCCCGCCGAGTTGCTCACGCCGGTCAACGACCACATCGCGCCGGGCCTGCGCTTCGTCTACGCGGTCTTCGCCGAGGTCGCGCCGCTGAACCACGACCTGACCGTCGCCTGGCGGGTGCTGATGCAGGCCGTCGCGATCTTCCTGCTCGGCCGCCTGCTGCTCCGGATCCTCGGCCCGACCTGGTGGGTCGTCGCCGGCACCCTGATCTACGCGATCACGCCACTGAGCATGCCGTCGTTCATGTCGCTGTCGAGCGGTGTGAACAACCTGTCCGCGCACGTCTTCGGCTTGCTGTTGCTACACGCAACCATCGACTGGTACGACGGCCGCCGCCGGGCCCTCGTCTACGGCCCACTGGCCCTGCTCATCTCCCTTGCCTGCTGGGAGAAATCCGCGCTGATCCTGCTCACGGTCGTCGCCCTCGCGCTCTATCTCCGCGAGGAGCCGATCCGTCGCTGGCTCCGCCGTACCTGGCCGTTCGCAGCCGCGCTCACCGCAGCCGTGGTTGCCTTCGGCACCCTCTACCTAACCCACGGCAGCCCGTCCCGCGGCCGGATCCCCGCCGGGCAGTTGCTGGAGCTCACCGCACGCGGCTTCAAGGTGCCGTTGTCCGCACTGGCCGGTGGGCCCTGGACGTGGGCCGAGAGCGGGCAGCCGTTCAGCTTCGCCGATCCGGGCGTCGGGGCGCTCGTGGTTGGCGGGCTGATGGCCGCCGTACTCCTGCTGGCTGCCTGGCGGCACGACCGGCGAGCGCTGCTGCTGTGGGCGGCCGTTCTCGGCTATGTGCTCGTCACTGTGGTGCTCGTGTCCTACGGGCGGTTCTCGGTCTTCGGGACTGTCTTCACGGTGCACTACCACTACTGGTCCGATCTCTCGATCCCGTTGACGCTGGCCGTCGTCCTGAGCGCCAAGGCACTGCGACTCCCCCGTCTCGTGCCGGTCCTGGCGTTGGGCGCGTTGCTGGTCGGAGTCGTGGTGTCCGATGCCGGCTTTGCCAGGACATGGGCGGCGAATCCGGCGAAGCCGTACTTTGCGAACGTCACCGCCGACCTCGACCGGGCCGGCCCGAACGTGAACCTGTGGGACACACCCATGCCGCATCCGATCGGCACCGCGCTCATGAAGGACAACCGGTTGTCGCAGGTGCTGCGGATGGCGCGGATCCCGTTCCGGTTGCAGCAGCCGGGCAGCGAGCCATTGCTGGTGGATGACACCGGGAAGCTTCGGCCTGCCCAGTTCGTGGTGTGGTCGCGCGCCGACCCGGCATCGCGCAGCAACCCGTTCTGCAACCTGCTGGTCCGCGGCACCGAACCGCTCACCATCCCGTTGACGCCGACGCAGAACGAGATCGCGACCGCGAGCTGGTTCGTCAAGGCGGCGTACTTCTCGAACCGGGAGAACGCCGTGACCGTCGAGCTGATCGACGCCACGGGCACCGTAGCGGCGCTGCCGGCCGCGCAGTGGACCGCGGGGGTCGGCAGCATGTACTTCGGTCCGTCGCGGCGGATCACCGCCACGAAGGTTCGGCTACGCTCCTCCGATCCCGCGACGAACCTGTGCGTGGAGAACCTCGAGATCGGACTGCCCAGATGAGACAGAGATTCCCGGCGCTGGACGGGCTGCGTGCGATCGGGGCGCTCGCGGTGCTGACGACGCACGTCGGGTTTCACAGCGGCGCCTCGCTGAACGGCCCGTTCGCCGGGCTGCTCGCGCGGCTCGATGTCGGGGTCGCGATCTTCTTCGCGATCTCCGGGTTCCTGCTGTACCGGCCGCACGTGGTGGCGTGGTTCGAGGGCACGCTGCCGCCGCTGACCTTGCCGTACCTGCGCAACCGCGCACTCCGGATCCTGCCGGCGCTCTGGGTCGCCGTGCTGCTCGCTGCACTCGTCGTACCGCACAAGGACGGCGTGGCGTGGACGACGTACCTCCAGCACGCCACGCTCACCCAGATCTACTTCGACGGCATCGCGGCCGACGGGCTCACGCAGATGTGGAGCCTGGCGACCGAGGTCGCGTTCTACCTGCTGCTGCCGGTGCTGGCGAAGTTCCTGACCGGGTACGAGCGTCCCACTCGACGCAGTGTCCGCTGGCGGCTCGCCGTACTGGGTGCGTTCACCCTGCTCGGTCCGGTGTGGATGGCCGGGGTCAACACGACCGACCACGCGCGTGCGGGCCTCTGGCTGCCCGGGTACGTCGGCTGGTTCGCAGTCGGCATGGGGTTCGCGCTGTGGCAGGTCGCGCGCAGCAGCGGGCGGCTCGGGCCGTCCGCGTTGGACACCCTCACCAAGATCCCCGGCACGATCTGGGGCGTCGCTGTCGCGCTACTGGTGATCGCCGCGTCCCCGATGGCCGGCCCGTACAACCTGTCGGCCCCAACACCCGGCCAGGCCTTCGTGAAGAGCATCCTCTACACAGGGGTCGCGGCCTGCGTCCTTTTCCCGGCACTGAACCCGACAGCGCGGACTGCCCGGGTCCTGGGCGGCCGGGTCGGTCACATCGCCGGCGACATCTCGTACGGCGTCTTCGCGTACCACGTGATCGTGCTGAGCGTCGTGGAGCAGGTCAGCGACTACACCTTGTTCAGCGGGAAGTTCGCGCTGCTGTTCTTCCCGACATTGGTGGTGTCCGCTGCCGTCGCGGCCGCGAGCTACTACGGGATGGAACGCCCGATCATGCGACTCGGCCGGCGTGACAAGGGCTACGACGTCTCACCGGTCGGCCGGGACAACAGCACCAGCGCACAGCCGACCAAGACCGACGCCTGGACGACTGCGGAAGTGACTCCCGCTCCCCCGTCCGGCCAGGGCTGAACCGCAGCGATCAGCGTCCCGACCAGGACCACACCGGCAGCGACAGCGATCACTCGCCGGCCGGACAGGAACCATGTGCAGGCTGCTGCGACGAGGACAGCCACCACGCCGATCCAGCCGGAGATGAACGCGCCTGCGACGAGCCCGACCGCCCCAGCCGCCCACGGCCCGATGTAGCGACCTTCACGCAGCCGGTGCCCGGAGTGCCGAGACCGGCGCCGGAAGAACGCCGCCATCGCGAGCACCGACAGCAGTGCGAGCAGTCCGACCAGCAGGCCGGCCCGGTAGGTGCGGTCGGGCATGAACCGTGCAGTGACGACCTGCTCGAGCCCTTCCGGCAACACCCAGCCCTGCTGCCAGCCGCCGACCCGGATGGGCGTGAGCTTGCGCCCACTGCCGTCGTACGCCACCCAGCCCTCGTTGTAGTTCTGCGCGATGGTCAGCACCGACGGCTCCTCGGCAGCCGGCACCTCGACGGTCAGCTCGGCCGGGTCGGCTCGCCACACGTCCACGGCCTGCACGGGCGACTTCGACACGTTGCCGAAGCCCGCCCGGGACCAGGTCGTCTCGATCGGCACGAAGCCACCGCCGGCGAGCACGTCGACGTCGTGCCGGCCGGCCGGCAGTGCGACCGTGCTGTCCTTGCCGCACGTCGTAAAGGTCACCGGTCGCTGTTGCAGCACGTCCCGCACGGTCGCCTTCACCTGCGTGTCCGCAGGTACGCCGTCCACTCGCACACCAGGCCCGTAACCGCAGAACGCGCCGGTCTGGGCGTCGAGGTCGAGCTCCTTCCGCAGGTCGTCGGCGCCGAGCACCCGGACCTCTGCCACGCCCACCGGTGCGTTGTTCGCAAAGCCGGTCGCGGAGTCGAAGTCGACCAGCGGTCTGGTGCTGGTGAAGGTCAGCTGGATGGTCCGAGCGGTCCGAGCGGCGAACCGCAGATAGCCCTCCCCGTCGACCTTGGCCAGGGCCGACGGGCCGCCGTCCACCCGGATCATCACCTCGGAAGGCTGCGACGCGGTCAGGTAGGGATCGGTGAGGAACTGCAGACCGCTCAGCTTCCGTGCCACCGGCAACTTCAAGGTCAGCGACGGCCGAGCGTCCGAAGCGTCCGCGACCCAACCCGTGCCGAGGTCACGGTCCACTGCGGCACCTGGCCTCCCCTCCGGCGCCGTGACGGCACGCGACGAGGCAGAGGCCATGATGGCTCCTGGAACGGCCAGCAGGCCTTCCAGCGCCGCACCATCCTTGGGCAGTGCGGTCCCGCGCAGCTGGTACGACGCGCCCTTCGGCAGCTCCACGCTCCGCTGGATACCTGTCGGCTCCTCGGAGTCCTTGGCGACGCTCTGCCGGCACAGCGGGCGCGTGGCCACGTGCAGACAGGCGGACCGGCCGATCTGCTGGTTCCTGAACACCAGAGCGCTCGGCTGACGGCTCTCGGACGGCACCTCCAGCCGGCTGACCGGGAGCATCCCGGGCAGGCTCACCTCCGCGATGGAGACCCCGTTCGGGTTCTTGCCGTCTGTGATGCCGACACTGAGCCGCAGTCGCTGGGTCTTGCCTTGCGGCACCGGGATGTTCTGCGGTTCACGCGACCCGGTCACCACCGAAGTCAGCGAGCCCGCGTCGGTCTCCACCTGGAGTGTCCGGACCGGCTCGGTGGTCGGCGGTGCCAGCGAGAACTGGACCTTCAGCCCGTCCACCTCCCGCGGCGACGCGAACGTCAGCTCCAGCCACTCCCCACTGCTGCGCCCGAAGGTGCCGGAGATCCAGCGACTCGACGGATCCCCGTCGACGGCCGCGGCAGGTCCGTTGCCGGGCCCGGTGCGCAGCGTGGCGGTCGCGTCTGCCGCCGACGACGATGCCCGTACGTCGACCAAGCCGCCGGCCCACGTGCGCGTCGTACTCGGTGCTGCCGGGCTGACGTCGTACCCGAGGGTGCGGCGACCTTGGCGACCGGCCTCCGACGCGGTGAGGACAGGCGAGTAGTTCTCCGCCGGACGACCGACAGACACCTCGCGGCGCTGCATGCCGTCGGTCTGGATCAGCGGCAGTCCAGTCAGCTTCCCAGCCGCGTCGGACGTGGTCACGGCGTCGCGGTCGCCACCAAGCGCGGTCAGTGCGGTGGGCACGTCTTCGGCGGCGCCACGGACCTCCACGAGCTGCGACTGCGGGATCAGCCGGGCTGCACTCGTGTCGCCGACGTCGTAGATCTCCACAGCCGGATATGGCAGTCGGGTGTGTCCGTCCAGCGTCACGCCGGGCTGCTCGATGGTGCTGCCCGTCGCCGGGCCGAAGTGCGCCACCCGTTTGAGGCCGGACTCGTCCAGGCTCTCGTGGACGGCGACAGTCGGCGTCACCTGGGCGTCGTACCGGAGATCGTTGCGTACGACGACGTACCGAACCCCGGCACGGGTCAGTGCCTGCCGCAGGGTCTGGTCGCCGACGCCCGTGCCGAGTCGCCGCTCCACCTCGTCCAGCCACCGCGTCGCACCGGCAGACCCCAGCGGTACGGCGTCCCGCACGGCCATCGGTCGCTTCAGCAACGCCTGGAACGGCTCGTCCTTGGTCGACCCCCAGGTGAAGTCGGCAAACGACGCCGCCGGTACGACGAGGACGCTGCCGCTCGTCGTCTGGCTGTCGAGCCAGGTCGCGGCTTGACGCCAGTGTGCGGGGATCGCGTCGTACCCCTCGCGTCTGGGCAGCTGACCGAAGATCGCCGGCGCTGCGACCGACACGATCACGCATCCGACCAACACCGGCACGACCCGGCGGTGCAGTCCGCGAGCGGTCGCCCACACCGCCAGCTTGCTCATCGCGTGTGCGGCTGCGAGGGCCAGCGGCAGCCGGACGACGAGCTCGAACTTGTGCGTGTTGCGGAGTGCGGCGAGCGGTCCGTCGAGGAGATCGTGCAGCTGCGGCGCCAGTGGCGAGCCGGCGGCGCCGGCGTGGCCGAGTGTCACCAGCACGAGTCCGACGACGAACGAGAGCTTCAGGAAGCCGCGGTGCTTCAGCGACCCCATCGCCAGGCCGACGAGGCCCAGCAGCGCGATGATCGCGGTCGTGAGGATCAGCATCGGCTGGGTGACGTAGAGCCAGCCGGCCGGCCAGCTCGGTCCACCCGAGCCGGTCAGGAAGTTGAGCCACTGCGACGTACCGCGGAAGGACTCGAAGACGCTCGCCGTGCCGGTCGTCACGGCGGCGTCCTCGATCCAGTCCAGGAACGGCGGGCTGTACCGGCCGAGCAGCACGAGCGGAACGAGCCACCAGACCGACACGGCGGCCACACAGCCCAGCCAGCCGACCGCGACCTTCAACGTCGACCGATCCAGGCGCCGGGTGATCAACCAGAGCGCAGGCAGTACGAGCGTCGCACCTGTCGCGACCGCGTTCACTCCGCCGACCAGCGCGAACGCCACTGCGGACCAGCCGACCCGCCACCAGCCCGAGCGCGCCCGCGGTGTCACCAGCGGCAGCAGCACCCATGGCGCCATCGCCATCGGCCACACCTCGATCGAGGTGATCGAGACTTCGCCGAGCATGCGCGGGCTCAGTGCGTACAGCAGCGCGGCGGCGAAGCGAGTCCAGGGCACGCCGTAATCGAAGGCGTTGCAGAGCTTCCACACGCCGAGGAACGCGACGCAGAGAACGACGGACCACCACAGTCGCTGCGTCACCCAGTCGGGCACCGACAGCGAGTCCAGCAGCCAGTGGAACGGCCCCATCGGCAGCAGGTAGCCGTACGCCTGGTTCTGCAGCTGTCCGAAGGCGCCCTGCGGGTCCCACAGGTGCAGCGAGCGAGCCAGGAAGCCGCCAGGACCGGCGGTGAGGTCGAGCTTGGTGTCCGGGACGATCTTGCCGGGCGCCTGGTGGAAGCACAGGGCAATCAGAACCAGGCAGCCCAGGACGAGTCGCGCCCGCCAGACCACCTGCTCAGTGCTGCCTGCCTTCAGCCTCTTCATCGCCGCCGGAGCACCAGGACGAGGTTCCAGGTCACTACTTCACGCACTCCGGGCAGCTTCAGGACGCCGTACGCCCAGCGCGGGTGGTACCGCGGCACTGCGGCGACCAGGTCCGCTTCCCTGCAGGCGCGGGCCCAGCGCAGGCCGCCGGCGACGGTGATCGGGTAGAGCGACTCACCGAAGCGGTTCTTCGGCGGGTGGCCCTGGATCCGCTCGTAGCGACGGGCGGCTCGATGTCCGCCGAGGAAGTGCCACGGCGCGGTCTCGTGGCCGCCGTGCGGTCCCCACCAGCCGGTGTACGACAGGAAGACCGTGCCGCCCGGCTTGGTGACCCGGACCATCTCGTCGGCCATCAGCCACGGGTCGGGCACGTGCTCCAGCACGTTCGACGAGAAGCAGACGTCGACCGACCCGTCGGCGACCGGCAATGCCATACCGCTGCCGAGCACAGTGCCCGGCTCGGGCTCACCGCGCCCGCTCAGCTCACCCAGGTCGGAGTCGATCGCGTAGTACGTCGCTCCAGCCTTCCGGAACGCGTCGGCGAAGTACCCGGGACCACCACCGACGTCCAGCATCAGCGAGTCGCGCAGGTCGACGTACTGGCTGAGCTGCCCGACGGAATCTGCGGCCAGCGTTCCGTAGAAGAGATCCGGATCCGTCTGCTCGACACCGAACGCCCGGAACAGCCGGACGGCGCGACCGAGGTCGGCTGTCCACGCGCTGCTCGCTGTGGGGTTCGTCATCACTGGCACAGGCGGGACATTAACGGATCTCGCGAGGTCTGGCGGACATCGTTACTCCTTGGTAACGTCCCGCCCCATTAGCTCGGGGGAGGTTGACGGTGGGGGCAAAGGCCGGAGGGTGGGGCTATCAGAGTGCGTGCGCAGAGCGTGCTGTTGCTGAACTGGCGGGACACGACCAACCCGGAGGGTGGGGGTTCCGAGAGGTACGTCGAGGAGGTGGCGAGAGGCCTTGCGGCATTGGGCTGGCGAGTGACCGTGCTGTGCGCGGCCTACCCGGGCAGTCCACGGGAGTCGCGACGCCACGATGTGCGGTACCTGTACCGCGGCACCAAGGTCACGGTGTACCTCCGGGGCATGCTGCACGCCTGGCTCCGCCGCCCGGACCACGTGATCGACGTGCAGAACGGACTCCCATTCTTTACCCGTCTCGTACGTCGTACCGGCGTCGTCGTCCTCGTCCACCACGTCCACCAGGAGCAGTGGCAGGTCGTGTATCCGGGCTGGCGCGGCCGGCTGGGCTGGTGGCTCGAGTCGGTCGCCGCACCCCGCCTGTACGACGACTGCCGCTACGTCACCGTGTCGTCGGCCTCCCGCGACGAGCTGGCGGGCCTTGGCGTGCAGAGCATCGACGTGATCCACAACGGCACCGATCCGGCGCCACCACGGCAGCGACCCAAGGCCGCAGTACCGACGGTGGTGTGCGTCGGCCGGCTGGTGCCGCACAAGCAGGTCGAGCACGCCGTCGACGCCATCGCGGAAGCCCGTAAGGTGCTGCCCGATGCACGACTGGTCGTGGTTGGCTCGGGCTGGTGGGAGGACTCGCTGAAGGCGTACGTCGCCGAGCGCGGACTGCAGGACGCCGTCGAGTTCCTCGGTCACGTCAGCGAGGACGACAAACACGCGGCGTACGACGAGGCGTGGGTCCAGGCGCTGCCAAGCCTCAAGGAGGGCTGGGGCCTGGTGGTCGGCGAGGCCGCCGGGCACGGCGTGCCGACGGTGGCCTACCGGAGTGCGGGTGGTCCGACCGAGTCGGTGCACGACGGAGAGTCGGGCGTGCTGGTGGACGAGCCCAATGAGTTCACCGCGGCGATCATCGAGCTGCTGCAGAACGCGCAGCTCCGGCAGCGGCTGTCGGAGGGAGCGGCAGCCAGTGCGGGCAACTTCACCTGGAGTGCGACCGCACTGGCCTTCGATCGGCTGCTGACTACTTCGAGCCGTACCCCACGACCGGAACGTCAGCCTGCCCCTGCGTCTGTCCCGCCGGCGGCTGCGGGTCTTCCTGCACCGACTGCACGACCCCGACAACCGTGGTCGTAGCCACTGCCAGGCCCGCGAAGACGGCAATGGCCGCACCGATCAGTGATCCCATGAAGCGTGTCCCCTCCTCGATAAGTGAACCGAAGAGTAACAACCGCTCAGCGACTCCGCCAGACCATGGATCGACGGTTCACCAGACCGGCCAGCGCAGCCGCCAGGGTTGCTCCGGCGATCGCCCAGGCGGCCAGTACGACGGCTGTGCGCCACGGCGGATCGTGTTGTGGGACGGGCGTCCCGGCCAGCTGGTAAACGCTCACGGTCATCGCCGAGTAGACCTCGGTCAGTCCGGGGATCGAATCGCGCGGCGGCGCCCCGCCGGCGTCCCGGTCGTAGACGAGCCAGCCGACGCCCTGCTGCAGGAGCGCCGGTGTCGGGTCGGTCCCGTCGCGCATCGCCGTACGGACTGCTGTCGCCACTGCGGCAGCGCGGGCGTCCTCACCGGCCAGGCGGTGGCCGGAGACGATGAGCTCGTCGGGGACGACTGCAGGTTGGTCGAAGTACCGCGGCATCGGGTCCAGCACCGGACGGCGGTCGTTCCAGACCGGTGCGCGGTAGGACTCGAACGGCCACGGGATGAACGGTCCGTCCAGCGCCTGCTGCGCCCGCGCCCACTCCGCCGGGTAGTGCGACACCTTGAGCCCGCCCCCGCCCGCCAGCGCGGGCAGCGCCGCGATCGGCAGCAGTACGGCGGTCACTCCGACAACCCGGTGCAGTGGGACGCGCTGCAGCAACGCATGGATCGCCACACCGAAGCCGATCGACTCGAGCAACACCAGCGGACCCAGGTAGCGCTGACCATCGCGGAACAGACCGGCTCCGGGGACGTTGGCAACGACGTCTGCAAAGGCACCCGGCGCGACGACGCCGGCCATGCCCACCAGCAAGGAGACGCCTGCAGCCACGACCAGTGCGCCGACGATGCGGTCCTGTCGCCACCAGAGCACGACGCCTGCGATCGACAGGAGCAGGATGATGAACGCGAAGATGACCGGCAGCAGGTCGCCTCTGTTGCCAGGGACAACGTCTGCGTTCCAGACGCCGCCCAGTGTGAGCAGCGTTGGCAGCGCTCCCCCGTAGCCCTCGTTGCGAGCCGCAAAGGCTGTCACCGAGGCAGGGTCGGCTGTGGCACTACCGCCGTGCGCCAGACCTGCCACCAGCCAGGGAGCGTTCAGCAAGACCGCCGCGCCGAGCGGCCAGACCACGCGACGCCCCGGCCACAGCAGGATGAGCCCGGCGACCAGCAGGCCGACGATGCCCCCGGACGCGGTCAGCGCGCAGCCTGCCGAGGCGAGGATGAAGCCAGGCCACCCCTTCCCCTTCCGCAGTCGCAGTGCGGACCGCACGAGCCACGGCAAGGCGGCGTACCCGAGGAGGAGGGCCCAGGCGCCGAGGCGGAGGCGCTCGGCGACGAACGGGTTCCAGACGAAGAGGGTCACGGCCGCGGCACCGGGCAACGCGGCGCCGAGCCGGAGCTCCCGCCACAGCGCGGTCATGCCAAGCCCGGACAGGAGGGGAATCGCGACCAGCACGATCTTGTTCAGCACCTGCCCACCGACCACCTCGTCCAGTACGGCGACGAGCACGTCCGACGGGACCGCGCGGGGCATGGCCGTTGTGACACCGAACAGGTCAAGTCGTACCGTGAGGTCCGGTACGAACACCATGTCGTAGCCGACCACGTAGCCCGGAGCGAGTAGCGGAGCAGTGATCAACAGGGTGAGCAGGACAGGCCACAACCAGGACAGAACGCGCACGGCACGTTCTGACATGACCACCTCTCCCCTCTGTAGCTCTCTCACAAGGCAGTAGAGCATGAGCGCTGAGACCACCCCTGAGCAAGAGCCCAAGGCACCGCGACTCGCTTTCCTGCGCAGCGCGACGGTCGTCGCCGTCGGCATGGCCATCATGAACGTCGCCGCCTACGGTTTCACCCTGATTTGCGTCCACCGGCTGGTGCCGGAGCAGTTCGGCGCCATCACCGCACTGCTCGGACTGCTGCTGATCGGCAACGTCGCGTCACTCGGGCTGCAGGCCACCGGCGCCCGCCAGCTGGCCACACACACCGGGGAGGGCGCCGAGGCACTGGCCGACGCGATGCTGAAGGCAGGCCGGCGGGCCGCGCTCGGACTGACGATCGTCTGCCTGCTGGCCACGCCGCTGTTCGTCTGGCTGCTTCACATCGACTCCGTGGTCGCGATCATGCTGCTCGCTCCCACTCTCGGCTGTCTAACGCTGATGGGTTCGCAGCTCGGCGTACTCCAAGGCAGTCAACGTTGGACCGAGCTCGCGGGCGTCTATACGTCGGTCGGCGTCGGGCGGCTGCTGCTCGGTGGCGGCGCGCTCCTCGTCCACCCGTCCCTCGATGCAGCCATGATCGGTCTTGCGCTGGGAGCCGCCGTACCGGCTCTGCTGGGAGGCTTCCTGCTGCGTGGGTCCCATGGCGGTACGTCGGCGCTGGTCAAGGACGTACTGCGGGAGACGGTGCACGGCACGCACACGCTGCTCGCGTTCTTCGCCATTGCCAACGCGGACGTGCTGTTTGCCCGTGCACTGCTGGACGGCCGGCACAGCGGGTACTACGCGGCCGGTGTGATCGTGGCGAAGGCGTGCCTGTTCCTGCCGCAGTTCGTGATCGTCATCGTGTTCCCGTCACTCGCCAGTTCCCCCGGCGACACGGTCCGCCTGCGCCGGGCGATCCAAGCCGTTGCCGGGCTGGGAGTGTGCACGGTGCTCGGCGCGCTGCTGTTGCCGGACCTGGTCGTGACCGTGATCGGCGGCAAGGAGGACTACGCGTCACTCGGTCCGTACACCTGGCTGTTCGCGATCTCCGGCTCGGCGTACGCCGTACTGCAGCTGGTCGTCTACGCCGCGATCGCACAGCAGGAGAAGCGAGCCGCTCTGGTGATCTGGATCGGCCTGGTCGTGCTCGCGATCGGCGCCGGGATCGTCCTCGGCACCGACCTCGCCACCGGCATGGCCGGGGTGAAGGCGCTGGTCGCGATGACCAGCGCCTGCGCCGTACTGCTGTCGGTGGTGCTGGCGGCCGGACTGCACCGCCAGACCACCGACGGCAAATAGCTCACCAAAGGCTCACCATCACCAAAGGCTCGACTTGGCGAAGCGGCGGGCGAAGGTGTTCGCCAGCACCAGCAGCACCAGCCCGATCACCGATCGGAACAACCCGATCGCCGTCGCGTAGCTGAACTGCGGCACCGCCGAGGCCAGGCCGATCTTGTACACGTAGGTGTCGATCACTTCGGCGGTGTCGAGGTTCAGGCTGTTCTGCATCAGCAGCACCTTCTCGAACCCGACCGACAGGATCGAGCCGATGTTCAGGATCAGCAGGATGACCGCGACCGGCACGATCGCCGGCAGGTCGATGTGCCACACCCGCCGCAACCGCGAGGCGCCGTCCACGATCGCCGCCTCGTGCAGCTCCGGCGGCACACTGGTCAGCGCGGCCAGGTAGATGATCGCCGAGAACCCCATCGTCTGCCAGGCGCCCGACCACACGTACAGGTGCCGGAACATCCCGGAGTCACCCATCAGGTCGACCGGCCCGATGCCGAACAGGCCGAGCAGCTGGTTGCTCACGCCGGTGTTCGGGTTCGTCAGTACGACGATCAGGCCGACGACCACCACCGTCGAGATGAAGTGCGGCGCGTAGGTGATCAGCTGCGCCGACCGGCTGAACCACTTCTTCCGGACCGTGTTCAGGCAGAGCGCGAGGATGATCGGCAACGGGAACGTCGCGACCAGCTCGTACACGTGCAGGAACACGGTGTTCTTGATCAGCTTCCAGAACTGGTACGACTCGATGAACCGGTCGAAGTACTTGAACCCGGCCCACGGGCTGCCCCAGATCCCGGACACCACGTTGTAGTCCTTGAACGCGATGATCACGCCGTACATCGGCCAGTAGGCGAAGATCGCCAGCCAGATCAGCGGCAGCGCCAGCATCGCGTACAGCTGCCAGTTCCGGCGCATCCGGATGCCGAGCCGGACCGAGGGTTTCGGCTCCTTGATCCGGCCGTGCCGGCGGCCGCCGGCAACCTGCCGCCGGGCCGGCGACTTGGCGGCGGGACGCGTTTCGGTCGTCGTCATCTCGTCACCCCTTCAGCGAGCCGATCATGGCCCCCTTGACGAAGTGCTTCTGCACGAAGGGGTAGACCAGCAACGGCGGAATCATGCCGATCACGATCAGCGAGTACTTCAGCTGCTGCTGCAACTCCTTCAGCTGCGCCAGCTTGCTGGTGTCGGGCATCTGGGCCGGGTCGACCTTGGTCTGGATCAGGATCTGCCGCAGCACCACCTGCAACGGGAACAGGTGCTCGTTGGTCAGGTAGATCAGCGCGTTGAAGAACGAGTTCCACTGCCCGACCGCGTAGAACAGCAGGTTCACCGCGATGATGGGCTTGCTCAGCGGCAGCACGACGCGCCAGAAGAACCCGAAGTCGCTGCAGCCGTCCACCTTGCCGGCCTCGACCAGCTCCTCCGGAATCGTCACCATGAAATAGGTCCTGGTGATGATCACGTTCCAGACCGCCAGCGCGGTCGGCAGGATCATCGCCCACCGGGTGTTCAGCAGGCCCAGCTGGTCCACCACCAGATACGTCGGGATCATGCCGCCGCTGAACATCATCGTGAACACGAAGGCGGCCATGACGAAACCCTTGCCCGGCAGCCCCTTCCGGGACAGCGGGTACGCCGCCAGCAGGGTGAGGACCGTGGCCACGACGGCTCCGACCACCGCGTAGTACACGGAGTTGCCGAAGCTGCTGACGATCGCGTCGTAGTCGAAGATCGCCTTGTAGGCATCGAGGGTGAAGCCGACCGGCCACAGCCAGACCTCGCCGGCGGCCACCCGCTTGGTGTTGCTGACCGAGGCGCTGAGGACGTAGACGATCGGGTACAGCACGGCCAGGCAGAACAGGCCGAGCGCGGTGTAGATGCAGGCCAGGGCGATCTTGTCGCCCCGGGTGTCCTGGATCGGCGCCCCGACCGCCCTCCGCGTCTCGTCCGGCGGCAGCGTGGGGGTGGTGGTCATGAGTTGTAGGCCTCGTAGGCGGCCTGCTGCAGCTCGAGGTACGGCTTCACGCCGATCTTCTCGACCCGGTCCTTGTAGTCGTTCCACGCGGCGTCGTCGTTGGGGTCGAGCTGCCCGGTGAGGAACTTGGCGAACGACTGCTCCACCTCGCCCTTCAGGTTGGTCTTCAGCTCCGCCTCCTGCGCGGCCTGATCCTGGTCCAGGGTGACCGGCGGGAACTGCAGGTCCTGCGGCTGCTTGTAGGGGAAGTAGCTCTGCTTGGTCTGCTCGTAGAGCGGCTTCTCGAAGGTGAGGTCCTTCGGGTCCACCCGCTCGCTCAGCCGGAAGTCCTGGGAGCGGTACATCGGGTTGTCCTGGCTCCAGCTGATGTTCTTCGAGGTGTTCCAGGTAGCGGCGTAGCCGTAGACCGCCTGCTTGCCGTTGATGCCCAGCTCACCCTTCTTCGCCCAGGCGAACTGCGGGCCGGCGTACCCGCGCAGGATCGCCTCGAGCTCCATCTGCGCGTCCGCCCACTGGACCAGGAGCTCCGGCTTGGCGCACTTCTTGGTGATCACCAGCTGGGACACCTCGACGCCGATGTTCAGGTAGTCCCAGGCCGCGTACCGGACCTTGTTCGGTCCCTCCAGCGGCGGGCACGCCTCGTACTCGCGCCACCGGGCGTTCGGGTCCTTCTGGTCGATGTCGACGAAGTTGCCCCAGTAGTTCACCCGGGCGCCCCCGATCAGCGGCTTGCCCGGGGCGTTGCCGTACCGCTGCAACTGGTCCTCGTCGGCGGTGAACACGTCGCGGTTGATCAGGCCCTCGCCGTACAGGGTGTTCATGTACTTCAGGCCCTCGCGCCACTCGTCCTTGTTGAAGGTCACGTCGACCTTGCCGTCGTTCAGGACCAGCCACGGGTCGCCCGGGTTGTAGAGGAACGCGTTCATGAAGTACGGATCGATCTTGGCGTCCTTGTAGCCGGCGAACGGGATGGTCCGGCCGTTGCCGGCCAGGTCCGCCTTCTTGAACGCGCGCATCACCTCGAGGAACTCGTCGGTGGTCTTCGGCATCGCCAGGCCGACCTGCTTGATCCACTGGGTGTTCAGGAACGACCGGCCGGCACTGGCCCGGCAGTGGTAGCAGTCGTTGAAGTTCGGGAACGAGTAGATCTTCTTGTCCGGCGCCTGCACCAGCTTGCGCGCGTCCGGGTAGTCCTTCATCGCCTGCTGCAGGTTCAGCGCGTACCCGTCGATGTACTGGTTGACGTCGGCGAACAGGCCCTGCGAGCCGTACAGGAACAGCTGCGAACGGCTGAAGTCGATGCCCATGAAGGCGTCCGGGATGTCGCCGGCCGCGATCATCGCGTTCACCTTGGTCATCACGTCGTCGTCGGTGCCGCCGACCTGGTTCCACTCGATGTGGATTCCTGTCTTCTGCTCCAGCCACTTGGTGAACGCGTTGGTCTTCCAGTCGCCGATGGTGACGTCCTGCTTGACGACGATCTTGAACGTGACCTTCTCGGTGGTGATCGGCTTGTGCTCACGGGCCACCGGGCCGACGTACCCGTCCGGGTACAGCACCCCCGCCAGTTTCGGGCCGAGCGTGACGCTGGGAGCGGCAGCCGGGCCGGTGGCAGCGCCGGCGGCGCCACTCGCGTTCCCCGAACTGCTGCAGCCACTGAGCAGACCTCCGCCGGCGGTCGCGGCAGTCAGGCCGAGAGCTCCGGCGATGAGTGATCGACGGCTGAGTCCGGTCGGCCCGGCAGCGTTCTTCGGCATGGGTCCTCCAAGGCGGTCTAGATGGCGGTCTAGGACGGAAGAGACGAAATATCCGATAGGATCTCGGATCTTTGGCGGGAGAATGGCACAGATCGGATGACTTCGGAAGAGTTCACTCTTTACTGACCGGGACCAGATCGGCACTGTCCGTGTCTTGCGTGGAAACCGCTTGCCCTTGCTGCCCGGTGGTCAACTTTCTTGCGGAAACTAAAGGGTTGTCGCGGCTTCTCTAGGATTCACACCATGGCGACCCCGAAGTTCATCCTCGAGCTCCGCGAGAAGATCGGCCACGACCTGCTGTGGCTCACCGGCATCAGCGGAGTGGTCCTCGACGACGCCGGCCAGGTCCTGCTGGTACGGCGCGTGGACACCGGCCACTGGGCATTGGTCGCCGGCATCCTCGAACCCGGTGAGCAGCCGGCGGTCGCGCTGGTCCGGGAGATCCAGGAAGAGACCGCGGTCACCGTCGACGTGGAACGCCTGATCAGCGTGGAGTCGCTGCCGCCGTCCAGCTACCCGAACGGCGACCAGGTGCAGTTCCTCGACCTCTGCTTCCGTTGCCGCCCACTGCACGGCACCCCTCGCGTCAACGACGACGAGTCCCTCGAGGTCGCCTGGTTCCCGCTGTCGGACCTCCCGCCCCTGTCTCCCCACGAACAGCAGGCGATCGCCGGCGCCCTCTCCCCCGGCCCAACCCCGACCTTCGTCCGCGGCTAACGCCGTAAGGCGAGTTGCAAGTCGCGCAACCACCGTTCGTTAATGGCAGGTTCGCGGCCCAGGCGCTCCGCCAGCTGACGTCGGACCTCTGGGGTGCGTGCCTTCTCGACCAGCCGGACAGCCTGTGCCAGCGCGAACCTGGTCCGGTCGTCCCGGCGCGGATCCGTCACCCCGGGATCGGACCAGGCCTGCCGACGGAACGACGCCGCCGTCTTCGGCTGGTAGTCGCCGAAGTACGACCACAGCCGGCCGTCGATCGACACGTTCCGGATCGCCGACGGCGGCAGTTCCGCGGCGAACTCGGCGTGCTGCTGCCAGCGCCAGATGTTCGGACTGGTCTTCCTGCGGGCCGTGATCCCGATGAACCGCAGCTGCCGCCGGATCACGTCCCACTGGGCCCGGTCGTCGTCGATCCACCGGCGCAGCACGTCGTACAGGTTCTCGAAGGTGGAGCCCTCGTAGACCAGGTCGACGAAGACAGTCGGGCGGCCGCGCATGAGCTCGGCCGGTGCGAGGCCGTCGGCGGCCAGGTTGGTCCGGAGCTGCCGCAGCTCCGCGCCGGTGAGGTCCTGGCCTGCACCCCGGAACAGCGACAGCGGCAGCGGGTGCAGCCGGGAGCTCCAGGCGGTGTCCGCGAGGGCGCCGCTGAGCAGGTCGAAGAGGCTGTCGACGGACCGGCCCACGAAGTACAGATCGCCGTCGCCGCACTGCGCCAGCACTCGCGCGGCGCACTCGACCAGGTCGTCGAGGAAGAACAGGTCCGGCTCCTCGACGCCGTCCAGCAGGGAGCCGAGCTGGTCCGGCCGCACCAGGTCCCACCGGAACGGCCGGTTCGGCTCCACCATCAGCTCAGTGAGCGGCCTCGTGCCAGGTGCGGCCGACGCCGACCGACACGTCGAGGGGGACGGCCATGTCGACGGCGTGGCCCATGTCGCGGCGGACCAGCTCCTCGAGCGGCTCGCGCTCGCCCGGGGCGATCTCGAAGACGAGCTCGTCGTGCACCTGGAGCAGCATCCGCGACTTCAGGCCGGACTCGCGCAGCGACGCGTCGACCTTCAGCATCGCCATCTTGATCACGTCCGCGGCCGAACCCTGGATCGGCGCGTTCAGCGCCATCCGCTCGGCCATCTCCCGGCGCTGCCGGTTGTCGCTGGTCAGGTCCGGCAGGTAGCGGCGGCGGCCCAGGATGGTCTCGGTGTACCCGCTCTTGCCCGCGTCGATCACGATCGACCGCAGGTAGTCCCGGACGCCACCGAAGCCCTCGAAGTACTCGTCCATCAGCCCGCGGGCCTCGTCCACGCCGATCTTCAGCTGCTGGCTCAGCCCGAACGCCGACAGACCGTACGCCAGGCCGTAGTTCATCGCCTTGATCTTGGCCCGCTGCTCCTGCGTGACCTCCGACGGCTCCACCGAGAACACCCGCGACGCGGTCACCGAGTGGAAGTCCATGCCCGAGTTGAACGCGGAGATCAGCCCGTCGTCGGCGGACACGTGCGCCATGATCCGCATCTCGATCTGGCTGTAGTCGGCCGACATCAGCGACTCGTTGCCCTCGCCCACGATGAACGCCTGCCGGATCCGGCGGCCTTCCTCGGTCCGGATCGGGATGTTCTGCAGGTTCGGATCGGTCGAGCTGAGCCGCCCGGTCGCCGCGATGGTCTGGTTGAACGTGGTGTGGATCCGGCCGTCCTTCGGGCTGATCGTCTTCAGCAGCCCCTCGACCGTCTGCCGCAGCCGGGTCGCGTCCCGGTGCGCCAGCAGGTACGCCAGGAACGGGTGCTCGGTCTTCTCGAACAGCGCCTGCAGCGAGTCCGCGTCGGTGGTGTACCCGGTCTTGGTGCGCTTCGTCTTCGGCATCTGCAGCTCGTCGAACAGCACCACCTGCAGCTGCTTCGGCGACCCGAGGTTGATCTCCTTGCCGATCACCTCGTACGCCGAGGTCGCGGCCTCCCGGACCCCGGTGGCGAACCGTGCCTCGAGCTCCTCCAGGTACGGCCGGTCGACGGCGATTCCGTCCCGCTCCATGCCGGCGATGACGTCGATCAGCGGCAGCTCGACGTCGGCCAGCAGCGACGTCCCCGCCTGCTTCTCCAGCTCCGCGTCCAGCGTGTCGGCCAGGTCGGCGATCGCCCGGGCGCGCAGCATCGTGTGGTCTGCGGCCGGGCCGCCCTCGACGTCGTCGAAGCTGAGCTGGCCGTTGTCGGCATCCTCGTTGCGCAGCTCCCGCTTGAGGTAGCGGACGGTCAGGTCGGCCAGGTCGTACGACCGCTGGTCGGGGCGGGCCAGGTACGCGCTGAGCTGGGTGTCCGAGCTCAGCCCGGCCAGCGTCCAGCCGCGCTCCAGGAAGCCGAGCAGCGGGCCCTTCGCGTCGTGCAACGCCTTCGGCTGCTTCGGGTCGGCGAGCCATGCCTGCCAGGCCGCGTCGTCGTCAGGCGTCAGGGTCGTCGGGTCGAACCAGGCGGCCGCGCCCGAGGTGTCGGCCAGCGCCAGGCCGGTGATCTCACCGGTGCCACGACCCCAGCTGCCCTGGACCGCGACGCCGACCCGCTCGCCGCCGCTCACGTGCTCCTTGAGCCAGCCGGCCACCTCACCGGGCTTCAGCTGGACGCCTTCCAGCTCGAATCCGTGGTCGACGGTCGCGTCGACCTCCTCGTGCTCGGCGACCAGCCGCTCGCGCAGCACCCGGAACTCCAGGCTGTCGAACAGCGTGTGCACCTTCTCCCGGTCCCACGGAGTGCGGACCAGGTCGTCCACGGTGACGTCCAGGGTCAGGTCGCGGACCAGCTCGTTGATCTGCCGGTTCCGGATCACGTCGGCCAGGTGCTCGCGCAGCGACTCACCGGCCTTGCCCTTGATCTCGTTCACCCGGTCGACCACGTCGTTCAGCGAGCCGAACTGGTTCAGCCACTTGGCCGCCGTCTTCGGGCCGACGCCGGGCACCCCCGGCAGGTTGTCACTCGACTCCCCCACCAGCGCCGCGAGATCCGGGTACAGCCGCGGGGTCACGCCGTACTTCTCCTCGACCGCGGCCGGGTCCATCCGGGCGATCTCGGACACGCCGCGCTTCGGGTACAGCACCGTGACGTCCTCGCTGACCAGCTGGAACGCGTCCCGGTCGCCGCTGCTGATCAGCACCTCGAAGCCCTGCTCGGAGGCCTGCGTGGCGAGTGTGGCGATGATGTCGTCGGCCTCCCAGCCGTCGATCTCGGTGGTCGGGATCCGGAGCGCCTCCAGCACCTCCTTGACCAGCGAGACCTGCCCCTTGAACTCGTCCGGCGACTTCGACCGGCCGGCCTTGTACTCCGCGTACTGCTCGGAGCGGAAGGTCTTGCGGGACACGTCGAACGCGACGCAGACATGGGTGGGCTGCTCGTCGCGGAGCATGTTGATCAGCATCGAGGTGAACCCGTACACCGCGTTGGTGTGCTGCCCGGTGGTGGTGGAGAAGTTCTCCACCGGGAGCGCGTAGAACGCCCGGTACGCCAGCGAGTGCCCGTCCAGCAGCAGGATCCGCGGCCGGCCGGCACCTGGCTGCGCGGAGTCCTTGGTCATCGTCGAGGTGTTCGTTTCTGGAGCCACAACCCGACTCTAGTGGTTCCCTCCGACAGTTCCGTCACAGCCGCGTAGTCTGCTTCCGTGACTGATCAAATGAACCTCGGACCGGGCATGGGCATGGAGGGCACTCTCCTCCAGCTCATGGGCATCGTGGTCAAGGAGGCGGCCCCGGAGCGGATCGTCGCCACCATGCCGGTCAAGGGCAACACCCAGCCGTACGGCCTGCTGCACGGCGGCGCGTCCTGCGTGCTGGCCGAGAGCCTCGGCTCGATCGGCTCGGCATTGCACGCGGCGGCCTACGACAAGGTCGCGGTGGGGGTAGACATCAATGCCACCCACCACCGCGCGGTCCGCGACGGCGTGGTCACCGGCGTCGCCACCCCGATCTACCTCGGCCGTACGACGACGTCGTACGAGGTGGTCATCACCGACGAGCGGGACAAGCGGGTGTGCACCGCGCGGATCACGTGCCAGCTGATTCCGGCGCCGCCGGGTAGCTGACGTCGGCAGGGTCGACCGGCAGCGGCCGCGCCAGCTGGGCGCGGCGGGCGATCACGGAGCGTCGTGACGACAGCAGGGCCAGCAGATTCGGCGCGTGCTCCGCGGCCAACCGGCGGCGCACGGTGTGCGTGGTCGCGAACCGCAGCACGCCGGCCTGTCCGAGCCCCAGCCGGGCCAGGAACCGATTCGCCTCCCGGGCGATCGCGGGAGCCACAGCGGCCAGGTGGGCGCAGTTCTCGTGCTCGGCCCAGGCGGCCGCCTCCGCGATCAGCGCCTTGCCCAGGCCATGCCGGCGGGCGTCGTCGCTGACATGCAGGTACTCCACCGTGACGGTGTAGTCGTCGTGCAGGGGGCTGATCGCCGTACGGCGCAGGTAGGCCATCCCGTGCACGGCGCCGTCCAGCTCGCCGACCAGCAGCCGGCCGAACGGGTTGTCGAGATGTTTGCCGACAGCAACCTCGACCGCAGCCGGCGCCGGCGGCGCGGGCAGCCGCAGCGGATGGCCGGAACCGGTGGTCATCTCACGCCACAACGCAACCAAGGCGTCGGCGTCACCGCGTTGGGCGTCCCTCACCTCGATGGCTGCTGCCACAGCGACCTCCTGGTCTGGTCCACCCCCGAGGTGAACGGGACGGCGGATACGCTCGTCCTCGCGCAACAGTAGGCCCTCGGGGGTCACTTGCAAAGCTGCCTCCCGGGGCTGATCGGAGACCAGGTTTGTTCATCGGAATCGGTACTGTCGTGAACGTCGCGACAGTGCTCGTCGGATCGGTACTCGGCGTGCTCATCGGCCATCGCCTGAGTCACCGGACTCGCGACCTCGTGACGGACGCGCTCGGCCTGGTCACGCTGCTGATCGCGATCACCTCGGCACTCACGGTCGGCGACCAGGTGCTCAGCGACGCGGTCGGTGACAGCGCTCCGGTGCTGATCGTGCTCGGCGCGATGCTGATCGGCGGGATCGCCGGCTCGCTGCTGCGGATCGAGGAGCGGCTGGAGGAGTTCGGCGCCTGGATGCAGCGCCGGTTCGATCGCGGCGAAGGCGAGAGCACCTTCGTCGAAGGCTTCGTGACCGCGTCGATGGTGTTCTGTGTCGGGCCGCTGACGTTCCTGGGCGCGTTGTCCGACGGGCTCGGCCGAGGCGCGGACCAGTTGTTCCTCAAGGCGGTGCTGGACGGCTTCGCCGCAATCGCCTTCGCTGCGTCCTTCGGCTGGGGCGTGATGGCCTCGGCGCTCGTCGTACTGGTCGTGCAGGGCCTGATGACTGCGGTCGGCGCGGTGCTGGGCGACGTGCTGCCCGACGCGCATGTGACCGCGCTCGGCGCGACCGGTGGCGTGATGCTGATCGGTGTCGCGCTGCGGTTGCTGAAGCTGAAGCAGATCGCGGTGGCGGACCTGTTGCCTGCCCTGATCGTCGCGCCGCTGCTGGTGCAGCTGCTCGTCGTGATCCGCAACTGAGACGAGAGCCCCGGTCCTAGCGGACCGGGGCTCTCAGCAACTACTGGTTGATCAGTCCTCGCCGAGGTAGGCCTTGCGGACGTCCTCGTTGACCAGCAGGTCGCGTCCGGTGCCGGACAGGACGATCTTGCCGACCTCGAGCACGTAGCCGTAGTCGGCCCGCTTCAGCGCTGCCTGCGCGTTCTGCTCCACCAGCAGGATCGTCGTGCCCTGCCGCTGGAGCTCGGTCACCGTCGACATGATCCGCTGCATCATGATCGGCGACAGACCCATCGACGGCTCGTCCAGCATCAGCAGCTTCGGCCGGCTCATCATCGCCCGGCCCATCGCCAGCATCTGCTGCTCACCGCCGGAGAACGTCCCGGCCGGCTGCTTGCGCCGCTCCCCCAGGATCGGGAACAGCTCGTACGCCGCGTTCAGGTCGGCACGGATGCCGGCCTGGTCCCGGCGGGCGAACGCGCCGAGCGTCAGGTTCTCCTCGACCGACAGCCTTGGAAAGATCCGCCGGCCCTCCGGCGAGTGTGCCAGCCCGCGCGCGACGATGTCGTGCGCGGCGACGGTGTCGATCCGCTCGCCCTGGAACAGGATCTCGCCGGACACCGGCCGGAGCAGACCCGAGATCGTCCGCAGCGTAGTGGTCTTGCCGGCGCCGTTGGTGCCGATCAGCGACACCACCTGCCCCTGCTCCACGCTGAAGCTGATCTTCTTCACCGCAACGATCTTGCCGTAGGCAACTTCCAGGTCGCGGACCTCGAGCATCGCGGTCACGGGGCCTCCTCCTCGCCGTCGACGGCATCCTGCAGACGCTGCGCTTCCTGCTCGTCGTCTTCCTCGCCGGTGCCGATGTAGGCCTCGATCACGCGCGGGTCCGACTGCACCTCGGCCGGCGAGCCCTCGATCAGCGCCTCGCCGCGGACCAGGCAGAGCACCCGGTCGCAGAGGTTGAAGATGAACCGCATGTCGTGCTCGATCACCACGACCGACAGGCCGGAGTCCCGGATCTTGAAGATCAGGTCACTGGCCTGCTTGGTCTCCAGCGGGTTCATACCGGCCGTCGGCTCGTCCAGCAGGATGAGCTTCGGGTCGGTGGCCAGCGCCCGCGCGATCTCGAGCCGGCGCTGGTCGCCGTACGGCATGTTCCGGGCCAGGTGCTCGGTGGACTTGCCGAGGCCGACGAAGTCGAGCAGCTCCTGGGCCCGGGCCCGGGTGGCCACCTCCTCGCGACGGAACTTCGGCCCGCGCAGCACCGAGGTGAGCGCGCCCGAGCTGGTCCGGCAGTAGCGCCCGACCATCACGTTCTCCAGCGCGGTCATGTTGGCGAACAGCCGGATGTTCTGGAACGTCCGCGCCATTCCGGCCCGGACCACGGCGCGTGGCTTCGGCGGCAGCGGGGTCAGCGGCGCGAGCTCCTGGACCGCCACCGCCTCGTCCGCCTCCTGCACCTGGCGCTTGGCCGCCTCCGGCTTGCGCGGCGTGCCGGCGAACCGGACCACCCCGGAGGTGGGCTTGTAAAGGCCGGTCAGGCAGTTGAAGAACGTCGTCTTGCCGGCCCCGTTCGGGCCGATCAGGCCGACGATCTCACCTTCCCGCACGGTCAGGTTCACGTCGTTTACCGCCAGCAGACCACCGAACCGCATGGTCACGCCGGAGGCCTCCAGCACCGGCTGGCCGACCGGCCGGCCGGTCGTGGGCTGAGTCTCGGTGACGGTCATTTCGCCTCCTCCACGGCCAGATACTCTTCCTCGACCGCGACGGCCAACTGCTCGTCCTCCTCGTGGAACTCCAGCTGCCGGCGTCTGCTCGCCACCAGGCCCTCCGGCCGGAACCGCATCATCAGCACCAGCAGCAGGCCGAACAGCAGCAGCCGGTACTCCGAGAAGAAACGCAGCTTCTCCGGCAGCAGCTTCAGGATCGTTGCTCCCAGCAAGACACCGGCGATGGTGCCCATACCGCCCAGCACGACGGCCGCGAGCAGGAACGCCGACTCGAGGAAGATGAACTGGTCGGGGCTGACGGCAACGTCCTGGTGTGCCTTGATGGTGCCGGCCAGACCGGCCAGGAAGGCCCCGATCACGAAGGCCAGCACCTTCAGGCCGAAGACGTTCACGCCCATCGCCTCGGCGGCCTTCTCGTCCTCCCGGATCGCGACCCAGCCCCGGCCGATCCGGCTGTCGTTCAGCCGGGCGAAGACCAGGATGACGAACGCGATCAAAAGCAGCAGCAGGAAGTAGTAGTTCGAGAAGCGACCCAGCTCCAGCCCGGCGATCGTGTGCTCGTCGCCGAAGTTGAAGTTGCCGATCTGCAGGTCCGGGATGCCGGGGATACCGTTCGGGCCATTGGTCAGCAGCGGACCGTTGATGCCGTCCAGGTTGAACATCGCCAGCCGGAAGATCTCACCGAAGCCCAAGGTCACGATGGCCAGGTAGTCACCGGAGACGCGGAGTGTCGGTGACCCGATGATCAGGCCGAGCGTCGCCGCCACACTGGCGCCGATCAGCATCACCACCACGAACGGCGGGTGCCAGTCGATCGTCGAGAACGCGGAGTTCGACAACATCGCGGCCACGTAGGCGCCGGAACCGAGGAAGGCGATGTAGCCGAGGTCCAGCAGGCCGGCCAGACCGACCACGATGTTCAGGCCCATCGCGGTGGCCGCGAAGATCAGCACCTGGCACGCGATCGACATGTTCGCGTCCGACCCGCGCTGGGTGAAGGGGAACAAGAACGCGACCACGAAGGCCGCCAGCGTCAGCACTTTCCTGTGCCGCTGGGCGACGTGGCCGAACCAGGTCATCACGCCGGTCCGGAACAGCGCCAGGATCACCGTGCCGATGAAGAGCAGGCAGAGGATGAACGACCACGCGTCCGTGAGGCCCAGCGCGTACGCCGCACCGAACAGGATCGCCGCCATCATCACGGAGATGGCGAGGATCTCCGCCCAGCCCGGCAGCCTCGCCTTGCTCAGGTCGTGAAGCTGCCGCAACGGGAGCATCCGCGAGCTGACCAGGATCAGAACGGCACCGGCCAGGGAGACGTAGGCACCCGGGTTGACGTTGATCAGGCCGTCCGACTCCACCGTGATCGCCACGATGATGCCCACCATGTACAGCGTCAGGCCAAGGCCCAGGGCCCGCAGGCCGAGGGTCGCGTCCAACCAGGACCCCAGCGCCGTCAGCGGACCGCGCTCGGCGAGCAGCAGGATCAGCGCGAGCAAGGCCCCGATGATCGCGAGGACCTGCAGGCCGCCCGGATAGAAGTTGATCGACAGATCGTTGAGGATCGATCCGTCGTAACTCCACGACAGGAAGGAGCCCACGATCACCAGCACCACGCCGGCGACACCGGCCGGCCACGCGATCGGGTTCACCGGCTGCTGAGCCGTCGCCTCCGGCTCCGCCGGAGTGCTTGTCCGTACCTCGCTCACGCCCGATCCACCACCCTCGCTCCGAGCAGGCCCTGCGGCCTGAACACCAGTACCAGGATCAGGATGACGAACGCCCAGACATCCTTCCAGGAGCCGCCACCGAACTGACCTGGGATGTACTGGGTGGCCAAGGCCTCGACGACACCCAGCACCAGGCCACCGACGACGGCGCCGTACACGTTGCCGATACCACCGAGAACCGCGGCGGTGAACGCCTTCAGACCGGCCAGGAAGCCCATCCGGAAGTCGATGTTGTTGTTCTGGAAGCCCTGTGAGATCCCGGCGATCGCGGCCAGCACGGCACCGAGGGCGAAAGCCACCACGATGATCCGGTCGACGTTGATACCCATCAAGCGGGCGGTGTCCGGGTCCTGCGACACGGCCTGCATACCACGGCCCAGCCGGGTCCGGTTGATGAAGACCCAGAGCAGCACCGCGCACACCGCCAGCGCCGCGACAGTGAAGATCGCGGACCGCTGGATGGTCACCCCGCCGACCTCCAGCGCGGGGCCGGTCACCACGTCGATCTGCGGGAACGGGATGCGCTGCTTGGCGCTCGGCCAGGTAATGCTGGTGATGACCTGCTTGTAGAACACCCAGAACAACTCTGCGAACACGACCGCCCCGGCGGCCGCTTCCGCGACCGTCAGGAGCTTGACTTCGCTCTGTGCCCGCCCCCGCGCGACGAGACCGGCCAACCAGCCGACCGCCGTACCGACGGCAGTGCCGAGGACGACGACACCGACGGCCAGGACCGCACTCAGGTCCGGCTCGATCAGCCGGGCCACAACCCACAGCGCGACGGCGCCGAACGCGGCGCCGATCAGCGGAGCACGGTCGTACCACTTGGTCGTGTGGTGGTTCAGATCAGCCTTCGTCAGCACCGAGCCGACGTAGTACCCGACTCCGACCGCGATGACGGCGAACGCCACCACGGTCCAGCCCGGCCGCTCGTAGAAGAGCCGGACGAACTCCTGCAGGAACACCGAGATGCCGATCGCGGTGATCAGCGGTGCGAGTCGTGGCGCGTTCCGCAGGGGACGGTACGCGACACGTTCCATCGCCACCGCGGTGCCGACCGACGCGATGATGGCGCCGACGATCATGATCGGCAGGATCCACACGCTGGTCTGACCGTCGAAGAACAACAGATACGTGGTCAGTGCGCCGAACGCACCGATCATGAAGACCTCGCCATGGGCGAAGTTGATGAGCTGCACGATGCCGTAGACGACGGTGTACCCGACGGCGATCAGGGCGTACAGCGATCCCAGCGTCAGCCCGTTCACGAGCTGCTGGAAGAACTGGTCCACGTCGACCTCCCAACTGCCTCAGTTCCGAACATGCCGCGGGGGTGGGAGGATCCGCTCCCACCCCCGAGGCATGAGGTCGACTCGATTACTTGGTCTCGAAGTCCTTGGTCTCGACGGTGGCCCACTTGCCGCCGTCAACCTTGTAGACGGTGAGCACCTTCGAGGTGGTGTCGCCGTACTGGTCGAAGGCGACCTTGCCGGTCACGCCGTCGAAGGAGACCTTGCCCAGCGCCTCGACCGTCTTCTGCCGCGCGGACTCGACGTCGGACGCGTCCTTCAGCGACTCCTTGAGCGCGTTGATGATCGCGTTCGCCGCGTCGTAGGAGTAGCCGCCGTACGCCGCGTACGGGTCCTTGAACCCGGCCGCGTTGTAGTCCTCGACGAACTTCTTCGCCGACTCCAGCTGGTCGATCGGCGCACCGACCGAGGTGGCCAGGTCGCCGTTGCTCGTCGCGCCGCCCAGGCTGATGAACTTCGGGTCGTAGATGCCGTCGCCGCCCATCAGCGGAACGTTCAGGCCGGCTGCCTTCATCTGCTGCGAGAGCGGACCCGCGTTCGGGTACTCACCGCCGTAGTAGACAGCCTGCGGCGCGGACGGCTTGACCGCCGAGATGACGGCCTGGTAGTTCGAGTCGTCCGGGTTGATGGTCTGGGCCGCGACGACCTGACCACCCAGCTTCTTGAACTCCTCGGTGAAGGTGCCGACCAGGCCCTGGCCGTACGCCTTCTTGTCGTGGATCGTGGCGACCTTGGTGATCTTCGCCGTCTCGTACAGGTAGCGAGCGGCGAACGGGCCCTGGACCGCGTCGGTGGTGCAGGTCCGGAAGTAGGTCGGGTACGGCCGCTTCGGGTCGGTCTGCCAGTTCGCGCCCTGGGTCAGACCCGGGCCGGTGTTGGCCGGCGAGACCTGCACGATGTTCTTCGGCGCGAGGACCGGCTGGACCTGCTGGCTGACGCTGGTGTTCAGCGTGCCGACGACGCCGATCACGTCAGCGTCCGACGACAGCGCGGTGGCCGCGTTCTTGCCGACGTCCGGCTTCGCCTCGTCGTCCTTCGCGTCGACCTCGAGCTTCCACCCGGGAATCGCGTTGGAGTCATTGGCCTGCTTCACCGCCAGCTCGACGGAGTGCTGGATACCCAGACCCAGCGCCGACAGGTCTCCCGACAAAGGCGCGATCACGCCGATCTTGGCGGTCTTCGTCGCTTCGCCGGAGCCCCCGCCACCGTCGTCGCCACTGCGTGAACCGCAGGCAGTCAGGGCCAACGACGCAACGATCAGCGACGCGCCGACCCGTACTACGGAACGCTGTTGCACTGTTCCTCCCATGTCTGGATAGTCCGAGCAGATCCCCGGACTCCCGCGAATGCCGCGAGCACCCGCAGGTTAGACCTCCCATGGCTCCTGAGGCGATGTCACGCAGCGTGTGTTGTGAGGTCGTTACAGCGGTAAGCACCGTGAGTGCCGGTGATTGCTGTACGCCCGCTGGACGCCCGACGCGGAGAGTGACTCAGTCGCTACCGCCTGCCTCGTCAACGACCAACTCCGCGACCTGACGCATGGAAACTCTTTTGTCCATGGCGGTTTTCTGGATCCACCGGAACGAGTCCGGCTCGCTCAATCCGAACTTCGTCTGCAGGATCGACTTGGCCCGGTCCACCAGCTTGCGGGTCTCCAGCCGCTCGGCCAGGTCGGCGACCTCACGCTCCAGCTCGGCGAGCTCGACGTACCGGGATGCGGCGATCTCGATCGCGGGCAGCAGATCGGCCTTGGAGAACGGTTTCACCAGGTACGCCATGGCACCGGCGTCGCGGGCCCGCTCGACCAGCTCGCGCTGCGAGAACGCGGTCAGCATCAGCACCGGCGCGATCCGCTCGCCGGCGATCTTCTCCGCCGCGCTCAGCCCGTCCAGCTTCGGCATCTTGACGTCGAGGATGACCAGGTCGGGCCGATGCTCGGTGGCCAGCCGGATCGCCTCTTCCCCGTCGCCTGCCTGCCCGACGACGTCGTACCCCTCCTCGGCCAGCATCTCGGCCAGATCCATCCGGATCAAAGCCTCGTCCTCAGCGATCACCACACGCTTAGCAGTCACGCCCACACCTTATCGATCCCGCACTCAGGCCTTCGGACCGACAAAGCTGTCGAGCATCTCCACCGCCGCTTTCCGGCTCACCGCGATCGCATTCCGCCTCGGCTGCCGCCAGGGAATTCCAAGCATGTCGAGCGTCTGGGTGAGGATGTTCCGGATGTCGCCGGACTCGTTCGTGAACATGTAGCGCGCATAGTAATAGCGCCTTCCGTCCGGCTTGCTCGCCCAGTTGACGAACCGGCAGCCGTCGGAGTGGAACAGCCCGCGCAGCAGCTTTTCGGGATACCTGGCAACAATCTCCGACTGCCACGCCAGCAGTTCGATCTTGCGCCGATGCTTCATCCCCGGCCCGTGCTGAGGGAACAGACACGGCCAATGCTTCCACCGTGCCTCGATCCGGACCGCCGCCGACCCGCCCCGCAGACACGGACTCGCAGTCGGCTTCACCCGCCGGATCGTCTCCGCAATCTCCTGGTTGAGCTGCGGGTACTTCTGGTCGTTGGCGATCTGCAACGTGAAGACATCCCGACGCGCCCGCGCGATACACCCGTCGCCGAGGTACCACCCGAGCAGCAGCGCGTACGCCGCCTCGTCCAGCTCAGCCCCGTCGCACCGAGGACACGGTGTGCCGGCGAACCCGCTCCCCCGGGGAAGCCCGCGCCGCTGATACAGCCGGCGCCACCGCCGGATCGTGGTAATCGCGACGCCGTGGATCTCAGCGTTCGCCCGATCGCCGACGCCCTCGTCCGACATCCGCAGCGCGGAGTCCACCGTTTCCTGCGACCTGAAGTGGGGCATGCCACATGGTCACGCCAGGCACCGACAAATTTGTGCCGGGTGTGGGATTCGAACCCACACGCCCTTGCGAGCAACGGATTTTGAGTCCGTCGTGTCTGCCATTCCACCAACCCGGCAAGGTTGCAGGAGAACTGTATCCGCTCCCGAGCCACTTCCGCTCATCGGCCCGCCGAACACTCTCCGTAGCCACGCGCCCTCCGGGGATGACTGCCATGTCTCAGCCGGTGCCCGAACGGGAAGCAGACGTCTGCGCGTCGATCGACGAAGATGACGGGCGGAGGAGACGCAGGAAAGGAGCGGGAGATGTTCAGTGGGGCGCACGTGATCATCTACAGCGCGGATGCGGAGGCTGATCGGGGGTTTCTGCGGGATGTGCTCGGGTTTCCGTACGTCGATGCCGGGGACGGGTGGTTGATCTTTCGGTTGCCGCCGGCGGAGGTTGCTGTGCATCCGACCGATGGTGAGGGGCGGCATGAGTTCTATTTGATGTGTGAGGACATCGAGGCGCTGCTCGCCAGGCTGGAGGTGGCCCCCGAGGTCACCGAGGCGGGGTGGGGGCGGCTGGCGATGATTCCGTTGCCGAGCGGGGCGAATCTCCCCGTGTACCAACCGCTCCACCCGGTCGCCTTCGACCTATCCAACTGAAAGCGGGCGGTCAGCTGACCGCCCGCTTCCTGCCTGGATCTCTGCCTACCTGGTTTCGGGGTTGCGGTAGGCGGGGGCGATGCCTTCGATGGCGTCGCCCATGCGGTGGACTCGGAGGGCGTTGGTGGAGCCGGGGATGCTGGGCGGCGAGCCGGCGACGATGACGACGATGTCGCCCTTGTCGAGCTTGCCGAGCTCGAGAAGGCGCTGGTCGACCTGGCGGACCATCTCGTCGGTGTGGTCGACGGTGGGGACGATGTGCGTCTCGATCCCCCAGACCACGCTGAGCCAGGCGCTGACCGACGGGACCGGGGTGAACGCGAGCACCGGGATCTCGGTGCGGTAGCGGGCCAGCCGGAGAGCGGTGTCACCGGACTGGGTGAACGCGACCAGGAACTTCGCGTCCAGCCGCTCGGCCACGTCCGCGGCGGCCCGGGCGATCACGCCGCCCTTGGTGCGCGGCTCCCACTCGATCTCCTTGAGCCGGCTGAGGCCGTGCTGCTCGGTCGACGAGACGATCCGCGCCATCGTCTTCACGGTCTCGATCGGGAACCGGCCGACGCTGGTCTCGCCGGACAGCATCACCGCGTCGGCGCCGTCCAGTACGGCGTTCGCGACGTCGGACGCCTCGGCCCGGGTCGGGCGCGGCGCGGAGATCATCGACTCCAGCATCTGGGTGGCGACGATCACCGGCTTCGCGTTCAGCCGGGCCTGGTCGATGATCAGCTTCTGGACGATCGGGACCTCCTCGAGCGGGAGCTCCACGCCGAGGTCGCCGCGGGCCACCATGAACCCGTCGAAGGCCTCGATGATCTCGTCCAGGTTGGCCACCGCCTGCGGCTTCTCGATCTTGGCGATGACCGGGACCCGCAGGCCCTCCTCGTCCATGATCTTGTGCACCAGCTGGACGTCGGAGGCGTCCCGGACGAACGACAGCGCGATCATGTCGGCCGGCAGGTGCAGCGCCCAGCGCAGGTCCTCGGCGTCCTTCTCCGACAGCGCCGGCACGCTGACCGCGACGCCGGGCAGGTTGATGCCCTTGTGGTTCGACACCGGCCCGCCGACGGTGACCCGGCAGACCACGTCGGTCTCGGTCACCTCCTCGGCGACCAGGGCGATCCGGCCGTCGTCGATGAGCAGCTGGTCGCCGGGCTTCACGTCACCGGGCAGACCGTCGTACGTCGTACCGCAGATGGTCGCGTCGCCGGGAACCTCCCGGGTGGTGATGGTGAAGCGCTCGCCGTAGGTCAGCGTGACCTTGCCTTCGGCGAACTCGGCCAGCCGGATCTTCGGCCCCTGCAGGTCGACCAGGATGCCGACGTTCTGGCCGGTCTCGGCCGCTGCGGTGCGGATCCGCTGGTAGATGCGCTCATGCTCGGCATGGGCACCATGGCTCAGGTTGAGCCTTGCGACGTCCATACCTGCTTGGACGAGTTCCAGGATGCGCTCAGGGGCGGCCGTAGCCGGGCCGAGCGTACAAACGATCTTTGCGCGACGCACGTCACAAAACCCTACTCCTACAAACCACTGTGCCCGCTGGTCCGCCCCCATTACTGGACAGTTAACAGCTCGTGACGAGTGCTGGACAGGAAGGAAAGAGCGCCTTCGGCGAGGTGGGACGAGGGCTGATGACCGTTGGGCGCGGAGGCTGAATCGTCAAGAAGGCAAGGGGGTGTAGGCCCCGACAGTCACCTCGCCGCTGAGCTCCGCGGTGACGGACTGCAGGCCGATCGGCCGGCCGTTCGAGTAGGTGATGAGGGTGACCTCACCCGGCCGGCGCAGCGTGTAGCCCAGTGCGAAGGCGTACGCCGCTCCCCCGGTCGTCCCGTTCGTGTACGTCGTCACCGGCAGACCGTTGACCACCTTGTGCTCCGGCCCGACCTGCCGGTGCAGGTGTCCCGACAGCAGCAACGTCGCGCACCCACGCTCGGCGGTGTCGGCGAACGACGAGGGGTCGTGGACGACGAACGTCGAGATCCGCTTGTCCTCCGCCTGCTCGCAGGCGACGTCGGCGAGCCGCTCGGACTGCTCGGCGATCGTCTCCTCCCCCGGCGAGTCGGCGCTGCCGAGCCCGGTCCGGGTCGGGTCGCTGTCACCGAGGAACCGGATCCCCTCCACCTCGACCGGCTTGCTGTCCAGCACGGTGAACCCGTTCTTGCGCATCGCTTCCTCGATGTGCCCGCCGGCGTCGTGGTTGCCGGCCACCGCGACCACCTTGAGGTCGCGGAAGTGCTGGGCCAGCGAGTTGATGCTGAACACCTCCCACGACTGCCCGGACGACGTGTCGTCGCCGGCGTCGATCAGCACCTTCGCGCCCGCGACCCTGGCCACCTCCGACGCGAACCGGTCGATGCCGATGTTGTCGTGCCGGTCCGACACCAGCAGAGCGACGGTCTCACCCTCTCCTGCCTGCCGAATCCGGCCGCCGGCCCGGCCGACCCGCTCCTGCAGCCGGCCGTAGAACTCGGTGGAGCGCTCGTACGTCTCGACCGCCGTCCGGATCACGCCAACGCCGCCGGTGGTGGAGAACCCGGACGCGACCTCGACACTCTTCAGCCGCTCGTCGAAGGACAGCTCGGGCAGCAACTGGTGCAGCGGCCGCCACTCGGTCGGCGGCACCTCGGCCGGCCGCATCCGGCCTGGTCCGAAGATCGACGCGATCGTGATCAGCATCGCGACCAGTACGACGATCGCCCGGTGCTCGAACCGCCGTTCGTGCTTGTGCACCAGATCCCACAGCTCACGCCGGCGGCGAGCACCGAGAGCGGTCCAGACCGTTGCCACCACGACCGCGACCAGCAGGCCGGTCCCGGCGCCGGCGACCGCGTTGTCGACCGCCATCTCCGCGATCACCTGCTGGATCCGGGCGATCTCACCATCGGGCTGGGAGGCGATCAACGCGTCCCGGTTGAGCAGCTCGGTCAGGTTGTCGGCGTCGGTCTCCTGGATGTCGATGTTGACGCCGATCCCCAGCGGGGCGTTGGTGGACAGCCGCAGCCGCGGCAGTACGGCGCCCAGGTCGAGCGTCGCGTGGCCGTCGAAGGTCGGCGAGACGGTGGCGGCGTGCGCGCCGATGGTGACCCGCTCGGAGTCGTTCGCGAAGCCGAACAGCCCGACCCCGACCGAGGTGATCAGGAAGAGCAGGCTGAGCCCGGCCCACGGTGCGATCGCACGGAGCCGGGCTCTGGTCACCAGGCGGCGGCTAGCCATGGGACAACCGTATTGGTCGAGGCAAGCCCTTGCACCTCGAAAGGCCGCGGGCCGCAGGCAACGATTCGTTGCCTGCGGCCCGGATCATCGTTCCCTCAGACGGCCAGGGGGCGGGCTGTGGGTGGGATGGGGGTCGGCAGGGTCGACGAGCCGGTGAGCAGGGTGTCCACGCCGTTGGCGCAGGAGCGGCCCTCGGCGATCGCCCAGACGATCAGGGACTGACCGCGGCCGGCGTCGCCGCAGGCGAACACACCCTCGACCGAGGTGTGGTAGTTCTTGTCCCGCTTCACGTTGCCGCGCTCGTCCAGCTCGACGCCGAGCTGCTCGAGGAAGCCCTCGCGCTCCGGGCCGAGGAAGCCCATCGCGAGCAGCACCAGCTGCGCCGGGATGGTCCGCTCGGTGCCCTCGATCGGCGTGAACTTGCCGTCCCTGAGTTCGACCTCGACCAGGTTCAGCCCGGACACGTTGCCGTGGGCATCGGACTCGAAGTTGACGGTCGAGACCGAGTACACCCGCTCGCCGCCCTCCTCGTGCGCCGAGGCGACCCGGTAGATCATCGGGTACGTCGGCCACGGCTGCCCGGCCGGCCGGTCCTCGCCGGGTCGCGGCATGATCTCCAGCTGGGTGACCGAGCGGGCGCCCTGCCGGTGCGCGGTGCCGAGGCAGTCGGCGCCGGTGTCACCGCCGCCGATGATCACGACGTCCTTGTCAGTGGCAACGATCTGCCCGGCCACGGTCTGGCCGAGCGCGACCCGGTTGGCCTGCGGCAGGTACTCCATCGCCTGGTGGATGCCGCCGTACTCCCGGCCCGGCACCGGCAGGTCGCGGGCCGCGGTCGCCCCGGTCGCGATGACGACGGCGTCGTACCGCTGCTTGAGCTGGGTCCCGGTGACGTCCACGCCGACGTTGACGCCGGAGCGGAAGACCGTGCCCTCCTCCTTCATCTGCTGGATCCGGCGGTCGACCTGGAGCTTCTCCATCTTGAACTCGGGGATGCCGTAGCGCAGCAGCCCGCCCGGGGCGTCGGCCCGCTCGTAGACGGCGACGGTGTGACCGGCGCGGGTCAGCTGCTGGGCGGCGGCCAGGCCGGCCGGGCCGGAGCCGACGACGGCGATCGTCTTGCCGGTCAGCCACTCCGGCGGCTGCGGCTTGACGTCACCGGTGTCCCAGGCCTTGTCGATGATCGCGACCTCGACGTTCTTGATCGTGACCGGGTCCTGGTTGATGCCGAGCACGCAGGACGTCTCGCACGGCGCCGGGCAGAGCCGGCCGGTGAACTCCGGGAAGTTGTTGGTCGCGTGCAGCCGCTCGATCGCGCTCGACCAGTCGTCGCGCCAGACCAGGTCGTTCCACTCCGGGATCAGGTTGCCCAGCGGGCAGCCGTTGTGGCAGAACGGGATGCCGCAGTCCATGCAGCGGCCGGCCTGCTTGGTGATGATCGGCAGCAGCGCCTTGCCGGGCCCACCGGGGTAGACCTCGTTCCAGTCCTTGACCCGCTCGTCGACCGGGCGCCGCCCGGCGACCTCCCGGCCGGTGGTCAGGAATCCCTTCGGGTCAGCCATCAGATGGCCTCCATCATCGCTCGCGTGGTGGCGTCCTCGTCCAGCCCGTCCCGCTCGGCGGCCGCCTTGGCCGCCAGCACCCGGGCGTAGTCGCGGGGCATCACCGTGGTGAACCTGGCAGCGGCGGCCGGCCAGTCGGCGAGCAGCTTGGCCGCCCGTTCCGAACCGGTCTCCTCGTGGTGCCGCCGGACCAGGTCGTGCAGCAGTTCGGACTCGTCCTCGGTGACCGGGTGCAGGTCCACCAGGTCCGGGTTCACCAGGGAGTGGTCCAGGTCGAGCACGTGGGCCACGCCGCCCGACATGCCCGCCGCGAAGTTCCGGCCGACGGCGCCGAGTACGACGACGCGCCCTCCGGTCATGTACTCGCAGGCGTGGTCGCCGACCGCTTCGACGACCGCGGTGGCGCCGGAGTTCCGGACGCAGAACCGCTGGCCCGCGCCGCCGCTGATGAACAGCTCGCCGGACGTCGCGCCGTACGCGATGACGTTGCCGGCGATGATCTGGTCGGCGGCGTCGAACCGGGCCCGGCGGTCGGGCCGGATCACCACCCGGCCACCGGACAGGCCCTTGCCGACGTAGTCGTTGGCGTCGCCCTCGAGGCGCAGCGTGACGCCGCGCGGGACGAAGGCGGCGAACGAGTTGCCGGCCGACCCGGTGAAGGTCAGGTCGATGGTGCCGTCGGCCAGGCCGACGGACCGGTACCGCTTGGTGATCTCGTGGCCGAGCATCGTCCCGACGGTCCGGTTGACGTTCCGGATCGGCAGCTGCGCGCGCACCGGCTCACCGGTCTCCAGCGCCGGCTGGCAGATCCGGATCAGCTCGTTGTCGAGCGCCTTGTCCAGGCCGTGGTCCTGCTCGACGGTCCGGTGCAGCGCGGCGCCCTCGGGCAGCGCCGGCACGTGCAGGATCGGCGACAGGTCGAGGCCGTCGGCCTTCCAGTGGTCGACCGCGCGCCGGATGTCCAGCACCTCGGCGTGCCCGATCGCCTCGTCCAGCGTCCGGAAGCCGAGCTCGGCCAGGTACTCGCGGACCTCCTCGGCGATGAACTCGAAGAAGTTCACCACGAACTCGGGCTTGCCGGAGAACCGGTCGCGCAGCACCGGGTTCTGGGTGGCGACGCCGACCGGACAGGTGTCCAGGTGGCAGACCCGCATCATGATGCAGCCCGACACCACCAGCGGCGCGGTGGCGAAACCGTACTCCTCGGCGCCGAGCAGGGCCGCGACGATCACGTCCCGCCCGGTCTTCAGCTGGCCGTCGGTCTGGACCACGATCCGGTCCCGCAACCCGTTCAGCAGCAGGGTCTGCTGGGTCTCGGCCAGGCCGAGCTCCCACGGACCGCCCGCGTGCTTCAGCGAGGTCAGCGGGGACGCACCGGTGCCACCGTCGTGCCCCGAGATCAGCACCACGTCCGCGTGCGCCTTGCTGACACCGGCGGCGATCGTGCCGACGCCGACCTCGGAGACGAGCTTCACGTGCACGCGCGCCTGCGGGTTGGCGTTCTTCAGGTCGTGGATCAGCTGGGCCAGATCCTCGATGGAGTAGATGTCGTGGTGCGGCGGCGGCGAGATCAGGCCGACCCCCGGGGTCGAGTGCCGGGTCTTGGCGACCCACGGGTACACCTTCGGGCCGGGCAGCTGCCCGCCCTCGCCGGGCTTCGCGCCCTGCGCCATCTTGATCTGGATGTCGTCGGAGTTCGTCAGGTACTCCGAGGTGACGCCGAACCGGCCGGACGCGACCTGCTTGATCGAGCTGCGCCGGTTCGGGTCGTACAGCCGGTCCGGGTCCTCGCCGCCCTCACCGGTGTTCGACTTGCCGCCGAGCCGGTTCATCGCGATCGCGAGGGTCTCGTGCGCCTCGGCGCTGATCGAGCCGTAGCTCATCGCACCGGTGGAGAACCGCTTGACGATCTCGCTGACCGGCTCGACCTCCTCGACCGGGATCGGCTCCCGGTCGGACTCGAAGCCGAAGAGGCCGCGCAGCGTCATCAGCCGCTCCGACTGCTCGTCGACGCGGGCCGTGTACTGCTTGAAGATGTCGTAGCGCCCGGTCCGGGTGCTGTGCTGCAGCCGGAAGACGGTGTCCGGGTCGAACAGGTGCGGCTCGCCCTCACGACGCCACTGGTACTCGCCGCCGATCTCCAGTTTGCGGTGCGCGGCCAGGATGCCGTCGGCCGGGTACGCGCGCAGGTGCCGGCGCCGGACCTCCTCGGCGATCGTGTCCAGCCCGATCCCGCCGAGCTTGGACGACGTACCGGTGAAGTAGGTCTCGACCAGCTCCGGCGCCAGGCCGGTCGCCTCGAAGATCTGGGCGCCCGTGTACGACGCGACCGTCGACACACCCATCTTCGACATCACCTTGAGCACGCCCTTGCCGAGCGACTTGACCAGGTTGCGGACCGCCTGCTCGGGCTCGATCCCAGGCAGGTAGGTGCCCTGGCGGCACAGGTCCTCGACCGACTCCAGGGCCAGGTACGGGTTGATCGCGGCCGCGCCGTAGCCCATCAGCAGGGCGACGTGGTGGACCTCGCGGACGTCACCGGCCTCGACCACCAGGCCGACCTGGGTGCGGGTCTTCTCCCGGACCAGGTGGTGGTGGACCGCGGCGGTCAGCAGCAGCGACGGGATCGGCGCGCTGTCGGCGTTCGAGTGCCGGTCGGACAGCACCAGGATCCGGGCGCCGTCCTCGATCGCGGCGGTCGCCTCGGCGCAGATCGCCTCGAGCCGTGCCTTCAGCGCCTCGCCGCCGCCCTCGACGTCGTACACACCGCGCAGCACCGTGGTCGCCAGGCCCGGCATGTCGCCGTCCAGGTTGATGTGGCGCAACTTGGCGAGCTCGTCGTTGGTGATCACCGGGAACGGCAGCACCACCTGGCGGCAGGACGCCGGGCTCGGGCTGAGCAGGTTCGCCTCCGGGCCGAGCGAGGACGACAGCGAGGTGACGAGCTCCTCGCGGATCGCGTCCAGCGGCGGGTTCGTGACCTGCGCAAACAGCTGCGCGAAGTAGTCGAACAGCAGCCGCGGCCGCTCGCTCAGGACGGCGATCGGCGTGTCGGTGCCCATCGACCCGATCGGCTCGGTGCCGGTCCTGGCCATCGGGGTGAGCAGGACTCGCAGCTCCTCCTCGGTGTAGCCGAACACCTGCTGGCGGCGGGTGACCGAGGCGTGGCTGTGCACGACGTGCTCACGCTCGTGCAGGTCCTCGAACCGGATCAGGCCGGCGTGCAGCCACTCGTCGTACGGGTGCTCGCCGGCGAGCGCGTTCTTCACCTCGGAGTCGGTGATGATCCGGTGCGCGTCGACGTCGACCAGGAAGATCTTGCCCGGCTCGAGCCGGCCCTTCTCGGTGACCGTGGCCGGATCGATGTCCAGCACGCCGGCCTCGGACGCGAGTACGACGAGACCGTCCTCGGTGACCCAGTAGCGCGACGGGCGCAGGCCGTTGCGGTCCAGGACGGCGCCGACCTTCGTGCCGTCGGAGAAGACCACCGACGCCGGGCCGTCCCACGGCTCCATCAGCGTCGAGTGGAACTCGTAGAACGCCCGCCGCTGCGAGTCCATCGTGGTGGCGTTCTCCCACGCCTCCGGGATCATCATCAGCATCGCGTGCGGGAGCGACCGGCCGCCCAGGTGCAGCAGCTCCAGGACCTCGTCGAACGACGCCGAGTCGGAGGCTCCCGGCGTACAGATCGGGTAGAGCTGCTCCAGGTCGCCCGGGATCAGGTCGCTGGCCAGCAGGGCCTCGCGGGCCCGCATCCAGTTCCGGTTGCCCTGCACGGTGTTGATCTCGCCGTTGTGGGCGATGTACCGGTACGGGTGGGCCAGCGGCCAGGACGGGAACGTGTTGGTGGAGAACCGCGAGTGCACGACGCCGATCGCGGAGGCGAGGTCGGGGTCGGTCAGCTCGGGGAAGAACTTGTCCAGCTGGTCCGTGGTCAGCATCCCCTTGTAGGTGATGGTCCGGCCGGACAGCGACGGGAAGTACGTCTCGGTGTCCTTCTCGGCGCGCTTGCGCAGCCGGAAGGCCATCCGCTCCAGCGCCAGGCCGAGCACCCGGCCCGCCTTGGCGGCGACGAACAGCTGCTTGAAGGTCGGCATCACCGAGCGGGCGGTGGCGCCGAGCAGGTCCGGGGTGGTCGGGACGTCACGCCAGCCCAGGACGGCCAGGTTCTCCTCCGCGGCGAGCTCCTCGATCCGGGCGATCGCCTTGGCGGCGTCGTCCGGATCGGCCGGGAGGAACGCGATACCGGTCGCGTAGCTGCGCTGCACCGGCAGCTCGAACTCGCACACCTTGCGGTAGTACGCGTCCGGGATCTGGATCAGAATGCCGGCGCCGTCGCCGGAGTCCGGTTCGGCGCCGGAAGCGCCGCGGTGCTCGAGGTTGCGCAGGGCGGTCAAGGCCTTCGCCACGATGTCGTGGCTGGGTTCACCGGTCAGGGTCGCGACGAAGGCGACACCACAAGCGTCGTGCTCGTGCTGTCCGTCGTACAGACCCTCGCTCGGGCTCTGCCTGATCGTGAAGGGCGGGCGACCAATCATTCAGGAGCTCCCGTCGTCCTACGGTCAACAACTGGCCGCGGGACAACATTGGCCCAAGCCGGGAGTCCCGAGACTACCTCATGACGCCCGACAGATGGACTTCCATTCCACCGTCACCACGCCCTTCTCACCCACAGTAAGCAAGCGCTCACTACCAGCCTCTATCTTCCCAACAACCCCGGGCCCGAACCACCCACCACCCCCAAAATTCACCTACTGAGACAGCCCGGCGCTGGTAAGCCATGCCCATGACCTGGCAGCCCTCTCGTTCATGGCGTCCGCTGACAACCGGCACCGTCCAGGCGACCGGTGGTGTCTGGCTCACCGGTGACGGTCAGGTGGTCAAGCGCCTCGTGCCCGGCGTGGAGGACCCCAGGCACCACGGCTACTGGCGACGCCAGGCGCTGGTCGCCTCGTCCGGTGTCGTCGCCAGCACCCCGGGTCTCCGTTCACCCGTGTGTCTGGGCGTCGAGCAGGACGCGAGCGGCATCACCCTGCGCATGGCCCGCGTGGAGCCTGTCGTGTGGTCTGGAGAGGCTCTGGCAGGCGCTCCAGGCCGGTTTGCGCGCGGGAAGGTGGCAGAGCCCTCGTGGGATGCGCGGAACGTACTGCGAGACCGTCTGACGACCGTAGAACGACGAGGCGGCTGGTCGGCCCTCCCCCGCCACCCGGCGACTGATGCCTTGTGGGTACGACGTGCCGCCGCACTGGACGTGCTGGACACGCTGCCACGCGTGCCAACCCACGGCGATGTCCATCCGGTGAACCTGCTGGGTCGCACCGGGGATGACGTACTGGCTATCGACTGGGAGCAGTTCGGCCTCAGCCCAGCCGGCTTCCACCTCGGCTACCTGCTGCTGGCCGTCGACACACCACTGGACGAGCTGCTGGCCGCTCAGGGTGGCGACCTGGACGCCGTACGACGTGGGGCCGTCCTGGTGGCGGCGTACACGGGCGTGTCGCGAGCCGCGTGGTCGCTGACCCGGCCAGCCCCCCGGCATCACCTCGACACGTTTGAGCAGCTGCTCCCCGTCATCGAGGAGGCCGCCCGCATCATCGCGTGATCCTCCGCGCATCCCCGCCCCATCCACCCGGGTGCATCGAGTTGTGGGGAATGGCTCGGCTGGGCCGGAAATCCAGACCAGATTTCACAACTCGACGCCCAGGCGAAGCCGGAAGGCCGACTGCCCGAGATGCGGACCGGGGGGCCGTGAACAGGCTATTTACTGTGCGACCCCACCAGATGGTGTTCACACTCGCAACTCCTGCCCCGATTCCAAGCCCGAAGCACACGCCCCGACTCCATATCCCGGCCACAGCCCCGATTCGCGCTCCCGTAGTGCGGGGGTCTGGGCGAAGATGGGGCCGTGGGGTCGAGATTTGGAGGGGCACATGCCATTAGGTGACTTTCCGCGGTATCCGTTGTTGTTCGGGCCGAGTCCGGTGCATCCGCTGGATCGGTTGAGTGCGCATCTGGGTGGGGCGCGGGTGTGGGCGAAGCGGGAGGACTGCAACTCGGGGCTCGCGTACGGCGGGAACAAGACGCGGAAGCTGGAGTACCTCATCCCGGACGCGCTCGCGCAGGGCGCGGACACGCTGGTGTCGATCGGTGGCTACCAGTCCAACCACACCCGGCAGGTCGCCGCAGTCGCCGCGAAGGTGGGCCTGAAGGCGGTGCTGGTCCAGGAGAACTGGGTGGACTGGCCGGACGCGCTCAACGACCGGGTCGGCAACATCCTGCTCAGCCGGATCATGGGCGCGGAGGTCCGGCTCGACCCGGCCGGCTTCGGGATCGGGTTCAAGGACAGCTGGAAGCAGGCGCTGGCGGACGTCGAGGCTCGGGGCGGCACGCCGTACGCCATCCCCGCGGGTGCGTCGGACCACCGGCTCGGCGGGCTCGGGTTCGCGCAGTGGGCCTACGAGGTCGAGCAGCAGGAGCGCGAGCTCGGCGTCTTCTTCGACACGATCGTGGTGTGCGCGGTGACCGGGTCGACCCAGGCCGGGATGATCGCCGGCTTCGCTGGACAGGACCGGCCGCGACGGGTGATCGGCATCGACGCCAGCGCCAAGCTCAAGGAGACCCACGACCAGGTCGCCCGGATCGCCCGCGCGACCGCGGAGCTGATCGGGCTCGGCCGGGACCTACGCGACGACGAGATCGTCGTCCTCGAGGGCTGGGCCGGCGACCTGTACGGCGTCCCGGTGCAATCCACCCTGGACGCGATCCGGCTGACCGGGGAGCTCGAGGGGATGATCATCGACCCGGTCTACGAGGGGAAGTCGATGGCCGGCCTGATCGACCTGATCCGGAACGGCGAGATCGCCAACGACTCCAACGTCCTCTACGCCCACCTCGGCGGCCAGCCCGCGCTGAACGCCTACAGCGGATTGTTCAGGGCCTAGCCGATGCCCGGGCCGACGAGGGTGCCGACGAAGTAGGTGAGGGCTGCGGCCAGGCCGCCGAGGATCAGTTGGCGGAGGCCGGAGTACCACCAGGAGCGGGACGTGACGCGGGAGACGACCGCGCCGCAGATGAACAGGGCGCTCAGCGACAGGACCAGAGCGGGTACGACGCTGCCGGCGCCGAGGAGGTACGGCAGCAGCGGGATGAACGCGCCGACCGCGAAGCAGATGAACGACGTCGCGGCCGCGACGAGTGGGTTCGGCAGGTCGTGCGGATCGATGCCGAGCTCTTCGCGGACGTGCTCCTCGAGGGCCTGGTCCGGGTCGGTGTGGAACTGCTTGGCGACCTTGCTGGCCAGGTCCGGGTCGAGGCCCTTCGCGCGGTAGGTCTCGGCGAGCTCGATCTCCTCGTCGAGAGGGTGCCGCTGGATCTCCTTGCGCTCCAGCTCGATCTCGGCCCGGGCGAGCTCGCGTTGCGAGGCGACGGAGGTGTACTCCCCCGCCGCCATCGAGAACGCGCCCGCGGCCAGGCCCGCGAGTCCGGCCAGCACGATGAAATGCGAGCCGGACTCGGTGCCGCCGTCCATGCCGGCGATCAGGGCGAAGTTCGAGACCAGGCCGTCCATTGCTCCGAAGACGGCGGGTCGTAGCCAGCCGCCGTTCACATCCCGGTGGGTGTGGTCGCCGCGATGCTCGGGAGAAACTGCAGGACCGTCAGTCACGAGCCCCATCTGATCCGTTGCTCGACTCCGCCGGCTGCCTGGTGGCCTCGGCAGCCGGCCCTGCCTCGGCGGAGCCTTCCGAGCTCCGCTCGGGAGCTGCGGAGGTAGCCGCGTCGTGCTCCGACGACCCGGTGGGTTCGGTGGTGTCGACCGGCGTTGTGCCGTTTTCCGGTTCGTCGGTCAAGTCCGTCGACTCGGCGTCCTCGGTGGGCTGGCCGGCGGCGGGGCCGGTGGAGATGTCTTCCTGGCCGGGGTACTTGACGGCGCTGATCGCGAAGGCGACCACCGCCAGCACGAACAGGACGAACGAGGTCCAGACGTTCAGCCGGAGGCCGAGGAAGTGGTTGACGGTGTCGATGCGCATGTTCTCGATCCAGGCGCGGCCGGCGGTGTAGGCGGCGACGTACAGGAAGAACGCGCGGCCGTGGCCGAGGGTGAAGCGCCGGCCGGCCAGGATGATCAGCGCGATCACGCCGACGTTCCAGAGCGCTTCGTACAGGAACGTCGGGTGGAAGGTGGCGAAGTCGGCGTACCCCTCGGGCCGGTGCGCGGGGTCGATCTGCAGGCCCCACGGCAGGTCGGTGGGCTTCCCGAACAGCTCCTGGTTGAAGTAGTTGCCGAACCGCCCGAAGATCTGGGCCAGCGCGAGCCCGGGCGCCATCGCGTCGGCGACCGCCAGGAACGGCACCTTGGCCCGCCGGCAGGCGATCCAGGCGCCGAGCGCGCCGAACCCGATCGCACCCCAGATGCCGAGCCCGCCGTTCCAGATCTTCAGCGCGTCGATCGGGCTCTTGCCGGCGCCGAAGTACAGCTCGGCGTCGGTGATCACGTGGTAGATCCGGGAGCCGACCAGCCCGAACGGGATGGCCCAGAACATGATGTCGGCGAGCACCGTCGGCGAACCGCCGCGGGCGACCCACCGGCGGCGGCCGAGCCAGTAGCCGGCGAAGATGCCGGCCAGGATGCACAGCGCGTACGCGCGGATCGGCAGCGGACCGAGATGCCAGACACCCTGGCTCGGGCTGGGAATGGACGCCGGAACCATCACGGCGGAGATCAGACTAGACGGCATAGTAATCATGGCAAGCAGGAACGCTACTCGACCGTCCCCACCGCGGCCAGGAACCCGGGGTCACGATGGGGACTCGGTGCGTGAGCCTCAGCCGGCCGCCGCGGCCTCGTCGACGGCCTTCTGCAGGCCCTCGGCGGTCAGGTTGTCGGCGTCCAGCTGCTTGTCGTTGACGTAGACGGTCGGCGTCCCGGTCACGCCGCGGTCGTCGGCGGCCTTGGAGACGGTGTCGAGCCAGCCGGCGTAGCTGTTGTCCCGGACCGCCTGCTCGAACTTCGCGTCGTCCAGGCCCAGCTGCTTGCCCAGCTCGATCAGCTGGTCGGTGGTCCACGACTTCGAGAAGTCGGCGTACAGCTCGTCGGCGTAGCTCAGCGCCTTGCCGTTCGCGGCCGCGGCGGCGAACGCGTTGGCCAGCCGCGGCGAGGCGTCCGGGTTCACGAAGGTCAGCGGCCAGTAGGTCAGCGTCGCGGTGCCGTCCTGCACCAGCTTGTCGACGGTCGCGCCGGTCTCCTCATGGAACTCCGCACAGTGCGGGCAGCGGAAGTCCAGGTAGATGTCGATGTGCGCCTTGGCGCCTTCCGTGCCGACGGTGACGCCCTTGCCGGACGTGCCCGGGCCCTGGATCACGGCCGGCTCGGGGCGGCCGTTCGAGCTCACCTCGACCTTCGAGTGGCTGCGCCAGTACTGCACGCCGACACCGCCGGCCAGGGCGAGCACCAGCACGATCACCACGACGATCCCGGGCGAGATCCACCGCTTCTTCTGCTGCAGCAGCGGGTTCACGGGGGTTTTGGTCTTGCTCACGACGCCGGGGCTCCTGTCGGGGGTGTGTGCGGATCGGACTCGAGGGCGAACTTACTCACCGGGTTCAACCACAGCCAGGCTGCCAGCAGCAGCAGGCCGACGTCCCGCAGGATCTCCTGCAGGTACTTCGTGTCACCCGGGGCGACCTGCCCGCCGCCACCGAAGCAGCCGCAGTCGATCGCCAGGCCGCGCGCCCAGGCGGAGGCCACCGCGGCAATGAACACGACCATGAAAACACCCGCGGCGACCGCCGCGGCGCGGACACCGAAACCGACGATCAACAGCAACCCGATCGCGATCTCCAGGAACGGCAGTCCCCACCCGATCGGGGCGACCAGCGCCTCCGGCAGCAGCTCGTACGCGCGGACCGCCTGGGACGCGGTCTCCGGATCGGTCACCTTCAACGCGCCGGCCACCAGCATCACACCGCCGAGCACCAGCCGCGCCGCCAGCGAAACCCACGGAAACCAGGACCGGTGCTTCGCACGGAAAGAAGAAGAAGTTGAAGGGGCCGTCACTGGTTGTCCTCCACCAGCTTCCCGAAGTCGTGGGCGAGGTCGCCGATGGCGGCGTTCGACAACCACAGCACGCTCGCCTTGTCGGTCTTCCCGAAACCGAGCACCTGCGCACCGTGGCCGACCTCGTAGCCGCCGGACGGCAGCTTCTTCATGCCTTCCACCGGTACGCCGACGGCCTTGGCGATGTTCTTGATCTCGGTCAGCGACCCGGTCAGCCCCACGAAGGCCGGGTCGAAACGGTCCAGGTACTTGCGCATCACCGGGCCGGTGTCACGGGACGGGTCGGTGGTGATGAACAGCACCTGCACCTGGTCCCGCACCGACTCGTCCAGCTTGGTCAGCGCGGACGCCACGTCGGCCATCACGGTCGGGCAGACGTCCGGGCAGTTGGTGTAGCCGAAGAACACCAGCGTGACCGGCTTCTTGGTCGAGGTGACCAGGTTGAACGGGTTGCCGCCGGTGTCGGTCAGGGTCTGCGCGGGCATCGCGTACGGCCGGTCCAGCGTCGCCCCGCGCAACCCGTTCGGGTCCTGGGTGGTGCGGATGACCGCGCCACCGGGGTTGTCGGCCTGTTCCTTGTCCTTGCCGCCGCTGCAGCCCGTGAGGGCGAGCAGAGCCACCGCGGCGAGCAGAAGGGCCGCGTTCCTGGTTCGACTCACGGCGTGTTCAACGACCGGCGGCCGCGCGGGGTTCCCGTCGGACACCCGCTGCCAGGTCCTCGGTGAGTGCGCGGACGGCGGCCGGGCCGCCGTCCCCGAGCGCCTTGACGAGCGCCGCGCCGATGATCGCCGCGTCCGCGAACGCCGCCACCCCGGCCGCCTGGTCACCGTTCGAGATCCCGAGGCCGACGCCGACCGGTACCTCGGTCGCCGCTTTCACCCGGGCCACCAGCGGCGCCGCGAGCTCCGACGGCTTGTCCCGCGCACCGGTGACGCCCATCACAGCCGTTGCGTAGACGAAGCCGCGGCAGGCGGCCGTCGTCATCGCGATCCGCTCGTCGGTGGACGACGGCGAGACCAGGAACACCTTGTCCAGCTCGTGCTTGTCCGCCGCGGCGATCCACTCCGCGCCCTCGTCCGGGATCAGGTCGGGCGTGATCAGCCCCGCTCCCCCGGCGCTGGCGAAGTCGGCCGCGAACCGGTCCACGCCGTACCGCTCGATCGGGTTCCAGTACGTCATCACGAGCACTGGGACGTCGGAGTACGCCGCGATCTTCTCTACCGTGCTCAGCACGTCCCGGGTCCGCAGGCCCGCGGCGAGCGCGATCTCGGTGGCGCGCTGGATGGTGACGCCGTCCATCACCGGGTCGCTGTACGGCAGGCCGAGCTCGAGTACGTCGGCGCCGCCGTCGACCAGCGCCTTCAAGCCGTCCAACGCACCGTCGTACGTCGGGTAACCGGCCGGCAGGTACCCGACCAGGGCGCCGCGGCCGGCGTCGTTCGCCTTCCGGACCGCGACCCCGGCCTTGCCGAGGGCAACGAGCTCACTCACGTCCGGTCTCCTTGCCGGCCAGGCCGAACCAGGAGGCGGCCGTGTCCATGTCCTTGTCGCCGCGGCCGGACAGGTTCACCAGAATGGTTGCCTCCGGCCCGAGCTCCTTCGCGATGTCGAGCGCGCCGGCAACCGCGTGCGCGGACTCGATCGCCGGGATGATGCCCTCGGTCCGGGACAGCAGCCGGAACGCGTCCATCGCCTCGGCGTCGGTGATCGGCCGGTACGTCGCCCGGCCGGTCTCGGCCAGCCACGCGTGCTCCGGCCCGACGCCCGGGTAGTCCAGCCCGGCCGAGATCGAGTGCGACTCGATCGTCTGGCCGTCCTCGTCCTGCAGCAGGAACGACCGGGCGCCGTGCAGTACGCCGACCTGCCCGGCACTGATCGTGGCCGCGTGCCGGCCGGTGTCGAAGCCTTCGCCGCCGGGCTCGATGCCGTACAGCTTCACGTCCTCGTCCGGGATGAACGCTGCGAACAGGCCGATCGCGTTCGAGCCGCCGCCGACCGAGGCGACCGCGGCGTCCGGAAGCTTGCCGAGCAGCTCGAGCGACTGCGCCCGCGCCTCGTCGCCGATCCCGCGGACGAAGTCGCGGACCATCGCCGGGAACGGGTGCGAACCGGCCGCCGTGCCGAGGATGTAGTGCGTCTTGTCGACGCTGGCGACCCAGTCCCGCAGCGCCTCGTTGATCGCGTCCTTCAGGGTCCGGCTGCCGGTCTTGACCGAGATCACCTCGGCGCCGAGCAGCTTCATCCGGGCCACGTTCAGCGCCTGCCGCTCGGTGTCCACCTCGCCCATGTAGACCACGCACTCGAGGTCCAGGTATGCGCAGGCGGTCGCGGTCGCGACACCGTGCTGGCCGGCGCCGGTCTCCGCGATCACCCGGGTCTTGCCCATCCGCTTGGTGAGCAGCGCCTGGCCGATCGCGTTCCGGATCTTGTGCGCGCCGGTGTGGTTCAGGTCCTCGCGCTTCAGCAGGATCCGGGCACCGGCCACGTCCGACAACCGGGTCGCGTCGTACAGCAGGCTCGGGGCGCCGATGTACTGGTTCAGCATCCGCTCGAACTCACCGGTGAACGCCGGGTCGGCCATCGCCTCCCGCCACGCCGTGGTGAGCTCGTCGAGCGGCGCGATCAGCGCCTCCGGCATGAACCTGCCGCCGAAACGGCCGAAGTGCCCGAACTGGTCGGGCAGCACAGTTGTCATCCGTAAAACTGCCTTCCGAAGACCCGTCGCCCGCAGGCACGGGGTGATCTGCCCGGCCGGCCTGCGGCTGGGGTACTAGTGGCGCTGCTGAATGGCGGGGTGCGATCCGGCAGCGACCAGGTCGGCGACCGAGGCGCGGGGATCGCGGCCGGTCACCAGGGTTTCACCGACGAGGACGACATCGGCCCCGGCGCGCGCGAACTCGATTACATCATGCGGACCGCGGACCCCGGACTCCGCCACCCGGATCAGCTGCGACGGGATCGTCGGCGCGATCCGGGCGAAGGTGTCCCGGTCGACCTCGAGGGTCTTCAGGTTCCGGTTGTTCACGCCGATCAGCTGAGCTCCGGCGTCCACCGCACGCCGGGTCTCCTCCTCGTCGTGCACCTCGACCAGCGGGCACAACCCGATCGACTGGGCCCGCTCGATCAGCGAGACCAGCGCCTCCTGCTCGAGCGCCGCGACGATCAGCAGCACCATGTCGGCGCCGGCCGCGCGGGCCTCCCAGAGCTGGTAGGAGGAGACGATGAAGTCCTTGCGCAGCACGGGTACGTCGACCCGGCCGCGGACCGCCCGCAGGTCGTCCAGGCTGCCGTTGAACCGGCGCTGCTCGGTGAGCACCGAGATCGCGGCCGCGCCGCCCTCCTCGTACTCCCCCGCCAGCGCAGCCGGGTCGGTGATCTCGGCCAGCTCGCCCTTGGACGGGCTGGAGCGCTTCACCTCGGCGATGATCGCGATCCCGTCGCCGCGGAAGATCGGCATCGGGTCCTTGGCGTCCGGCTTGCGCTGCGCCTCCAGCTTGAGATCGTCCAGGCTGACCCGCGCCTGGCGCTCCGCGAGGTCCTCCCGGACCCCGGCGAGGATGTCGTCAAGCACAGTCATGTTCGTGGTCTCCTCAGTGGTGGCCGTCGGCCGGGACACCGAAGCCCAGCAGCTGCATCACCTTGCCGGTCAGCGCGCCGAGCACGGCGATCCCGACCGAGATCCAGAACAGCAGCCAGTTCGGCCCGAGCACCATCGCGATGGCGCCCAGCGTGAAAGCGATCAGCACGATGGTCACGGCGGTCCAGGCCGCCGGGCTGTTGCCGTGCAGGTCGTGAGCCTCCTCGCTCACCGGCGTCACCGGTTGGTCCGCCCCTTGATCTGCCATCGTATTGTCCATGGTTGGCGCCACTCCTCGTCGTCGTCCCGTCCTATTGTGGCGGTAGCCCGCCGCGATCAGAGAGTCGGGTCCTCCCCCGCGTCGATCGCCTTCCACTGATCCGCTCCGTGACCGGCCCCACTCGCCGCCGGATCACGCTCGTACCGGTCCGTAGCACGCCGCCAGCGATGCGCTGTCAGCACCGCGATCAGCCCGGCAGCGACCAACGCGACTCCTCCCGCCAGCGCGAACCAGGGCGCAACTCCGTTGCTCAGCACGACGCTGTCGGTGACCGCCTGGCTCAGCTCGGGCCGGATCCGGCTCAGCTCGTCCGTGTCCGGCCGCACCTGCAGGGCGACACCGATCGCGGCGATCCCCATCAGCAGGACGAGCGCGCCCAGCACGCGGCGTAGCGCCGTACCGGCGAGTTTCATGACGACCACGGCGACCACAGAGGCCAAGGCGAGCGTCACTGGCGCCTTGGTGACCGTGTAGCCGTTGAAGTCCACCACCGGGCGCCCGCTGCCCGGGTCGGCCGACGACCAGGTCAGGTACGCCGACAACGCGAGCAGAGCCAGCGCCGCGAGGGTGCAGAGGTCAACGAGTCGCTGCGATCGCATCAGACATCACTGAAGGTTCCTGCGACTGCGATCGCATTGAGCACGGCGGCCGCCTTGGTCCGGCACTCCGCGTCCTCCGCGGCCGGGTCGGAGTCGGCCACGATGCCCGCACCGGCCTGCACGTACGCCGTCGTGCCGCGCAGCACCGCGGTCCGGATCGCGATCGCGGTGTCGGCGTCACCGGCGAAGTCGAGGTAGCCGACGACACCGCCGTACACGCCGCGCCGGGTCACCTCGAGCTTGTCGATGATCTCCATCGCCCGCGGCTTCGGGGCCCCGGACAACGTTCCGGCCGGGAAGGCGGCGGTCAGCGCGTCGAACGCGGTCTTGCCGGCCGCCAGCTGCCCGGTGACCGTCGACTCCAGGTGCATGACGTGGCTGTAGCGCCGGACGTCCATGAAGTCGACGACCTCGACGGTGCCCGGCGCGCAGACCCGGCCGACGTCGTTGCGGCCGAGGTCGACCAGCATCAGGTGCTCGGCCCGCTCCTTGGCGTCGGCCCGCAGCTCCTCCTCCAGTGCGTGGTCCTCCTCCGGCGTGGCACCGCGGCGGCGGGTGCCGGCGATCGGGTGCAGGATCACCTTGTTCTCGGTGACCTTGACCAGCGCCTCCGGGCTGGATCCGACGATGTCGAACCCGTCCAGGCGGACCAGGTACATGTACGGGCTCGGGTTCGACCGGCGGAGCACGCGGTAGATGTCCAGCGCGCTCGCGGAGGTCTGCAGCTCGAACCGCTGCGACACGACGATCTGGAACGCCTCGCCGGCCCGGATCTCCTCCTTGGCGTGCTCGACCGCCTGCCGGTACTCCGCGCTCGACCGCTGCCGGTGCGGCTCGGGCTCCGCGGCCCGGTCGGCGCGGACGACGTACGACGGGGTCGGCCGGGCCAGGTCGGCCTCCATCGCGTCCAGCCGGCGGACCGCGTCCGCGTAGGCCTCGTCGACGCGCTCGTCGGAGTCGTCCCAGTTCACCGCGTTCGCGATCAGCCAGATCTCGCCGGTCTCGTGGTCGAGCACGGCCAGGTCGGTGGCGAACAGGAACGTCAGCTCGGGCAGGCCGAGATCGTCGGTCGTTGTGTCCGGCAACCGCTCCAGCCGGCGGACCGCGTCGTACCCGAGGAAGCCGACCATGCCGCCGGTCAGCGGAGGCAGACCGGGCAGTCGGGGCGTGTGGAGGATCTCGACCGTCTCGCGGAGCGCCTGCAGCGGGTCACCGTGGTCCGGCAGGCCGACCGGCGGGTTGCCGGTCCAGACGGCCTGGCCGTCGCGCTCGGTCAGCGTCGCGGCGGACCGGACGCCGATGAACGAGTAGCGCGACCAGACACCGCCGTTCTCGGCCGACTCCAGCAGGAAGGTGCCTTCGCGCTCGGCGGCGAGCTTGCCGTACACCCCGATCGGCGTCTCGGCGTCCGCGAGCAGCCGCCGCGTCACCGGGATCACCCGACGGTCCTTGGCGTACTCGCGGAAGGTCTCGATCACCGGGTTGGCGTCGGTCATGGGGCCTCCCGGCCTGGACTGAGGAGTGGAGGGAGCGAAGCGACCGGAGGGACGAGGGAAGGCCGGGAGTCAAAGCCCCATGGCCCTGCCGGCGCCGAAGGCCCGGCCAAAAGCACAGTCACGGCTTGACCTCGATCTCGCCGTGCTCGAAGCAGTTCCGCGTCCCGGTGTGGCAGGCCGGACCCTCCTGGTCGACCAGGACCAGCAGGGTGTCGGCGTCGCAGTCGACGAGGATCTGCTTGACGTGCTGATGATGGCCGCTGGTCTCGCCCTTGACCCAGTACTCCTGCCGGCTGCGGGACCAGAACGTGCTCCGCTTGGTCTCCACGGTACGGCGTACCGCCTCGGCGTCCATCCAGCCCACCATCAGGACCTCACGCGTGTCGTACTGCTGTACCACTGCCGGGATCAGCCCGGCCGCGTCGAAGGTCAGCTCGTCGATACTCACCCGCCTATTGTCCCCGATGCCGGGTGGCCTTCTGACCACGGTCCGGAACTGCGAGGATGGCCCGATGCCGAGAATCACGGATCTGCTCCGCGAGCACCCGGTGGTCGACGGTCACAACGACCTGCCGATCGCCTTCCACGAGCTCTGCGGCTACGACCTGGACGCGCACGACCTGAGCGGCCCGGTCCCACAGCTGCACACCGACCTGCCGCGGTTGCGCCGAGGCCACGTCGGCGCCCAGTTCTGGTCGCTGTGGGTGCCGCAGGACAAGCACGCCGTACGGCGTACGTTCGAGCAGCTCGACTTCGTCCGGCGACTCGTGCAGCGGTTCCCGGCGGACCTCGAGCTGACGTCCTCGGCGGCCGACGTGGAGGCGGCGATCAAGGCCGGCCGGATCGCGTCGCTGATGGGGATGGAGGGCGGTCACTCGATCGGTGAGTCGCTCGCCGTGCTGCGGGTGATGCGTGAGCTCGGTGTCCGCTACCTGACGTTGACGCACAACAACAACGTGTCGTGGGCGGACTCGGCCACCGACGAGCCGGTGCTCGGCGGGCTGAACGACTTCGGCGAGCAGGTGGTCCGGGAGATGAACCGGATCGGCATGCTGGTCGACCTCTCACACGTGTCCGCGGACACCATGCGGCACGCACTCCGGGTGACGAGCGCGCCGGTGATCTTCAGCCACTCGTCCGCGCGGGCGGTGTGCGACGTACCGCGGAACGTGCCCGACGACGTCCTGGAGACGCTCGCGCGCAACGACGGCGTGTGCATGGTCACGTTCGTGCCGGCCTTCGTGTCGCAGCGGTACGTCGACTGGATCGCGGCCGCCAAGGAAGCCGTGCCGGACCTGAACCCGCTCCGGCCGGACGACCAGGCCAAGCTGTCCGAGGTGTACGACGTCCCGAAGCCGGCGGTCACGCTGGACGACGTGGTGGAGCACATCGAGCACGTGCGCGGGATCGCCGGTGTCGACCACATCGGCATCGGCGGCGACTACGACGGCTGCCCGGAGTTCCCCGACGAGCTGCCGGACGTGGCGTCGTACCCGGTGCTGTTCCAGGCGCTGGCGGATCGCGGCTGGAACGACACCGAGCTCGCAAAACTTGCCGGAGGCAATATCCTCCGCGTGCTCCGGGCCGCGGACGACGCCGCGCGCTAGCCCTTCCGGAAGACGTCCCGCTTGTCGGCGAGTTGCTCGAAGCCGGCTGATCGGTAGGTCGCGACCGCGCCCACGTTGAAGGCCGGCGTGGCGACGGTCGCGCTGGACGAGCCCAGCTCCTGCAGTGCGCGGGCTGCCGCGAGCGTGATCGCCTCGCCGTAGCCGCGGCCGCGGTGTGCTCGGTGCACACCCATCGGCTCGAGCAGCCCGGGCTTGCCCGCACCGGCCGACCAGACCGTCGCGCCGGCGACCGCCTCACCCTGCTCGTTGCGGGCAATCAGACACTGCGCATCGGCGTACGGCGCACCCGCCGCCATCGCGTGCCAGCGCTCGTCAGTGAACGTGGACCCGTCGAACGATGCCCGCTGGACCGCGGTCCGCTCAGCCGCTTGCTCCGGCCCGACCACCTCGACGCGAACGCCCGGATCGGGCACCGGCGAGCTGAGGTCACGCCGCAGCGGGACCCACGGGTCGTCGAAATCCCAGCCGTCCTTGTGCAGCAACTCGAGGACGAGCGATCCGACCGGCGCCTCGACGTACAGCTTGCCCTCGATCAGTACGTCGCGCTCCGGCAACGACACGTCCTCGGCGACCCGCTGCGCCAACTCGTCGTCACGCTGAAGCTCCGGCGCGATCGCGAGCCGCAACAGCTCGGGATCGTCCAGCATCCCGACCGCTACCAGCTCGCCATCCCGGCTCCACGTCCGCACAGCCGCCGCCGTCCGCTCACCCCCGAACCGCCAGAACCACCCCAGGTCCCCCGGATGCAACTGCATCGGCGCCCCATCAACCTGCCACTCCCGCAACACCCCCACCACACCACCAAGCCCCCCAACCCCCGGCCTACCCATCACAATCGCCATCCCCCCATCCCACACCACCCCACCTCCCGCCCGCACCCGGGTTTCCGGACGCGACCTTGAGAACCCACCGATCATTTCCGAAGGCGATTTGTGGTCGATGGGTTCTCAAGGTCCCATCCACAGCGGTGGGGAATTGGAGGGGCGAGGTGGCGAGGGGAAGGGGGAGGGTGGGGTGGTGGATCGACTCGAGGATGTGGTTCGCGAGCAGCTGATGGCGATGGTCCGCACCCCGCAGCGTCGGCGGACGCTGCTCGCGCTCGGACTGCGGGATGCCGACGTACGGCGGCTCCTCCGCAGGCAAGCTCTCCAGCACCACCATGGGCACTACCTCGACGGACGGGTGGATCAGGTGCTCGCGAGGATCGCCTGTGCGCAAGCGATGCACCGCGGCTCGGTCGTGAGTCATTTCAGCGCCGCTCAGATCGCCGGCCTTCGTACCTGGACGGACATCAGGCGTCGGTCCGCGCCTCCGGCGGACGCGGTGTGGCTGACGAGGTCTCCGGCGGCCAAGCGGAATCAGCGGCGCCCGGACATCGTCGTACGGCGGGCCGGCCTGACGCTGGCCGATCTGCGCCGGCACGACGGGCTGGTGGTCACCACTGCGGCGCGAACCGTCGTCGACCTCGCGCGGGAGTTGCCTCTTCGCGAGGCAATCGTGACGGTCGACCACGCGCTACGGACCGGTACGCCGGTCGCCGAGTGCGAAGCTGTCCTCGAACGACAGCAGCGATGGACCGGCGTCCGGAGGGCACGGACGACGCTCGCATTCGGCGATCCGAGATCGGAGTCGGCGCTGGAGTCGATCGCGCGAGGGCTCTTCGCCGCGGCGGGGATCCCCACACCCGTGCTCCAGGCGCAGTTCTGGGACGGGGTCCGCTGGATGCCTGAACGCGTCGACTTCTGGTGGCCGCAGTACCGGACCGTCGGAGAGGCCGACGGCCTCGCGAAGTACGACGGCAGCAGCGCCGAGGAGCGCCGTCGCCTGCTGCGCGCCGGCCACCGCCGCGACCAACGGCTGAGCGACAGAGGCATCGAGCTCGTGCACTTCGGCTGGGAGGACGCGATCGATCGACACTCGGATCTGCCCGCCCGCCTCCGCGCCGCCTTCCACCGCGGCCGATCCCGCCCGACTCCCCCTCCCACCTGGCGAGCCCCCGACCCCGCCCACTGGCTGCCCGCTGCCTGAAGCACCTTGAGAAGCCACCGACCACTCTCGGGCGCGAATTGTGGTTGGTGGCTTCTCAAGGTGGGTGTTTGGGCTGTGGCGGATCGGGCACGGGGCGGGCTCAGTGACATCGAGAGGTTGGAGTAGTTGTGCTGACGCTGACCGAGAACGCGACTCTGGTGATCAAGAGCATCACGGGAGTCGAGGGTGCGCCGGATGGCGCCGGAGTGCGGATCTCGCAGGAGGACCCGGCCAACCCCGCGCTGGCGGTGACGACCACGGAGGCGCCGCGCCCGGGTGACCAGGTGGTCGAGGAGGCCGGAGCTCGGGTGTTCCTCGAGCAGAACGCCGCGAACGCCCTTGACGACAAGATCCTGGACGCGGCGGTCGACGACAAGGGCGGCGTCGAGTTCCTGCTGGTACCCCAGCCGGGGACCGGACGGGAGAACGGTGCCGCCCCGACTCCCTAGGTCGTGGCTGTCGATCCCGCGCCGTAGCGAGCAGGTGCTCGGTGCGGTGCATCGGCGTGCTGGAGCGGAGGTCTCGATGCGGAGCATCGTGGCCTTCGGGCCAGTGCGGCGAGGTGCCGTGCCGAGTGCCGCGCAGTAGGCGCGGGATCGGCAGGCGCGACCTTAGTCGATCGCGTGAAGTCGACGGCCGGGACCGGCCCCTTTCCTTGGTCCCGGCCGTCGTACGTTTACAGAGCGTTGCGTTGGGCGATCCAGCTGTCGTGCAGCCGGGTGTAGACGCCACCGGCGCCGACCAGGTCGGCGTGCGGGCCGCGCTCGACGATCTCGCCGTTGTCGAAGACCAGCACCTCGTCCGCGGCCTCTGCCGTCGACAGCCGGTGCGCAATGGTCACCGACGTCCGGCCGGCCATCAGCCGCTCCAGCGCCGCGTTCACCCGGACCTCGGTCCCGGGGTCGACCGCCGACGTTGCCTCGTCGAGGACCAGCAGGTCGGGGTCGGCGATGTTCGCCCGTACCAACGCGACCAGTTGCCGCTCACCGGCCGACAGTGACTCTCCGCGCTGACCAACCGGCGACTCCAGCCCGTCGGGCAGCGACTCCAGCCAGTCCGTCAGGCCGAGCGACTCGAACGCGTCCAGCAGCTGCGCGTCCGTCACCTCGGGCCGGCCGAAGCGCACGTTCTCGGCCAATGACGCGTCGAACAGGTACCCGTCCTGCGGCACCATCACGACCCGCTCCCGCAGCGACGCGAACGAGATCTCCCGCGCGTCCACCCCGTCCAGCAGTACGGCGCCCGACGACGGGTCCATCAACCGGGTCAGCAGCTTCGCAAACGTCGTCTTCCCCGACCCGGTCTCCCCCACCACCGCGACCCGCCGATGCGGTTCCAGCCGTACGTCGACATCCCGCAGCACCAGCTCGCCCTCCGGGTACGCGAAGTCCACGTCGGCGAACTCGACCGAGATCGGCCCCCGCGCCTGCACGACGCCCTTGTCCCCCGGGTCGACCACGTCGGCCGGCGTCGCGATCACACCGAGCACCCGCCGCCAGCCGGCGAACGCGCTCTGCGCGTCCGTCAGCACCTGCGTCGCGATCTGCACCGGGTCCGAGAAGAGCGCCACCAGGAACATGAACGCGAGGATCTCGCCCAGCGTCGCCTGCCCGTCGACCCCGAGCAGCACCCCGGCGGTCAGCACGCCGGCGTTGGCCAGACCGGCGGCGAGTCCGCCGATCGAGAAGGTCAGGCCGGTGATCGCCTGCGCCTTGGTCGCCGTACGGCGGTAGTCCTCGATGGAGGCGTCGATCCGCTCCTGGGTGCGCTGCTCGATCGCGTACGCGCGGACCACCTGCGCCCCGACCACCGGCTCGGCGATCGCGGACAGCATGTCGCCGACCTTCGCCCGGACCACGCCGTACGCCGCGGACATCAGCCGCTGCAGGTACTTCAGGCTGGCGAACAGCGGGATGAAGCAGACCAGCACGACCAGCGCGAGCTGCCAGGAGTAGACGAACATCACCACGGTCGCGAGCAGCATCTGCCCGATGCTGACCAGGAAGATGAACCCGCCGAACTGCAGGAACTGCGACACCGTGTCCACGTCCGACGTGACCCGGCTGACCAGCGCGCCGCGCCGCTCGGTGCTCTGCGTCAGCACCGGCAGGTCATGCACATGCCGGAACGCCTTGATCCGCATCGTCGCCAGACCGTGCTCGGAGTTGACCGCGAGCCGCACCGTCGTCAGGTACGACGCCACCGCGGTGACCAGGATGCCGCCCGTACAGACCACGCACATCCACGCCACGTACGACATGTCCGGCCCGCCCGGACCGGACAGTCCCTTGTCGATCGTCTGCTGGACAGCGATCGGTACGACGATCCGCCCGGCCGTCATCAGCAGCGCGAGCAGCCCGGTGACCCACCACCCCTGAGCCAACTCAGGCGAGACTCGCATTCCCTGCCGCAGTGTCTCCAGACCGCCCGCATCGTCGGCGTGGTCCAGCCTGGTCGTCTCCGCCGAACTCATCCGCGTCCTCGCTTCGCTCCGGGCGCGGCTGAGGCACGAGGCGCATTGTGCTCGATGGTCAACTCGCTCCGCTCGCTCACGCGGACGCTCCTTCCGCGTCGAGGTCGTCTATCTCGGCAGCCAGCTCCGCCTCTTCCTGGCGGCGGACCGCGTCCTTCTCGTAGGCGTCGACCAGCTCGCGGTAGGCGGCCGACTGCTGCTGCAGCTCGGCGTGCGTCCCGTGGGCGGCGATCCGGCCCTCGTCGAGGAACACCACCTCGTCGGCGAGCGAGATCGTCGCCTTCCGGTACGCGATCACCAGGACCGTCGTGGCGGCCTCGGAGTCCTGGACCGCGGACCGCAACCCGGCCAGGATCCGCGCCTCGACCTGGGGGTCGACCGCGCTGGTCGCGTCGTCCAGGATCAGCAGCCGGGGTCGCCGTACCAGGGCCCGGGCCAGGGCGATTCGTTGCCGTTGGCCACCGGACAGGGTCGTCCCGCGCTCGCCGACCTTGGTGTCGAGGCCCTCCGGCAGGCTCTTCACGAAGCCGTCGCCCTGGGCGATCCGCAGCGCGTCCCAGACGTCCTCGTCGCTGTAGTCGCCGCCGAGCGTGATGTTGCCGCGGATCGTGTCGTCGAACAGGAACGCGGTCTGCGCCACCAGCGCGACCGAGCCGGCCAGCTCGTCGCGGGCGAGGTCGCGCAGGTCGAGGCCGTCGACCTTGACCGTGCCCTCCTCCGGGTCGACCAGGCGGGTCAGCAACGTGGTCATCGTCGACTTCCCGGCGCCGGTCGGGCCGACCATCGCGACCGTCCGGCCGGGCCGGACGGTGAAGTCCACTCCGGACAGCACGTCCCGCTCGGGCAGGTAACCGAACCGCACGCCGGACACCTCGAGCCGCGCCGGCTTGGCCGACGTCAGCCGCTGGTCGCCGTACTCCATGCCGCCCTCGGCGACCAGGACCCGCTGGACCCGGTCCCAGCCGACGACCGAGCGTGGAAGCTCGCCGAGCACCCAGCCGAGCGCCCGGATCGGGAAGCCGATCAGCGTGAACAGGAACGCGACCTGCACCACGTCACCCGGGTCGGCGGCGCCGGACTGCACCCGGCCGACGCCGACCAGCAGCACCGCGAGCACACCCAGCCGGGGCAGGCCGTCGATCACCGGGTCGAACACACCGCGAGCCTTGTTGACCGCGATGTTCGCGTCGCGCAGCGCGTACGTCGGGGCGCGGAAGCGCTCGGTCTCGGCGGCTTCCCGGCCCAGCGTCTTCACCACCAGGGCGCCGTCGAACGACTCGTGCGCGACCTCGGACACGTCCGCGCGCAACTGCTGGGCGCGGGTCGCGAGCGGCTGCAGGTAGCGCTGGAAGATCACGTTCGCCAGGAACACCAGTGGGAAGACCAGGCAGCCGACCAGCGCCAGCCAGACGTCGGCCATGAACATCGCGACCGTCGCGAACGCGAGCATCGCGAGTACGCCGATCGCCATCGGCAGCGGCGCGATCACGAACCAGATCGACTCCACGTCGGCGTTCGCGTTCGACAGCAGCATCCCGGTCGGGTGCTTGTGGTGCCACTCGAGCGGGAGCTTCAGGTACTGCCGGGTGACGCGGCGACGCCACGTCGCCTGCAGCCGGAACTGCATCACGCCGGCGCCGATCCGGCGGCCGACCACACCGATCGCGCGCAGGATCGCGATCCCGAGGAACAGCGAGACGAGCGACGCGATCGCGCCGAAGGTGGTGTCACCGCGCTCCAGGGCCGGCCGGATCACGTTGTCGGTGGCCCAGCCGAGCGCCCAGCCGTCCGCCACCGTCATCGCGCCGTACAGCATGCTGGCCAGCACGGACAGGGCGAAGATCCACGGCTCCTCCCAGATCGCAACCTTCAGGACCGCGAAGCCCCTCCGGGTGACGCTGCCCTTGTCGGGGACTTTCGGCGGCACGGGCAACACGCTCCAGGGCAATCAGGTGCATCAACCAGGCACAGTCATGACAACGTTTGACATTCTGCCATTCCAAACTCCTTCCTCCCGGATTTTCTTCCTCCACCGCCGAGGCGGAGGGAGGAGAAGAAGCGGGGATCAGGTGGCGCAACTACGATCGAGTTGTGACCGACTACAGCCGGGTGGAACGTCTTGCTCTGTGTGACCTCTTCGACCAGCTCGGGCCTGATCAGCCCACGCTGTGTGAGGGGTGGGACACCTACGACCTGGCGGTACACCTCTACGTCCGGGAGGCCGATCCGATGGCCGGTCCGGGGATCATGATTCCGGCGCTTTCGGACACCACCGAGAAGCGGATGGCCCGGGCCAAGGCGCGGTACAGCTTCAGCGAGGTGGTCGACAAGGTTCGCAACGGCCCGCCGAAGGTGTCGATCTACGCGGTGCCGAAGTTCGGTCCCCAGCTGAACTTCACCGAGTACTTCGTCCACCACGAGGACGTGCGCCGGGCCCAGCCGTCGTACGACATCCGAACGCTGCCGGGCGGACAGCAGGCCGGACTGTGGAAGGCGGTCCGGCTGGCCGCGAAGTCGATGACGCGGAAGGCGCCGAGCGGGCTGATCCTGCGACTGCCGGACGGGTCGACGACGGTCGCGAAGAAGCCGACCGAGCTGGGTTCGGTCACCGTGACGGGCGAGCCGTCCGAGCTGGTGATGTTCTGCTTCGGCCGGCAGCAGGTGGCCGACGTACAGCTGGATGGCGATGCGGAGACGGTCGAGCGGATCCGCACCGCGTCATTCGGAGTGTGAGGCGCGCTTCTTCCGCCGCCATCGCTGGACCAAGCTGCTCACCACGGTCGTCAGGATGACCAGCACGATCGCCGCGACCACGCCTTGCCACGGCTCGTCGAACAGCGCGTACCCGAGCAGGCCGATCGCCATGTAGACCGCCGCCCACAGCGACGAGGCGGTCAGGTCGACCACCGCGAACCGCTCCCAGGGGTACCCGGCGAGCCCGGCTGCGAGCAGCACCGGCACCCGTCCACCCGGGATCAACCGCGAGGTCAGCAGCACCCCGATCTCGTGCTCGGCCAGCCGGACCCGCAGCGCGTCGAGTGATGCGTTGTCCCGCAACCAGCCGACTCGTTTCGCCAACCGCTCCCCGCCGAACCGGCACCCGGCGTACACGATCAGGTCCCCGACATACGCCCCGACCGCACCCGCAATCAGTACGCCGACCAACCCGATCGGATTGTGGTGCGACGCCAGTACGGCGCCCGTCGACACAGCCGCCCCAGTCGGCAGCACCGGCAGTACGGCGCCCAGCAGCACCGCACCCGCGAGCGCAAAGAGGTACCAAAGATCGAACCGAGGCTCGCCGCTCACGGCGCCACCACCTCAGTCGACTCCCCCGGCACCAGGATCTGTACCGCCACCGCCGGGTCGAGCTCGGCCATCGCAGCCTTGAACCGGTCACCCGGCGGCAGGAACAGCTCGGGCTTCAGCCAGTCGCACCCGATCGGCCAGAACGTCCCGAAGTGGACCGGGATCGCCGCCCGCGCCTGCACCCGGCGAACCGCCTCCGCCGCGCGAACCGGATCCAGGTGGCCCGGACCGAGCGACGGCCCCCACCCGCCGACCGGCACCAGCGCCATGTCGACCGGACCGGCCTCCGCCCCGAGCTCGTCGAACAGATCGGTGTCCCCGGCGAACCACACACTCGGCGACCCCTCGACCCGGAAGCCGAGAGCCGGCCCGCTGTACGACGACCACGGCAGCCGCCGGCCGTCATGGTGAGCGGTGATCGCGGTGATGTCGAGCGCGCCGATCCGCACCTGATTGCCCGGGGCAACTTCGATGCAGCGGTCCGCCATCGCCGTACCGAAGTCCTGCTGGATCAGCCGGGCCGTACCTCGTGGCACAACCAGCGCGGCGCCGGGCGCAACCATCGAGATCGACGACAGGTGCAGGTGGTCGGCATGCATGTGCGAGATCAGTACAGCGTCGCACTCGGCGGCGGCGGGCAGCGGGGCCGGACCGCGGCGGCGGCGCAGGTGCGCGATCCGCGACGTGAGCACGGGATCGGTGAGCAGGCGCGTGCCGTTCTCCTCGATCGTGGTGGTGGCGTGCCCCCACCAGGTGATCCGCACGCTTCAGGCCTCCACCTTCGACTCGACTGGCTCCCGGAGGTCCTTGCGGTGGCCGAGGTGCTCGAGCCAGCTGATCAGCAGTGCGTGGACCGCGTCGGAGCCTACGGGAGGTTCGTCGACTTCCCAACGGCTCGGGTGCACCAGCACCGCCTCGGTCTGCCAGCCGCCGATGCCGCCGTGGGACCCGACCAGTTCCTCGAACGCGGCCACCTCGTGGGTGTAGTCGTCCAGCCGGCTGATCACCACGATGTCCCCGTTGTGCGGCATCTCGGCCTGCCGCAGCATCGACGCGATCGCGAACGGCCCGTACGGCGTCAACGGGTCCTCACCCTCGATCCGGCCGCTCCGCAGTACGTGCACCCCGGCTCGGCCGATCGCGACCGGCCCCTCGGCGAGCGAGTCGACCACGACGAACCCGACGCCCGGGTGGGTCGCCAGCCCGGGAATCAGCTTCGGGTGCAGTAGCTCGATCTCCTCCAGCGGCACCCGGCCGGGTGTGGTCGCCAGGTAGATCAGGGCCAGGTTGCCCGACGACGTGACCACCACCTGCTCGTCAGCGGCGATCTGCGGCTCGCAGTCCTTCGGGCCGAGTTCCACCTCGCCGCCCCTGGCCTTGCCGTGGAGTGCCTTCCGGGTGACCGATCCAGCCACACTGCGGCGCAGGCTGAGCTCGGTCAGGAACGCGTTCACCGGACCCCAGCCCTCGGCCTTGCCGACCGCGGCCACCGGCTCCTTGGTGGTGTCGACCAGATCGTCGACCACCTCGGTGAGCGTCCGGCCGTAGCGCTGGAAGAAGGTCGAGCCCTGGCTCTGGCCGTGGTCGGACAGGACCACGATCTCGTACGAGTGCGGCAGGGTGTCGATGATCCGCTGCAACGCACCGAGGACGCGGTCCAGGCCTTCGAGGGTCTGCAGCGACTCCGCGCGGGTCGGGCCGGCGTGGTGGGCGACCTCGTCGTAGTCGACGAAGTCGCAGTAGATGACCGGGGTGCCCTTCACCAGCTCGTCGGTGATCAGCGAGACGTTCAGGTCGCGAAGGAGGACGTTGGTGATCGCGCGCAGGAAGATGTAGGGGCTGCCGCGCTTGACCCGCGGGACCAGGTGCCGCGCCCGCTGGCGCCGGGCCTGGTGGAGCTCCTTGACGATCTCGGCGACGCACAGCACCAGGCCGCGGGCGGCACCCTGCGGGCTGGAGAAGAAGCGGACATACCCGCGGCTGCGGTGGCTCGGCAGCGAGGCGCGGCTGAACACCAGCTCACACCGGTCCGCGTCGCCGGACCAGTTGTTGCTGATGCTGACCCCGCCATCGGCGAGCAGGCCGCGACCGGTCGACATCCGGGCCTCGAGCTCGGCGGCGTCTCGGCCGCGGTTGGTCACGATCACCCGGGCGGAGTCCTTCTCGTACCACCGGAACGCCGGGATCTGCTGGGAGCCGCCGTGCAGGATGCCGGCCTGGCTGGCCGGGGTGGTCGACGGCACACCGGTGTGCCAGCCGACCAGCGAGTGCTTGCCGTCCCGGATCCAGCCGCCCAGGTTCGGCAGGTTGCCGGCCAGCACCATCCAGTTCAGCAGCGGCGCGGACAGGCCGTCGATCTGGATGATCAGCATCCCGGTCTTCGGCGCCGGCGTGAGCTTGCGGGCCCGGCGGTGCACGACCCGCATCACCTCGGCGACGTACGCGTCGTCACTGCCGGCGTACGCGACCCAGCCGACGAACGCGCTGACCGAGGACATCACGATCGCGACCAGCAGCGCCGCCTCGACTCCGCCGTGCAGGTTGACGCCGGGGTCGACGGTGATGCCGAGGTAGACGACGCCGAACTGGGACAGCAGCCCGCCGACCAGGACGCCGATCGAGCCGATCAGGATCGCGATCCCGGCCAGCACCCAGCGCATCAGCATGCTGAACACGGCCAGCAGCACGACCAGCCGCAGGATCGGCACACTACCGTCGCTGCTGATCTGCGGCAGCGTCCAGAACGTGATGACCAGCGAGATCAGCGAGGCCAGGCCGCCGAACAGCATCGCCTGCAGGCCCCGGCCGGTACGACGGCCGAGGTCCAGCCAGACCGGTCGTCGCCGACGCCGGTCACCGGACACCTGCTCTGGTGGTTTCGCCATCTCCTGGTAGTACTCCCCGTCGCTGCCGCTGTGCTGTACCGAGCCTACGAGCCATGGTCCAGTCCAGCCGCATCACGCCACGCAACCAGGGGGTGGTTCCCGGGCCATCCCTGACCCGTCACTGAACCTCCAGGTAGTCGACTTCCCCTCCCTCTCCGCCGCCGAAGGTGGCGTCTTCACTGCACTTCCAGGTAGTCCACCTCGGCGTACAAGTCGCCCTTGGTGAGGCGGATGGTGTTCCAGCCGGCGTTCAGGGTGATGGAGACCGAGCTCTGCCGCCAGTTGTCCCAGCCGGTCACCGGGTAGCTCACCGAACCCTGGCTGTTGCCATTGACAACAAGCCCGTGACTCGCGGTGGCGCCGGAGCCGTTCGCGTACCCGACATGCAGGGAGTAACTGCCCGCAACCGGAGCGAACACGGTGTTCTCAACCCACGAGTCGGCGTAGTCGATGTACGCGACCACCTTCCCGTCCGAAGCCCCGGCCGCGTTCGACCGGACCACGCAGTGGTTCAGCGTCCCGCGCTCCGCCTCGTACCGGACCCGGCTGCCGCGGACCACCGGGTAGTCGTTGGCGTACCCGAGATCGGCGACGTACAGGTGCCGCGACCCGCCGACCCATCCGTGCACGAACACCTTGTCGCCGACGAAGTCCGCGCCACCCGGACCACAGATGTGGTTGTCGAACGTCCCGGTCGTCATCAGCGGCCGGAAGGCCGTCGTCCACGGCCCGCTCAGGCTAGGAGCCGTCGCGTACGACGTCAGGTAGTTGCAGTCGGTGTAGCCGCCGCTGGAGTAGAACAGGACGAACTGGCTGCCGCGCTGGACCAGATCGGGCGCCTCGATCACCCCGCCCGAGGTGAGCAGCGCCGAGTTGCCGCCGACCAGGGTCGTGCCGTTGTTCGCCGTACGCGTCAGCCACAGGGTCGACGGCTGGCCGATCGCGTTCCCGTCGTTCTTCCAGAGCAGGTAGCGGATGCCGTCGTTCGCGACGAACGTGTTCGCGTCGATCGCGCCGCCGATTTCGAGCGGGCAGATCAGCGGCTGGCTGCCGACCGGGGCGAACGGCCCGAGCGGCGAGGATCCGGTGGCGACGCCGATGCACTGCCGGCCGGACAGCTTGTGCCAAGCGGTGTAGGTCAGGGTGTAGGAGCCGTCCGGGTTCGGGAAGACGTCGGGAGCCCAGGTGCGGCCGGTCTGTGCCCAGCCGGACGACGGTCCGCCCGGCATCGCGTCGCCGCGGATCGTCCAGGGCCCGTTCGCGCTCGGGGCGGTCGCGACCGGGACGTGGCCGCGGCCGTTGTTGGTCGAGTAGGCGTACCAGATGCCGTTCTTCTCGAACACGTCCGGATCCGGGAAGTCCTCCCCGATGATCTGGGCCGGGAAGACGGCGGCGGTGGTGGCTGCGTGGACCGGCGGGGACAGGAAGGCGGCGAGGCTGAGCAGGGCGAGCAAGGCCGGCAGAAGTCGTCGCATAGGGGACTCCTCAGGTGGGGGCGGATACCTGTGGACCGAACTTTTCCATCGATTCACCTGGATGACCAGGGGTCATCACTGGACCCAGGGCGTTCCGGGGTGTTGACTCCCGCTAGTTGGATTCCGCCTGGATAGAGGGGTGTTCTCGTGAGGCATTTACCGAGAGTGTCGGGACGCGGGGTGATCGCCGTCGCCGCCGTACTCGCGACCGCGGTCGGTGGGGTGGTCACGCAGTCGGCCGGCGCGCCGGCGACTGTACAAGCAACACCGCTGCAGGAGCGCCTGGACAGCCTGCTGAACGACAGCCGCTACAACGGGTCGCAGGTCGCGCTCGTGGTCCGGGACGCGACGACCGGCGAGACGTTGTACGACCGGAACGGCGGCACGCGAATGCTGCCCGCCTCGAACACCAAGCTCTTCTCGTCCACAGCCGCGATGGACGTGCTCGGCCCGTCGTACCGCTTCCACACCGATGTGCTGGCGACCGGCCCGGTCCAGCGCGGCGCTCTGCTCGGCAACCTCTACCTCAAGGGGTACGGCGACCCGACCGCGCTCGAGTCCGACTACGCCGCCCTGGCCAAGCAGCTCGCCGAGTCCGGCGTCCGCCGCGTCGTCGGTGACCTGGTCGCGGACGACACCTACTTCGACGCCGTCCGGCTCGGCGACAGCTGGGCCTGGGACGACGAGCCGTTCTACTACTCGGCGCAGATTTCCGCCCTCACCCTCGCCCCGAACACCGACTACGACTCCGGTACGGCGATCGTCGAAAGCAGGCCTGGTGCGACGGCCGGGGCTCCGGTCCAGCTCGCGTTGGTCCCGGCGAACGGCGTACTCAAGCTCGTGAACACCGCGACGACCGGCGCGGCCGGCTCGGCGAACACGCTGAACATCGAGCGGGAGCACGGCACCAACATCGTGCGGGTGACCGGCTCCGTGCCGCTCGGCGCGTCCGTCGGCCAGGAGTGGGTGACGGTCTGGGAGCCCGAACTGTACGCCGCCGACGTGTTCAAGCGTGCGCTCGCGGCGCAGGGCATCAGTGTCGTCGGCAACGTCAAGGCCGCGGCCTCCCCCGCCGCTGCCCGGGTGCTCGCCCGGGACGAGTCGATGACGGTCGGCGAACTGATGAACCCGTTCCTCAAGCTGTCCAACAACATGCACGCCGAGACGCTGGTCAAGGCGATGGGCGCAGTCGCCGAGGCATCGGGGACCTGGCCGGCCGGCCTGGGCGTGGTCAGCGACTACGCCCAGAGCGTCGGCGTCGACAGCAGCACGATCCGGCTGTCCGACGGCTCCGGCCTGTCGCGCAAGGTGAACGTCACCGCCGACAGCATCACCGACCTGCTGATCGGAGTGCAGAAAGAGCCGTGGTGGCAGCAGTGGTACGACGCCCTGCCGATCGCCGGCAACCCGCAACGCTTCATCGGCGGCACGCTGCGCAGCCGGATGGCCAACACCCCGGCCGCCAACAACCTGCACGGCAAGACCGGCTCACTCACCGGCGTGACGTCACTGTCCGGCTACGTCACCACGGCTGATGGCCGCGAGCTGGTCTTCTCGATGATCAGCAACAACTACCTGGTCAGCCCCCGCTCCATCGAGGACGCAGTAGGCGTAACCCTCGCGTCCTGGCCCAACCAGACCGCGACGGCCTTCAAGACCACCACCGAGACCGCCTGCGAACTCGACTGGGACAAGGCCTGCTAAACCCTTGGACAGTACGGCGGCCATTCCCGACGATGACGGAATGACCGCCGTACTCCCCAACACCTTCACTGCCCGGCCGATGACGGTTGAGGATGCTCGGCTGATTGCGGAGCGGTCGGGGGCTTATACGACTGCGTTGCTTGGGTTTGCGAAGCACAGTTTTGAGGATGTTGCCAACTATCTGCGGGATCCGGGGTTCGATCCGGCGCGCGATGGGCGGGTCGTGGTCGACAGCGGCGGAGAGTTTGCCGGGTCGGGGACGGCGGCCGTCAACAGTGATGGGTCGCGGGTGGATCTGGAGGCGTTGAGCGAGATCCCGGCGGTTGCGGAGTGGCTGATCGAGCGCGGGCTTCAGCGGGCTGGGGAGGCTGGGCCCGGTGACGTGGTGGTCAGCATCGGTGTGATCCGGCAGGACGAGTTCATGCCGGAGATCGTGGCTGCGAAGGGCTTCTCGATCAGTACGTCGATCCACCGGATGCGGATCAACTTCGATGGCGCCGTCGCGCGGCCGGCGATTCCGGCCGGAGCGGTGGTACGGCGCGGAGCCCTGGACGAGCCGAGTCGGCGGGCGGCGCACGCCGTACTCGTGGAGGCGTTCCGGACGCAGCCGGGAGCGGATCCGCGGCCGTACGACGACTGGGTGGCGTCGCGGGAGAGCCGGTCGACGTTCGACTGGTCGCAGCTCACCACGGTCGAGCTCGACGGGCGGGCGGTCGCGGTCTGCGAGTGCAACGACAACTTCGTCAGCACCGACAACTGCGGGTAGGTCGGCCGGCTGGCCGTCGTACCCGAGGCGCGCGGGAAGGGGCTCGCGAAGTACCTGTTGCACGACACGTTCGCCACCGACGCCGCGGCCGGCCGGACCGGCACCATCCTGCACGTCGACAGCTCCAACCCGACCCCGGCGGTCGGTCTCTACACCTCGGTCGGCATGCGCCCCGACCTGATCAGCGACATCTGGCGACGCACGATCCAGATCTGAGAGGTTGCTCTCACGATATCTGAGAGACTACTCTCGAAACATGTCTCTCAGAAATCCGTACGGCGACTTCGAGATCACCGACCCGCAGGCGATGCGGGCGCTGGCGCATCCCGTCCGGCTGGCCGCGCTGAGCTGGCTGCAGAAGAACGGCCCGGCGACCGCCACCCAGTTGTCCGAGCACGTGGGCGCGTCGCCGTCCGTCACCAGCTGGCACCTGCGCCACCTGGCCAACTTCGGCCTGGTGGTCGACGAGCAGCCGCCGGACGGGGACAAGCGACAGCGGTGGTGGAAGGCGGTGGCCCGCGGGTTCCGGTACGAGATGCCGGACACCCCCGAGGGCAACGAGGCCGGCCGGCTGCTCCGGACCGAGATGATGAACCAGGCGCTGGAGTCCGCTCAGCAGTGGCTGGTCGAGACCGAGCCCGAGCTCGATCCCGAGTGGAGCCGGCTGGCCGGATCGGCGAACACCCGGCTGGTCCTCACCGCCGCCGAGGCGGAGGCCGTCGAGGACGCGATCGAGCAGCTGCTCGCGCCGTACGTCCAGCGTGGCGAGGAAGGCGCGCCCGCGGACGCCCGCGCGGTCCGCTACCTCCGCATGTCGTTGCCTGAAGCACCGAACTGATCGGGTCGGACGATGAAGACTCTGACCGCCACGACGAGTCTCTGGCGGGACCGGCAGTTCCGCCGGTTCTGGTCCGCGCAGACCGTGTCCGAGTTCGGCGACCGGGTGACCGAGCTGGCGCTGCCGCTGATCGCCGTCCTGTTGCTCGATGCCACGCCCGCGCAGGTCGGCTTCCTGACCGCCGCGGTCTGGCTGCCGAACATCGCATCGCTGTTCATCGGCACCTGGGTCGACCACCGGCCCGACAAGCGTCGGCTGATGATCGCTGCCGACGTCTTCCGGGCAATCCTGCTGCTCAGCCTTCCGGCCGCGTACTGGCTGGATCTGCTGACTCTCGGGCACCTCTACGCGATCGCCGTCCTGGCCGGGATCGCCGACGTCGTGTTCGGTACGTCGTACGCCTCGTTCTTCGTCCGGCTGGTTCCTCGCGACAAGTTCCTCGAGGCGAACTCCAAGCTCTCCGCGACCCGGTCGATCTCGTTCATGGGCGGACCCGCGGTCGCCGGTGCTCTCGTCCAGTGGCTGACCGCGCCGGTCGCGATCCTGGTGGACGCGTTCTCGTTCCTGGTGGCGGCGGTCCAGCTCGGCCGCCTGAAGACACCGCCGGGCCCGACCGAGGAGTCGACCGAACCGCTGCTCCACCGCGCCCGGGCCGGGATGCGCTACCTGCTGCACCACCCGTACCTGAGCCGCAGCCTCGGCTGCGCGACGACGGTGAACTTCTTCAACCTGATCAGCCTGGCGCTGCTGGTGCTGTTCGCCAGCCGCAACCTCGAGCTGTCCGCCGGCACGATCGGCTTGGCCTTCGGCATCGGCGCCTCCGGCGGACTGCTCGGCGCGCTCGCCGCGTCACCGCTGAGCCGGATCTTCGGCGCCGGCCGGGTGATCGCGGCGAGCTCGATCATCTTCCCGGGATCGATCGCGATCGCGGCGCTGGCGGACGGACCGACCTGGGCCCGGGCCACCGCACTGGCCGCCGCCGAGTTCATCGGGGCGTTCGCCGTGATGTGCTTCGACGTACCGCTCAACTCACTGCAGGCCGCGGTCACCCACGACCACATGCGCAGCCGCGTCGCGGGAGCGTTCAGCAGCATCAACTACGGCGTCCGCCCGCTCGGCGCTGTGGTCGGCGGCTTCCTCGGGACCTGGATCGGCGTCCGCGAGACCTTGCTGATCTCAGCGGCCGGCGGCTTCCTCGCCGTACTGTGGCTGATCCGCTCCCCCATCATCCGCACCCGCGACCTCGACGGCCTGCAACCGCCCGACCTCTAGTCGTCGTCGACGTCGAGCTTGGCGACCGTCCGGCGCAGCGGGACCTCCTTGATGAACAGGACCGCGATCAGGCTGACCACCGCACAGGCTGCCGCGATCAGGAAGATCCGGCCGGTCGCATCGCCGTACGACTGCCGCACCAGCTCGGCCAGCTGCGGCGGCAGGTGACCGACGTCGAGCAGGCTCGTGCTCCCGGAACCGCCTTCCTGCAACTTCCGCGCCGCTTCGGCGCCACCGGGTCCGGCGAGCACGCCCTGCACGATCAGGTCCTTCACCCGCACCGCGAGTACGGCGCCCAGGACCGACACGCCGACCGCCCCACCCAGGCTGCGGAAGAACGCGACCGTCGCACTCGACGCGCCGATCTGGCTCACGTCGACGGTGTTCTGCACGGCGAGGACGAGGTTCTGCATGGTCATGCCCATGCCCAGACCCATCGCCAGCATGCCGACTCCGACGTACCAGTACGGCGTGGTGTGGTCGATCGTGCCGAGCACCAGCAGGCCGGCGACCAAAAGGATGCCACCGGCAATCAAGTAGCGCTTCCACTTGCCGAACCGGGTGATCAGCTGGCCGGAGCCGACCGAGCCGAAGAACGAGCCGAGCATCATCGGGATAGTCAGCAACCCGGCCTCGGTCGGGCTGTAGCCACGGGCGATCTGGAAGTACTGGCCGAGGAACAACGCGCTGCCGAACATCGCGACACCGACCGCCAGGCTGGCCACGATCGCCAGCGCGGTGGTGCGTTCCCTGACCACCTTCAGCGGGACCAGCGGCTCGGCCACGCGGTTCTCGACCACGACAGCGAGGATGCCGAACACCAGCGTGCCGCCGACGAACAGCGCCGACTGCCAGGACACCCAGCCGAAGTCGTGACCGGCGAAGGTGACCCAGATCAGCGGCAGGCTGGCGGCGACGCTGATCAGCACCGCGCCGAGGTAGTCGATCCGGACCCGGCGCTTGATCACCGGCAGGTGCAGGTACTTCTGCAGGATCACCAGGCTGATCACGGCCAGCGGGACGCAGACGTAGAAGCACCAGCGCCAGCCGAGCCACGAGGTGTCGACGATGACGCCGCCGATCAGCGGACCGCTCACGGTCGCCACCGCCATCACGGCGCCCATGTAGCCGGAGTACCGGCCGCGGTTGCGCGGCGGGATCGCCGCGCCGATGATCGCCTGGGCCAACGCCATCAGGCCGCCCATCGCCAGGCCCTGCAGGACGCGGGCGCCGATCAGGAACGGCACGTTGTGGGACAGGCCGGCCAGCGCCGAGCCGACCACGAACAGCGAGATCGCCACCTGCACCAGGAGCTTCTTGCTCATCAGGTCGGCGAGCTTGCCCCAGATCGGGGTGGAGACCGTCGTGGCCAGCAAGCTCGCGGTCAGCACCCAGGTGTACTGGGTCTGCGAACCCTCGAGGTCGGCGATGATCGTCGGCAGCGCGTTGCTGACGATGGTCGAGCTCAGCATCGCGGTGAACAACGCGGCGAGCAGGCCGATCAGGATCTCGAGGATCTCGCGGTGGGTGAGTTCCGGCGCGCTGGGCAGTTCCCGCCGGGTCTCGGTGACAGTCATCGGTCTCCAGTCGATCGGGTACGCCGCGCGCTCTTGGTGACCTCGGTGATCGCGTGCGCGATCCGCTGCATGGTCTGCGCAGCAGCGAGCAGGGCGTCGTCGTCGAGATCCGCGAGGGCGGCACGAAGATGCTCGGTGTAGGAGGAGTAGAGGGCTTCGAGCTGGGCCTTGCCGAGCGGCGCGAGGCTGACCAGCCCGACCCGGGCGTCAGCCGGGTCCGGCCGACGGCTCACCAGTCCGTCGGCCTCGAGGGCGGTCAACTGCCGGCTCACCACGGAGGCGTCGACGCCGAGCTTGGCCGCGATCTCGCCGCCACGCTGCTCGCCGTCCCTGAGCAGGACCTTGAGCACACTCGCGTCGGACCGTCGCAGCCCGCCGTCGGGCGCCAGGTGCCGATGCTCGACACAACGCACCGCGCGCACCAGCGAGCTGACCCCTTCGAGCAGCTCCTGGGCCGGCATGTCCCGCGCTGTCCCCGGGACGAGGGATTCACGAGCTAGTTGCATAACCCAACTATATGCCTAGATAGTTGGTTTCTGCAACCATATGGAGCGAGTGTCGAGTTCCGAATACAGAGGGTGCATTTTTAATCGGGCCTGGTCACTTTTGGCGACTCTCCGTCTATGATTCCTGCGAGGGGGAAGCACTTCCTGTTGTTGGGGCTGGGGTGCACCGAAGTCCAGGGGAACGACTGAGGTGGGGCAGTGAGGGCGACCAAAATCGAACAGGCACGCTTCGAGCCGACGGTGGTGGGGGCAGTCCGCCGGTACCGGCTGATGGTGCTGGCCATCGCGGTGCTGACGACCGCGGCGGCGACGGGGTACTCCGTCCTGCAGACGGAGGTCTTCCGCGCGTACGCGACGGTGACAGTGCCGCAGACCACGTTCGCGCAGGGCGAGGCCAGAACGCAGTACTTCGACAGCCAGGTGCTGCTGCTGCAGTCCCAGGAAGTCGCCGAGCGCGCTGCCCGGATCGCCAACGCGGCGCTGAACGACAACGTGCTCACCCGCGGAGACTTCGCAGGTGAGAACACGTCGCTGGAGATCACGCCCCCGGAGCAGGCGGCACCAGGCAGCTTCGGGTCGAGCATCGTCGCGCTGACGTTCACCTGGCCGGACCCGAAGGTGGCGCAGGCCGGCGCGAACGCAGTACTGCAGGCGTTCGACGACGTACGGTCCGCCGCCATCGCCGCGCAGGGCGCGGCCGCCGTGGCCGCCATCGACCGGGCGATCAAGGACAGCCGGGCGCAAGGCCAGGTGGCCGACCTGCTGAACCAGCGGACGAAGACCCTGGTCGACCTGCAACTCGACCTGGCCGGTGACCCGACGTTCGCCTGGGCCGCCGAACCGCAGGTGCCGATCAACGGCAACGCCAAGCGGTCCGGTGCGATCGGGCTGCTGGCCGGTCTGGTCCTGGGCGCCGGGCTGGCGTTCTGGCGAGCGAGTCGCCGCCGCTGCATCGACGATCGGCTCGACGCGGTCGCCATCTACGAGGCGCCACTCGTCGGCGACATCCCGCCGACCAGGCGAGGCGGGATCCTGTCCGGCCTGTCGACCGCCGGCCAACTGCCGATGGCCGTCAGCCCCCAGTCGCCGGCAGCCGAGGCGTTCCGGTTCACCGCCGGCTCGGTCGAACGTCTGTACGCTGCACACGGCGACGAACTCGCCCTCGTCTTTGTCTCGGCGAACAGCAACTCCGAGCGGAGTGCAGTCGTCGCGAACGTCGCACTTGCCCTGGCCGAGAGCGGTCGGCTGGTGCTCGCGGTCGACGCCGACACCACCAGTCGCACTCTCACCGGCTTGCTGCTCCCAGGCAGTCCGGAGTCCGACGGCTTCGAGCAGGTCGTGGCCGGGTCCCGTCCGGTGTCGGAGTGCATCGAGCCCAGCCCGCTGAACGCGGACGTCACCGTCCTCCGCGCCGGCCCGTCCCGAGTACGGCGAACCACAGGTTCGGTGTACGCCGACGCCGTGGAAGGGCTGATCACCGAGGCGAAGAAGTCCTTCGAGTTCGTGCTGATCGACAGTCCGGCGGTCCTGAAGGTGGCCAACGCCATGGAACTGGCGCAGAGCTCCGACGCGACCGTCGTCGTCCTCGGCGCCGGCGATCCGGTCGAGGACCATGTCGCGATGGTCGAGCGGCTGGAGCAGGTCGAGCCGAACCTCGTCGGCTACGTGTTCCGCCGGGCGGGCCGTGGGGCGAGATCCGTCCGGCGGCTGCGCGACTGGATCGTCGCCCAGGCCAGGCACCGGACCGGTCCGCAGGCTCTGCCTTCGGCGGAGTTGCTGGCCTTCCGGCGCCCACCGAAGGAGCGTCGTACGTCGGCGGGCGCGCCGCGAGGTTGATCCGGGATGTCCTCGCCCGTCGTTGCCCGACGTCTCCTGCGCGCCGCGTCGCCGGACACCCCGGGGCGGCCGTGGGTCCTGTACGGCCGTCTGCTCGGTGTTCTGCTGGCGGGGTACCTGCTGTTCGACCGGGCCTTCGCCTACCTGCACCTGCCGGGCAGTCCGTTGTTCGTCGGCGAGATGGTGCTCGGGGTCGGCGCGGCGGCTGCCGCGGTGTCGACGCAGTACCTCAAGGCGCCGGTGCGGGACGAGTCGGTGTTCGCGTTGCTCGGCGCGTTCGCGGTCTGGGGACTGATCCGGACGGCGCCTGGCGTGGCGACGTACCAGATGGACGCGCTGCGGGACGCCGTGCTGTGGCTCTACTGCCTGTTCGCGTTCTTCATGGTCGGCGCGCTGGCCCGGTCGCCGGAGCTGCTCGACCGGTGGATCGGCGGGCTCCACCGGCTGACGCCGTGGCTGCTGCTGTGGCTGCCGATCGCCGTGATCCTCTATCCGCTGTCTCCGAAGGCGCCTGTGGTTCCGTTCACCACGGTCTCGGTGCTGTCGCACAAGTCCGGGAGTGCGGCGATTGCGGCGCTGCTCGTGCTCGGCCTGATGTGGCTGCTGCCCGGTGAGCGCAGTGCCCGGAGCCGGGTGGGCTGGAGTTTGATGGCTCTGCTGGTGGTCGCGCTCGCCGCCACCCAGAACCGGGGTGGGCTGCTCGGCGTGCTGGCCGGTGGCGCGGTCGGGTTGGCGTTTCTGCGCAACCGGGTCGGTCTCGCGGCTCGCGTCGTACTCGTGATGGTCGTCGGGCTGGGTGTGGCTTCGCTGCTGTCGCTGAAGGTGCCGATGCCTGGGCTGCAGGGGCGGGAGTTCTCGGCCTCGCAGTTGGTGGCCAACGTGGTGAGCCTCGGCGGGCAGGACTCCCCCGGCAACCTCGGCGGCACGGTCGAGGGCCGTCAGCAACTGTGGACGCGGATCCTCGACAAGCAGATCGAGGACGGTCATCTCGTCGACGGGTCCGGGTTCGGGCAGAACCTGGCCAGCGAGGTCGGCGTACTCGACGCGGGCAAGGACACCCTGCGGAGTCCGCACAACTCGCACCTGCACATCCTGGCCCGGATGGGGCTCGTCGGCTTCGCGTTGTGGATCGCCCTGTGGGTGGGCTGGTACTGGCGTATGGTCGCCGGCTGCCGGCGCCTGACGAGTGAAGGGCAGCACACCCGGCGTCAGGTGGGCGTGCTCTGCCTGATGGTGACCACGGCTGTGCTCGTTTCCTGCTTCTTCGATCCACAGCTGGAGGGGCCGCAGGTTGCGGCGTTGCTGTGGACCCTCTTCGGGATCGGGGTGGCGGTGACGACGGTCCGGCCATGGTTCCGCTCGCCGTGAGACATCCGCGGCGGTGGATTGCGGCCGCCTGCGCGCTGGTGGCGGTGGTGGCTGCGGTGTCGTGGTCGTTGGGTGGCGCTGACGAGTCGACCGAGTTCACGCCGGCTGGTCGGCCGGGGCCCACCGGTCCGGTCGGGCCGGGGCCTCGCTCTTGTGATGGCGTGTCGGTCGGTCCGTCCGAGGACGTGCAGGGTGTGATCGACGCGCATCCAGCGGGTACGACGTACTGCCTCTCTTCCGGCGTTTTCCGGCTGGAGCAACCGCTGACGCCTAAGAAGGGCGACTCGCTGATCGGGCTGCAGGGTGCGGTGGTCAGTGGGGCGAAGGTGTTGAGCGGGTGGCGGCAGGATGGGTCGGTCTGGTCGACTACTGGGTTCCTGTCGCCGGAGCCGAGCTACCACGGCGAGTGTCTGGAATACGCGCCGACCTGTACGTATGCGGAGGACGTTTTCGTCGACAAGCAGCGGTTGACGCGGGTGGGCTCGAGGTCGGCCGTGACCAGCGGGACGGTCTATGCGGACTACGCGGCGAACTCGATCACGATCGGTGCGGACCCGCGTGGGCGCTTGGTCGAGCAGGCCGTCGCGCCCAGTCTCGTCCAGGCGACCGCTGACGACGTGACGGTGGCGAACCTTGTTCTCGAGCAGGCGGCGAACGAGGCTCAGGTGGCTGCGGTCGAGAGTCGGCAGGTCACGCCGTACGCGATGGGGTCGGGGTGGCGGATCCTGAACAACGAGGTGCGGCTCAACCACGGCGTCGGCCTGGGGCTGGCCGACGGCGCGGTCGCGACCGGGAACTTCGTGCACCACCAGGGGCAGCTCGGTTTCGGTGCCTGGGGCAACGGGTCGCTGGTCGGCGGCAACGAGATCTCGTTCAACGGGGCGGCCGGGTACTCGTCCGGGTGGGAGGCCGGTGGCAGCAAGAGCTGGCACACCGAGCGGCACACGGTCACGCACAACTACGTCCACGACAACTACGGGCCGGGGTTGTGGACCGACGGCGGCAACATCCACACCGAGTACTCGTCGAACAGGATCACCGGGAACTGGGGCGCCGGGATCCAGCACGAGATCAGCTACGACGCGGTCATCCGGTCCAACGAGATCTCCGGGAACGGCCGGCGGCACAGCGGCTGGGCGTGGGAGGCCGGGATCCAGATCCAGTCGTCGGGCGGGACCGGGCTGATCGAGGTCGTGGGCAACGACCTCAGCGGCAACGCCAACGGGATCGCGCTGATCGAGAGCGGTGGGCGGGCCGGCGAGGACCCCGCGCCGCACGGGCCGCACGTCGTACGCAACGTCTGGGTGCACGGCAACCGGGTCGCCATGTCCGCCGGCCAACTCACCGGCGCCGTCCAGGACATCGGCGACACCGCCGTCTACACCTCCAACAACAACCGCTTCGAAGCCAACACGTACGTCGTCCCGTCCCTGGACGACCCGCTCTTCACCTGGAACGACACCGACCTCTCCTGGCCCGCCTGGCGCACCACCGGCAACGACAAACACGGCCAAGCCGAACTGCGCTGACCGCTCCCTGCGAGGAGCGGAGCGGAGGGCGGGTGGTTCAGGTGAGGTCGTCGTTGAGGCGGGTTAGTAGGCGGCCCAGGGCGGCCAGGTCTGTGGGGTTCCAGCGGTCGAGGATGGCTCGGAACTCGGTTTGGCGTTGGGAGCGCATGGCTTCGAAGCGGTCGGCTCCCACGGTGGTGAGGCGGAGAAGGCGGGCGCGGCCGTCGTCGGGGTCGCCGACGCGTTCGATCAGGCCGAGGGTCTCCAACTGGGTGATGCCGCGGCTGACGGTCGACTTGTCCAGGCCGAGCGCCTGGGCGACGTCCGACGCGCGCACGCCCGCCCCACCGCCGGCCGAGCCGAGCTCGATCTGGGAGATCAGCGCGTAGCCGGCCGCATCCATGTCCGGGTGCACCCGGCGGGCCAGCCGCAGCGACGCCGACCGCGACCGCCGGAACAGCGCCGACAGCTGCTGCTCGATGTCCGCGACCAGCTGCTCGTTCTGCTCGGACCGCTCGGTCTCCTGCGTGTCCACGGTCACCGGACCACGATCCCGGCGTCGCGCAGCGCCTTCTTCACGTCGGCGATCCGGAAGTCGCCGAAGTGGAACACGCTCGCCGCCAGTACGGCGTCCGCCCCCGCCTCGACCGCAGGCGGGAAGTGCTCGGGCGCGCCCGCTCCCCCACTCGCGATCAGCGGTACGTCGACCACCGCCCGGACCGCCCGGATCAGCTCCAGGTCGAAACCCTGCTTCGTCCCGTCGGCGTCCATCGAGTTCAGCAGGATCTCCCCCGCCCCCAGCTCACACCCGCGCTGGGCCCACTCGATCGCGTCCAGCCCGGCCGACTTCCGGCCGCCGTGCGTGGTCACCTCGAACCCGCTCGGCTGGTCCGGCGCCCGCCGTACGTCGAGGGACAGCACCAGCACCTGGTTGCCGAAGCGGTGCGCGATCTCGCGGATCACCTCCGGCCGGGCGATCGCGCCGGTGTTGATGCCGACCTTGTCCGCGCCGGCCCGCAGCAGCCGGTCCACGTCGGCCGCCTCCCGGACCCCGCCGCCGACGGTGAGCGGGATGAACACCTGCTCGGCGGTCCGCCCGACCACGTCGTACGTCGTCTCCCGGGAGCCCGAGGACGCGGTGATGTCGAGGAAGGTGAGCTCGTCGGCGCCCTCCGCGTCGTACACCTTGGCCATCTCGACCGGGTCCCCGGCGTCGCGCAGATCGATGAAGTTGACACCCTTGACCACCCGCCCGGCATCGACGTCCAGGCAGGGAATCACTCGCACGGCAAGACTCACGCGGCCAAGCGTACCGATCCCCACGTCTCGGTCCGGTGAACGTGTCTCAGAGCAGCAGCGCGCGGACGACCGGCCAGGCGATCAGGACGCCGGCGCCCGCGGCGGCCACCAGCACGAGCGCGTGCAGCGGGTTGCGTTTGAAGGCCGGGTCGACACCGAGCTCGCGAATCATCTCCAGCGAGCCGACGGCGTCCCGATGCTCGACCGGGAGCCCGATCGCCGTGGTCACCTCGGCGAGCGTCTCGGACGACCACAGCCAGCGCGCGGCGCCGATCCGGTTACCGTCCGCCGCAAGGATCACCAGGATGCCGATCGGCAGCGACCACTTGACCCGGCCGATCGAGAGCACCCGCACGAGCCCGGCGCGGGGCAGCACTCTCGGCGGTCCCCAGGCGCTCGCCTTGTAGGCGACGGTCTCGGCATCGATCGAGAATCCGGCGTCACGGAAGGTGACCCAGAACATCAGCGCCAGCACGGCGACCAGCACGACGTACAGGCAGGCCGCGATCGGCCAGCTGACCGCCCAGGTCGCGAGCGAGGCGCACAGAACGGCGAGCATCACCAAGTACGTGCCGGCCAGGATCCAGAACGGTCGACCGGCCGAGGCGAACCTCGGCCGGACCATGAGTGGCGTCACTTCCAGGCGCGGCGTTTGGTGCCGGCAGGCTTCATCGGGGCGGTCGACTCCCAGACCCGGCGCCAGCGGGCGGCGTCCGGACCGGACTGCGACGGCGAGGCCCCCGCGGCGACCCGACGGCGGGCCTCCCACCAGGTGGTCGACTCCTCGTCCAGCAGGGCCGACACCGCGGCGGAGATCTTCGGCGCGAACTCCCGGGCGCTCTCACCCTCGGCCGGGCTGAGCGGATCGCCGTACCGGACCGCGACCGTCGGGCGGCCGGGAACCGGCCAGCCGCGACCGCGCGGCATCGCGGCGAACGAGCCCTTGATCCCGACCGGGATCACCGGGACGCCGTGCTCGACGGCCAGGTACGCCGCCCCCATCCGGAACCGCTCCATCCAGCCGTCCGGCGACCGGGTGCCCTCCGGGAACACGACCACGTTCCAGCCGTCCGCGAGCAGGTCGCCCGGGGTCGAGCTGAGCTTGCCGCCGCGGCGCTCGATCGGGAACGTGTTGAACACGATCGCCGACGCGGTCGCCCGCCACCAGGTGTCGAAGAAGTAGTCCGCCGCCGCGGCCACGGCCGTCTTGCGGCGCATCGCGTCCGGCAGCGTGCAGAGCAGCAGCGGGGTGTCCAGGTGCGACGAGTGGTTCGCCACGATCAGCGCCGGGCCGTTGACCTTGAGCAGCGAGTCGAGCCCGCTCACCTGCGGGTTCACCTCGAACCGCAGCACCGAGTTCAGCGCGCCCTTCTGCAGCACCTCGCGGACCGCGATCGCGGCCGGGGTCCGGGCCCACCTGGTCGGGAAGACCGAGGTCTCCTTCGGGATCACGTACGGCTCGGCCGACCGCGGCACCTGCGGCCGCCGGCCCCACCGCCACCCGCGCGCGACCTGCTTCACGTCGCGCGCGGTGTCGCGGCTGAACTTCACCAGGCTGGTACCCATCAGCGCACGTCCGCGAGCAGGTGCGGCGGGTTGTGCAGGTAGGTGATCGACGGCGACCGGCCGACCGAGTGGCTGACCATCTCGAGCGCGTCCTGCAGCGTCGACGCGGACCGGAAGCCCATCCGCTCGACCGTCTTGCGGTTGGCGCCGACCCAGACGATGTCGCCGCAGTGGTCCAGGGCGTGCGAGATCCAGTACCACATGTAGAACGGGTGCACGCCGTGGTACGCGTACGACGTCCGGTACAGGTGGATGTACCACGGGTCCTCGGCGTACTGCTTCTCGAACTTCGCCTCGATGGTGGCCGGGTCGGTCGACTCCGACAGCACCTCCTCGAAGAAGTCGACGTACGACGGGTGGTGCAGCTGGCTGAACTCGTACGGCACCGGGTGGTAGAGGATGACCGCGCCGTCCTTGCGGACGATCGGGTTCCCCCGGTAGGCGTTGAAGTGGTAGCCCAGCCCCATGCACGCGGCCAGGATCGGGTTCATCACCGAGTTGACGTTGTACGGGCCGAGGTAGGGCACGCCGATGATGCCGACGTCGGACTGGCCCTGCACCTCGACCAGGTGCTGGCGGTGCACCATCTCCAGCGTCTTGTCGTGCACCGGCTCGATCGCGCCGGCGTTCACCCCGGTCAGCTCGTAGTTCGCCCGGACGTCGGTGAAGATCCTGTGCCGCAGCTTGGCCGGCGCCGCGGCCAGCCCGCGCTTGGTGGCCAGCATCGAGGCCTGGTCCTTCAGCGACCACTCCCACTCGCGCTTCTGCAGGAACTCCAGGCCGCCGCCGAAGATGTTGTTGTTCAGCGTCGTCTCGATCTGGAACACCTTGACGTTCTGGGTCAGCACCTCGCCCATCCGCCAGGCGGAGTGGTGCATCTTGGACGCCTTGTGGTCCATGAACGACCGGGAGTGGATCATCGTGTGGCTGTTGTGGTGGTGCTTCAGCGACTTGTACGACGCCAGCCCGATCGACGTCGACTTGTGGCCGCCGTCCATCGCCACCAGGTTCACGTTCACATAGACCAGCAGGTCGGACTCGGCCGCCCGCTTGGAGATCTCCACGTCCTCGCCGTGCCGGGTCTGGCCCAGGTGGGTGAGGTTGTCGCGGTCCTCGGCGTCGAAGTTGTAGAGCTTGCCGTCGGGGAAGAACGACCGGAACACCCGTTCGCCGACGATGTCGCGCAATTCGTTCGGGGTGAGCCGGCGGTGCAGCGCGTTCGCCGAGATGATCTCGACGTCGTCGACCCCGGCGTCGGCGGCCATCGTCAGCACCGCCTCGATGATCCGCTGCCGGATGTCCGGCTTCTTCATCGGCGGCAACGGCAGCGAGATGTCGTCGAACGCGATCGTCAGCCGCATCCCGGCCGTCAGCAGCTCCGGCAGCGGCTCGGCGTCGATCGGGTTCAGCAGCGCGTTCTGGATCGCCTCCTCGACGTCCCGGACCGGCGGCAGCGCCTCCGGCGGGTACACCACCCGGGTGCCGAGCGGGAAGCGCTCCAGCTGGAAGCCCTCACCCGAGTGCACGATCAGCGGCGGCGTCCGGTCGTCCACCTCAAGCACAAAACCTGGCCGAGACATGTCACAAACCCTCTCGTCGTACGTTCAGCGCCCTCATGAGGCCCTCACATCGAAAGCAACCTTGACCGTGCCCAGTCGGCCGGCCGAATGCGCGTGGTCGATCGCCTCGCGCCAGCGGTACAGCGGGTAGCGCGCACCGACGATCCCGTCCAGCGGAGCCTTGCCTGCCAGCTCCAGGGCGGTCTCGAAGGCCGGCTTGTCGTTCGGCTCCTCCCGCGCGGAGGCGTAGGTGCCGGTCAGCTCGAGCTCGCGGAACCACACCGGCGACAGGTCGGCGCCGCTGGCCGGCATCCCGGACAGCAGCACCCGGCCGCCGGCCTTGGTCACCCGCAGCACGGTGTCGATCGAGTCCTTGCTGCCGACCGCGTCCACGGCGATGTCCACACCGCCGAGCAGGAACTCCTTGGCCATCTCCGGCTTCAGCCGGAAGGCTCCGGTCGAGCGCCGTACGCCGCGGAACACCTCGTCGGGGGCGACCACGTCGCTGGCGCCGAACGCCCGGGCCAGCTCCCGCTGCTTCGCGTGCTTGGCGACGACGGTGATCCGGCCGGCCTGGGTCAGCTCGCGCAGCGCCAGGGTCGCGAACAGGCCGACTGCGCCGGCTCCGCTGATCAGGATCGACTGGCCCGGCTCCACCTTCGCCCGCAGCGCGGTGTGGACGGCGCAGGCCAGCGGCTCGGTCAGTACGGCGCGCTCGTCGGACATCCCGTCCGGCACCGCGTACAGCTGGCTGCGGTGCGCGACCATCACGTTGCCCCAGCCGCCACCGGTGTCCTGGCAGAACCCGGTCTGCAGGCCCGGCGCGACGTGCCCGACCGTGATCCGGTCACACCGGTTGGTGGTGCCGGACGCGCAGCCCTGGCACGGCTCGACGCCGCGCGCGGCACAGGTGAGGACGGAGTCCATCACCACCCGGGTGCCCTTCGGCAGGTCCCCGCAGTCGTCGAGCAGCTCGCCGACGATCTCGTGGCCGGGCACGAACGGCATCGAGACCATCGCCGAGAAGTACAGCTTGGTCGAGCCAGTGACCATGCCGAGGTCGGAGCCGCAGATCCCGGACAGGATCGGCCGGATCCGCGCCCAGCCCTCCCGCTCGGCCTTCGGCTCGTTGATGGTGACCAGGCGCAGCGGCGCGGCCGGTCCGGTCAGGATGCCGGGAATCCGGCCGCCGACCGCCTTGGCCGCCAGGAACTTGGCCGGCGACCGGTACATCTCCAGCGCGAGCATCATCGGGCGTTCACCCCTGGCAGCTCCAGTCTTGACGAGGTGGACGGGGTCTTCCAGTCGACGATCTGCCAGCGCGCGGCCCGGGCGGCCCGGAACAGCGACACGTCCGGCGAGACCGCGACCGGGTTGCCGACCACCTGCAGCATCGGCAGGTCCGAGTGGCTGTCGGCGTAGGCGTAGGACTTGGACAGGTCGATGTTCGTGCCGCGGGCGCGGTGCTTGATCCACGCAGCCCGGGACTCCCCGACCAGCGGCGGCCCGGACAGGAACCCGGTGCACCGGCCGCGGTCGTCGACGGCCAGCTCGGCGGCGACGATCTCGTCGAACAGCGGCTCCAGCGGCCGGGTCAGCGGCCGGATCGCGCCGGTGATCAGGATCGTCTTGTGCCCGGCCGCGCGGTGCTCGCGGATCCGCCGTACGGCGTCCCCGCTCAGCCGCTCCAGGACGTGCTCGGCGAGCAGCTCGTCGACGATCCGGTTCAGCTCCTCGAGCTCGGCGCCCTCGTAGCGGCGGTAGATGGTCCGCAGGAAGGTGCCGCGGTCCTTGCGCTCGGCCGAGATCAGCTTCGGCAGCCGGCGAAGCATCGAGCCGATCTCGCCGAGCCGCTGGTGGCTGTCCAGCTCGGGCAGCCGCATCCACAGGTAGGTCTCGATCACGTTCGACGACAGCAGCGTGCCGTCCATGTCGAACGCGGCGATCACCTCGGCGTCTGTCTCGCTGCCTGCCGGCTCGCCGATCTTCTTGAGCACACCGGCGGACTCGGCCAGCGCCTTGTTCCGCTTCTTCCGTACGACGTCCAGCCGGCGCAGCGAGTCGGTGACACTCGGGCAGTGCACTTCCTGCAGGTAGTGCTGCCAGTCGACGATCGAGGTGTCGCACCAGAACTTCTCCTGGTCGTCACCCTCGAGCGCGTTGTGCAGCGCCAGCACGTTGTCGTCGATGAACTGGAGCTCGGCCTGCGCGTACTCGGAGTACAGATCCATGTAGCGGCGGAGGAAGTCGAGGCGGCGCTTCTGGACGTCGAGCTCGCGCGCGTACTTCCGGGTCCGCTCACTGCGCGGGACGGTGGTGATGATCTTGTCGGCGATCTTGTGCGCGCGTTCGCCGTACCGCAGCATGCTCTCGACCGAGTCGCCGCCGGGGAACTTCCACACCGGCAGCCGGACCGCGCCGCGCTCGCCCAGATCGAACGGGTGCTTGGAGAAGTAGGCGCGGACCCCGGCGTACAACTGCTCGAACGTCAGCGGATTCCGTGCACCTGAGCTGACGTGGTAGTACTCCGGCTTCGACAGCTCCGGCTCGGTCGCCATCACCGCGCAGATCGCGCCGACCACGTGGTCGACCGGGATGATCTCGACCACGGAGTCCGGACTGGCCGGGAACTCGGGCAGCTCGCCGCGGCCGTAGGCCAGGATCAGCGGCTCGGCCATCTTGAAGCCCTCGATCCAGCCCGGGTGCGGGCTCTGCACCGCGGACTCGATGATGGCCGGGCGGACGATCGAGGTCGGCAGCGTGGCCGAGAACTCCTCGACCACGCGCTCGCCGAGGGCCTTGGTGAAGGTGTAGCAGTCGGTCCAGCCGAGGCTGCGGGCCCGCTCGGTGCCGGTCTCGACCAGCTTCTTCGCGACCCACTCGGTCCGCCGGCGCTCGGTGTCGGCCGCCGCGGTCAGATGACCGGCGCGGCGGTGCAGCTTCTCGGCATCCTTGCGGAACTTGGCCAGCATCGGGGCCGACCGGGACTGCTCCTCGACCCGGGCCTTCATCGCCATGCCGGCCTCGGCCTCGGCCCGCCAGTCGACGTTGTGGTCGACCGGGGCCTCCGGGATCGCGCCGCGCCGGCGACCGGCGGTGTACGCGGTGGAGATGTGCACGTAGTGCACCGCCCGCCCGGTCTCGACGATCCGCTCGAGCAGGCTCTTGGTGCCGAGCACGTTGGTCGTGAACGCCTCGTGGATCGGCGGGTCGAAGCTCACGTCGCCGGCGCAGTGCACGACGATGTCGAGGTCCTTCGGCAGCTCCGGCACGTCGGCCAGGTCGCCCTCGACCACCTCGATCCGGGCCGCGGTCAGCGCCTCGGCGTCGGCGTGCGGGGTGCCCTCGCCGTAGAACGGCTTGAAGATGTCCTTCTTCAGCAGCTGCGCCATCCGGTCGGCGCCCTTGAGGGAGCCCTTCGGCCGGATGATCGCGACCACCGTCGTCCCGGGGAGGTCGCCGATGATCCGGTGCAGCAGCGCCTCACCGACGAACCCGGTGACGCCGGTGACCAGGACCTTCTTGTCCTTGAGCTTGTCGGCCAGACTCACTTGTCGCCTCCACGCGTGAGCTCGAGTGCCTCGGTCAGGGTGAACGCACCGGCGTACAGGGCCTTGCCCACGATGACGCCTTCGACGCCGTCCTCGACCAGCGTGCTCAAAGCCACGAGATCGTCGAGGCTGGAGACGCCGCCGGAGGCGATGATCGGCTTGTCGGTGCGCGCGCACAGGTCGCGGTACAGGTCCAGGTTGGGGCCCTGCAGCATGCCGTCCTTGGTCACGTCGGTGACGACGTACCGCTCGCAGCCGGCCGCTTCCAGCCGCTCGAGCACCTCGTAGAGGTCGCCGCCCTCCTTGGTCCAGCCGCGGGCCGCCAGGGTCCGGCCGCGGACGTCGAGCCCGATCGCGACCCGGTCGCCGTACTGCTGGATGATCCGGTCGCACCACTCCGGGTTCTCGAGCGCGGCGGTGCCGATGTTGACCCGGCGCGCGCCGGTGGCGAGGGCGGCCGCCAGGGAGTCGTCGTCGCGGATGCCGCCGGACAGCTCGACCTGGACGTCCACCTTGCCGGTCACGTCCGCGAGCAGCTCACGGTTGCTGCCGCGGCCGAACGCGGCGTCGAGGTCGACCAGGTGGATCCACTCGGCGCCGGCCTCCTGCCACGCCATCGCCGCCGCCAGCGGATCGCCGTACGACGTCTCGCTGCCGGCCTCCCCTTGCACCAGCCGGACCGCCTGACCGTCCGCCACATCGACGGCAGGCAGCAGCACCAGGTTCTCAGACATGGCCCACACCCTAGATGGCCTTAGTTCGGCATTCGTCACCCGCTGCCCCGCTGAGTCGTTGAGATCCAATCTGTCTCAGCAATACCACTCTAGAAGGTGGTCTGCTCGTTTTAGGGTGGCTGAATGGTCACCGTGGAGGAGCTCGAGATGGATCCGCATCCCGCGCTGGCGGCGCTCCGTCCGATCGGCTGGGTCGACGCGCTCCGTGGCTGGGTGGTCGCCGGCCGTTCACTCGCTCTCGAGGTACTGCGGGATCCGGAGACCTTCACCGTCGACGACCCGCGGTTCTCGACCGCGCAGGTGGTCGGACCGTCAATGCTCTCGCTGGACGGCGCGACGCACAAGGCGCACCGCGGTCCCTTCGAGGAGCCGTTCACGCTCGCGGAGACCCGCCGGCGGTTCACCCAGCCTGTCCAGCAGACCGTCGACGAACTGGTCGGTGCAATCCGGGCAGACGGCAGCGCAGACCTCCGGCGGACCGTCGCCGGGCCGTTGTCGGTCGCGGTCGTCGCCTACTCGCTCGGCCTGCCGCCGGCGTCGGCGTCGACGGTTCTCGACTGGTACACCGCGATCTCCGACTCGGTCTCCGGCGTCGCCGCCGGTCGTCCGGTCACGGCCGAAGGCTCGAAGGCGTTCGCCGCCCTGCACGCACACGTTGCCTCAGGCATCGATTCGGCCGACTCGCTGATCGCCGCGGCCGCCGGGGCCGGGCTCGGTGTCGACGAGGTGGTCGCGAACGCCGCCGTCCTGATGTTCGGCGGGATCGAGACCACCGAAGGCATGATCACCAACGCCTTGTGGCACCTGCTCAACCACCAGGACCAGCTGGACCTGGTGCTCGCGGACCCGTCGCTGCTGCCGAACGCGATCGAGGAATCGCTTCGCCTCGAACCTGCCGCGGCGGTGGTCGACCGCTACGCCACCCGCGATGTCGAACTGGCCGGTGCGTCGATTCGCCGGGGAGGCTTCGTCACCGTGTCGTTGGCGGGTGCGGGCCGGGATCCGGCGTTGTTCCCGTCGCCTGACGATTTCGACGTACGCCGTACGAACGCCCGTCGGCACCTGGCGTTCGCCAGCGGTCCGCACATCTGCCTCGGCATGCACCTGACCCGTCTCGAAACGCTGACCGCGGTGAGCGCAGTGCTCGCGTTGCCAGGCCTCCGGCTGGATCCGTCCTCCCCGCCGCCGCGCGGGTTGGTCTTCCGCAAGCCGCCGGCGCTCAACGTCAGCTGGGATGTGACCTGAGAGCACGACCGCTATGCACAGCAGGCAGCCGATGACGGCGGACGCCAGCGCCCAGCTGGTGGTGCCGTCGTCCACGGAGGCCGCGAAAGCGACGGTGACACGCCGAGCCCGACACCGAACGCAATCGCCAGCAGGGTCAGCCGCCCGAGCACCGCGGCGACAACCAGGAGGGCGACGACGAGCAGATCGACAACCACGAACTCCACCGGGTGGTCTCCGACGATCAGCAACATGCTGGCGGTGTACCGACGGACAGCCGACGAGCTGGCGGCGCTCGAGATCCGTTGGCTGGCGAAGGCAGCGGATGACCGCGATCTACTGGCCGAACGTGCGGTGATCGGCACCGTGCTCGGCGACGCCCTGCTCACCGCGGCCCGGCGCGAAGCCCAGAAGGCCGCTTCTAGGACCCAGTTCGGCTGAGTGGCAGCATCGCCGCGGGATGGACGGGCAGGCGCCGGTCCGGATCGCGGTCAGCGTCGGCGGCCAACCGGGCGAAACCTGCCTCGATCTCGTCCTCCGGCAGGCGTTCGAACGTCGACAGCGCCCGGAGTTTGAGCCGGTCGTAGCTCTCGCGCAAGGTACGCGGCGGCTCGGTGGTCACCCAGACCACGTCGTCAGCGGGTGTCAGACCTGCCTTGCGCGCAAGGGACTTCACGGCGTCGACGGACAGGTACATGCCGGCGTCGACGGTTCGTGCGGACGGAAAGTAGTCGTACCAGAACAGGTCCGGCATCAGGTCCGCGAACTGGCTGCGCAGGAACGCCACTCCCCCGGGCTTCAGCACTCGGCGGACCTCCTCGAGCGCCTGCTGCTGGTCCCGGAAGTGGTGGAACGACAGGAACATCAGCACGCCGTCGACCGATGCCTCCGGCAACGGGATCTCCTCCGCGCTGCCCTTCCGATAGACCACGTCCGGGTGCACAGCGGTCGTTTCGGCGATCTCCCGCATCCGGTCCGACGGCTCCACGCCGTACACCGGACCGCCGAACGCGTCGGCGAGCCCAGGCGTGAGGCGGCCGGTCCCGCTGCCCAGGTCCAGCAGGGTCAACGGCCGTTCACCCGGTAGGTAAGGCTGGAACGCATCAGTCCAGCGCTTGACCTCGTCCACGGTCATTCCTCGCCCCGCGGCGTACACACTGCTCAACCGTCCGTTGTAGTCGACCATGATGCGGACCCTACTGGCGAATCGCCGCCCGCGGACCGCACAATGACGGCATGACGAACCTGGCGGATGCGCAGTCGCTGGCCGAGGTCGGCGACATCGTGCGTGTCGAGGCCCGGCGGCTCACCGGCGCGCAGGGCGCGACCTTCGTGCTGCGCGAGCAGGACCGTTGCTTCTACGCCGACGAGGACGCGATCGCGCCGCTGTGGAAGGGGCAGCGGTTCCCGATCACGAGCTGCATCAGCGGCTGGGCGATGCTGCACGACGAGACCGCGGTCGTGCCAAACATCGAACTCGACGAACGCATCCCGCTCGAGGCGTACCTGCCGACCTTCGTCCGCAGCCTGCTGATGGTGCCGGTCGGCTCACCGACCCCGGTCGCCGCGATCGGCGCCTACTGGTCCCGCCACCACCGCGCCACCGACGACCAGATCGACGTCCTGCAGGGCCTGGCGACCCGCACGGCCGAAGCCATCCAGCGGATCGGCTTGGCCGACGCGCCCTGGGCCCCGACGTTCACCAACCGCTGACGACGTCGTAGCCCAATCGAAGGATCAGCGCGGAGACGACGACCAGGAAGATGATCCGGACGAACCGGCTGCGCCGGGCCACCGCGGTCCGGGCGCCGAGCAGGCCGCCGAGCATGTTGGCCGCGCCCATGACCAGGCCGAGGATCCACAGCGGGGCGCCGTTCACGGCGAAGATGACGATCGCGCCGAGGTTGGTGGCCACGTTGGCGATCTTCGCCTTCGCGCTGGCCTGCAGGAAGTTGTAGCCGAGGAAGCCGACCAGCGCGAAGATCAGGAACGACCCCGTCCCGGGCCCGACCGCGCCGTCGTAGAAGCCGATCAGCACGCCGACCACACTCGCCGCGACGTAGTGATCACGGCCGTCGAAGCGCAACGCCGTACGCGCGCCGAGCGACGGCTTCATCGCGGTGTAGATCGCGACGCCGATCAGGAGCACCAGCACGATCGGCTTGAACCAGGACATCGGGATCTTCGTCGCCACCAAAGCGCCGGCGGCGGACCCGAGACCGGCCAGGATCGCCAGCGGGATGACGGTCCGCTTGTCCGGGCGCACCTTGACGCCGAAGGTGACGGCGCTGGTCGCCGTACCGCACAGCGAGGAGATCTTGTTCGTGGACAAGATCTGCGCCGGGGTCGCGCCCGGCAGGCCGAGCAGCATCGCCGGGAGCTGGATCAGGCCGCCACCGCCGACCACGGCGTCGATCCAGCCGGCCGAGAAGGCCGCGACCACCAGGAAGACGAGGGTCCACAGGGAGATGTCAGGCACGGCGGCACACCAGGCGGAAAGCACTCACCCGGCCATCATCAGGTAAGGACGTTGTCCCAAAAAACCCTTACACCGGCGGACGTGACCCACGACATATCCGGCGGCGCGGTGCCACAGTGGGCGCATGGCGTCCTCGATCGTGCCACCCGAAGGCGAGTCGCTCGCCACCGGCTGGGAACCGGACCTCGCACCGGCCGACTCCCTCGTCCGCCAAGCGGTCCTCGCGCACGCCTCCTGGGTGACCGAGGGCGCCCGCCGGGCCGGCAAGCCCTGGTACGACGGCGACACCTGGGCCGGCGGCTTCCTCGGCGACCGCGGGCCGTTCACGAACCTGATCGTGGCGAAACAACCGGTCGACCCGGCCGAGGTGCTCGCCGAGGTCGCGCGCCGGCTGCCGAACAACGTGCCGTACCTCTTCGTCAGCCCCTGGCCGACCCGCGACCTGCGCGAGCACGGGCTCGCCCTGGTCGGCCATCCTCCGCTGATGGTCCGTTTCCCCGACGCCACGGCGACCCCGCCGGTCACCGATCTCGACGTCCGCCAGGTCACCGACTCCGCCGGGCTGGCCGACGCCGAGCGCGTGTTCATCGAGGGCTATCCGGTCCCGGAGCTCCAGCCCGTCGAGACCGGCGTGCTGTACGCGGCGACCTTCCTCGACGGACCAACCACAGTCTGGGTCGGGTACGACGGCGACGTACCGCTCGCCACCGCCGTCGCCCACAACGCCGCCGGTGTGACCGTCGTCGAGAATGTCGCGGTCATGCCCGCCGCCCGCGGCCGCCGAGCCGGGGCCGCCCTCACCTGGACCGCCGCCACCCACCACGACCAGCCGTCGGTCCTGCTCGCGTCCGACGACGGCCAGCCGGTGTACCAGCGCCTCAGCTACCTGCGCATCGAACGCTGGACGGTCTGGATCCGGCCCTGATCCCTGGATCGGGACAATGGGTGGGTGAAGTTCCTACTGCTGATCCACAACAACGCCGAAGCGCTGGCCGGGCTGACCCCGCAGCAGCAAATCGAGCTGGCGGGTGACCGTGAGCGCCTGGCCGCCCGGGTCCGCGAGCTGCGGGCGAGCGGAGAGCTGTTGTCCGTCCTCGCCCTGGACGACCCGTCGACGAGCCAGAGCGCCCAGCTGGTCGCCGGGACGCCGGTAATCTCGGACCGGCCGTTCCTGGAGACGAAGGAGTTCCTGGCGGGCGCGCTCCTGGTGGACTGCCCGACGATCGAGCGGGCGCTGGAGCTCGCCGCCGAGGTGCCGGCGCTGGAGCTGCGCCGGATCGAGGTCCGGCCGGTCATGGAGCTCGGCGACGCCGACTTCGCCCCGGGCGCCGCAATCAGGTGACCGGCCGCCAGATGCCGGACGGTCAGGTGACTGGCGGCTTGGAGGCGGCGATCCGGGCTGCTGCGCCGCGGGCGCTGGCGGCGCTGGTCCGGCGGTACGACGCCTTCGACCAGTGCGAGGACGCCGTCCAGGAGGCGCTGCTCGAGGCGTTCGTGCAGTGGCGGGCGAACGGCGTACCCGAGCACCCGGTCGGTTGGCTGGTCAGTGTCGCGACGCGGCGGCTGATGGACGGCTGGCGGCGCGACAACGCCCGGCGGCAGCGCGAGCTCAACGACTTCCTCCGGGAGCCGGCGGACGCGGAGCAGGTTGCCGACTACCGCGAGGACGCCGACGACACCGTCCGCCTGCTCGTCCTGTGCTGCCACCCCGCGCTGACACCGGCGTCGCAGGTTGCTTTGACGCTGCGATCGGTCGGCGGCCTGACCACGGCCGAGGTAGCCGCCGCACTGCTCGTCGGGGAGCCGACCGTGGCACAGCGGATCAGCCGGGCCAAACGGCTGATCCAGGACGCCGGCGCGCGGTTCGAGCTGCCGACTGGCGCGGAGTACGGCGTACGCCTGCGAGCAGTCCTGCACGTCCTGTACCTGATCTTCAACGAAGGTCACACGGCCAGCGCGGGCGAGGACCTGCAGCGCGTGGACCTGGCAGCTGAGGCCATGCGCATCACGCGTCTCCTGCATCAGGCCACGACCGGGTCGAGTGAGGTGACCGGGCTGCTCGCGCTGATGGTCCTCACCCACGCGCGCCGGGACGCCCGCACCGGTCCGGGCGGCGACCTGATCCCGGCGGACCGGCAGGATCGCACTCGCTGGTACGCCGACGAGATCGCCGAGGGCACCCGGCTCGCAGAGGACGCGCTGCGCTCGGGACCCGTCGGCGCGTACCAGCTCGAGGCTGCGATCGCCGCCGTACACAGTGAGGCCGATGCGGTGGAGAGCACCGACTGGGAGCAGATCGCCGGCCTGTACCGGATCCTCGCGCAGGTCGATCCGGGACCGATGGTGACACTCGGCTCGGCGGTGGCGGTGGCGATGACCGAGGGCCCGCAGGCCGGGATCGCGATCGTCGACGGGCTGGCCGGCGACAAGTACCTCGGTGACCACCACCGGCGGTTGTCGGTGCTCGCCCACCTGCACGAGCTTGCCGACCGGCCCGACCTGGCCCGCGCGAACTACCTCGCCGCCCTGGACCGCACCCGCAACACCGCCGAGCAGAACTACCTCCGCGAGCGGATCGCCCGCCTCACCGACTGACTCACGCCGCCGGTGGGATGCGCTCGGCGGGCGGGACCGTGAGGGCGCTGTGGAAGACGTCGTCCGGGTCGACGGCCTGCTTCAACGCCGCCAGCCGCGCGCGGTGCGCCGGCGGGTAGCACCGGTCGAGGTCGGCCGTGGCCGGATGCGACAGGAAGTTCGCGTACGCGCGCTCCGGGTCCAGTGCCTCCCAGAGCCAGTCGAAGCCGGCCACCTGCGATCCGTGCAGGTCGATCGACCCGATCAGCACCGAGTTCAGCATGAACTGCGCCTCGCGGTGCGCGAACGCGGTCGCGTCCGAAGGCATTGCGCCGAACGCACCGCCCAGCGCCCGGATCTCCACCGCCATCGCGGGCAGCCGTAGCCGGGCCTCGAGGAGCTGCTCGCTCAGCTCCGGCGACCACTGGTCGAACAGCCCGTTGCGCACGCGCGGCGTCCAGTCGGCCGGCATCGACTCGTTCGAGAACACCTCTGCGTACGGGATTTCGGCCACGGTGTCGGTGAGCACCGTGCCCAGGTCCCGCAGCGATTTCAGGATCTCGTCCCGCGTGGCCTCGTCCCCGGCGATGCACACCATCACCGCGACCGGTGCCTGCCGGTCGGCCATCATCGTCGGCGGCAACTGCAGCGACGACGACAGCTCGTCCGGCGCGTTCACGACGTACTCGGACCAGCCTGCCAGCACCTGTCCCGCCTGCGTCCACGGGAACAGGAGGGTGCCGAAGTGCACTGTCGGCCGGTGTACGGCGGCGATGTCGTACGACGTCACCACGCAGAGGCTCCCCGCGGCGCCGCGCAGTCCCCAGAACAACTCGGGTTCGGTCGCCGCGTCGACCCGCCGTACCGTCCCGTCCGCGGTGACCACCTCGGCCGCCACGACGTGGTCGATCGCGAGCCCGTGCTTGCGCACCATCCACCCGATCCCACCGCCGGCCATCAACCCGCCGACTCCCACACCGGCCGTATCGCCCGACGAGATCGCCAGTCCGGCCTCGCCCAGCCGCTCAGCCACCTGCCCCCAGGTAGCCCCCGTCCCGATCCTGACCACGGCGTCGTCTCGGATGGCAACCTCATCCATCGGCCGGACGTCGATCACCACTCCCCCGTCGTTGGTCCCGAACCCGGCCATGTGGTGCCCACCACTCCGTACCGCCACCTCCAGCCCGTGCGCCTCGGCGAACCGCAGCGCCGCGGCAACATCTCCAGCCTCCGCGCACCGCACGACAACCGCCGGCCGCCCCTCGGCGACCAACGTCCGCGCAGCCTCCTGATACCCCGCATCCCCCGCGACGACAACCTCACCGACCACATCCGCCCGAAGCCTCTCGACCCCACGCGTCCCAACACCCTGAGCCATCTCAACCCCTCGATCCCAGCGCCCCCTTGGCGCCTTCGCCCCGAGATCGAAGCCGACCGGCATCCCTCGACATCCCCCAGCAAGAAATCTTCGAGGAGCCGAAGTGGTGACAAACCACCGGCCCCGACTCCGGGGGTGTGGAGTGGGGGCCGATGGGTGGTGTGGTGGCGACGGCAGGCCGCGGCGCTGCGGCCGCCGGTGGTTCAGCTGCGGACCGTGGTGACCAGGTGGTCCACGACCTCGGCCACGGGGATGTTGGCGCGGTCTCCGCTGCGGCGGTCCTGGACCTCGATGGTGCCTTCGGCGAGGCCCTTACCGACGACGGCGATGGTCGGGACGCCGAGAAGCTCGGCGTCCTTGAACTTCACGCCCGGGGCGACCTTCACGCGGTCGTCGTAGATGACCGTGAGGCCGCGGGACTCCAGCTCGGCGGCGAGCTCGGCGGCCTTCTCGAAGACCTCGGAGTCCTTGCCGGTGGCAACCAGGTGGACGTCGGCCGGCGCGATCTCCCGCGGCCAGACCAGGCCCAGCTCGTCGTGGTTGCCCTCGGCGATCGCGGCCACCGCGCGGGTGACACCCACGCCGTACGACCCCATCGTGACCGTGACGAGCTTCCCGTTCTGGTCCAGCACCTTCAGGTCGAGGGCGTCGGCGTACTTCCGGCCGAGCTGGAAGATGTGCCCCATCTCGATCCCGCGCGCGGTCTCCAGCGGACCGGACCCGTCCGGCGCCTCGTCACCGTCGCGCACCTCGGCGGCCTGGATGGTGCCGTCGGCGGTGAAGTCGCGGCCGTGCACCAGGTTGATCACGTGGAAGCCGGACTTGTCCGCACCCGTGACCCACGCCGACCCCTCGGCGATCCGGGGGTCGAGCAGGTAGCGGATCCCGGAGGTGTTCTCCTTGCCCAGCACGCCCGGCCCGATGTAGCCCTTCGCCAGCGAGGGGATCTTCTCGAAGTCGGCCTCCTCGAAGGCCACGACCTCGGCCGGCTCGAGCTGCGCGCCCAGCCGCTTCTCGTCGATCGCGCGGTCACCGGGCACGCCAATGGCCAGCGGCTCGCGGGTGCCGTCGGGGTGCACGACCGTGACCAGCACGTTCTTCAGCGTGTCCGCGGCGGTCCACTCGCGGCCGTCGGCGCGCGCGTGCTTCGCGTTCAGCGCGTCGACCAGCGTCTCGATGGTCGGGGTGTCCGGGGTGTCGACGACCTCGGCCGCGGGCACGTCCGACGCGTCCACCGGCGCCGCCTGCGGGACCACGACCGCCTCGACGTTCGCGGCGTACCCACCCGGCGAGCGGACGAAGGTGTCCTCACCGTTCTCGGCGATCGCCAGGAACTCCTCCGACCGCGACCCGCCCATCGCGCCGGACATCGCCTTCACGATCACGTAGTCGAAGCCGAGCCGGTCGAAGATCTTGATGTAGGCGTCGCGATGCGCCTCGTACGACGTCTCCAGCCCGGCGTCGTCCACGTCGAACGAGTACGAGTCCTTCATCACGAACTCGCGCCCGCGCAGCACGCCGGCCCGCGGCCGCGCCTCGTCGCGGTACTTGTTCTGGATCTGGTAGATCGACAGCGGGAGGTCCTTGTACGACGAGTAGAGCTCCTTCACGACCAGCGTGAACATCTCCTCGTGCGTCGGACCGAGCAGCATGTCGGCGCCCTTGCGGTCCTTCAGCCGGAAGATGTTCGGACCGTACTCGGTCCAGCGGCCGGTGGCCTCGTAGGGCTCCCGGGGCAGCAGCGCCGGGAACACCAGCTCCTGCGCGCCGATCGCGTCCATCTCCTCGCGCACGATCCGCTCGACGTTGCGCAGTACCCGCAGGCCCAGCGGCAGCCAGGTGTAGATGCCGGGCGCGGTCCGCCGGATGTAGCCGGCGCGGACGAGCAGCTTGTGGCTCGGGACCTCCGCGTCCGCCGGGTCCTCGCGAAGGGTGCGAAGGAACAGCGACGACATGCGCAGAATCACGGGAGTCTCCAAAAGCCTGACAGAAGATGGATGGAACATTGGACGTCACAGAGGATATCCGTCCGGCGACCATGCTCTCACCACGTTATCCACAGCCCACGCGCACCCAGCCGCCTCATTCGGTCTCGCGCGACGCCCTCAGGGCCCATTTGATCAGCGGAACCTGGAGCGGCAGCCGCGCCCAGCCGCGCACGCCATGCGCGGAGCCTACCGGACGGTAATCACGGCAGCTTCCCGTACGGCGCCGCCGCGGCCCGGGCCGCGTAAACCAACGCTGGTTTCAGAATCGGCCAGAACGTCGACGACACGCACGAGTACGCCGGCAGGAACCTCGCGCAGGCCCCCGACGCCGGCCCGATCTCGAAGGTGTACGCCGGCACCCCGCGCGTCCCGTACAGCCAGTCGTCCGTCGCCCCCGGCGCCAGATACCCCACCCCGCCGTCCCCGGTCGAGACCGGATACCCGGTCAGCGCGCCCATCTTCTTGCCCAGAGCAACCAATGCGGCCTGGTCCGGCGCAGCGGTGTTCGTGTAGCCGTACGGCGCCAGGATGTCGTTCCCGAAACTGTGCAGACTCAGCATCACCCCGGTCGTCGGCGGGGCCGCCGGATCGTTCACCTCCCCTTTCCCATCAGGGAAGATCGCCTCCAGCAACCCCTGGATCGCGACCGTCTCCGGCTCCGACTCCGCCTTTGGACCGGGATAGGTCTCGTCACACGGCCCGCCCTGCTGCACGTCCCACTGGAACGGAGCAACGACGTGATCTCCGGGTCCACGCCGTACGACGTGACCAGCAGGTCGATCCATCGGTACGCGATCTCGCCGGTCGCGATCTCGCGCGCATGGATCTGCGAGTGCAGCACGAACTTCGGCTTATTCCCGTTGCTGTCCACCGCACAGTCCCCCGCCGCGAGCTTGGTGATGCACAGAGCCTGAAAGCGCACCAGCGGTCACCGCAGCATCACGGTGGGCGCCCAGTATCAGAACAGGATCGTCGCGAACGTCTCGATCGTCCGGAACCCGACCCGCTCGTACGCCGCCCGGGCCGGGACGTTGAAGGCGTTCACGTACAGCGTCACCACCGGCGCGATCTGCCGGGCCAGCTCGACCACCGCCGCCATCCCCGGTGCGGCCAGCCCGCGGCCGCGGAACTCCGGGTCGACCCAGACCCCCTGGATCTGGCAGACGCCGGTCCCGACCGACCCGACCTCGGCCTTGAACACCACCCGGTCGTCCTCGATCCGCGCGAACGCCCGCCCGGCCCGGATCAGCTCGGCCACCCGCGACCGGTAGAACGTCCCGTCCGGCCCGGTCTGCGGCGGGACCCCGACCTCCTCGGTGTACATCGCCACACAGGCCGGGTAGAGGATCGGCAGCTCGACCGGTTCGACCTCCCGGACCAATGGATCCGGGGCGATGGCCGGCGGTCCCTCGATCACCATGAACGGCTGGTTGTCGCGCACCTCGCGGGCCGGACCCCAGTGCGGTTCGAGGGTGTTCCACAACTGCTCGACCGCGCGCGCCTGGCCGAGGATCTGGAAGCAGTTCCGCCCCCGCCGCAACGCGTACGACGCGAACGCCCGCAGCGCAGCGTCGTCCGCGCCGACCGGCACCATGTTGCCGCCCGCGTGGCACAGCGCTTCGAGCACGCCCTTCTCGACGTACCCCCAGACCTCGGCGCCGCGCCGTGGATCGAGTCCGGACGCCTGCACCAGGCTGTCGACGAACACGTTGACGACCGGGTCGCGGCCGATCACGGCACGCGCCGCCGCGAGGTCACGAGGACCGAGAACCCGAACGCCCACGCGCAGAACCTAGCCGATGATCCCCCGTCAAGCGCGCAACGGGTCGTGAGCGTCCGCGATCCGGCGCAACGGCGAGGTCCAAGCGACTGCCACGGCGGCGAACCCGAAGGCACCCATCACGACCATCGCGGTGCGGACGCCGTACTGGTTCCCGAGTAGACCACCGGCGATCGAGCCCAGCGTCCAGCCCACTCCCCACGACAGCATCCGGCCGGCCGTGTTGACGCGGCCGAGCAACTGCTCCGGCGTCACCTGCTGCCGGTAGGAGATCGAGTTGACGATCACCAGCACGTACGCCGAGCCCCACACGAGCAACGCGAGTGCGGCCAGGGCCCACCCCGGCATCAGCGCCGTCACGATCCCGAGCAACGCCGACACCGGCAACGCGTACAGCGTGATCGCGGCCGGTGGCATCCGCTTCAGCAGCCGCGGCAGGCCGAGCGCGGCGATCAGCCCACCGATCCCCCACGCGCCCCAGACGAGTCCGAACCGCACTCCCGACGTACCGATGTGCAGGATCCGGTCGCACCAGACCACCATCAGCGCGACGAACCCGCCGCCGGCGAACGACTGCAGACTGCCCACGATCGTCATCGTCCGGACGCCGGGATGCCGGACCAGGAACCGCACGCCCTCCGCGATGTCCGCGAAGATCACCCGCGGCCGCAGCGGCTGCTGCCCGTCCCGCCGCTCCGACATCGCACGCACGATGCCACGAACGGCGACCGCGGACGCGACGAAACTCAATGCGTCGAGAGCGAGCAGGCTGGCCGGGTTCAGCACCGCCAACGCCAGGCCGGCGAGCGCCGGGACGAACAGCTCGACCAGGCTGGACGCCGTCCAGACCGCCGAGTTCGCCTGCGCGACCCGGGCCCGCCCGACCAGCACAGGGAGCGCGCCGAAGTTCGCACCGTCGAAGAACGTGAAGACCGCCTGTACCGCGAACCCGACCACGAGCACCTGCGCGACGGTCAGCACGCCGAGCAGGTGCGCGACCGGGATCGACCCGATCAGCACCGCGTTGACCAGATCCGCCGACACCATCACCCGCTGCCGGTTCCACCGGTCCGAGAGCGCGCCGGCGAACAGCCCAGTCAGCAGGTACGGCGCCGCCTCGAGCGCCGTCGTGAGCGCGGTGAGAAACGTAGATCCACTCAGCCGGTAAACGAGCACCGGCAGCGCGACCGCCGTCACCATCGACCCGGTGAACGACAACACCCGAGCGACCCAGTACCGCCGAAAGTCCGGATCGTCCCGCAACCGCACCGGTTCAGTCACTGTCATGCGGGGCACCCTGCAACCTCAAGCCGTCTGGAGGTCAAGGCGGTGTCTGATGGTCCCGCGCCGTAGCGAGCAGGTGCTCGGTGCGGTAGCTCGGCGTGCTGGAGTGAAGGCCTCGATGTGGTTTCATCGTGGCCTTTGCTCCAGTGCGGCGAGATGCCGTGCCGAGTGCCGCGCAGTAGGCGGGGGACCATCAGAGACCGCCACGACTCATCCACATCGTTTCGACGCCGAGGTCGCGGTCGGGGGTGCGGGGTGGGTCGCCGAAGCCGTTGGCGCGGTAGAAGCGGATTGCCTTCTCGTTGCCGACCAGGACGTCCAGCAGCAGTTCCGACGTACCGGCCGGCAGAGCCTCGATCGCCGCGTCGAGCAGCGCCTTGCCGACGCCCTTGCCCTGGTGATCGGGCAGCACGTACAGCTTCCACATCACCCAGAACTCGTCCTCCCGACCGAGCCCGACCACCCCGACCAACTGCTCACCGTCGGCCGCGACCAGCGTGATCCCGCGGCGCATGCCCCGCTCCACCGCCTCCGGTGACCAGTACTGCGCCAGGCCGTCGGCGATGAACTGCTCCGAGACCAGACCGCCGTACGCCGCCGGCCAGGTCTGCAGCCCGATCTGCCGGATGCCCTCGACATCCCCGAGCTCGGCCTTCCGAACCTCGATCACCCGTGCACCACCACCGTCTCCCCGTCCGGATCCACGATCTCCAGACCATCATCGGTCCGGGTGGCCTGCGCACCTATCCGTCGCAGCATGTCGTCCAGATCCTCGGAGGTGGTCAGCCCGAGCCGGACGGCCGGCTCGTCACCGGCGGCGAAGTACACCTTCTGGTCGACGCCGAGCACGCCCAGCAGCCGCTCCCAGGCGGGCTGATCCGAGACCGTCAGGTGTGGCGTCACCGCCAAGCGCTCATCCGGCTGCGCGTCGAGCTCGCGGTAGCCGTACAGATCCTTGCTGCGTTCGTCGATCCACAGCTTCGTCCCGTCCGGCCCGGCAACCGACAGGACGCGCCCGAACGCCTCGTCGAAGATCGTCGCGTCGTCGTAGCCGGCGTTCTCGAGGGTCGTCTTCAGCTCGTCGATGTCTTCGGCCACGAACGTCAGCCTGGTCTGACCCGGCCGGCCGCCGGTGTCGCTGGTGGCCGCGTCGTGCAGCGAGACAGCTCCGCGGCCGGCCAGCAGCACCGCCCAGCCGCCACGCTCGGACTCGATCCGCGCCCGCAGGCCGAGGGTCTCCAGGAACGCCTGCATCGCGTCCACATCGGCCGTGAACCGCAGCGGCCGGATCATCACATCGTTCATCCTCGTGCCTCCCCATGCTTGTCCAGGTACTCCGTCAGTGCGAGCTCCACCAGCGCGGACAGGCTGACCGCCTCGTCGATCGCCTTGTGCTTCACCCGGCGAACCAGCTCCGGCGGCAGGTACACGTTGAACTGCGCCTTCTTCCCGCCTTCATCGCTCATGCCTAGGATGCTAGCAATCTAGCTAGCTACCAAGCAAGGTACGACGAAGCCCGCCGGCGGAATCCACCGGCGGGCTTCCTCAGCGGCGCTCAGACGACGGCGTGCAGGGCGTCGTCGAGCTCCTTGACCAGCTTGTGTTTCGGGCGGGCGCCGACCACCGACCAGATCACCTCGCCACGGTGGAACAGCATCAGCGCGGGCAGGGCCATCACCCGGTAGCTCGCCGACACCGCCGGGTTCTCGTCGGAGTTCAGCTTTACCACCGTCAGGTCATTGCGCTCGGCATCGATCTGCGCCAGCACCGGCGCGATCTGGTGGCACGGCGGGCACCACTGCGCCCAGAAGTCCACCAGCACCGGCTGGTCCGCCTGCAGTACCACCTCGTCGAAGGTCGACTCGTCGACCGTCCGCAGGTCACTCATCCTGTTCTCGTCCTCCAGCTCTCGGCATCGGCCAGGAGGTCGGTCAGCCGGGACCTGAGCTCGGTGAGCTCGGTGATCCGCCGGTCCACGTCGGCGATCCGGGTCCGGTACGCCGCCAGCGACGCCGGGCACACGTCCGCCCGGTCGTTGCCGGCCCGCAGGCACTCGATGAACGGGTACGTCTGCTCCGCGGTCAGGCCGAGCGACAGCAACGCCTTCACCTCCCGTACGACGACCACGTCCTCGGCCTCGTACGCGCGGTAGCCGTTGGCCTCCCGCCGGGGCTTCAGCAGTCCCTGCGCCTCGTAGTACCGGACCGCCTTGACCGTCACCCCGGCCTCGGCCGCCAGATCACTGATCCGCATCCCGCCTCCTTCACCCCGACGCTAAACCTTGCCCCCAGGGTCAAGGTCAAGCCAGCATATCCGCATGCTCCTCGGCAGGTTCAGCTCACCGGATCTCCCTCCCGGCGGTCGCGTCGTCAAGCGAACCGCCGTCCGCGGCATCCTCTTCCACGGTCGCGAGCTGCTGCTGCTCGGCTCCCGTCACGGCGACTACAAGTTCCCCGGCGGCGGGGTGGAGCCGGGCGAGTCGCACGCCGAGGCGCTCCGCCGCGAGTTCCGCGAGGAGTGCGGCGTCGTCGGCGTCCAGGTCGGCCCGGGCGTCGGCTCGACGATCGAGGAGGTGCCGGCGGCCGAGCCGGCGTACGACGTGTTCCGGATGACCTCGCACTACTTCCGCTGCTCGGGCGGTGCGGCTGAGCGTGAGCAGACGCTGGAGGGGTACGAGGCCGAGCTGGAACTGGTGCCGCGGTGGATGACGGTCGACGAGGCGCTGGCGGCGAACCGGGCCGTGCAGGCGGGTGGGGTTGGGGTGATGCGGTGGCTGGTGCGGGAGACCGCCGTACTCGAGTGGCTGGCGTCTCAGCGGACGTAGTCGGTGACCCACTCCCCCAGGACCTTGGCGCTGGCGTCGACCAGCGCGGGCCAGTCGAGGGCGGACTCGTCGGCCGAGTCGGAGACGTGCTTCACGACACGGACGGGTACGCCGTACTCGCGGCAGGCGTAGACGACGCCGTACGCCTCCATGTCCACCAACTGCGCCCGCTCCGCGAGCCGGGCCCGGACGACCGGATCGGTCACGAACACATCGCCCGAGGCGAGCACGGTCCCGTCCCCGCCCTCGACCTCCAGCACCTCCTGCGGGTCGAGCCCCAGCGCCCGCACCGCCTCCGCGTTGACGTCGTGATTGATCACCCGCGACGGCAGGTACAACCCCGCCATCCCATCCCGCAACGCCCCCGTGGTCCCCACATTCAGCACCACCAGCTCAAGAGTGTCCCGCTCCCCCAAAGCCCTCGCAGTAGCCACCGCCGCCGCAGTCTTCCCAACCCCGGTAACCACCCGAGGAATCCCCTGCGGCACATACCGAAGCTCACCTGCAACCGCCCCGACCACCAGGTACTCAACCACCCTCAGAGCGATCCCTTCGGCACAACCCACTCCACCGGCTGCCCAGTGACCTTGGCAATCCGCTCATAATCCTCGTCGTAGTGCAAGACAGTCAGGCCAGCCAACTCTGCGGTCGCAGCAATGATCAGGTCAGGCAGCTTGAACCCCCGGTGCTGGCTCTTCTTCGCCAGAGCGCGGTGCACCTCCAGGGCCTTGTCCATGGACGCTGTGGTGACATCGACCCACCGCTGGCCCTGAAGGTCCCCCCACATTCGCTCGTAGGACCGCGGATCCGGAGCGTTGTTCAGGCACTCCAGCAGCGCCATTTGGCAGAGCACCAGGCGACCTTCGACGAGCAGTGTGTCGAAGCGCTCCTTGACCAACGCGTACCGACCGCGCAGCACGACGACCGAGGTGTCCACCAGATAAGCAGCGCCAGCCATCATGCGGTGCGGGCCTCCCTGGCGTCTTCCTCCAGCCTGCTCAGATCACGACCGCCCCCATATCTCCAGGCGTCGGCCGAGGCACTGACATCCAACTCGACCTCGTCGAGCGTCGCGATGAGATCTTTCGCCCGCTTGCGCCGGGCGAACTCGTGCAAGGCGGCGTTGATCGTCTCCACCTTGCTATCCGTACCCAACTCGGCCCGGGCCGCGTCGAGCCACTCGTCGTTGACGTCTACCGAGATACGTGTCATGCACCCAATGCTACACCAAAATGGCTGACGATTTGATGCATTGATCCCGGCAAACGAAGCACCAGCTTCATACGCCAGAAGGTGCCGCACCCCGGCAGGGTATGGCACCTTCTGGGACGTCGCGGTCAACTGACGGTGACGGTGGGTTCGCCGGGGGTGGTGTCGCCCATGTGCTCGGCGATGCGGAGGGCTTCCTCGATGAGGGTTTCGACGATGGCGGATTCCGGGACGGTCTTGATGACCTCGCCCTTGACGAAGATCTGGCCCTTGCCGTTGCCGGAGGCGACGCCGAGGTCGGCCTCGCGGGCCTCGCCGGGGCCGTTCACGACGCAGCCCATGACGGCGACCCGGAGCGGGACCTCCATGCCCTCCAGGCCGGCGGTGACCTGCTCGGCCAGGGTGTAGACGTCCACCTGGGCGCGGCCGCAGGACGGGCAGGAGACGATCTCGAGCTTGCGCTCACGCAGGTTCAGCGACTGCAGGATCTGCAGGCCGACCTTGACCTCCTCGACCGGCGGCGCGGACAGCGAGACCCGGATGGTGTCGCCGATGCCCTTGGCCAGCAGCGCGCCGAACGCCACCGACGACTTGATCGTGCCCTGGAACGCCGGGCCGGCCTCGGTCACGCCGAGGTGCAGCGGCCAGTCGCCGGCGTCGGCCAGCAACTCGTACGCGCGGACCATCACGACCGGGTCGTTGTGCTTGACCGAGATCTTGAAGTCGTGGAAGTCGTGCTCCTCGAACAGCGACGCCTCCCAGACGGCCGACTCGACCAACGCCTCCGGGGTCGCCTTGCCGTACTTCTGCAGCAGCCGCGGGTCCAGCGAGCCGGCGTTCACGCCGATCCGGATCGAGGTGCCGTGGTCCTTGGCCGCGGCCGCGATCTCCTTCACCTGGTCGTCGAACTTGCGGATGTTGCCCGGGTTCACCCGGACCGCCGCACAGCCCGCCTCGATCGCGGCGAACACGTACTTCGGCTGGAAGTGGATGTCGGCGATCACCGGGATCTGCGAGTGCTGCGCGATCTCCGGCAGCGCGTCCGCGTCGTCCTGCGACGGGCACGCGACCCGGACGATGTCGCAGCCGGCCGCGGTCAGCTCGGCGATCTGCTGCAGGGTGGTGTTGACGTCCGAGGTCAGCGTCGTCGTCATCGACTGCACGGAGATCGGGGCGTCACCGCCGACCAGCACCTTGCCCACCTTGATCTGGCGGGTCTTGCGGCGCGGGGCGAGGGTCGGCGGCGGCAGCGCGGGCATGCCCAGGTTGATGCTCATGAGTCCTTGTCCGTTGAGGTGGAGCGTTATCCGTTGAACAGCCGGATCGGGTTGACGATGTCGGCGATGACGAGCAGGACGCCCATCACCACGATGGCACTGGCCGCGACGTACGCGATCGGGAGCAGCTTGGCGACGTCGACGTACCCGGGGTCGGGCCGGCCGAGCAGCCGCGCGAAGCCGCGCCGGATGCCTTCCCAGATCGCGCCGGCCATGTGGCCGCCGTCCAGCGGGAGCAGCGGGATGAAGTTGAACAGGGCAAGGAACAGGTTCAGCGAGGCGAGCAGCGAGATCAGGAACGCGATCCGCTCGCCGCCGGTGAGCGACTGGTTGGAGGCGATCTCGCCGGCCACCCGGCTGGCGCCGACCACGCTCATCGGGCTGTCCTCGTCGCGGTCGCCGCCGACGATCGACTTGGCCACGCCGACCAGCTTCTCCGGGAAGTTGCCGATCGCCTGCACGGTGGCGACGGTCAGCTCGCCCATCTTGTTGACCACGAACCCGAAGTCCTGGCGCTCGACCTTCATCTCCGGCGAGACGCCGAGGAAGCCGACCGAGACGATCTTGTCCGACCCTGCCTCGTCGCGGACCTGGTTGATGATCGTGGTGGTCTGCAGGGTCTGCTGCGCACCGTTGCGCTCGACAACGATCGTGGCGGCCTTGTCGGTGTTCGCCCGGATCAGCGGGGTGAGCTGGTCCCAGCTGGTGATCTGGGTGCCGTTGAAGGAGACGATCCTGTCGCCGACCTGGAAGCCCGCGGTCTTGGCCGGCGAGACCTGGTCGCCGGCCTCGCACTTGCGGTCCGCGGTGGCCTGCGACGCCGGGATGACGCAGTCGGTGACCGTGGCGACGGTGGTCTGCGCGACGTTGGCGCCGTACAGCATGAACAGGCCGCCGAACAGCACGAACGCGATCACCACGTTGACCAGCGGACCGGACGCCATCACGATCAGCTTCTTCCACCACACCTTCTGGTAGAAGAGCCGGCCGTTGTCCTCGGGCGAGATGGTCTCGTACTCCGCGGTTCGGGCGTTCTCGACCATGGACTGGATCGGGCCGGTGTTGGCCTTGCGGACCTTGGTCGGGTCCTCGCCCTTGGCCGGCGGCATCATCCCGATGATCCGGACGAACCCACCGGCCGGGATAGCCTTGATGCCGTACTCGGTCTCGCCGCGCTTGGTCGACCACAGCGTCCGGCCGAAGCCGACGAAGAACTGGGTCACCTTCATCCCGAACGCCTTCGCGGGCACCATGTGGCCCAGCTCGTGCAGCCCGACCGAGATCAGGATGCCGGCTACGAAGAGCACGATGCCGATTACGGTGAGAAGCGCGGTCATGCGTTCGTGATCTCCTGGCTGTGGTCGGTCGACGCGCCGGTCAACTCGCGAGCCCGCGCACGCGCCCATGTGTCAGCGGCGAGCACGTCGTCGATGGACAGTTCCTCATACGAGGGTACGTCGTGTTCGGTCACCACCCGTGCCACCGTGTCGACGATCGCCAGGAACGGCAGCCGCCCGTCCCGGAACGCCTGCACGCAGACCTCGTTGGCGGCGTTGAAGACGGCCGGCGCGGTCCCGCCGCGGGTCCCGGCCTCGCGGGCCAGCCGGACCGCCGGGAACGCCTTGTCATCGAGCGGGAGGAACTGCCAGGTGCTCGCCTCGGCCCAGTTCCACGGCGGCGACGCGTCCGGTATCCGGTCGGGCCAGCCGAGGCCGAGCGCGATCGGCACCGTCATCGTCGGTACGCCGACCTGCGCGATCGTGGACCCGTCGGTGAACTCGACCATCGAGTGGATCGCCTGCTGCGGGTGTACGACGACGTCGATCCGGTCCATCGGGATCCCGAACAGCAGGTGCGCCTCGATCAGCTCCAGCCCCTTGTTGACCAGGTTGGCGGAGTTGATCGTGACGACCGGGCCCATCGCGAAGTTCGGGTGCGCCAGGGCCTGCTCGACCGTCACGTCCGCGAGCTCGCTGCGCGCCCGGCCCAGGAACGGCCCGCCGCTGGCGGTCAGCAGCAGCTTGTGCACCTCGTCGGCCGAGCCACCGCGCAGGCATTGCGCGATCGCGCTGTGCTCGGAGTCCACCGGGACGATCTGGCCCGGCTTCACCCGGCGGGTGACCAGCGGACCGCCGATGACGAGGGACTCCTTGTTCGCCAAGGCGAGCGTGTTGCCGGCGTCGAGGGCGGCCAGCGTGGGCTGCAGGCCGAGCGAGCCGTTGATGCCGTTGAGAACCACGTCACACGGCATCGCGGCGAGCTCGCTGGAGGCGTCCGGGCCGGTGACGATCTTCGGGATCCGGAACTCGCCCTGCGTGTACCCCTTGCGCTGCGCCTCGGCGTAGAACGCGAGCTGCAGGTCCTGAGCCACCGTGGCCTTCGCCACACCGACCACTTCGACGCCGAACTCGAGCGCCTGCGCGGCCAGCAGGCCGACATTGTCCCCGCCGGCCGAGAGCGCGAGCACCCGGAACCGGTCGCGGTTCCGGCCGATCAGCTCCAGCGCCTGGGTGCCGACAGAGCCGGTCGAGCCGAGGATGACGACGGTTCGCGCATTCACGGCGCCATTGTCCCAGGTCCGCGGGCTAGGTCGCGTCAGGCCAGGTAGAGGTTGAGGGGCAAGCTTCCGAGGCGGAGCTGGTCGCCGTCCCCGACGAGTCGGCTGTGGACGCGGGCGCCGTTCACAGAGGTGCCGTTGGTCGAGCCGAGGTCGCGGAGCTCGTAGCTCAGCTCGTCCATCCGGAGCAGCTCCGCGTGGTGCCGGCTCACCTCCGGGTGGTCCAGGATCAGGTCGCAGTCCGGCGCCCGCCCGATCAGCACCAGGTCCAGGATCGGTACGACGTCACCGTCCGGTCCCATGAGCACCGGCTGCGGACCGGACGCCAGCGCCGCGGCACATCGGCCACGCCGTCGGTGTGGATGGCCAAAGACAGGATCAGGTCGTCGCCACTGACCAGTCTCAGGTTGTCCTGAACGCCGTACCCGAGCAGAACGTCCTCGCAGTCGTCGATCACGACAGCTGACACGTTGTAGAACCCGGCCGGCAGTTGTGCAGACGCTGCACCGCCCAGCGTGGTGGTCAGCACCAGTGCGTCGAACTCCGGATGGCTGACATCGCTGATGGTGAGGAGCACCGGATCGTTCGCCGTGAGCCGGGCCTCGGCACCGGTGTCTCCGGGCTTGAACTCCACAATGAGCAGCGCAGCCGGAGTGACCTGTTGCAGGCCCACCAGCCGATCCACTGCCGGCACAGTGCCGCACACCCCCAGCTGAGCCCTGCTCAGTATCGCCGGTACGGCGGCTCGCGGTGTGCCCCGGTGGTCTACGGTTGGCGACTGTGTCTGCAGCTGTGCTGATCATCGAGAACGATCCCGACAGCGGACCGGGCCGCCTGCTCGGCTGGCTCGAGGCGCGGGGCTTCGCCGCGGTCGTCGTACGCGCGTGGGACGGTGAGCCGATCCCGTCCGACATCAGCGGGCACGCCGCGCTGATCCTGCTGGGTGGCGGAATGCTGCCGGACGCGGACGACGCCTCGCCGTGGCTGAAGGCCGAGCGCGAGCTGCTGCGGGCGGCGCACGACCGCGTGCCGGTGCTGGGGATCTGCTTGGGCGCTCAGCTGCTGGCGCATACGTTCGGCGGTGAGGTGCTCGGCAAGCACGGTCTGCCCGAGAAAGGTGTGACCGAGCTGCGCCTGCTGCCCGCGGCCGCGGACGACCCGCTGCTCGCCGGTCTGCCTGCGGTTGTGCGGGCAGTGGAGAGTCACCAGGACCAGATCACCCGGCTGCCCGCTGATGCCGTGCTGTTGATGTCGAGCGAGCGCTGTCCCATCCAGATGCTGCGCATCGGCCGGAGCTGGGGCGTGCAGTTCCATCCCGAGGTCACAACAGATCGAGTACGGCGCTGGACCCCGGAGCGACTGCTGTCGTTGGGATTCGATCCGGCGACTGTGGTCGCGGAGGCGGAGCTCTACGAGGCTGAACTGGAAGCGACCTGGTCAGCAGTGTTCGACCGGTTCCTGGAGCGGACCGGTAGCGGCGCTACCTTTGGGGCATGAGTCTGGAGCAGCCGCCGCCCGGGCATCGGGCCTCTGACCACGACCGCGAGCGCGCCGCCGCCCTGGTCCAGGAAGCACACAGCGACGGGCGGCTGGACTTCGAGGAGCTGGACGAGCGGCTGACCCAGATCTACTCGGCCAAGACGCAGCTCGAGCTGCGCAACGCGACCGCAGATCTGGTGCCGGTCGCGCACGGCAGCAACGCGGTCGAGCTGACCATCCGGGCCAAGCACAGCGCCCAGCGGCGGGAAGGGCCGTGGACGGTCCCGCAGACGGTGCACGCGGTCGCCGAGCACTCCGCGGTCCGGCTCGACTTCACCGACGCGGTGATCCGGTGGCCGGAGATCCACGTCGACGCCCAGGCCGTGCACAGCTCGGTCGTGATGATCGTGCCGGAGGGCTGGAGCATCGACATGGACGCCGTCGACATGGTCCACGGCACCGCCCGCAACAAGGCCACCACACCCCGAGCCGGCGGCGTCCGCCTCCGCGTCACCGGCCAGGCCAGACACGGCACGATCGTCGTCCGCCATCCCCGCAAACGCCACTGGTGGTGGCCCTGGTACCGGAAGTGAGCTGCGCCGCTTCCTGATCACCTTCTACCGGCTAGCGTGAGCTTTATGACGGCTTCGCTGGATCTGGTGGATGTGGACTCGTTGTTGACCTCGGAGGAGGTTGACGTCCGGGCTACGGCTCGTCGGTTTGCGGATGAGCGGTTGCGGCCGTCGTTGCCGGAGTGGTTCGAGTCGGCAAGCATTCCGGCGCGGGAGCTGGCCAAGGAGCTGGGGGCACTCGGGTTCCTCGGGATGCACCTGACCGGCTACGGGTGTGCCGGTGTCGGTCCGGTTGCCTACGGCCTGGCCTGCCTGGAGATCGAGGCGGCCGACTCGGGGATGCGTTCGCTGGTGTCGGTGCAGGGTTCGCTGGCCATGTACGCGATCTGGAAGTACGGCAGCGAGGAGCAGAAGAACGAGTGGCTGCCGCGGATGTCGGCCGGTGAGGCGATCGGCTGCTTCGGCCTGACCGAGCCCGACTTCGGCTCGAACCCGGCCGGCATGCGCACCAACGCCCGCCGCGACGGCGACGACTGGGTGCTGAACGGCTCGAAGATGTGGATCACGAACGGTTCGGTCGCCGACGTCGCCGTGGTCTGGGCCCGGACGGACGACGGCGTCCGCGGCTTCGTCGTACCGACCTCGACGGCCGGTTTCTCGGCGCCGGAGATCACCGGGAAGCTGTCGCTGCGCGCGTCGGTCACGTCCGAGCTGGTTCTGGAGGACGTACGGCTGCCGGCGTCCGCACTGTTGCCCGAGGCCCGTGGTCTGTCCGGACCGCTCGGCTGCCTGAACGAGGCCCGCTTCGGCATCATCTTCGGCGCGATGGGCGCCGCCCGCGACTGCCTCGAGACCGCCCTGGCCTACGCCGGTGAGCGGACGGTCTTCGACAAGCCGCTGTCCGGCTACCAGCTGACCCAGGCGAAGCTCGCCGACATGGCTGTCGAGCTGAACAAGGGCATTCTGCTCGCCGTCCACCTCGGCCGGCTCAAGGAGAAGGGCACGCTGCGCCCCGAGCAGGTCAGCGTCGGCAAGCTCAACAACGTCCGCGAGGCGATCGCGATCGCCCGCGAGTGCCGCACGATCCTGGCCGCGAACGGCATCAGCGGCGAGTACCCGATCATGCGACACGCCAACAACCTCGAGTCCGTCCTCACCTACGAGGGCACCTCCGAGGTCCACCAACTCGTCATCGGCCAGGCCCTGACCGGCCAGGCCGCCTTCCGCTGACCGGCGCGCATGTCAGGACACCCTTTGGGTACCGGGAGTGATGTCCGTTACTGCAAGTGACAACCCTCGGAGTTCAGGAAGGAGTCGGTCATGAGGATCGGAGCCGGAATCGCTTTGATCGCGCTCGGTGCGATCATCGCGTTCGCCGTTCGTGACACGTCCGACACTCTGAACCTCACCGCCCTGGGGATCATCATCATGCTCGCCGGTGTGGCCGGCATCTGGGTCTCGTACCGGCTCGCCAACCCGCACAAGCGCGACGATTTCACCGTGATCGACCCGGAGGTCGAGAAGCAGTACAACACCGACCCGCCGGAGCAGGTCGCCACCCGGCCGATCGACGTCACGCCCGCGCACCTGCGTGAGGATCAGAAGGGCTTCAACAAGTAGTCGCAGGGGTCCGCGTGCGCCCGTACGACGTTGCCGTCGGCATCTTTTTCGGTCCAGCGGTCGATCACCGGGTCGCCTTCCCAGAGCCGGTAGCCGAGGCGTTCGTACAGCCTGCGGGCGCCTGGGTTGTCGGCGCCGACGGCCAGGCCGATCGCCGCGCGGGACCACTCGTCGGCGGCGATCGCCTCGGCCGCGCGGATGATCGCCGTACCGATGCCCTGGCCTTGGACGTAGGCGTGCAGGGCGTTGATCTCGGCGACGTCGTGAGCCTCCCGGACCTCGTCGTACTTCGATGCCCGGAACAGCATCGTGTGGCCGACGACCTCGCCGTCCTGGTGTGCGAGCAGGAACAGGCCGTCACCGCGCTGCTGCGTCGCCCAGCGTTCGCGCAGGTGGTGCTGCGCGGCCGGCTCGGCCGGAGCAATGAGTCCGTCGACGTCGGCTTGGGTTGCGGGCCTGATGTCCATCGTCCGACCGTACGGCGGCTTGTCACCGGTCGCACCCGCATTTAAGACTGCCTGAAGAGTCGCGGGGACGGTGAAGCCATGGACAATCGCGAGTTGCTGGAGCGGCTGTGGGCGGCGGAGGGTGAGTTGACGCTGTCCGCCGAGGCCGAGCACGAAATGCGAACTGAGGACTACGTGCTGGAGATGCCGCAGTCCGGCGAGCGGATCGTCGGCCGGGACAAGATGCGGGCGATGCAGCAGGAGTACCCGAGCCCGCCGTCGATCACGATCCTGCGCATCACCGGCGAAGGCGACCACTTCGTGGTGCTCGGGCGCTCGGACTACAGCGGCGACATCTACTACGTCGCGAACGTCGTCGAGTTCCGGGACGGGCGGATCGCGCGCGAGACCCGGATCTACGGCGCCCCGTTCGATCCGCCCGAGTGGCGTCTCAAGTACGCGGACTGAGCTACTTCGCGACCTCGGTGGCGCGGGACTCGCGGACGACGGTGACGCGGATCTGGCCGGGGTAGGTCAGCTCCTCCTCGACCTGCTTCGCGATGTCGCGTGCCATCACCTGTGCGCCGATGTCGTCGACCGCGTCCGGCAGCACCATCACGCGGATCTCTCGGCCGGCCTGCATCGCGAACACCTTCTCCACACCGTCGTGGTGCATCGCGATCTCCTCCAGCCGCTCGAGCCGCTGCACGTACGCCTCCAGCGACTCCCGCCGCGCACCCGGCCGGCCACCGCTGACCGCGTCCGCCGCCTGGGTCAGCACGGCCTCGACGGTCCGCACCTCGACCTCGTTGTGGTGCGCCTCGATGCAGTGCACAACGTCGTCGTTCTCGCCCCACTTGCGGGCCAGCTCGGCGCCCACGATCGCGTGGCTGCCCTCGGACTCGTGCGTCAGCGCCTTGCCGATGTCATGCAGGAACGCGCCCCGCTTGCACAGCTTCGGGTCCAGCCCGAGCTCGGCCGCCATCATGCCGGCGATGTGCGCGGACTCGACCAGGTGCTTGAGCACGTTCTGCCCGTACGACGTCCGGTAGCGCAGCAGACCCATGGTCCGGGCCAGCTCCGGGTGCAGGTCGGTGATCCCGACCTCCGCCATCGCGTCCTCGGCGGCCCGCTCGCACAGCTCGGCAACCTCGCCCTTGCTGCGTTCGTAGATCTCCTCGATCCGGCTCGGGTGGATCCGGCCGTCGAGCACCAGCGAGTCCAGGGTCAGCCGCGCGGTCTCCCGCCGTACCGGGTCGAAGCAGGACAGCAGCACCGCCTCGGGGGTGTCGTCGATGATCAGGTTCACGCCGGTCGTCTGCTCGAACGACCGGATGTTGCGGCCCTCGCGGCCGATGATCCGGCCCTTCATGTCGTCACTCGGCAGGTGCACCACGGAGACGACGGACTCGCTGGTCTGCTCCGACGCCAGCCGCTGCACCGCGCCGGTGATGATCTTGCGGGCCTTGACCTCGCCCTCGTCCAGCGCCTGCCGCTCGATGTCGCGCACGATCGTGTGCGCGTGCCGCTTCGCCTCCGCCTCGATCGACGCGATCAGCTCGGTCCGCGCCTGCTCGGTGGTGAGGTTCGCGACCCCTTCCAGGATCCGGCGGCGCTCGTCCTCCAGGTCCCGGATCTCGGCCTTGCGGCGGTCCAGCTCGGCCAGTTGCGCGGTCAGCTCGGTCTGACGTTCCTCGATCGAGCGGTGCTGCTCGTCCAGGCGTTCCTCACGCTCGGTCAGCCGGTGCTCACGGCGTTCCATCTCCAGCCGCTGCTCGCGCAGGTCGTCCCGGATCGACTGCGCCTCCGACTCGGCTTCCCGCCGTACGTCGGACGCCCGCTGCTCGACCTCGCGCCGTACCTCGGACGCCCGGTCTTCCGCGGCCCGGCGGATCTCCTCGGCGCGCTGCTCCGCGGCCTCGGCCCGGACCCGCAGGACGGCGGCCTCCTCCTCGGCCTGGCGGCGCACCGACTCGGCCGCGGACTTCGCGGCGCCGGTGATGTTCGCGGCCTCGAGCTCGGCGGCGGCCGACCCGTCGGCGGCCTTGCGGCGGGAGAGGGTGAGGCCGATCCAGGCCAGCAGGCCGGCGATCAGCAGTCCGATCAGAGACAGCCCGATCGACGTAGCCGTCATCGGCGTCTCCCCTCGTTCGAGTCACGCACCAGGCGGGACTGTGGCCTCGGTCGAAGGGATTCGCCACGTGTACGGCGACTGACGGTACGGCTGACCGCACCACCGGCCTACGGCGGTGCGCCTGTCCGTTCCGTGACGCCGGTACCGCCGGGCGGCCGGTGGGTGTGCGTCACCCAGGTTCGGTGCTTGCCGCGGTGCCGTCTATCCGACGGCGCTGCGAGTCGCCGTCGTCAGTCTTCAGCTCGGTCGAGCGTGGTGTCGTGTTTCTCTCCGGCCGGTCGGCCGGTGGTCAACCGCCCTGCCGGTGCTTATACCCGCCACCGTCAGGTGGAGTGATCCCTTACTGATTCCGAGGCTAGGCGTGCCCCATCACCCGGTCAAGACGGACACTCCCAGCCCACCCGACCCGTCACCGCAAGCACCGGAACCAACGTCCAGCGTCACCCTGCGACCCGGTCGCACCAGCAGACCACCACCCCCACTGGTCCACTCCAGAACCGAACCGCTCAAGTACGTCGCGCAGCTCGGCTCGCTCGTGATTCGGCCGGACCGCGCGCGTGTTCTCGGGAGGCGGTCTTCCTACTACGGGGCGTGTGCCCGGGAGGCCTTCGAGTCCTCGGACTACGGGCGTGGGCCCGGGAGGCCTTCCTCGGACTCGCCGGTCACCGTGCTGCCGGTCTGGGAGCCCTCCGGGCGGGATCCGGCCGAGCTCGCAGGCTCGGTCGCCGGGTCCGGCGCCTCACCACCGACGACTCCGGGGTCACCACCGCCACCGGGCGAAGGCACACCACCGGTCGCCTCACTCTCAGTCGCCGTACCGGCCTCCCCTGCCTGGCCTGATGTGCCCGCCTGGCTTGCGGCCTCCGGCGCGCCGTCGTCGGGGGCCGACTCGGCGGGCTGGCTCGCGGGGGTGTCGCCCGACTGGGAGTCGACGTACCCGCCGACCTTCTGCTGGACGGTGTCGACCTTGTCCGCGTACTTCCCGCCGGTCTGCTTGTCGAGCAAGTCACCGGCCTTCTCCACACCGGCCTTGATCTTGTCCGGGTTCTGCTTGACGACGTTCCGGAGCCAGTTCTTCGCCTGTTCCTGGAAATCGTTCATTGCACCCTCCGCGGTGTCAGGGGCGGATCGACCGAAAATCCCAGCTTACGGACCAGCCCAAACACGGGTCCTACTTCGGATAACACACCGTCACACCCGACCCGTCAACGCCCCTCGCCGTACGGCGGCCGCTCGGCCAGCGCCAGACTGGTCGGTGTCGGGCGGTCGACGTAGTCGGCGGGCCGCCCTTCGAACAGGACCGTGCCGCCGTGCCGGCCAGGCCCCGGACCGAGGTCGATCAACCAGTCGGCCTGCCGAATCACGTCCAGGTTGTGCTCGACGACGACCACCGTGTGCCCGTGCTCGACCAGGCTGTCGAGCACCTCCAGCAGCGTGTCGATGTCATCCAGGTGCAGCCCGGTCGTGGGCTCGTCGAGCACGTACGTCGTGGGTTGCTCGGCCTGCCGTAGTTCCTTGGCGATCTTCACGCGCTGACACTCGCCACCCGACAACGTGCTGAGCGATTGCCCCAACCGCAGGTACCCGAGCCCGACGGCGGCGAGCTGCCGCAACGCCCGCGAGATCCGCGCATCCGGCAACTCCGTGATCGCCTCGTCGATTGTCAGCTCGTCGACGTCCGCGATCGAGCGCCCGTTCACCGTGTACGCCAGCACCTCCGGAGTGAACCGCCGCCCCTGGCACGTCTCGCACACCACCTCCTGCCCGTCCATGAACGCGAGGTCGGTGTAGATCACGCCGAGTCCCTTGCATTCCGGACACGCACCGTCCGAGTTGGCGCTGAACAACGCGGCCGGCACGTTGTTGTGGCGGGCGAACAGCTTCCGGATCGCCGGTGCGATACCGGTGTAGGTGATCGGCGTCGAGCGGCGGTTGGTGCTGACCGGCTTCTGGTCGATCACGATCGCCTGGTGCTGCTCGACCAGTTCCTGCGCGAGGCTCGACTTCCCCGAGCCCGCAACGCCGGTCAGCACTGTCATCACCCCGGTCGGGAAGCCGACGGTGACCCTCTGCAGGTTGTTGCGCTTGGCATCCGTCACGGTCAGAGTTCCGTCCGCCCGGCGCGGTTGGGCCTTCTCTGGTCGCGTCCGGGCCAGCGCTTTCCCGGTCGGCGTACCGGCATCACCGAGCTCGGCGAACGTTCCCTGGAACACGAGCCGCCCACCTCCGGCTCCCGCCCCCGGCCCGACCTCGACGACTTGGTCCGCGTGGCGCATGACTGCCGGGTCGTGCTCGACCACGAGCACGCTGTTCCCGCTGTCGCGCAGTTGCTCGAGCAACTTGATCATCGAGTCGACGTCGGTCGGGTGCAGGCCGACGGTCGGCTCGTCCACGACGTACGTCATCTCCGTCAGGCTCGACCCGAGGTGCTTGACCGTCTTGATCCGCTGCGACTCGCCACCGGACAGCGTGGTCGTCGCCCGCGACAGAGCCAGGTACCCGAGGCCGATCGTCACCATCGCCTCCAACCGCGCCGTCAACGCAGCCACCACCGGCCGGACGCTGCTTGTGTCGATCTTCCGTACGACGTCCAGCAGTTCGGTGATCTCCAGGTGGGCGAGCCGGCCGATGGAGTGGCCGTCGACTGTCGCCGTGCGCGCGGCCTCGTTGAGGCGATCGCCCGCGCACTCCGGGCAGGTCCCGGACTTCGTGAACTTGCGAATCGTGTCCTGCTTGCGTTCGGACAGGTTGTCGGAGGTGCGCAGGTAGATGCGTTCGAAGCGCTCGACCACCCCCTCGTAGTCCTTGGGTGGCTTGTGTCCGAGGTCGGCTGCGGCCTGGCCGCCGTACAGCAGTGCTTCGCGTTCCGAAGCGGTCCAGTCGCGCAGTGGTGTGTCCACGTGGAACGTGCCGATGTCGGCGTACTGGCTGTACCAGTAGCCGCCGTTGCCGAAGCCGGGCAGCCGGATCGCGCCGCCGGCGAGTGACTTGTCGAGGTCCAGGAAGCGATCGACCGCGCTGACCACGACCTCGCCGAGACCGTGGCAGGTCGGGCACATCCCGGTGGGGTCGTTGAACGAGAACCGGTTCGACTCACCGACGTGCGGCTCGCTCAGCCGGGAGAACAACAGCCGCAGGTACGTCCACGCGTCGGTGATCGTGCCGACCGTCGACCGCGCGTTGCCGCCGATCCGCCGCTGGTCGATCACGATCACCGGGGTCAGGCCGTCGATGTGCTCGACCTCCGGGCGGGTCCACTTCGGCAACCGGTTACGCGCGAACGGCGGGAACGTCTCGTTCAACTCGACCCCCGCCTCCGCGGCGATCGTGTCGAACACCAGCGACGACTTCCCCGAGCCGGATCTGCCGACGAACACGACCAACTGGTTCCGCGGTACGACGAGGTCGAGCCCGTCGAGGTTGTTGGTCCGGGCCTGGCGAATGGTGATGCTTCGGTCAGCCATGCGTACGACGCTATGCGCAGATGTGGCCGGATCCTGGCCGCAATTAGTGCCATCATGGTCGACATGGCAGACGTGACCGCCCGCGTGCTGGCGCTCCTGTCCACCTTGCAGACCGGCCGATCGTTCACCGGAGACGAGCTGACCCGGCGCCTGTCCGTCAGCCCGCGCACCCTGCGCCGCGACGTGGACCGCCTCCGCAGCTACGGCTACCCCGTCGAAACCCAACCCGGCCCCGGCGGCTACTACCGCCTATCCGCCGGCCGCACCATGCCACCCCTGGTCCTCGACGACGACGAAGCCGTAGCCACCCTCCTAGCCCTAGCCGCCCTAGCCTCAACCACGCCGTCCCCGACGACCCCCTCACCCGCCGCGCCGTCCCCCACCGGCCCGTCCCCCGCCGGTCCCACCACACCTGCCCGTCCTTCCCCCGCCGGTTCCTCATCAGGTGAGCGGGGCATCGACGACGCAGCGTTGCGTGCCTACGGCAAGGTCGACCAGTTCCTCCCCGCCCGCCTCCGCGGCCAAGTAGTCTCCGTCCGCTCCAGCCTGGAAACCACTCCCCAACCGGCGCCAACCGTCACCGCAGACCAACTCGGCACCATCGCCGAAGCAATCGCTGCCGTAGAGACGATCTCGTTCTCCTACATCAACGCCCGCGGCGAACACGCGATCCGCCGAGTCGAGCCCTACCGCCAAATCCACTACATGCTCCGCTGGTACCTGCTCGCCTACGACCTCGACCGCGACGACTGGCGAGTGTTCCGCCTCGACCGCATCACCGACGAACGCCGTACCAACACCCCCTACACCCCACGCCCACTCCCGGCAGACTCCGCCACCGCCTACCTCCGCCAGGCCCTCAACAAGTCCAAGCAGAAACTCACCCTCACCATCGACGCCCCCATCGCCCCCGTCCTCGACGCCCTCAAATACCAAGACGCCGAAATCCACCCGCTAGACGCCGACCACACCTCAGTCACCATCGCCCTGGATACCTGGCAATGGCTCCTACTCCCCCTGGCCTTCCTCAACGCCGACTTCCACCTCCCCCCAACCTCCCCCTTCACCCCCGCCTACCGAACCTTCGCCCACCGCCTCCTAACCGCCACCACCTAACCCCCAGCACGCCACCGCTCCGTCGCACCGCCCCCACCGAGCACCCCCGCAAACCCTGACCGGACCGCCCATCAAGGCGCGCCTCGATACCAGCTCGCGACCCGCGGTGCCGTCGCAGCCCACCGCCCGGCTTGCTCGCGGCACCGCCCGGCGGCAGGGCACTGCCCGTCACGGCCGAGCCAGCTGTCGGTGGTGTCTGACGGGTCTACTGCCCGTCGAGGTGTGCCTTCGCGAGTTGCGGCGGCGCGAACACCAGCCACCCATCAAGCAGCGCATCCTGAAGCACGGGCTCAGAAACCTTGTCGAGCTCGATCAACACAGCCGCGTAGTTGTCGAAGTGCGGAATCGTGAAGAACCCGTCCCCCGCCCGCGCCGAGAGCACCGCTTCCTTCTCAGCCAGGTCCTCCACCCGAACCGCCAGAATCGGCCCCTGGGGCGGAGTCTCATCCCCGAACCGCCGCAAATCCGCCTTACTGAACGGCCGCTCCCACGCGTACGCCTTCCCGCCAACTGTCCACGTCCGACTCCCACGCCGAGTCGTCTCCGCAGTCTCCGGCAACCCCGCCACCAACCGCTCCACGTCCTCGAAGCCAGCCATGCAACCCAACCTACCCAGCCCCCGAACCGCCCGTCGACCAACAACCACGCGCCCCTCACCTGGCGGGAACTCCGGACAGCGTCGGCAGCCCGAGCTTCTAGCAGGGCTGCGGCAAGACCTACGTGGGGCGACGACGGTTGCCTGTCAGTCGGGCTCGATGCCGGAGGAGTCGAGGAGGGGTAGCTCTTCGTGGGATGCGGAGAGCTCGTCTTTCACGATCGTCATCGCCAGGCCACCCGGATATCCCTTGCGGGCAAGCATGCCAAGGAGCCGGCGCATGGCCACCTGCCGATCCAACGAGCGCATGGACCTGAGCTTCCGCCGTACCAGCGCGCGAGCCGTCTCCTCCTCCTGCTCCGGATCCAGCTCATCGAGCGCATCACGCGCCAACTGATCATCCACACCCCGCCGGCGAAGCTCCTGTGCCAGCGCCCGCTTCCCCAGCCCACGCCCCCGATGCCGAGACTCAACCCAGGCATTCGCAAAGGCCGCGTCATCGATCAACCCGACGTCGGTGAACCGATCGAGCACCTCGTCGGCCACCTCGTCCGGAATCTCCCGCTCAGCAAGCAATCCAGCCAACTCAGCCCGCGTACGCGGCTGCCCCGTCAGCTTGTCCAGCAAAATCGTCCGAGCCACCGAATATGGATCCGACTCCCCATCCATCCCCGGATCCGCAGGCCCCTCCGCCGTACCCCGCTTTCGCCGAGACCCCCCAAACTCCCGCTTCCGAACCCCACGCCGCTCCCCGGCACTCCCAGGCCGCCCGGCACCAGGCGCGTCTCCAGACCGACTTCCGGACCGACCACTGCGAGGCACCTCCCCAGCCCGGTCATCCACCTGCTCCCCGGGCCCAGCACCCCGAGATCGCCCGGCACCACGCCCGTCCCCGGACCGACTTCCGGATCGACCACTGCGAGGCACCTCCCCAGCCCGGTCATCCACCTGCTCCCCGGACCCAGCACCCCCAGAACGTCCGACACCAGCACCGTCCCCAGACCGACCGCCGACCTGACCGCTGCGAGGCATCTCCCCAGCCTCGTCTTCTGCCTGAGCAGCACGTCCTGCGCTTCCAGGGCGGCCGCTATCCCCCGACCTACGACCGGCCCCAGCCTGAGACGAGTTATCCGCCGACGTCGCATTCGCGCGCCCAGACTTCAACTCCGCGCGTACCTCAGCCGCGGCCCGCGTCTGCGCTTGTTGTGCGCGGTCAGGTGCGACGCCGTCCGGCTCCGCCCACGGATCGACGCCCTCCGCCGGCGCCAGTCGGCCCCGGGCGGCACCTGCGATCGACTCCTCATCAGCCGCAAATGCCTTCGCGGCCGCCCGCCGGTCGTCAGCACCCGCATCTCCCCCGACGCCGGTACGGCGACCAGCACCGTCCGACTCGGCCGCATCACCCCAAGGATCCACGGACCCTGCGACGCTCCGGACTCCGCCAGTACGACGCCCGCCACGACCCGACCCAGTCGACTCGTCGTCCGCATCGTCTCCCCACGGGTCCACAGACGCCCCAGCTCGGTCGACCCCGCGAGAACTACGGCCAGTCGACTCCCCGTCGTCGGCCGAATCACCCCAGGGATCCACAGACCCAGCAACTCGCCGAACTCCGCCACCGCGAATAGCCCGCCCCGGCCCAGTCGACTGCACGCCTTCAAGCTCGTCCCAAGGATCCGAGGTCCCGGAGGTCGGCCGAGTCCTCCCGACCCGGCGACCCGAACCGGAGATCTCGTGCGGCACGCCGTCTTCCGCCCAGGGATCGTCGACATTCGCATCCCGCCCGGCGCCGCGGCGTGTGGTTGGGGACGACGCGGTGTCGAGTCTGGCGTCCGCGACAGGCCCTGAGTCAGAGGTGGTGCGGTTGGTGCTGCGTCCGCTCGCACGACCTGACGCGGCGTCGGGTACGGCGGCGTCCTCTGCTGCCTGTGAGTCGGCGGAGGTCCGCGTGTTTCTGCTGGCGCGGTCCGACGGGAACGCGTCGTCGGAGGTGGAGTCGTCTGACCACGGGTCGTCATTGCGGGGGCGTCGCCTGATGCTGCCGATGGGGCGGCGCCGGTTCAAAGGCGACGGTGGATCGAGTGTGGCGTCGCCTGCCGACTGTGGATCCGTGGAGGTGCTGGTCTGACGACGGCGTTGGTCGGGCGCGACGGCGTCAGGAGATGCGCCGGGCCCTTGGGCCAGGAGTGAGCGGGCCAGGGCCAGGCGGTCGGCGTGGGGGAGAGACAGAGCCGCGGGGGCAGCGTCTTCGGCGGGGTGCCGAGGATCGCTGCCGCCCGCGGTGGGTCGATCAGAAGTCGACATCGACCTCGGCGGCGGCCTCGTCGGCCGGCGCGTCCAGAGTCGGGCCGATGCCCATCTTCTCCTTGATCTTCTTCTCCAGCTCGTTGGCCAGGTCGGGGTTGTCGCGCAGGAAGTTCCGCGCGTTCTCCCGGCCCTGGCCGAGCTGGTCGCTCTCGTAGGTGAACCAGGCGCCGGCCTTGCGGACGAAGCCCTGCTCGACGCCGAGGTCCAGCAGGCTGCCCTCACGGCTGATGCCCTGGCCGTAGATGATGTCGAACTCGGCCTGCTTGAACGGCGGGGCGACCTTGTTCTTCACGACCTTCACGCGGGTCCGGTTGCCGACCACGTCGCTGCCGTCCTTGAGCGACTCGATCCGGCGCACGTCCAACCGCACCGACGCGTAGAACTTCAGCGCCCGGCCACCGGTCGTGGTCTCCGGCGAGCCGAACATGACGCCGATCTTCTCGCGCAGCTGGTTGATGAAGATGGCCGTCGTCCCGGTGCCGTTGACCGCACCGGTCATCTTTCGCAGCGCCTGGCTCATCAGCCGGGCCTGCAGACCGACGTGGCTGTCACCCATCTCGCCCTCGATCTCGGCCCGCGGCACCAGCGCGGCCACCGAGTCGATCACGACGATGTCGATCGCGCCGGAGCGGACCAGCATGTCGGCGATCTCCAGCGCCTGCTCACCGGAGTCGGGCTGCGAGACCAGCAGCGCGTCGGTGTCGACGCCCAGCTTCCGCGCGTACTCCGGGTCGAGCGCGTGCTCGGCGTCGATGAAGGCGGCGATACCGCCGGCCCGCTGGGCGTTCGCCACCGCGTGCAGGGCGACCGTCGTCTTACCCGAGGACTCCGGGCCGTAGATCTCCACCACCCGGCCGCGCGGCAGACCGCCGATGCCGAGCGCGATGTCGAGCGCAATGGACCCGGTCGGGATGATCTCGATGGGGGCCTTGCCCTGCTCCCCCAGCCGCATCACCGCGCCCTTGCCACACTGCCGCTCGATCTGCGTCAGCGCGGTCGCCAGCGCCTTCTCACGATCCGTTGCCGCGCGTTCCGCACTCGTTGCACCAGCCATGTGACTGCCACCTGACCCATCTACGTATCGGGGCCGCCGTCCCAGCCGCCCGAAGGATTTCGTTGTCGCCAGAGAAGGTACGGGTTACGTCGGACAGTTTTCGTCGCCACCGGGAATCTGTGGACAAACTCGGCCGCCCAGCACCTTCAGGAGACCAAACTATCCCGAACACGTGTTCGAATCGCAACTGACACGCCGAAGTCGTCCCGGCAACCGTCCTGGACCCGCCGACTCCCTACCCTTGCGGCGTGGCAGACCGTCCAGACATCCCCGACTCCGCCGTCATCCTGGCGCTCAGCAGGGTCGAGTTCGGCATCGACTCGGTGCTCGACTCGCTCCGCACGCAGGACCCGTTCGGCATCCGCAGCGTCCTCACCGACTACTCGGCCCAGGAGCAGCCCAACCTGGCCGAGAAGGGCCTGATCCTGGCGATCGACCGGCTGCTGAAGATGAAGGTGCCGGGTCACGCCGAGTGGCCGACGCTGCCGCTGGCGGAGCGCTGCGACTGGTGGGTGGAGCGGCTCGGCGGATTCGCTGCTGTCGTCGCAGGCCTCCCCCGGATCAGCGGTGCGGCCGCCGATCGCCTGCCGATCAAGGACACGCTCGGCGCCGCCGTACAGGCCATGGTCATCGGCGCAGTCTGCCGCGAGTACGGCGTCGAGGCCCATGCCGACCGTACGGCGATCATCGCCCGCGTACTGACCGACCGGCCGATCACACCGGACGAGGTGCTCAAGTACGACGACCCCACCGCAGCCGGCCAGGATGTGGCCAAGCAACTGGGGCTCGGTGACGAGTCGGAGGAGGCAGGACTGCGCAAGGGCGTGAGACTGGTCTGGCGGATCAGCAAGCTGTTCGGCGGGCTGGGGGACGTGTTCGAGGAGCGTCCGCGCGGCACTCTCGCCGCCAGATTCGTCGGCAAGCTGCCCGCGATCGGAGTGGTCGGCGGCTTCTTCGACGAACGCAAGGCCATCCGCAAGGCGGCGTACGAGGCCGCCGAGCTCCTCATGTCCAGCGCCTTCCGGGTCAAGCCTGTCTGAGCACAGGCAAAGGCTGGGATGATCTCGGCATGACTGGGATCGTCATCGTGAGGGCGGACGAGAGCTGGCCGGCGCAGTACGAGAAGATCGCGCGCGCCGTGAGTGAGTTGCTGGGGGAAGCGGCACAGCGGATCGACCACATCGGATCGACCTCCGTACCTGGGCTGGCGGCGAAGGACGTCCTCGACATGCAGGTGACCGTCGGGACTGAACCGGAGCTGGACGACGTGGCCGAGCGGATGGTCGCGGCCGACTGGGAGCTGCGTCCGCCCAGGCGAGACCACCCGGTGCCCGGCTTGCCCGCCGAGGACCTGCAGTGGGTCAAGCGGCTACTGGTCGAGCCGATGTACCGGCGCCGGGTGAACCTGCACGTCCGGGTCGCCGGTCGAGCCAACCAGCGCTATGCCCTGCTGTTCCGCGACTACCTGCGCAGCCACCCGGAGACGGCAGCGGCGTACGGCGAGTTCAAGCGACGGGCCGCCGCACTGCCCATCGAGTCGACCGCGGACTACGCCGACCTGAAGGACCCGGTCTGCGACCTCATCTACCTACCTGCAGAGGAGTGGGCCGCCCGGACGGGCTGGAAGCCCTGACCGACCGGGCATTGAGACGCAGGGTGAGTGCAGTACTACAGCGTGGTCGTTGACCCTGTCCGGTGCAGCCAGCAGGCTGGATCGGGGGGTGCGTCGTGGACAGTCCGGCGTGCGGGCGGGCGTCCCCTTTAGGGGGCGTGGTTGTGGTGGGCGGAGCAGGACGGCTGGCGGCATTGCCGTGCGGCAAGGTGTCCAAGTGGATCGTGCTGGCGCTGTGGCTCGTTGCCATTGCGGCGTCATTCGGTCCGGCGGGCAAGCTGACCGGTGCGCAGGAGAACGATGCCGTGTCCTGGCTGCCGGGAAAGGCCGAGTCCACCGAAGTTCTCAAAGCGACTGAGCAGTTCTCCTCGCCTGACGAGATCCCAGCAGTGCTCGTCTACGAGCGGTCGTCCGGCATCACCCCTGCTGACCAGCAGGCGGTCGCACAGCATGTGACGCGGTTCGCGGAGTTGCCGGACATCGACCGTGAGGTGATCGGGCCGATCCCGTCGGAGGACGGCAAGGCACTGCAGGTACTCGTGCCGATCAACGCCGGCTCCGGTGGCTGGGAGACAATCGGCGAACGCGCAGACGACCTCAGGCGCGTCGCAGCCGATCGCCCCGAGGGCATGTCCTTCCACGTGACAGGTCCGGGCGGCTTCGCTGCCGACTCGCAGGAGGCCTTTGCCGGCATCGATGGCAAGCTCCTGTACTCCGCTGCCGCCGTAGTGATCGTCATCCTCCTGCTGACCTACCGCAGTCCGGTGCTCTGGTTGCTGCCGCTGTTCTCAGCCGGAGCAGCCCTGTTCGCCGCGCAGGCGGTCGTCTACTACCTCGCCACCGAGGCAGACCTCACCGTCAACGCCCAGAGCGCCGGCATCCTGACAGTGCTCGTGTTCGGCGCTGGGACAGACTATGCCCTGCTCCTGGTGGCTCGATATCGCGAAGAACTCAGGAGACACGAGGATCGGCACGAGGCGATGGCGTTCGCGCTGCACCGGTGCGGCCCGGCGATCGTGGCCTCTGGGTCGACTGTCGTGGCCGGCATGCTCTGCCTGCTTCTTGCCTCGATGAACTCGACACGTGGCCTCGGACCGGTCGCAGCGGTCGGCATCGTCGTTGCTCTGGCCGCCATGCTGACCTTGCTGCCCGCACTACTCGTCATCTGCGGTCGCTGGGTGTTCTGGCCGCTGAAGCCGACGTACGGCTCCGCAGACCACACCGAGACGAGCGTGTGGGGTCGCATCGGCCGACGGATCGCCGTACGCCCGCGTCTGACGTGGGTCACGACCACGCTCGTACTGGCCGTCGCCTCACTCGGCATGCTGCGCCTGGACGCAAACGGACTCAGCAACGCAGAGTCCTTCGTCGGTACGCCGGAGTCAGTGGTCGGCGAGAAGGTCCTGGCCGCCCACTTCCCGGCCGGCGCGGGCAATCCACTCGTCGTGGTGAGCAACGCGGAGAGCGCGACAGAGGTCCGTACGGCGATGGAGTCGACGGAAGGTATCGCCGCGGTGACGGAGCCCCGAGTCGCGGGCGGACTGGCCTATCTCGAGGGCACCCTGACAGACGCGGCCGACACGCAGGCCGCGAAGGACACCGTGGACCGAGTCCGAGAAGCAGTCCACGCAGTGCCGGGAGCGGACGCGCTGGCCGGTGGCGGGACCGCGATCCTGCTGGACACCCAGCGAGCCGCGGACCGGGACAACAGGGTGATCATCCCGGTCGTGCTGGCGGTCGTGCTGCTGATCCTCATGTTGTTGCTGCGCTCGTTGCTCGCACCGGTGCTGCTCGTGGCGACCGTGGTGCTGTCCTTCGGCGCTGCGCTCGGCATCAGTGCGCTGGTGTTCGACCAGGTGCTCGGGTTCGGCGGCGCGGACGTGTCGTTGCCGCTGTTCGTCTTCGTCTTCCTGGTTGCCTTGGGCATCGACTACAACATCTTCCTGATGACCCGTGTGCACGAGGAGTCGAAGATCCACGGCACTCGGCGCGGCGCGCTGATCGGCGTCGCCGCGACCGGTGGCGTGATCACCTCGGCCGGCCTCGTGCTGGCCGGGACGTTCGCGGTGCTGGCCACGCTGCCGGTGGTGGCGTTCGCGGAGATCGGCATCGCGGTGGCGCTCGGTGTCCTGCTGGACACCATCGTCGTTCGCTCGGTGCTGGTGACCGCGCTCAACCTCGACATCGGCCGGCACCTGTGGTGGCCGAGCAAGCTGGCGAAGAAGCGTGACCCGGAGCCGACCGACGACCTCGCAGAGCCGGAGCCTGAGCTGACGGCCACCTGAGGGCGGCGCTGACGGCCCGCCGGCCGTCAGCGCTCGCTGGGTGGGAGTTGCAGGTGGGCCCAGACGGCCCGCCAGACGGTCTTGGCGTGCTCACCGTCGGCCAGGGCCTCGACGACCGTACGGCCGCCGAGCTCCCGAACGACCTGGGTCTCGGCCCAGGTCCGTGCATAGGCGGGACCGAGATGCTCGTCCATCCGCGCCCAGAACTCCGTCAGTCTCATGCCTGCCCGTCGTCGTCCTTCGGTGGCTGTCCCCAACCGCCCTGCGAACCGCCCTGCGGACCAGGCTGGCCCTGCGCCGGAGGACGGCCTTGCTGGTCCTGCCCCCAACCGTCCTGCTGCTGGCCTGGCTGCTGTCCCCAGCCACCTTGACCCCGCTGAGGCGGCTGGGCCGGCGGACCCCACTGTCCCTGCCCAGGCTGGCCCTGCTGCGGCTGAGGCTGTCCAGGGTACTGCGGCTGACCAGGCTGACCCGGGTACGGCGCCTGACCCGGCTGGCCCTGCCCCGGCTGTCCGCCGTACGGGCCGGGTTGGCCGCCGTACTGCCCGGGCTGCCCAGGCTGTGCGTACTGACCGCCCGGACCGGACTGCGCGTAGCCCTGCTGCTGGCCGTAGCCCGGCTGTCCCGGGTACTGCCCAGGCTGGCCGCCGTACTGCGGCCCCCACTGGCCCTGCTGCGGCTGCCCCGGGTATTGCCCGTACTGCCCATATCCCTGCTGCGCCTTGGCCTTGCGGCTGCGAAGCACGAAAAAGACGGCCGCACCGACGACCAGCAACAGCAGCACGACGATGAGGATGATTGCCCACAGCGGGAAGCTGCTGCCCGCCTCAGAGGTCAGCGACACGTTCCCGAGCTTGTCGAGGCTGTCGTACGTCGCCGTCCGGCCGTCGATCTTGGCGCCGTCGTCGTGCTCGAGGATCTTGCCGGGCATGGTGATCTTGAAGTTCACCGTCGGCTGGCTCCCGGACGGCACGTTGTTGCCCAGGTTGTCCGCCTTCACGGTCACGATGACCTTGTCGCCGTCCTTGCGGAAGCTGACGCCTTCACCGCTCGAGCTGCCCATCTTGTCGAACGGCACGCTCTCGAAGGTGCAGTTGGAACCGACGTACCGGTCGTCCTCGAACGCCTTGCAGGTGACCCCGTCGGTCGTGGTCTCCTTGATCCCGTTCTCGATCTGCCCGCGGACCTTGTCGAGCGACTGGCCGCTGGACTCCAGCAGCTGCTTGTCGACGCCGATCTGCATGTTGCCCGAGACGGTCTCGTTCGAGCCGACCTTGAGGTCGGCGTCGAGTTTCACGCATCCGGTCAACGCGACCAGGCAGGCCACGAGGACGAACGCTGCACGTACGCGGTTCATCATGCCGTCGATCATTCCAGAAGAAGGGGACAACGCCGTCACCGGACGTGAACTGCCTGGTCAGAGGCAGAAACGCGGAAAGTGTCCGAGGGACCCGGCAAGATGGGCGACGTGAAGAAAACCAGCGCGTTGAGCCGGTTCTCGCCCGCGACCCGGGCGTGGTTCGGCGACGTCTTCGAGGCGGCCACCCCGGCCCAGCTCGAGGCGTGGGACGCCATCACCGCGGGCCGGGATGCGCTGGTGGTCGCCCCGACGGGTTCGGGCAAGACGCTGGCGGCCTTCCTCTGGGCACTCGACCGGCTGGCCAGCGCACCGCCGCCGGACGACCCGAAGCTGCGCTGCCGGGTGCTGTACGTGTCTCCGCTGAAGGCGCTTGCGGTCGACGTCGAGCGCAACCTGCGGGCGCCCCTGATCGGGATCCGCGAGACCGCGCGGCGGCTCGGCGAGGCGCCGATCGACATCGAGGTCGCGGTCAGATCGGGCGATACGCCGGCCGGCGAGCGACGACGGTTCGCGACCCGGCCGTCCGACGTACTGATCACCACCCCCGAGTCGCTGTTCCTCTTGCTGACCTCGCAGGGCCGCGAAGCGCTGCGCGGTGTCGAGACAGTGATCGTCGACGAGGTGCACGCGGTCGCCGGGACCAAGCGTGGCGCGCACCTGTCCCTGACGCTGGAGCGGCTGGACTCCTTGCTGCCGAAGCCGGCCCAGCGGATCGGGTTGTCGGCGACCGTTCGGCCGGTCGAGGAGGTGGCGCGCTTCCTCGGTGGCGAGCGGCCGGTGACCGTGGTGCAGCCGAAGTTCACCAAGCAGTGGGACCTGAGCGTCGTCGTGCCGGTCGAGGACATGGCCGAGCTGGCGAGCACCGAGATCGAGACCTCCGGGTCGGCGGCCGGTCCGCCGCAGCACGCGTCGATCTGGCCACACGTCGAAGAGCATGTCTTCGACCTCATCTCGCAGCACAAGTCCACGATCGTCTTCTCCAACTCGCGCCGACTGGCCGAGCGGCTCACCGCCCGGCTGAACGAGATCGCCGCCGAGCGTGCGGAGCTGGAGCTGCCCGACGCGGGTTCACCGGCTCAGCTGATGGCGCAGTCGGGTGCGTCGCTGGCAGCGCCGCCGTTGATCGCGCGGGCTCACCACGGCTCGGTCAGCAAGGAGCAGCGGCTGCTGATCGAGGCGGATCTGAAGTCGGGGCGGCTGCCGTGCGTGGTGGCGACGAGCAGCCTCGAGCTCGGCATCGACATGGGCGCCGTCGACCTCGTCGTACAGGTGGAGGCGCCGCCATCCGTCGCCAGCGGTCTGCAGCGGGTCGGGCGTGCAGGTCACCAGGTCGGCGCTGTGTCGCGTGGCGTGTTGTTCCCCAAGTTCCGTGGCGACTTGATCGACACGGCGGTTGTCGTGCAGCGCATGCGCGACGGGCTGATCGAGAGCCTCCACATCCCGGCCAACCCGCTCGACGTGCTGGCTCAGCAGATCGTGTCGATCGTGGCGCTGGACACGGTCGACGTGGACGAGCTCTTCGCTCTGGTGCGGCGGTGCGCGCCGTTCGCGACGCTGCCACGATCGGCGTACGACGGGGTGCTCGACATGCTGTCGGGTCGCTACCCGTCGGACGAGTTCGCCGAGCTACGGCCACGGATCGTGTTCGACCGGGTGAGCGGGGAGATCTCCGGGCGGCCGGGGGCGCAGCGGCTCGCGGTGACGAGCGGCGGCACGATCCCGGACCGCGGGTTGTTCGGTGTCTTCCTGGTCGGCGAGTCGACGAACCATCGTGTCGGTGAGCTCGACGAGGAGATGGTGTACGAGTCGCGGGTCGGCGACGTCTTCACGCTGGGCGCGTCGAGCTGGCGGATCGAGGACATCACCCACGACCGCGTGCTGGTCTCCCCCGCGCCTGGTCAGCCGGGGCGGCTGCCGTTCTGGAAGGGCGACGCGGTGGGCCGGCCGGCCGAGCTGGGCGCGGCGACGGGTGCCTTTGTGCGGAAGATGGCTTCGCTGCCGGCGGCCAAGGCCGTTGAGCGCGCACGCGCCGCCGGGCTCGACGAGTACGCAGCGAACAACCTGGTGTCGTATCTGGCTGAGCAACGAGATGCGACCAGTCGGGTGCCGGACGACGTGACCGTCCTGGTCGAGCGGTTCCGCGACGAGCTCGGCGACTGGCGAGTCTGCGTGCATTCGCCGTACGGCGGCCAAGTGCACGGACCGTGGGCGCTGGCGATCGCGGCGCGGCTGCGCGAGCGGTACGGGATGGACGCGCAGTCGGTGTCGGGTGACGACGGCATCGTGCTGCGGCTGCCGGAGACGGATGAGGCGCCGCCGGGTGCTGAGCTGGTGCTGTTCGATCCGGCTGAAATCGAGGACCTGATCACTGCGGAGGTCGGTGGGTCGGCGCTGTTCGCCTCGCGGTTCCGTGAGTGTGCAGCGCGGGCGCTGCTGCTGCCGCGGCGGAATCCGGGTCGGCGATCACCGTTGTGGCAGCAGCGGCAGCGGTCGGCGCAGCTGCTCAGCGTGGCCAGTAAGTACGGCTCGTTCCCGATCGTGCTCGAGACCTTGCGTGAGGTGCTGCAGGACGTCTACGACCTGTCGGCGCTCAAGGATCTGCTGACCGGGATCAGCGAGCGGCGGATCTCGGTGGTCGAGGTCGAGACCCCGGAGGCTTCGCCGTTCGCGAAGTCCTTGCTCTTCGGATACGTCGGCGCGTTCATGTACGAGGGCGATACGCCGCTGGCTGAGAAGCGTGCGGCCGCTCTTGCGCTGGACCAGAGCCTGCTCGCGGAGCTGCTCGGCCGGACGGAGCTGCGTGAGCTTCTCGACGCCGAGGTCGTGCTGCGGACCGAGGCGGAGCTGCAGCGGCTCGCCGAGGATCGCCGCGCTCGTAATGCCGAGGGGTTGTTCGACGTGCTGCGGATGATCGGTCCGCTCTCGCTGTGCGAGGCATCGCAGCGATGTGTGGACGACGCGGACGCCGAGACGTGGTTGACGGAGCTGGCGGCGGCTCGACGGGTCGTGCGGGTGCGGATCGCCGGTGAGCATCGGTGGGCTGTCGTCGAGGATGTGGCTCGGCTCCGCGACGCGCTCGGCGTACCTCTTCCGCCGGGGATCGCGGAGGCACATGCCGAACCGGTCGCCGATCCGCTCGGGGATCTTGTGTCGCGGTATGCGCGGACGCACGGGCCGTTCCGTGCGGTCGATCTCGCGACGAACTTGGGCATCGGCGTGGCGGTGGTGACGGATGCGCTGCGGCGGTTGGGTGCGGCCGGCCGGGTCGTCGAGGGCGAGTTCCTGCCGGGTGGCATTGCGCTGGAGTGGTGCGACAGCGAGGTGCTCCGGTTGCTGCGACGCCGGTCGCTGGCCGCGCTGCGCAAGGAGGTCGAGCCTGTCGATCCGTCGGCGCTCGCGCGGTTCCTGCCGGCTTGGCAAGGCATCACCAGCAGCCGCGGCCGTGGATACGACGTCCTGCTCGGAGCGGTCGAGCAGTTGGCCGGCTGTGCGGTGCCGGCATCGGCGCTCGAGTCGATCGTGCTGCCGTCACGGGTGCCCGGATACCAGCCGTCGATGCTGGACGAGTTGACCGCGACCGGTGAGGTCGTGTGGGCGGGTTCGGGTTCGTTGCCGGGGACGGACGGCTGGGTGTCGTTGCATCTCGCGGACAACTGCGACCTGACGTTGCCCGATCCGGATCCGGCGTTCGAGATCGGTGAGACACATCAGGCAGTGCTCGACGCGTTGTCGGGCGGGGGTGCGTTCTTCTTCCGCCAGTTGAGCGATGTCGTCGGGGCGGCCGCCGGTGTGGTGGACGACGAGACCCTGGTCGGCGTGCTGTGGGATCTGGTGTGGGCGGGTCAGCTGACCAACGACACACTCGCACCCGTCCGGTCACTTGTCGGCGGTGGACGCGGCGCTCATCGAGCCCGCCGTACGACGCCTCGCGCTCGGCCTGGACGCCTGCCGCGGCCGGGGCGCCCGGCGATGCCGGCCCGTAGCGGACCGCCGACGGCGGGTGGACGGTGGTCGTTGCTTCCGGCCCGGAATCCGGACGCGACCCGGCGGGCGCATGCGGCGGCCGAGACGCTGCTCGACCGCTACGGGATCGTCACCCGCGGGTCGGTGATCACCGAACGGACTCCCGGTGGGTTTGCGGCCGTCTACAAGGTGCTGAGCGCGTTCGAGGAGTCGGGCCGGTGCCGGCGCGGGTACTTCGTGGCGGGGTTGGGGGCGGCACAGTTCGCGTTGCCCGGCGCGGTCGACCGGTTGCGGGCGATGGCTGAGTTGCCTGGGTCGGCAGATTCGGCTCGCGGTCGGCGTGATGAGGAGCCGGCTGCGCGTGCCGTCGTACTCGCTGCTTCCGATCCGGCCAACCCGTACGGCGCGGCGCTGCCGTGGCCCGAGCGGGAGAACGCCGGCGGGCATCGGCCTGGGCGGAAGGCCGGAGCGCTCGTCATGCTCGTCGACGGCCAACTCATCGTGTACGTCGAACGCGGCGGGCGGACCGTTCTCAGCTTCACCGAGGACCCGGATCTGCTGCAGCCTGCCGTCGATGCGCTGGCCCTGGCGATCAGGGACGGGCAGCTCGGGAAGCTCAGTGTCGAGACGGCGGATGGTGAGCAGGTCCGGCATACGGCGTTCGGTGATGCGCTGGCTAAGGCGGGCTTCCACGCGACGCCGCGGGGATTGCGATTGCGAGCCTGAGTCATGCCTGAGGGCGACACCGTCTGGCGAGCGTGCAAGCGGCTCGACCAGGCTCTGGGTGGGCAGGAGTTGATTCGGACCGACTTTCGCGTGCCGGCCTTGGCCACGACTGACCTGAGCGGGCGAACGGTGCTGGAGGTCGTTGCACGTGGCAAGCATCTGCTGATGCGGGTGTCCGGTGGGGTGACCGTGCACAGTCACTTCCGGATGGACGGGAGTTGGCATTTGTATCGGCCGGGCGAGCGCTGGCGGGGCGGGCCGGACCATCAGGTGCGCGCGGTGCTGGAGACGTCGTCCTGGATCGCCGTCGGCTACCGCCTGCCGGTACTCGAGTTGGTGGCGACGGACGACGAGGCGAGCGTGGTCGGTCATCTCGGGCCGGATCTGCTGTCGCCGACGTTCGACCGCGAGCAGGCGATCGCCAACGTCCAGGCCGATCCGGAACGGACGATCAGCGAGGCGTTACTCGACCAGCGCAACCTCGCCGGCATCGGCAACTTCTATCGCACCGAGGTCTGCTTCCTGCTCGGCCTCCACCCTTGGCGCCCGGTCGCAGCAATCGATGTCGCGGCTGCCGTCGACCTCAGTCGCCGCCTGATGAAGGCCAACCTCCGCAACGGATCCCAGGTCAGCACCGGCATCGACCGCCCCGGCCAGCGCACCTGGGTCTTCGAGCGCGGCAACAAATCCTGCCGCCGCTGCGGCACCAAGATCGAGACCGCCTCCATCGGCACTCCCCCACGCGACCGAGTCACCTACTGGTGCCCCACTTGCCAACCTGAGCACCCCTAGCCTGGGATCGCCCAGCCCAGGATCGGGTAGCCCAGGAAATGGCCTGTGGACAGGCGCTGTGACGGGTCCGAAACCGATATCTTCTCCGATGCATCGAACATTTGTTCGAACGAGAGGAGAGGCTTATGTGCGACGCATGCGGCGGACAGACCGACGAGGAGATCGAGCGCCGGCTGGAGCGGAACATCCGGACCTATGGCTGGACCATGCAGTTCATCGAGGGTGACGGCGTACGCAACCCAGCCTTCGGCTACACGCTGGGCCTGAGTCTCTACGACCACCCGGAGATCATTGTCTTCGATCCCGACCCGGCCTTCATTCACCTTGGCCTCAAGCCGCTCGTGTGGGCGGTGCAGACCGGCGAGGAGTTCGACGAGGGCGACGACCTCTCGGCGTACTTTCCACCGCCCGAGCAGGCCGCGTTGCTGCGCTTCCCGGACTCGGCGACTCATCTGTTCACGGCGAACACCATGTTTCGCCGGTCTGGCGAAGGCCCGATCCCGGCCCTGCAACTGATCTGGCCGACCCGGAACAGCCTCATCCAGGCTGCCCTGACAACCCAGACACGCCGGGACGCCGACCGATGACCGACCGCGAGTGCGTCCGGGTTGAACTGGAAGCTCGTACGGATACCTGCAGGCCGACCGATGTCGGTCACAAGCTCACAAGTGCCTGCCCAGGTGCACCGCACGACAAACGCTGCCCCATCTGCTGCAGATCAGGTCTACGACACCTTCAGCGACTGCCAGTAATGCAGGCACTGCGGCGCGACGGGCGCCGACATTCGGTCCGGCCGAATCGCGCCGGCCTGTGGGACCGGCTGGGCGATCAGGCGGCGGAGGCGACCTCGGGCTCGATGGTCGGGTGCGCCAGGACGAGGGCCTCTTCACGCGCCAGGTCCTCGCTGACCTCGGCGAAGACGGTCGACAGCGGGACGTCGAGCGCCATGCAGATCGCCGCCAGCAGTTCGCTGGAGGCCTCCTTCTGGCCGCGCTCGACCTCGGACAGGTAGCCCAGACTCACCCGGGCATCGGCGGATACCTCGCGGAGGGTGCGCCCCTGGCGCAGCCGCTTACGCCGCAGGACGTCGCCCAGCAGGCCACGAACCAGCACCATGAGGTTTCTCCCTTCCGCCTGTCCGGTCGTCTCTACTCGCACGGTAGCTCGACCGTAGGAACCAACGGTACCCGTTGCTGGGTCACTACTCCTCGCAATGTCCAGCTTCGGTGCGCCGTGCCAGTCTGCCCTACCTGTCCCCATGCTGGTCTCAACACGCCGGTCAGTCGAGTTCTTCCGCCACCACAGCCACGGCCAGTTCCAGCACCGCTTGCACACTCCCCCTGCGGATGGCTGTCCGATCCCCGCTCAGCTCTAGCTTGCGCACTTCAACCGCGTCTGGTCCAGCGGCTGCGACATAAACAGTTCCAGCCTCAACCCCCGCCTGCGGGTCCGGGCCGGCCACACCGGTCGTGGCGAGCCCATAGGTGGCGCCCAGGCGCTCCCGCACACCCGTAGCCAGTGCTGCGGCTGTGTCCGGGTGCACAGGCCCGACAGCGGCCAGCAGGTCGTCAGGAACGCCCGCGAGCTTGGCCTTCAGATCAGTGGCGTACACGATCACGCCACCGCGGTACACAGCCGACACCCCAGGTACGTCGGTCAGCGCTGCCCCCACCAGCCCACCAGTCAGCGACTCCGCCGTGGCCACAGTCTCCTCGCGACTCTTGAGCAGCCCGACCAACCGCCCCAGAACCGCTTCCAGCCCCTCAGACACCCACACACCTCCGAAAGCCGATCACCATGCGCACCACCAACCACGGCACCAACCAACAACACGCTCCCCTAGCCGCACCAGCCCCCAACACCCACGCGCCGAACGCACCCGCGCCCGTGCACCCACGGCCGGTGCCGGCTTGCTCGGGTTATGGGAGTGGGCGTTTGGCGGCGGCTCGGAGACGGAGGGCTCGGCCTACGTAGTCGAGGCCGGTGACGATGGTCACGAGGACGGCCGCGCCCATGAACGCGACTGCAGTCCAGTGCAGGACAGGCACCGACTGCCAGGGAAGGAGGTAGAGGCCTAGCGCGATCGCCTGAAGGACGGTCTTCAGCTTGCCGCCGCGGCTGGCCGGCATGACGCCGTGCCGGATCACCCAGAATCGGAGTGCGGTCACACCCCACTCGCGGACCATCACGACCACGGTGACCCACCACGGCAGCTCGCCGAGGAGGGACAGGCCGATGAACGCGGCTCCAGTCAGTGCCTTGTCGGCGATCGGGTCGGCGATCTTGCCGAAGTTCGTGACCAGGTTCCACCGGCGCGCGATGTCGCCGTCGAACCGGTCGGTGACGATCGCGACCACGAACGCGGCGGTGGCGAGCAGGCGGTTCCCGTCGTCGGTGCCGCCGTCGCGCAGCAGCAACCAGACGAACAGCGGGACCAAGATCAGCCGCAGGACCGTCAGCGCATTGGCCACGTTCCACGCGCTGGGCGCGCTGAGCGGACCGGCTGCGCTCGGCACCGGGTTCGACGGCGGGTTGGTCACGCGGTCAGGTTAGCTGCCGGACGGCCGTCCCGGGGGTTCACGAGTGCCGCGAACTCCGCAATCAGGTCAACCCCGTCGCTTCCGACCACTTTCGCCGTCACAAGATCACCAACACGCACGCCATCCGGAAGACCAGTCACCGACGTCGACCCATCGACTTCAGGCCCCTGATGGGCCGCCCGCCCCTCGCCGGTACGCCCTTCCGGCCGCACCTCGTGCCGGCCGCCGACGCCCGCCAGACCCTCGCCAGCGTCAGCCCGCGCGACACCGGAGTCGAGCCCGGAACTCAACCCGGAGTCGAGCCCGGAGCCGGAGGCGGAGCCGAACCCGGAGCCGAACCCGGAGCCGGAGGCGGAGCCGAACCCGGAGCCGAGGTCGGCGCCAGCAGCGGAGTCGAGCTTCGCGCCGGGGGTCGAGTCGGTCGCCATGGCGGTGGAGTCGGGGGCGGTGGACTCGAGGATGACCTCGACGAGTTCGCCGATGCGGGATTCGGCTCGGGCGGAGGTGAGGTCTTCGGCGAGGCGGGTGACGCGGTCCAGGCGGGCGGCGATGGTGTCCTCGTCGAGCTTGCCGTCGTACGTCTCGGCCTCGGTGCCGTCCTCGTCGGAGTAGCCGAAGACGCCGATCGCGTCGAGGCCGGCGCGGGACAGGAAGTCGCAGAGGATGTCGACGTCTTCCTCGGTCTCGCCCGGGAAGCCGACGATCACGTTGCTGCGGATGCCTGCGGACGGCGCGGCCGCGCGGACCTGTGCGATGAGCTCCAGGAAGCGCTCGGCGTCACCGAAGCGGCGCATGCGGCGCAGCAGCGGACCGGAGGCGTGCTGGAACGACAGATCGAAGTACGGGACGACGCCGGGAGTCGACGTCATCGCGGTGATCAGCGTGGGGCGCATCTCGGCGGGCTGCAGGTAGGAGACACGCACGCGGGTGATGCCCGGCACCTCGGCGATCTCGCCGACGAGGGTCTCGAGCAGCCGCAGGTCGCCGAGGTCCTTGCCGTACGAGGTGGAGTTCTCGGAGACGAGGAAGAGTTCGCGTACGCCGTTCTCCGCCAGCCAGTGGGCTTCGCCGAGTACTTCGGTCGGCCGCCGGGAGACGAACGCGCCGCGGAACATCGGGATCGCGCAGAACGCGCACCGCCGGTCGCACCCGGATGCCAGCTTCAGCGGCGCCATTGGCCCACCGTCCAGCCGTCGCCGCACCACCCGAGGACCACTCGCCGGCGCCGCCTGCAGATCCGGTGCCTCGATCTTCAGCTCGAGCCCACCCTCGGAACCGTCCGCCGCCAAGGTCTCCGCCGAGCCCTCACGCGCCGCCGCCGACGGACCGCCCAGCGCCCGCGCAGCCGCGGCAGCGTCACCGAGGGCAGAAGTGCTGGCTGCAGAGGTGCCGTCCGGTGAGGTCGGCGACTCTGCGCCGGCAGCCGCCGCGCCTCCGCCGGTCACTGGCCGAGCGGCGGTGGTCGCCGCACCGCTGGGAGCTGCGGCTCCGCTGCTCGCCGGGGGCGTGGTGGAAGATGGCGTGGCGGGGGTTGGGCGAGCCTTGAGGGAGGTGGGGATGTGGTTGCCGTGGCCGGGGATGGCTACATCGGTGGCTGAGGCGCGGGCCGCGGGGGCCAGCGGGAGGAGTTTGCGGCGGTCGCGGGGTACGTGGGGCTGGTGCTTGGTGCCGGAGAGGATCGAGCGGAGGCGGTCCGAGATGTCGGCATAGTCGTCGAAGCTGAGGACTGCGTCGGTTTCGGGCAGGGCTTCGGCGAGTTGCTCGCCGTACCGCTCGGCGAGGCAGCCGACCGCGACGACGGCCTGGGTGCGGCCGCCGTCTTTGTAGTCCGCGGCTGCGAGGAGCGTGTCGACCGAGTCCTTCTTGGCGGCCTCGACGAAACCGCAGGTGTTCACCACCACGGTGTCCGCTTCGGCGGCGTCCTCGACGAGCCGGAACCCGCCGGCTTCGAGCCGACCGGCCAGCTCCTCGGAGTCGACATCGTTGCGGGCACAGCCCAGCGTGACCAGGGCGACGGTGGTGGGAGGCGTAGTCATCACCACGAGTATGACGCGACGTACACCCCGCGACCTAACTCACCACCACATCTCACACCCGCCCACATCACCCCACTCACCGCTGCCTGGTGGCGAGCCGTCCCCCAGGCGGCGGTCAGCCAGCCGCGGTGGAAGGTGGCCCGGCGGTGGCGGAGCAACGTCGCCCGGAGGTGGTGTTTGGGCGGGGTCGTGCGGCGATTGGCGGGGATTAGTCGGGTTTGGTGAGGGTGCCGTTGGGGTGGGCTTCGAAGCGGTAGAGCTTGATGGAGTGGGTGTGGCCGTTGACGGTGACGGAGAGGTTGGCGGGGACGCCTACGGAGACGCGGACGTCGCCGGTGGTGGTGACGGTCTGGGAGGTGCCGGGGCCGAGGAGGCCCTGGAAGAGGCGCTTGCCCTTCTTGTCCCGGACCGTGACATAGGAGCCGTCGCCCTTCGCGGTCAGGGTGAGCTTGACCTTGGTGGGCACCGGAGGCTTGGTCGGCTTGCGCTTGGTGGGTTTGACGGTCGGCGTGGGCGTCGCCTTCGGGGTCACGGTGGTGACGACCGGGGTCGAGGTGGCGGACTTGGAGGCGTTCGCCTCGACGTCGCTCGGCACGGTGAAGAGCCGGACCATGCCCCAGCCCATCAGGCCGATCAGGATCGCGCCGACCACGACTGCCCAGCGCGGCCGGGCCGGGTGCAGGGTCGGGCCCTTGATGGCGGCCCGTTCCTCGCGACGGGCCTTGTCCTCCTCGACTGCGTGCTCGGCGTCGAAGGTGGCGAGCAGGGGCGCCGGGTCGGCCTTGACCACGCGGGCGATCGCGCGGATATGGCCGCGCGCGTAGAAGTTCCCGCCGCAGCGGGAGAAGTCGTCGGCCTCCATGGCGACGAGCAGCCCCGTTCTGATCCGGGTTGCGGCGCTCAGCTGCTCGATCGTCATGTCGGCCCGTTCGCGGGCCGCCGTGAGCTCGCTGCCGATGCTCACGTCCCCACCGTCCTCTCCATCGCCCGACTGTTCAGCGGACCGTCGACTCCGAAACGCCGACAGCGGGACCGCCGACACCAACTCAACGGCCTTTGTCCGACAGGGTCACGGACGAGTCAGAGTTGTTCCCTGACCGGACACCTGGCATCCGCCAGCATGTGCAGTGCCTGTACCACTTCCCCGTCCGACGGCCGAGCCGTCAACCCGAACGGTACCGCGAGTGACGAGCCGGTCAACCGCCGGTTCGCATCCGTTGTCTTGCGAGTCGAACTCGGCATCGCGCCCAGGACCGGGCCCGGATCCTGAAGGTGGACGGCGATTCTGCCGTCGTCCAGCAGATGCCGGCGCTTCAGCACCGTCACTTCCTCGATGTCCTCCCATCGGGTTCCGATCCACTCGTTGCGGATGCGCAGGCGGATGCCGACGTCGTCGGCCACGAGCATGTCGCCGACCGTCAGGGCGCGCGCGCAGACCAGGGCCAGTACGGCGAACCCGGCGGCAGCGATCCAGCGCAGTACGCCGGTCGGGCTGGTGGAGGCGGAGGTGGCGAAGCCGATCGCGACCAGGAGGGCGCCGACGGCGATCCCGCCGTGCACCTTCTGGGACGCGCGGACGGTGAACGGCACCGGCTCCGGGTCGAGGTCGAAGCGTTCCTGCCTGGGCAGAGCACTGGCAGCAGTCATCGGCATACCCCTCGCCCAACACGACCCGGCCGCTGCGCGACCGGGTGAAGGTGAACGGAGCCGACCGGAGGCGCGGCTGGGCTGACGCCCGGTCGGGGTGTGCCTGGACACGTGGTCGTGGTGGCGAGCGTCCTGGGGAGCACGTCACTCTCCTCGGAGGGTGGTGATGAAGTCCTCTAGGTCGTCGGGCTTGACAAGGACGTCGCGGGCCTTGGAGCCTTCGCTCGGGCCGACGACGCCTCGGCTTTCCAGGATGTCCATCAGGCGGCCGGCCTTGGCGAAGCCGACCCGGAGCTTACGCTGCAGCATCGAGGTGGAGCCGAACTGGGTGGAGACGATCAGCTCGGCGGCCTGGACGACCAGGTCCATGTCGTCGCCGATCTCGTCGTCGAGCTCCCGGCTCGGGCCGGCCGCGGCGGTGACGTCCTCGCGGTACGTCGGCTGCAGCTGCTCCTTGCAGTGCTCGACCACGCCGCGGATCTCGGACTCGGTGACCCAGGCGCCCTGGATACGCATCGGCTTGCTCGCGCCCATCGGCAGGAACAGTCCGTCACCCTGGCCGACCAGCTTCTCCGCGCCAGGCTGGTCCAGGATGACCCGGCTGTCGGCCAGCGACGAGGTCGCGAACGCCAGCCGCGACGGCACGTTCGCCTTGATCAGACCGGTCACGACGTCCACCGACGGCCGCTGGGTGGCAAGCACCAGGTGGATGCCGGCTGCACGCGCGAGCTGGGTGATCCGGACGATCGAGTCCTCGACGTCACGCGGAGCGACCATCATCAGGTCGGCCAGCTCGTCGACGATCACCAGCAGATAGGGGTACGGCGTCAGCACCCGCTCGGACCCCGGTGGCGGCTTCACCTTGCCCGCCCGGACCGCCTTGTTGAAGTCGTCGACGTGCCGGAACCCGAACGCGGCCAGGTCGTCGTACCGCATGTCCATCTCGCGGACGACCCACTGCAGCGCCTCGGCGGCCTTCTTGGCGTTGGTGATGATCGGCGTGATCAGGTGCGGGATGCCCTCGTAGTTGTTCAGCTCGACCCGCTTGGGGTCGACCAGGATCATCCGCACCTCGTCCGGCGTGGCCCGCATCAGGATCGAGGTGATCAGCGAGTTCACGAACGACGACTTACCCGAACCGGTGGCGCCCGCGACCAGCAGGTGCGGCATCTTCGCCATGTTCGCGACGACGAACCCGCCCTCGACGTCCTTGCCGAGCCCGGCCACCATCGGATGGTGGTCGTTGCGCGCGGTCGCCGACCGGATCACGTCGCCGAGGCTGACGATCTCCTTGTCGGTGTTCGGGATCTCGATGCCGATCGCGGACTTGCCCGGGATCGGCGACAGGATCCGGACGTCGGCCGAGGCGACCGCGTAGGCGATGTTCTTCGACAGCGCGGTGACCTTCTCGACCTTCACCGCGGAGCCGAGCTCGACCTCGTACCGGGTGACGGTCGGGCCGCGGGTGTAGCCGGTGACCTGGGCGTCGATGCCGAACTGCTCGAACACCTCGGTGAGCCGGTCGACGACCTGGTCGGACGCCTTGGTCCGCGCCTTGTGCACCGAGCCGGGCTTGAGCATCTGCCCGTCGGGGAGCGTGTAGGTGATGTCGCCGGACAGGCTCAGCTGCTCGACCCGCTGCGGCAGCGGCGTGTGCGGCGGCGGCTCGGGCGGCGAGTCCGAAGAAGACTTGCCCGAGGCAACGACCGGTGACGGCGAGGGTACGGCGGCCGCCGCGGCGTCGGCGTCGTACGCGTCCTCCTCCGGGGGAGGCGGCGCGGCCTTCGACTTGCGGCCGCGCTTGCTGATTTCCCGCCCCTCGAGCACCGGCGAGTCGTACGGCTTGACCGTGGGCTCGCCGTCCTCGTCCTCGGAGGCGGCGGCCTTGGCGCGGCGCTCCTTGCGGGTCAGCCGGACGGTGTCGTCGGTCGGCGCGGCCACGACGGACGGTGCGTCCTCGGGCAGCGCCGTACGTCCCATCAGTACGTCGAAGGCCGCGCGGACCCGCAGGGGTATCGCGTAGACCGGCGTCCCGGTGATCACCAGGGCGCCGAAGATCGACAGCAGGACCAGCAGCGGGGCCGCGACGTACTGCGTGAGCAGGTCGGACAGGAACGTGGAGATGAAGTACCCGATCGCGCCGCCGGCCTCCTGGATCGGCGCGTCGGCCGGGTTGCCGGGCCGGGGCAGGCCGTTGGCGATGTGGATCAGGCCGAGCACACCGAGCGCGAACGTCGTCCAGCCGATCACCTGGCGGCCGACCGGGCCGTTGCGGTCCGGGTGGCGCATGGTGCGCAGCGCGATGAACAGCAGCATCAGCGGCACGGCCCAGCCGATCATGCCGACGCTGCCGCCGACGACGGTCCGGATGACGTTGCCGACGGCACCTGGCAGCTGCCACCAGATGGCAGCGGCGACCACGACGCCGAGGCCGATCAGGAACAGGCCGGCGCCGTCGCGGCGGTGCTCGGGGTCGAGGTCGCGGGCGCCGTTGCCGATCCCGCGGACCATGCCGCCGAGCAGGTGCGCGATGCCGATCCAGAGCTTCACGAAGCCGCGGCCGAGCGCGAGCATGGCGGCCGCGAAGGGGCCCGGTCCGCTGACTTTGGGCGTGCTGGTCCGCGCGGCGGTGGATCCACCGCCGCGCTTCGTGCTCTGCCCACGTTTCTGGGCGCCTGACGGACGGGAGCGTCCACCAGCAGCCGACCGCGCCGTACTCGGCCGGTTGGCTGCCGACTTCTGCGCCCGCGCCGGGGAAGACGTGCGGGTCGCCATATACCTCAGGCTACCCCGATTACCTCTCGAGTCCCACGTGTCACACGCCGATCACGCTGCCCCATCCGTAGCGTCACGGCGCCACGACCGGACCAGGTCCGCAGCTTAGGCGCCGGTGGTGCCGTCCAGTTGTTCACGGACGAGGTCGGCGTGGCCGCAGTGCCGGGCGTACTCGCCGATCAGGTGGATGTAGATCATCCGCAGCGTCGACTCAGTTTCCTTGAAGGTGAAGCGCTCGTCCAGCGAGTGCCCGGCAGCAGCCTCGTCGGACAGCTTCCACTCCTCGATCAGGCCGTCGTACTCCGCTTCGGCCAGCGAAGCATCGATCAGCTCGAAGTCCGCGTCCTTCCCGAGCTCGAGCGGAAACACCGGCTCGGCGGGATCGGCGGCGAAGTGGATCCGGAACCAGATCCGCTCGACCTTGGTCAGATGCCGGATCAGCCCGAGCAGCGAGAGGTTCGACGGCGGCGATGGCCGCTCGGCCAGCTGCGCCGCCGTGAGCCCCGCGCACTTGAACAGCAGCGTCGTGCGGTAGAAATCCAGGTAGCCCTGGAGCAACTCGCGCTCCGGTGCGATCAACGAGCCGTCCGGTCGCTCGACGGCAGGCGCTCTCCAAGTCATGCAGTCCCCAAGTTGTCCACGATGTGTTCGCCCATCTCATCACATGAGATAGCCACTGGCGTCGACCGTAGCCCGTTCGTTACCGTCTTCGGCAGGTCATGAGCGCCAGCGTCAAGCCCCGGCTCGCTGGCCGGCAACCCTCCTCCGCGGTGGGGTGCCCCGGGTGAAGACCAGGCCGTGCGGATACCCCGCTCGGCAAGTGCGGACTTCCTGGGAGCAGCAGCATGTCGATCCTCTCCATCCTCGAGCCTGCCAGTACGACGACCGCGCGGCCGACTGTGGCCCGCCTCGCGACCGGCAGCATCCCCGCCACCGTCGGCTCCGACCTGCTGGTCCCACTGGCCGACGGCCGGGTCACCGACTACGCGAACTTCGACCACGGCGCCAGCGCGCCGTGTCTGGAGTCGGTGCGCGCCAGCGTCGAGGCGGCACTGCCGTCGTACGCGTCGGTGCACCGCGGCAACGGCTACGCCTCCCGCATTACCACGCAGTGGTACGAGCGGGCCCGCGCCGAGGTGCATGCCTTCATCGGCGCCCGTGACGACGACCAGGTGATCTTCACCCGGCAGACGACCGATGCGCTCAACCTACTAGCCCACGCCGTACCAGCTGACGCGACCGTGATCGTGTTCGAGTCCGAGCACCACGCCGCGCTTCTGCCCTGGCCGGCTGAGCGGACCGTGCGCCTCGCTGCGCCGGCCAGCCCGAGCGAGGCGGTGACCAACGTCGCCGACGCGCTCCGCAACGCGCCCGAGGGCCCGCGGCTCGTCGTCGTCACCGGTGCGTCCAACGTGACCGGCGAGATCTTCCCGATCGCCGAGATCGCGGCCGTCGCCAAGGCGCACGGTGCGCGTGTCTGCCTGGACGCCGCGCAGCTCGCGCCGCACCGGCCGGTCGACATCGCCGAGCTCGACGTCGACTGGGTCGCGCTGTCCGGCCACAAGCTCTACGCGCCGTACGGCGCGGGCGCCCTGATCGGCCGCTCCGACTGGCTGGACGCCGCTGAGCCCTACCTGTACGGCGGCGGCGCGACGACTGCGGTCACCGAGGACCTCGTGGTCTGGGCGACCGGCCCGGCGCGGCACGAGGGCGGCTCCCCGAACGTGATCGGCGCGATCGCGCTGGCTTCGGCCTGTGCGGCGATCAGCAAGCACCGCGACGCCATCGAGCAGCACGAGCGCAGCCTGCTCGCCCGGCTCCGGACCGGTCTCGCGCAGATTCCCGGCGTCACGACGTACTCGATCTTCGGCCAGGACGCGGACCGCGTCGGCACGGTGTGTTTCACCGTCGCCGGCCTGACCTCGACCCTGGTGTCCGCGGCGCTGAGCGCCGAGTACGGCGTCGGCGTCCGCGATGGCAAGTTCTGTGCGCACCCGCTCGTCGGCCACCTGCTCGCGGACTCCCCCGAGCACGGTACGGCGGTCCGCGCGAGCCTCGGCCTCGGGACGACCCGAGAGCACGTGGACCGTCTCGTCAACGCCGTACGGACGCTGGCCACCAGCGGACCGCGGTCGGAGTACGAGGAGTCCGCGCACGGCTGTCAGCCCGCCGACGACCCCCGCGACCTCCAAGCGCCTCGCATCTGGTGATGCAGCCCTCCTACTGCTCAGGAGGTTCAAGGCCTACATGGTGAGCAGCGAACGCCAGTAGGTCCGCCCATTCCGACGCGACCATCGCGGCGGGTTTCCCGAAGCCGTGGCCGGTGTTGACCTCGACCCTGGTCAAGACAGGTTCGGCGGAGGACTGGGCATGCTGCAACGCGGCGATGAACTTGTGACTGTGCAACGGCACCACCCGGTCGTCGTGGTCACCGGTGACCACGAGCGTGGCCGGGTACGCCGTCCCGTCCTGCACCCGGTGCAGTGGCGAGTAGGCCAGCAGGTCCTCGAACTGCTTCGCGTCGCCCGGATGCCCGAAGTCCGACGTCCACGCGGCCCCCACCGTGAACAGGTGGAACCTCAGCATGTCGAGTACGCCGACACCCGGCAGCGCGACCGCGAACAGGTCGGGCCGCTGCGTCATCACGGCGCCGACCAGCAGACCGCCGTTGCTGCGACCGTGGATGGCGAGCTGCTCCGACGTGGTCACGCCGGTGTCGCGCAGGTGCTCGGCGACGGCGATGAAGTCGTCGAAGACGTTCTGCTTGTTCTTCAGGCGACCAGCGTCGTGCCAGGCGCTGCCGTACTCGCCGCCACCGCGCAGGTTCGCGATCACCAGCACCCCGCCGGCGGCCAGCCATGCCGGCCAGCCGGGCCGGTACTCGGCCAGGATCGGGATGCGGAAGCCGCCGTACCCGTAGAGCATGGTCGGTCGCGGGGACGAGTAGTCCAGGTCGGCGCGGCTGATCAGGAAGTACGGCACCTCGCGGCCGGGCTCGAGCCGGCGTTCGACCGTGATGGCCGGTGACGTGAAGCCGCCGGACCCGCGGACGAGCTCGGGCAGTGCGCGTACGGCGCCGGTCGAGGCGGACACGACGTACGAGAGGGTCGGGTCGGTCGGCGTGGACAGCCCGACGAAGAGCTCGTCGTACTCCGGGGAGGCGTTCATGCCGACCACTCCCCCGCCCGGCGCCTCGACGACGCGCGCGTCGGAGCCGTCCAGCGCGTAGAGCGTGAGCACGGGTTGCGCGTTGAGCAGGGTCAGCGTGGCGAGACCGCTCGCCGTACCGCGGACCGCTTGCAGAGTGCCTTCGCCCTCCGGGATCAGGTCGGTGAACTGCCCGTCAAGGGAAGCGAGCACGACGCGGCCGCGGGATGCGTCGCGGTCGGTGCGCACGACCAGTTGGTCGCCGGACATACGCACGAACGTGATCTCGTCCGCGAGGTAGTCGACCACCTTGATCGGCTCGCCGATGCCGCCGTCCGAGGTGATCGGGTAGACCCACAGCCGGGTCGCCGGGTCGGTGCCTTCGCTGATGTGGACGACGAGATACCGGTCGTCCTCGGACACCTCGGGCGTGATGAAGATGCGGTCGTTCTCCGGGAAGTCCAGCACCAGCTCGTCCGACGACTGCGGCGTGCCGACCCGGTGCAGCATCAACCGGCCGCCGGCCAGCGTCTTCGTCTCGGTGCCCTCGCTGCGCCCGCTCGCCGGGTAGTGCAGATAGAGGTACGCCGAGCTGTCAGGCAACCAGGTCGCCTCGCAGAACTTGGCTTCCGTGACCACGTCGTCGACCGGCGTGCCGGTGGCGATGTCGAGCAGCCGGAACGTCGTCCAGTCGCTGCCGCTCTCGTTGATGCCGTAGGCGAAGTACTTGCCGTCCGGGCTGACCGTGAAGGTGCCCAGTGAGTCGGTGCCCGCCTCGGACAGCGTGTTCGGGTCGATCAGCACCCGGCCGCGGTCGACCAGGTCCTCGAGGGTCTCGGCGACGTACACGACGTCCTGCGCCTGGGTGCCGTCGTTGCGGCCGACGAAGTACCAGCCGGACTTCTTCACCGGGACGCCGGCCCGCGGCCGGGCCAGGATCGCGGACATCGTGGTCTGGAACCACGCCCGCTCCGGGTAGCTCGACAGCTCGGCCTCGGTCAGCGCGTTCTGGCGGGTGACCCAGTCCCGGGTGCCGGGTGCGTCGGGGTCCTCCAGCCAGCGGTACGGATCGGCGATCCGATGCCCGTGCAGTGTCTCGACGACGTCGTCGCGGCGGCTCTCCGGGTAGGTCATGCGGACAAACCTAACCGGCAAGTGCAACAAACCTAACCGGCAAGTGCAACCTTCAACAGCAGTTCGAAAGTGGGCCGGGGGTCGACGTCGTCGTGCCGTGCGATCCGGTGCAGGATCAGCCCCTCCGAGGCGGCGGCGAGAGCCCGGGCGGCGGCCGGCGGATCGGGGGCCCCGAGGCCGGCCAGTGCCGTCACGGCGATGTTCTCCATCACCTCCCGGCCGCGGGACAGCCCGGCCCGGATGGCTGGATCGTGGCTGCCTTCCAGGAACAGCACCAGCCGTGCGGTGGTCCGAACCCGGTTGACCCGGGTGAGGTAGTCGAACAGTCCGCACATGATGTCGACGAACTCCTCGGCCGTGGCCGGAGTGAACGCCGTGTTCAGCGCCTGCCCCTCGGTCTCGGTGATCCAGTCGACCACACCGGTGAGCAGGGCCGCTCGGGTGCGGAAGTAGTTCGAGGTCGAGCCCTTGGGCAGGCCGGCCCTCTCGTCGACGCGGGCGTGGGTGAGAGCGCGCAGGCCCTCCGTGCCGAGCAGCTCAACCGCGGCGTCCAGGACGCGAACACGAGTTGGCGTCATGCGGTCACTATAGACGTAGTGACTTCGTACTACGTTCGTAGTACCGTCGATGCCATGCTTCCGACACTCGATGGGGTGACCCACACCTACGTCGAGCTGCCTGGACTCCGGATGCATGTGACCGAAGCCGGCAGCGGCGACGCCGTCCTGATGCTCCACGGTTTCACGCAGCACTGGTGGGAATGGCGCGACGTCATTCCCGCCATGGCTCAGCACTACCGTGTGATCTGCCCCGACCTGCGCGGCGCCGGGTGGACCGACGCGCCGCCCGACGGGTACACCGCCGACCAGTTGCTCGGCGACGTGCTCGCGCTGCTGGACGCGCTGGACCTCGACCAGGTGCACCTGATCGCGCACGACTGGTCCGCGATCGTCGCGTACTTGCTGTGCCTGGAACATCCCGAGCGCGTCCGCGACCAGGTGTCGATCGCGATCCCGCCGCCGTACGTCGATTTCGACGGCGCGATGATGCGCAGCCTCGTGCGGCACGCCTGGTTCAACTTCATCCTGCCCGTGCCGGGCCTCGGCCCGTGGGCCCTGCGCACCTGGCTGACGCGCCACCTGCTGGCGTCGGTCTCCCATGGGATCAGCGACGAGGACCTGGAGATCTTCACCGAGCGGCTGCGCGAGCCGGCCCGCGCCCGGGCCGGGTCCGCGCTGTACCGGCACTTCATCCAGCCGGTCGGGATGCAGATGCTGCGCGGCAAGTACAAGGACCGGCAGCTGACCACCCGGACGCTGGTTCTGCTCGGCGCCGAGGATCCGAACGTCCGGGCCGAGTTCCTGCACGGCTACGAGCCGTACGTCGACGATCTGCAGCTGATCGAGATCCCGGGCGCGTCGCACTTCGTCGTCGACGACCAGCCGGAGGCTGTGGTCGCGCACGCCCTGGAGTTCTTCAAAGGGTGAGCGTCGTACCCACCGGCCCCGGTGGGCGGCATCCCGCACTGGCGCCGGGGCCAGTGAGTACGACGGGCCTCAGTGGCCCTCTCAACCGCCTCTTCTATTGGGCGGGTTTGATGTCTTTGGACCACAGGACCTTGCCGTAGAGGTCGCGCAGCGACGCGGTGAAGACGCCGGTGCGGGGATCGATGTCGACGTGGCCGAAGAACTGGTTGCCGCCGCTCGGCGGCTGGTTCGGGAAGTCGGCCGCCTTCACGAACTCGACCTTCGGCCCGAACGTGGAGTCCAGCGCGTTCGGCCCGAACGTGCCGGCGTTGATCGGCCCGGCGACCAACTCCCAGAACGGGTCGAAGTCGGTGAAGGCCGCCCGCGACGGGTCGTAGTGGTGCGCCGCGCAGTAATGCACGTCCGCGGTCAGCCAGATCGTGTTGCGGATCTTGCGCCGCTTGAACTGGCTGAGGATCCAGGCGATCTCGTGCTCGCGGCCACCGGGCGCGCCGGCCAGTCCGTTCGCGACCGCCTCGATCTCGGTGCCGTCCGGGACCAGCACGCCGATCGGCATGTCGCTGGCGATCACCTTCCAGGTCGCCTTCGATTTCGCGACCTCGCGGACCAGCCACTCGGACTGCTCCGCGCCGAGGATCGCGACCTCGCCGGCCACGTCCGGCTTCGGGTTGGTGTCGCGGTAGGTCCGCATGTCCAGGCAGAAGATGTCCAGCAGCGGGCCGTAGCTCACCTTGCGGTAGATCCGGCCCCGGCCGGCGGTGTGGACCATCGGCAGGTACTCCAGGAACGCCTTCCGGGCCCGGGCCGCCAGGACGTCGACCCGCTTCTCGGTGTAGCGCTCGTCGGTGAGGATCTCGCCGGGGTACCAGTTGTTGACCGTCTCGTGGTCGTCCCACTGGCTGACGATCGGCACGTCGGCGTACAGGGCCCGGACGTGCTCGTCGAGCAGGTTGTACTTGTACCGGCCGCGGTACTCGGCCAGCGTCTCGGCGACCTTGGCGACCTCCTCGGTCACCACGTTCCGCCAGATGGTGCCGTCGGCAACCTTCACCTCGGCCGCGATCGGGCCGTCGGCGTAGATGTTGTCACCGGAGTGCAGGAAGAAGTCCGGCCGGGTGTCGTGCATCGCCTGGTACGCGATCATGCCGCCGAGGTCGGGGTTGATGCCGTAGCCCTGGCCGGCGGTGTCGCCGGTCCAGACGAACGACAGTCCGCGGTTGCGGCCCGGCGTACTGAAGGAACCCTCGAGCGACTCGCCGCGGCGGCCGCCGGCGTCCTCGAAGGCGATCCGGTAGTCGTAGCGCTGGCCCGGGCGCAGGCCCTTCAGCGGCAGCTGCGCGGTGAAGTCGTCGTCCGGCCCGGTGACCGGGCCGCGCAGCCGGATCGCCCGGTCGAACCGGCCGTGGCTGGTCAGGTCGACGACGAGGCGGGCGCGGCGGTCGGTCCGGGACCAGACGACGGCCGAGTTCTCGGTGACGTCACCGGACATGATCCCGGACGGCAGGGCGGGCCGGTCGCGACGGACGAGGTTCGGCGTCGCGGCAGTGGCAGTCCCTGGTACTGCGAGGGACGCACCGGCAACGGTGGATGCGGCCAGGAGCTGGCGGCGGCTCAAGTTCATGACCTGAAGGTGCGCCGCCGCGATGACAGCCAGGTGACACCCGGGCGAACTGGGCGCCAAATCAGCCGGGGGCCGGAGCACGGCTTTGCCGAGCCGACCGCAGCGGGCCATCTGCGGGCCCGACCTGCTTAACGGCCCCTTGGCCATGCGACCGGATGGTGGAGCGCACACTCCCAGGACGGGGCAGACCCATGTCACAGCTCGCCGCCCACCCCCACAGCGCGCAGCAGCGATACACCAGCCGCTACACGGATCTTGTACGGACTGTCCGCGAGCTCGGCCTCCTCCGCCGGCGCAAGGGCTACTACTTCACCCGGATTGCGCTCGTGCTCACCGCGCTGGCGGGCGTCGGCGCCGGCGTCGTCGTGCTGGGCGACTCCTGGTACCAGCTGCTACTGGCAGGCGCACTGGCCGCCGTACTCACGCAGGTCGCCTTCCTCAGTCACGACAGCGCACACCGGCAGATCTTCCACTCCCCCACCTGGAACGACTGGACGGCACGCTTCCTCGCCGGGCCGATCGCCGGCATGAGTGCCACGTGGTGGCGCCACAAGCACAACCGGCACCACAACGCGCCGAACCAGGTAGGCCGCGACCCCGATGTCGAGCTCGAGGTGATCGCGTTCCACCCCGACGCCGTCGCGAAGCGCGGGCCGGCAGGTCAGTGGATCGCCGCCCGGCAGGGCTGGCTGTTCTTCCCGCTCCTGACGCTGGAAGGGGTCGGCCTGCACGTGTCGAGCCTGCGGCACCTGCTGCGCCGCGGAGCGACTCGGCTCGAGCGCGTCGAAGCGGCGGTCGTGATGTCGAGGATCGGCGGCTACGTCGGGGCGCTGTACCTGCTGCTGCCGGTCGGCAAGGCCAGCGCGTTCCTGGCTGTCCAGCTCGCCGTGTTCGGGGTATGGCTGGGTGCTTCGTTCGCGCCGAACCACAAGGGCATGCCCCTGGTGCCGGCCACGATGAAGCTCGACTTCCTGCGCCGCCAGGTGCTGACGTCGCGCAACATTCGCGGTGGTGTGCTGGTGGACTTCGCGATGGGCGGGCTGAACTACCAGATCGAGCACCATCTGTTCCCGAGCATGCCCAGGCCGACCCTCAAGGTTGTCCGGCCGATCGTCCGCGAGTACTGCGCGCGGCATGACATCACGTACACCGAGGTCGGACTGTTCACGTCGTACCGGATCGTCGTCGGGTACCTGAACAACGTCGGCCTGCGGGCCCGTGATCCCTTCCAGTGCCCGCTCGTCGAGCTCTACCGGAAGTGACAGTCAGCTGCTGGGCGGGATCTCGCCTGATCCGCGGATGGTGAGTTTCACCGGGACGCGGACGGTGCGACCGGGACGGTGGGGTTCCGGGAGGCGCTCGGTCATCAGCTGGATCGCCGTACGGGCCATCACGTCCGCGGACTGCGCGACCGCGGTCAGCCCGGGGCTGAGCAGGTCGCCGAGCGCGAGGTCGTCGAAGGACACCAGGGCGACCTGGTCCCGGCGGCCCGCGAGCCCGCGGAGCACCTCGGCCGTGGTCATGTTGTTCGCCGACAGCAACGCGGTGGCCGGCTCGGAACGATCGAGTACGGCGGACAGCGTGATGCCGATGCCCTCGGTCGTCGGCTCGGACAGGTGGACCAGGTCCTCGTCCACCTCGATCCCGTGCCGCGCCATCGCGGCCCGGTAGGCGACCACGCGTTCGCGGGCGGTGAAGATCCGCTCGTCGTCACCGAGGTAGGCGATCCGCCGGTGGCCCTGCCGGACCAGGTGGTCGATCGCCTGGTCGATCCCGCCGGCGTTGTCGGCCAGTACGGCGTCCGCCTCGATCCCGTGCGCCGGCCGGTCGATCGTGACGACCGCCATGCCGGCGTCCACGTGCGGCGCGAGGTACTCCTGGGTCTCGCCGATCGGCGCCATGATCAGCGCGTCGGGCCGCCGGGCGACGAACTCGAGGCAGACGTCGCGCTCCCGGTCCGGGTCCTCGTCGGTCAGGCCGATCATCACCACCGAGCCGGACGACCGCGCCCAGAGCTCGACCGCCCGGCCGAGGGAGGCGAAGAACGGGTCGCCGATGTCGCGGATGACCACTGCGATCGTCCCGGTCTTGCCGCGCCGCAGCATCCGGGCGCTCTCGTTCGGGGTGTAGTTGAGCTCCTTGATCGCGGCCTGGACCTTCGCGGTCAGCTCCGGGCTGACGTTCGGCTCCTCGTTCACCACCCGGGAGACGGTCTTCAGCGCGACACCGGCCCGGGCCGCGACCTCCTTCATCGTGGGCCGGCGCTGGCCCGTCCCGTTCACTCCGCTGATCGTCATCGCCGGCCCCTCTCTCCCCTGTTGTTGCAGCTCAGCTCTCGACGACGACCGGGATGATCATCGGGCGCCGGCGGTGGGTGTCGCTGACCCACTTGCCGACCACCCGGCGGATCACCTGCTGCAGCTGGTACATGTCGTCCACGCCGCTGCCGATCGCCTTCTCGATCTCCGCCTCGATCTTCGGCTTCAGGTCGTCGAAGACAGTGTCGTCCTCGGCGAACCCGCGCGCCTGGATCTCCGGCCCTGCCGTCAGTTTGCCGGTCACCGAGTCCATCACGGCGATCACCGAGATGAAACCCTCGTCGCCGAGAATCCGGCGGTCCTTCAGCGAGGTCTCGGTGATGTCGCCGACCGTCGACCCGTCGACGAACACGTACCCGCAGTCCACCTTGCCGGCCACGATCGCCTTGCGGTCGATCAGATCGACCACCACGCCGTCCTCGACGACGACCACGTTCTGCGCCGGCACACCGGTCTGGATGGCCAGGTCCGCGTTCGCGTGCAGGTGCCGGATCTCGCCGTGCACCGGCATCACGTTGCGCGGCTTCACGATGTTGTAGCAGTACAGCAGCTCGCCTGCGCTGGCGTGACCGGACACGTGCACCAGCGCGTTGCCCTTGTGGACCACGTTCGCGCCGTGCCGGGTCAGGCCGTTGATCACCCGGTACACCGAGTTCTCGTTCCCCGGGATCAGCGACGACGCGAGTACGACGGTGTCGCCCGGCTGGATCTGGACGACGTGGTGGTCGTTCGCGGCGATCCGGGACAGCGCCGACATCGGCTCGCCCTGCGAACCGGTCGAGACCAGCACCACCTGCTCCGGCGGGTAGTTGTCCAGCTCGCGCATGTCGATCAGGGTGTCGCCGGGCACGTTCAGGAAGCCGAGGTCGCGGGCCACGGCCATGTTGCGGACCATCGAGCGGCCGACGTACGCCACCTTGCGGCGGTGCTTCACGGCCGCGTCCATCACCTGCTGGACCCGGTGCACGTGCGAGGCGAAGCAGGCGACGATGATGCGCTGGTTCTTCGCCTTGGTGAAGACACCGTCCAGCACCGGCGCAATGTCGCGCTCGTGGGTGGTGAACCCGGGAACCTCGGAGTTGGTCGAGTCGACGCAGAACAGGTCCACGCCCTCCTCGCCGAGCCGGGCGAACGCGCGCAGATCGGTGATCCGGTTGTCCAGCGGCAGCTGGTCCATCTTGAAATCACCGGTGTGCAGCACCAGGCCGGCCGGCGTCTTGATCGCCACCGCCAGCGCGTCCGGGATCGAGTGGTTGACGGCGATGAACTCGCAGACGAACGGGCCGATCTGGAGCGACTCGCCCTCGACCACGGTCTGCTGCGGCACGTTGCGGTGCCGGTGCTCCTTGAGCTTGCCCTCGAGCAGCGCGAGCGTGAGCTGCGACCCGATCACCGGGATGTCGCCTCGCTCGCGCAGCAGGTAGGGCAGGCCGCCGATGTGGTCCTCGTGGCCGTGCGTCAGCACCACCGCGACGATGTCGTCGAGGCGGTCCCGGATCGGCTGGAAGTCCGGCAGGATCAGGTCCACGCCGGGCTGGTTCTCGTCGGGGAACAGCACCCCGCAGTCGACGATCAGCAGCTTGCCGTCGTACTCGAACACCGTCATATTGCGGCCGACCTCGCCGAGGCCGCCGAGCGGGATCACCCGCAAAGCGCCCGGGGCGAGGGGCCCGGGCGCGTCGAGATCTGGATGGGGATGGCTCATGCAATCAGTCCTGCCGTCTTGAGGTCGGTGGTGAGCCAGTCCACTTGCTCGGCGGTCGCCTCAATCAACGGCGACCGGAGTGTCGCGTGCTCGATGACGCCGGCCAGCTTGAGCGCGGCCTTCACCATGATGGCGCCCTGGGTCCTGGTCATGATCGCTTCGACGGCGGGCACCACCCGTCGGTCGATCTCTCGTGCGGTGGCGAGGTCGCCGGCCACCACGGCGTCGATCAGCTGCCGGTACTCCGGACTCGCGACGTGCGCGACGACACTGGCGATGCCGACCGCGCCGATCGCGAGCGAGGCGAGGTTCAGCTCGTCGGCACCGCAGTAGTAGAACAGATCGGTGTTCGCCAGCACCTTGGTGGTCCCGGCCAGGTCGCCCTTGGCGTCCTTCACCGCGACGATCCGCGGGTGCCCGGCGAGCGCGATCAGGGTGTCGGTCCTGACCTCGACGCCGGCCCGGCCGGGGATGTCGTAGACCATGTTCGGCAGGCCGGTGGCGTCGGCGACCGCGGTGAAGTGCGCGCGCAGCCCGTCCTGCGGAGGCTTGTTGTAGTACGGCGTGACGACGAGCAGACCGTGCACACCGGCAGCCTCGGCCTGCTTGGCGCACTCGATCGTGTGCGCGGTGTCGTTGGTGCCGACGCCGGCGACCACCTTCGCCCGGTCGCCGACCGCCTCCAGCACCGCCTTCAGCAGCTGGACCTTCTCCCGGTCGGAGGTGGTCGGAGCCTCACCGGTCGTCCCGTTGACGATCAGCGCGTCGTTCCCGCGGTCGACGAGGTACTTCGCCACCTTCTGCGCCGCGTCGAGATCGAGCGACCCGTCGGGCCGGAACGGGGTGATCATCGCCGTCGTGAGGCGGCCGAACGGCAGCGCCTCTGAGGCCGCAGTTGAAGCTGGGGACATGGGGCTCAGGTTACCGCTCCGAAGCCGCTGAGAAATGAGCAGGCCTGGTGGCTGTCCGCTCGGGGGTCCGGGCAGCCACCAGGCTCACTCGTCCTATCGGGCCGGGCCCGGTAGGCGTTACAGCTTCTCGCAAAAAAGTCCGGAAAAAATTCTGTGAACACTCTCTGTTACTTCGTGCTTGCTGAAGGTGGAGATTTTGGTGACTTTCCGAACCGCTAGTCTCTCCGCGTGTCCACCACCCTCACGCCCGCCCAGCGATCGCTGATGACCACAGCCGCCGCCATGCTCACCGCGATCCCGATGATCACCCTGGTCCTGTGGTTCGTGCTGGCCGTCGACGGGATCGGCGACTTCCCGCCGACCTGGGCGCCGTCCTTCGTACTGCTCACCGCGGCGCTTGCCTATGCGTTCTGCGAGCTGGTCGGTTTCCGGACCAGTCCACTGAAGATCAGCGATCGGTCGAAGGCCGACGTCGCGACGGAATCCTGGCAGCGATTCACCGCCTCGACGTTCGTCCGGTTCGCGGTGTGCGAGGCGGTGTTCCTGATCTCGATTCCGCTGGCGTTCGTCGTCGACAGCTTCTACCTCGTGCTGATCGGGGCCGTGCTCGCGATCCCGTTGTTCCTGTGGGAGGTGTGGCCGGGCGTGCGGAACCAGCAGCGGTTCGCCGCCGCACTCGAGTCCGGCGGCGTGTCGTCGTACCTGACCGAGGTTTAGCGGCCGGCGATCCAGATCGAGGTCGCGGTGAACAGGCGCTCTACTGCTTGCAGGGCGCCGGGCAGCAGGAGTACGGCGGCGCCGAGCAGCAGCGGTACGACGATCAGGCGCTCGAACCAGCCGTTGGTGCGGAAGCGGAGCGGGCGCGGGAGGCGGATCTCGTACCAGGTCTCGCCGCGGATCGGCAGCGGCCACAGCCACGGGCAGCCGGAGCGGGTGAGGCTGTCGCCGAGGCAGTGAACGAACATGCCGAGGGCGACGGCGACTCCGATCCAGCCGCCGATGCCGGTGAGGCCTGCTTGGACGGCGTCCGCGGTGGTCGTGCCGGGTAGCGCCGTACCGGTCACGGACCAGGCGGTGGCGCCGAACACGAGGACGATCAGCCAGTCACCCAGTACGTCGGCCGCGAGCAGCAAACCGGTGACGGCCACGGCGAGGACTGCCCACTTGCCGCGGTCGCCGGCGCTCGCCGCGAGCATGCCAAGCAGGATCGCGGCGACGAGCGTGTGCGTCGCGTGGCGGTGCTTGCCGGTACTGTCCTCGTCGCGTGGACCCTTGGTGAGGTTGTAGAGCACGCCCGAGAACGCCCGCACCGCCTCGGACACGAGCCGCGTCACCGGACCGACCAACCGGGACGCCCGGGCGCCCGGGTGATCCAGGTCCGGCACCAGCGCATACCCGGCCGTCGCCGCCGCGAACGGCACGACCTCCGCCACCGACGTCAGCCCGACCAGCGGCGCGACCACCAACCCCGCGCACCACCCTGACAACGCATGCGACCGCCCCATCATGGTGTTGCCTCACTCCCCTCCTGCCGGCCTCACATCCTCCCATCCTTTCGCTTCTGCCCCAGCAGCCACGCCCGTCACACCCGCTTTGCATAATCATGCAGGGCAGTGCATACTTTTTCTGTGTCCAAGGTTCTTACGTCTTTGCCTGTTGGTGAACGGGTCGGCATCGCCTTCTCCGGCGGTCTCGACACGTCGGTCGCGGTTGCGTGGATGCGGGACAAGGGAGCGATCCCCTGCACCTACACGGCCGATCTCGGTCAGTACGACGAGCCCGACATCGCCTCCGTCCCGGGTCGCGCCACGGCGTACGGCGCCGAGATCACCCGCCTGGTCGACTGCCGCGCGGCGCTGGTCGAGGAGGGCCTGGCCGCGCTGGCCTGTGGCGCCTTCCACATCCGCTCGGCCGGGCGGACGTACTTCAACACCACCCCGATCGGGCGCGCGGTGACCGGCACGCTGCTGGTCCGGGCGATGCTCGACGACGACGTGCAGATCTGGGGCGACGGCTCGACCTTCAAGGGCAACGACATCGAGCGGTTCTACCGCTACGGCCTGCTCGCGAACCCGCAGCTGCGGATCTACAAGCCATGGCTGGACGCGCAGTTCGTGCACGAGCTCGGCGGCCGGAAGGAGATGTCCGAGTGGCTGGTCGCGCACGGCCTGCCGTACCGGGACAGCACCGAGAAGGCCTACTCCACCGACGCGAACATCTGGGGCGCCACCCACGAGGCCAAGACCCTCGAGCACCTCGACACCGGGGTCGAGACCGTCGACCCGATCATGGGCGTGCAGCACTGGGACCCGTCCGTCGTGATCGAGGCCGAGGACGTCACGATCGGCTTCGAGCAGGGCCGGCCGGTGACGATCAACGGCAAGGAGTTCGGCTCCGCGGTCGACCTGGTGCTGGAGGCGAACGCGATCGGCGGCCGGCACGGCATGGGCATGTCGGACCAGATCGAGAACCGGGTGATCGAGGCCAAGAGCCGGGGCATCTACGAGGCTCCCGGGATGGCGCTGCTGCACGCGGCGTACGAACGGCTCGTCAACGCGATCCACAACGAGGACACGCTGGCGAACTACCACAACGAGGGACGGCGGCTCGGGCGGCTGATGTACGAAGGCCGCTGGCTGGACCCGCAGTCGCTGATGCTGCGGGAGTCCCTGCAGCGGTGGGTCGGTACGGCGGTGACCGGCGACGTCACGCTGCGGCTCCGGCGGGGTGAGGACTACTCGATCCTCGACACCACCGGCCCGGCCCTCAGCTACCACCCGGACAAGCTGTCGATGGAGCGGATCGTGGACTCGGCGTTCGGCCCGGTCGACCGGATCGGTCAGCTGACGATGCGGAACCTGGACATCGCCGACTCCCGCTCGAAGCTGGAGCAGTACGCAGGCCTCGGCATGTTCGGCACCGCCAACGCGGCCCTCGCCTCGTCCACCGACCTCATCGGCCCCATGCCCACCGGCGGAGCCGAAGCCATCGCTTCCCGAGGCGAACCCACCGAAGAAGACGAACTCCTCGACCGAGCCGCCATGGAATCCGGCACCGACTAAGTACCTGTTCCATCACCCCTCCCCTGGCCGGCCGCCTCCGTGCGGCCGGTCAGGCACGCTCGACAACCTGCCACCGCGGCCGAGCAGGAGTGACGCACAGGCCTGTCACCAACCGGGGAAGGCGACCCGACCCTCCCTGGTGGCGGGCGGATGGCCCGGGTCAGGCGTCGTAGTCGAGGGTTACGGCGGGGGTGGTGGGGTGGGATTGGCAGGTTAGGACGTAGCCGGCTCGGATTTCGTCGGGTTCTAGGGCCCAGTTGGTGTCCATGCGGACGGAGCCTTCGAGGACTTTGGCTCGGCAGGTGCCGCAGACGCCGCCTTTGCAGGCGAAGGGGGCGTCGGAGCGTACGGCGAGAGTGGCGTCGAGGACCGGCTTGGAGTGTTCAGCCAGAGCGAAGGTCGAGCGGCGGCCGTCGAGGATGACCGTGACCTGGGCTGCGTCCTCGTCGACCGGTGCCTCCTCGATGGGAGCGGCAGGGGCCTCGTCGCCCACATGGAAGAGCTCGGCGTGCACGTGTTCGCGCGGAACACCTTGCGTCAGAAGGAGATCCTGCGCACCCACGACCATCGCGTACGGACCACACAGGAACCATTCGTCGACGGTCCCGATCGGCAGGATCGTCTTGAACATCCGCTCCAGCCGCTCGGCGTCGATGCGCCCGCTGAACAGCTCCACCTCCGTCGACTCCCGCGACAGCACGTGCACCAGATGGAACCGCTCGGCGTACCGGTCCTTCAGATCGGCCAGCTCGTCGGCAAACATCACCGACCCCGCGGTCCGGTTCCCGTAGAGCAGCGTCACCCGGCTGGACGGCTCGACGGACAGGATCGTCGCCACCAGCGACAGCACCGGCGTGATCCCGCTGCCCGCGGCAACGAACGCGTAGTGCTTCGCGTTCGCCGGGTCCAGCGTCGTACCGAACCGCCCGAGCGGCGTCATCACCTCGAGCTCGTCGCCGATCTTCAACTCGTTGGCCGCGTACGCCGAGAACTCGCCCCCCGGGATCCGCTTCACCCCGATCCGCAGCACACCGGACCCGGCCGGCGAGCAGATCGAGTAGCTGCGCCGCACGTCCTCCCCGGCACGGCGGATCGTCAGATGCTGGCCCGCAGTGAAGTCGTACTCGTCCACCAACTCCGCAGGCACCGCGAACGTGATCGCCACCGAGTCGTCGGTGATCGCCTCGATCGCGGCCACCTTCAACGGATGGAAGACAGCCCGCCGACGGGGCGCAACAGTCGTCATCTAGATCGCCTTGAAGTGGTCGAAGGGCTCCCGGCAGGAGTTGCACCGCCAGAGGGACTTGCAGGACGTGGACCCGAAGCGGCTGAGCTCAGAGGTGTCCGGCGATCCACACAACGGGCACCGGATGGTCAGACTCAGCATCACCGGTCCCCCGACGGCACGCCGGCCGGTCGGCGGGGCGATGCCGTACTCGGTCAGCTTCGCCTTCCCCGACTCACTCATCCAGTCCGTCGTCCAAGCAGGCGAAAGCACGGTCTCGACCCGGCCATCGACGTGGAGAGACTCGAGAGTCAGCTCGACCTCATGCCGGATCAGGTCCATCGCCGGACACCCGGAGTACGTCGGTGTGATCGTCACGACCACCTCGTCACCCTCATGCCGAACCCCACGCAGCACGCCGAGATCCGCGATCGTCAGCACCGGCACCTCAGGATCCGCGACCTCACCAACCGCCTCGAGGATCGCCGCGTCGCTCACCATGTCGCCCCCGGATGCGACCGCGCCACGTGCTGCAGCTCAGCCAGCAGATAGCCCAGGTGCTCGGAGTGCCGACCGGATCGACCACCACTGTGCTGGTACGACGACTCAGGCCGACTGCACGTGGACTCGTCGATCACCGCAAGCACCCGGCGCTCCCACTCGTCCCGCACCGTCGACGGGTCGACCGCGACCGGCAACCGCCGTACAAGCTCGTCGGACTCGAACATCTCCGCGGTGTAAGGCCAGAACGCCTCCAGCCCAGCCTGCATCCGGCGGTGACTCTCCTCGGTCCCGTCGCCCAGCCGCAACACCCACTGCGTCGCATGGTCGACGTGGTACGCGACCTCCTTGACCGCCTTGCCCGCAACCCCGGACAGCGTCTCGTCGGAGCACTTGAGCAGCTCTTCGTAGACCAGCTGCTGGTACGACGCGAAGTACAGCAACCGCGCCATCGTCTGCGCGAAGTCGCCGTTCGGCAGCTCGCACAGTTGCAGGTTGAGGAAGTCGCGCTCGTCCCGGAAGTAGGCGAGGTCGTCCTCGGTCCGCCCGTCGCCCTCGACCTGGCCGGCGTACTGCAGCAGCGACCGGGCCTGGCCGAGCTGGTCGAGGCCGATGTTGCCCAGGGCAACGTCCTCCTCGAGCTGCGGGGCGGCCGCGATCCACTCGGCGGTGCGCTGCGCGGAGATCAACGCGTCGTCGCCGAGCCGGAGGGCGTAGACGAAGAGGTCGTTCACAGGTGCTCGACACCTTCCGGGACCTGGTAGAAGGTCGGGTGCCGGTAGACCTTGTCGCCGGCCGGGTCGAAGAACTCGTCCTTCTCGTCCGGGCTCGACGCGGTGATGTCTGCCGCCCGCACGACCCAGATCGACACGCCCTCCTGACGCCGGGTGTAGACGTCTCGCGCGTTGCGCAGCGCCATCGTCGCGTCCGGCGCGTGCAAGCTGCCGACATGCGTGTGCGACAGGCCGCGGCGCGACCGTACGAACACCTCCCACAGTGGCTCGACGCTCATGCAGCGCTCTCCTTCATGACTCGCTTGGCCGCATAGGCCGCCGCAGCCTCACGGACCCACGCGCCGTCCTCGTGCGCCTTCACCCGGTGCGCGAGCCGCTGCTGGTTGCACGGCCCGTTGCCCTTCACCACCTCGTACAGCTCGGTGTAGTCCGGCTCGCTGAAGCGGTAGTGCCCGGTCTCCTCGTCGTACGACAGACCGTCGTCGGGCACGCGCAGCCCGAGTACGTCGGCCTGCGGGACGGTCATGTCGACGAAGCGCTGGCGCAGCTCGTCGTTGCTGTGCCGCTTGATCCCCCACGCCATCGACTGCTCGGAGTGCGTGGACGCGGCGTCCGGCGGACCGAACATCATCAGCGACGGCCACCACCAGCGGTCCAGCGCATCCTGCGCCATGGCCTTCTGCGCGTCCGTGCCGTTGCACAGCGTGTGCAGGATCTCGAACCCCTGCCGCTGGTGGAACGACTCCTCCTTGCAGACCCGGACCATTGCCCGCGCGTACGGCCCGTACGAGCAGCGGCAGAGCGGGACCTGGTTGACGATCGCGGCGCCGTCGACGAGCCAGCCGATCGCGCCGATGTCGGCCCAGGTCAGCGTCGGGTAGTTGAAGATGCTGGAGTACTTCTGCTTCCCGCTGTGCAGCAGGTCGAGCAGGTCGGCCCGGTCCACGCCGAGGGTCTCGGCGGCGGCGTACAGGTAGAGCCCGTGGCCGGCTTCGTCCTGCACCTTGGCCATCAGGATCGCCTTGCGACGCAGCGACGGCGCGCGACTGATCCAGTTGCCCTCCGGCTGCATGCCGATGATCTCGGAGTGCGCGTGCTGCGCGATCTGCCGGATCAGGGTCTTGCGGTACCCCTCCGGCATCGCGTCCCGCGGCTCGATCCGGCCGTCGGCGTCGATGGTCGCCTGGAAGCTGTCGTCCATGCCCGCCAGCATAGCCGAGTTGTGACACTTTCTGTCCAGATCAGCGAACGAGTGTCACAAAGTCGGACGACGGTGGTGCTATCTCCACCCCCGGGAGTGGTGGCAACGCGCTGGGTCACGGCCGGGCCGGCCGCGAAGATTTCAGTGCAAGGCCTACACAGTTTCCAGACAGGGGTGGATCCGATGACCACACAGTTGATCCGACCGGCCGCCGATCACCGCGGTCCGGTCACCGGCAGGGAGCGCGCCCTCGCGCCCGACCTGATCCGCGGCGCGATGCTGCTGCTGATCGGCCTGGCCAACAGCGCCAACTTCGCCTTCGCCGGCCAGCCCGGCGTGGAAAGCTTCCCGCATGGGTTCGAGCGGGTGCTGAACTTCCTCAAGCTCACCTTCGTGGACGCCCGGGCATACCCGGTGTTCGCGGTGATGTTCGGCTACGGCCTTGTCCAGCTGGCCCGGCGGCAGCGATCGGCCGGCGCCACGACGAGCGCCGTACGGCGGATCCTGCTGAAGCGCAACGGCTGGCTGATCGCCATCGGCCTGGCGCACGCGACCTTGCTGTACTTCGGCGACTTCCTCGGCGCCTACGGCATCGTCGGGATCATCTGCACGCTTGCGCTGCTCAACCGCGGCGACAAGTTCCATCGGATCGTGCTCGGCATCTGGATCTTCGAGATCCTCTATGTGCTCTTCACCGGCTTCCAGTCGGTCGTGGCCGTGCTCAACAGCTCCGGTCCGGCGGCGCCCCTCACCAACAGCCCGAACCCGTCGCTGGCGGCCACGTCGTACGGCGCGAGCATCGTCGACCGACTGCACGAGTACCCGATGCACACCGCCAGCGTGATCGGCTTCCTCATCGTCGTCTGGCTGGGGATCTGGGCCGCCCGCAAGCAGATCCTGGAGAACCCGGCCGCACACCGCACCTTGCTGCGCGGCGTTGCATTCACCGGCCTCGGTATCACCGTCGTCGGCGGTCTCCCGCTCGCCCTGGTCGGCGCCGGCTGGCTGCACGTCGACGCGGCCGCGGTCGACTCGCTCAGCTACCTCTCGCACGTGAGCGGCATGTTCGGCGGACCCGGGTACGTCGCCCTGTTCGGCCTGCTGGTCGCACGACTCAACCGCGTGACGCTGCCGGTTCTGGCGATCTCCGCACTGGGTCAGCGATCGCTGTCCGGCTACCTCTTCCAGTCGGTGTCGTGGCTGGTCCTGCTGGCCCCGTTCACGCTGGACCTCGACCTCGGAAGTACGGCGTACACCGCAGCCCTCAGCGCGATCGCTGTGTGGCTCGTCTCGGTAGCCGGCGCCTACGCCATGAGCCGACGTACCTACCGCGGCCCCGCCGAGAGCCTCCTCCGCCGCCTCGTCTACTGACCTTGAGAAGCCACCGACCATCTTCACGCCCGAGATGTGGTCGGTGGCTTCTCAAGGTCCCGGGGGGCGGGAGGTGGAGGGGAGTTTGCGAGGATGGCGGTATGAGTGACTTCGGCGTTCCGGAACCCGCCAATCTGTCCGAGCTGTCCGGCGCCGGCGAGAGCCCGGTCGCGGAGACGAGCGTGCGGCTGGCGCTTCCGGCCGAGGCGAACGAGATCGGCGAGATCCAGGTCGCGTCCTGGCGGGCGTCGTACGCCGGCCTGCTGCCGGTCGACGTACTCGCCGATCTCAACCCGGCGCAGTTCGCCGCTCAGTGGCGGGCTGCGCTGATCGCTCCCGGCGAGGCGCGCAACCGGGTGATGGTCGCGCTGGCCGGCCGGACGCTGGTCGGGTTCGCCGCGATCACGCCGTCGGACGACCCGGACGCCGATCCGCAGCGGGACGCGCTGATCGCCGAGCTCGCGGTCAAGCCGGAGGCGACCCGGGCCGGCCACGGTTCGCGGCTGCTGAACGCGGTCGTCGACACGGTCCGCGCGGACGGGTTCAGCCGGGTCACGGTCTGGGTCAACTCGACCGACGACATCCTCCGGGCCTTCTACACCGAGGCCGGCTGGGCTCCCGACGGCGCCCACCGCGAGCTCGACCTGTACGGCGACGAGTCCGTCCGGATCAAGCAGATCCGGCTGCACACCGATCCCGGGTCAGCCGACTGATCGCAAGGCGAACCGCCGGCGGTAGTCGCTCGGGGTCAGCCCGGTCGTGCGTTTCAGTTGGATGCGGAGGTTGGCCGCCGTACCCAGCCCGCAGCTTCGGGCGATCGTCTCCAGCCTGACCTCGCCGCGTTCGAGCAACCGGCAGGCCATCGCGACGCGCTCTGCCGTCAGCCAGGCCAGCGGCGTCGTCCCCAGCTCGGCCTGGAATCGTCGATGCAGGGTCGCCTGGCTGACCGCTGCATGCGCTGCGATGTCCGCGACCGTCAGTGGGCTGCCGAGTCGTGCCCGCACCCACTCGAGCAGCGGCGCCAGCGAGGTGTCCGCCACCACGGGCACTGGCTGGTCGATGAACTGGCGCTGCCCGCCGTCGCGATGTGCCGTGAACACGAGCCGCCGGCTGACCGCGTTCGCGACCTCGGCACCGTGATCGCGCCGGATCAGGTGCAGTCCCAGGTCGAGCGCCGCCGCGCTCCCGGCCGCGGTCAGAACGTTGCCGTCGTCAACAAACAGGACGTCCGGCAGCAACTCCACCTCCGGGTGCAGCCGCCGGAACATCCGCTCCCACCGCCAGTGCGTCGTCGCTCGCCGCCCGTCCAGCACCCCCGCTGCGGCCAGCGTGAAGGCCCCGGTGCAGAAGCTGACCAATCGCGCTCCGCGCTGCTCGGCCCGGCGTACGGCGTCCAGTACGGCGGCCGACGGCGGCGTCTCGGGATCGGGACGGTTCGGCACGATCAGCGTGTCCGCGCGATCCGCCTCGTCGAGCCCGGCGACTCCGGTGAGCGTGAAGAACCCGGAGTGCATCTGCACCGACGGGTCCGGCGTACACAGGCTGAACTCGTACCACTCCCGGCCGAGCTCCGGCCGGCGCAGCCCGAACAGCTCGGTCGCGACCCCGAGCTCGAACGGGTTCGACCCGTGGTCGACGATCACGACCACCCGATGCGAGGATCCTTGCGGCATCTGCCATTTCTAGCACTCACTCCGCCTCGGCGCACCCGGCGAGACTGGGCGGCATGAGCAACGAACCAGTCGACCTGCGCGGTGTCCTGAAGACCTTCGACGACCTCTGGAGCCCGCGGATCGCCGCGCGGATCAACGACTACGACGTCCGCGTGACCAAGGTGGCGGGCTCGTACATCTGGCACGTCCACGAGACCACCGACGAGTTCTTCCTCGTCCTCGACGGCGAACTGAGCATCGCGGTGCGCGACCCGGACGAACGGGTCGTCTCACTCGCGCCCGGCCAGGTCTTCGTCGTCCCGCGCGGCGTCTTCCACCGCCCGTTCTCCGACGGCGGCGCCTCCATAGTCGTCATCGAACCCACCGGCATCCCAACCACCGGCGACCAGCACGACCCCCTCCCCGCCCACATCCAAACCCACACCGGCATTGACATCTAGAACGTCAGGCACACCCTCCGGCAGGCATTGCCCACACGCGTTTCTCACCTGGGGCGGGAGCGGTAGAGGTCTCGGAGGAGGCTGATTTCGGCGCCGTGGTGGATGGTTTCCCGGTTGAGGTGGGTGATCAGGGCGAGCATCGTGTCCTCGGCGTAGAAGGAGCCTTTGGGGCCTAGGGGTTGGCTGAGTTCCGCTTCGGAGAGGGCGCGGATCGACTCGTTCCAGCGGTGGTACCAGTGGTCGAGGAAGGCCAGGCCGTCGGCCGCCGTGCCGGGGAGGTCGGTGGGGACGTGCCGGGAGTCGAACATGTCCGCGTCGTCCGGGACGCTGCCGTCGCCGAAGAACGCGCTCGCACGGGTCGCGAAGCAACCGACGCCGATGTGTACGAGTCGCCAGGCGATCGTCGTCACCGGCGGCGGGTCCGGCACCGGGTCCTCGTGGTCGACCACGATCCGGCCGTCCGCGCCCGGGCGGACCGACCACGCCGGAGTGGCCGGCTCCCACAGGTACTCGTCGTCTGTCAGCCCCTGAAGCCGCGGCCACAGGTGCATGTCCCAGTAGAACTCCAGCTGCCCGATCACCAAGTCACCACAGTCCATGCGACGACGGTAGAGCCCTCTGCCGACATACCACGCACCCGATCGGCGACGGGCCGGGGGGTGGTGCTCGACCGTTCCACCAAGGCATGACAGATTGTCACGGTCCGATCACGCATGGCCACCCGCAGGAGTCTGCATGAAGTACCTACCCCTGGCCGTCGGCCTAGGGCTGTCCGCCGCCGCTGTTCTCGTCGTCCCGGGGTCCGGGGCGACCGCCTCGATGGATCAGGCGACCGTTGTCGACCGGCCGCATCCGGTGGCGAATCGGTACCTCGAGCAGACACCGGGATGGAAGCAGTGCGGCGACAAGGAGTACCGGACGTACTGCGCGAAGATCACCGTCCCCCGCGACTGGGCCAACCAGTACTCGGGCAACGACATCCAGATCGCGGTCAGCAAGGTCGCACCGGTGAAGGGGAAGCCGAGCCGGGTGGTGTTCGGCAACCCGGGTGGTCCGGGAGGCGCCGGCCTGGGTATGGCGCCGTACCTGGCCAGTCAGGCGCCGCTGGCGAAGGACCACCTCACCGTCGGGTTCGACCCGCGCGGCACCGGCGACAGCAGCAACGTGACCTGCGAGGGCGCGCCCGGCTACACGATGGACGCCCGCGACCGGGACCAGTGGAACCTCGACCTGATCGCCGAGGCGTCGCGGCTGGCCCAGCCGTACTGCGACCGGCAGTCCCGCGGCCTCCTCCCGTACGTGAACACCGCGCAGACCGTGCAGGACATGGACCTGATCCGGCAGCTGCTCGGCTTCGACAAGATCGACTTCGTCGGCTACTCCGGCGGCACCTGGATGGGCGCGTACTACCAGACGTACTTCCCACAGCATGTCGGCCGCTTCGTGCTGGACTCGAACACCGACTTCACCCAGCCCTGGATCAACACCTTCGTGGCCCAGCCGGAGGCCTTCGAGCGCAGGTTCCGCGAGGACTTCGCGACCTGGGCGGCGAAGTACGACAGCGAGTTGCACCTCGGCACCTCGCCACGCTTGGTGATCAGGACCTACGAGCGGCTCCGGGCGGCGCTGAAAAAGCAGCCGGTGGTCGAGGAGTTCCTGGACGGGTCGATCAAGGTCACCTACGACCAGAACACCCTGGACCAGATCGTGTCCGGGGATATGTACACAAAGATCGACTTTTATTCATTGGCCGTCGACCTGGCATTTCTCCGCGACCTTTCCGCGGCCCAGACCAAGGGCGGGCCCCGCGCTGCGCAACGTAAGGTCGACGCGCTGTCCCCGGCCCGGCAGCACCAGCTGGTACGGCGGGCCTCCCGCGACACCGTCGGCCTGCGCCCGTTCGGCCGGGTCGTCGGCGACGACGCCGAGGACGCGACCTTCACGGCGGTCACCTGCAACGACAGCCCCTGGCCGCAGGGCCGCGAGTACGGCGACCAGCTGGCCGGCCGCCTCGGCCCGAAGTACCCGCTGCTCGGCTGGGGCCTGAACGAGAACCCGTGCTTCTACTGGAACCGCCCGAACCTGACCATGCCGCAGCCCACCGGCAAGGGCTTGCCGACAACGCTGATGGTGCAGTCGGCGCACGACCCGGCGACCAGCTACTCGCTCGCGGTGTCGGCCCACAGCCGGTACGCCGGCTCGCGGCTGGTGACTGTCAGCCGGGAGGGCGACCACGGCGTCTACGGCGGTGTGAACCAGTGCGCCGACAAGATCGTCAACACGTTCCTCACCACCGGCAAGGCGCCGGCCAAGGACGTCACCTGCGTCGGCGAAGGCATCCCGGCACCGTCGGCGCCGCCGGCTCTCGACGAGTACGGCGCCGGGTACGGTCACACTCCGTTGCGCCGGATCGCCGGCTTCACCAAAGCGGTCTCCGGATATTTGCACTGACGCTACTGAATTCAGGGAGTGCCCGAACGGGCAGGAAAATCGCACGAATTCAGGCGAAATCCCCTACGGACCGGCATTCGGTGATCACGGTCGGCGAATTTGTCGCGGGACTTTCGTTGTCAGGACATATTTGTCAGGGGGATGTCAGGGTTCCGTCCCTGTGCGACGCAGCGTGATTTCGACAACCTTGAGTCAGCGCGGAGGAACCGGCCGTCGACTGGGAGGGCTCGACGCGAGGTGACATCGCCGACGTGGCTTCGGCCGGCTGTGAGGTGGGGGGACTGCCTGGGGGGTCAGACAGGGACACAGCCGGCCGGGTCCGTCACCCGGATCCCGCGCTCTCGGATCCCTCGCGGGGTACCGTCGATCCCCCAGGTCGTGGTGCTCCGCGAGGCAACCATCCGATCAGCAGCCCAGGTGGACTGCTGGTCGGTCTTCTTTTTCCGCCAGCTTTCAGAGGCGCCCGGTGCGGTTCGGGTTCGGGCTGGACGGAGCGGGTGGGTATCCGTCGGCCACGGCGACCAGTGGTGCGGCTCGCCCGGCCGACCAGGCTGTTCGGAAGGCCCGGCGATCGAGCGACTGCTCGATCGCACTCCGGGTCGCCAGGTAGTCGGCCTTCTCGATCTCCGGCACCGGCGCTCCGATGACCTCGCGCACCCCGTCGGCGGCTCCGAGCAGGAACGCGGCGTACTCGCTTCTCCCCCGCTGCTGCGCGACCGTCGCCAGCTCCTCGAGAACACTCGCCGACCGCCACCGGTCGCCGAGGTCGCGATGCTCCGCAAGACTCTCGTCCAGCAGGTGTACGGCGCGTTCGGTCAGACCGCGACGGCGTTCGACGATGCCCAACTGGTTCAGCGACCACGCAACGCCTTCGCGGTACCCGAGTCGCTGGGACAACGCCAGGCTCTCCTGCAGCAGGTCCTCCGCCTCGACGAGCTCACCGCTGTACTGCGAGATGGTGCCGAGACTGATCAACGACCACGCGAGTCCTTCACCGTCACCGATCAGCCGGAAGCTGTCCCGCGCTCGGCCGCAGCGCCGCGCACCGACCTCCAGGTCGCCACGCAGCCAGGCGACGAAGCCCAGGTGGTTGTGCGCCCACGCCATCCCCGACCGGTCTCCGAGGCTCTCGTAGAGGTCGTAGCTCTCGCAGTGCAGGTCCTCCGCGGCCGCGTAGTCCCCGCGCTCCCTGGAGACGCCACCGAGCCGTTGCAGCACGAGCGCCGTACCGGCTGTGTCGGCCAGCTCCTTGTACTGCGTCAGCGCGACCTGCAGCCGCGCAGTCGCGGCGTCGTACTCGCACTGCAGGAAGGCGAGCATGCCGGCGCCCAGGTTCGCCTTGGCACACGCGGGCGCGAGGCCGGCCATGTCCGGCTCCGCGACGGTGTCCGCCAGCGCCAGCGCGCGTTCGAGCCACTGACTGCCTTCGGCGTAGTGCCCACGCAGGTAGCAGAACAGCCAGAGCCCACCGGCCAGCCGCAGCGCCTCGTCGATCGATCTGGTCCGCAGCGACCACGCCATGGCTGCCCGCAGGTTGTCCAGCTCGCTGTCCAGCCGTTCCAGCCACTCAGCCTGGTTCACACCGCGCAGCTGTCCTTCGGCCTCCTCGGCCAGGCCGACGTAGAAGTGCGCATGCCGACGAGCCGCCTCCTCTGCCAAGCCAGTAGCGGTCAACCGGTCCGCAGCGAACTCACGAATCACGGCGAGCATGTAGTACCGCGCGACGCCGCTGCGCCGAGTCACCCGGATCAGCGACTTGTCGACCAGCCGGCCGATCAGGTCGAGCGCTTCGGCGCGGACCAGCGGGCCAGGTGACGGCTGCCCGGACATCACAGTGGCGGCCGCACTCAACGTCCAGCCGCCGACGAACACCGACAACTGCGCGAACACGTCCCGCTCCGCCGGTGTGAGCAGGTCGTGGCTCCACTCGATCGCGCCGTACATGGACTGCTGCCGGGGCGAGGCCGTCCGCGGTCCGCCGGCCAGGATGCCGAACGAGGTCTCCAGTTCGGACGCGAGCTCCTCGATCGTCATCACGTTCGTTCTGGCCGCGGCCAGCTCGATCGCCAGCGGCATCCCCTCCAGCCGCCGGACCACTCGGGCGACCTGGTCGAGCTGTCCGTCCACGTCGTACCCACGGGCGGCCGCTCGCTCGACGAACAGCCGTACGGCGGACGATGACTCGAACTCGTCCTCGTCGTGCGGCAGCGCCAGCGCGGGTACGACGTACACGCTCTCGCCGGGCACTCGCAGGAGCTCTCGGCTGGACGCGAGGACCGAGAGGTTCGGGCAGTACTCCAGCAGGGCCGCGCAGACCTGCCCGACCGTGGCGACGACGTGCGAGCAGTTGTCGAACACCAGCAGCATGGTCCGCCGGCCGATCTGCTCAGCGATCGTCTCGACCAGCCTGGCGGTGTCCAACGGATGCATCCCTGTCGAGGCCGCGACCGCCGGAACCACGGCAGCGGGGTCGGTCAGCGATGCGAGCGGGACCCAGCAGACGCCGTCGGCGAAGCTGTCCTCGAGCTGAGCCGCGAGCCCCAGGGTCAGCCGTGTCTTCCCGACTCCGCCCGGTCCGGTCAGGGTCAGCAAGCGAGTGATCCGTTGGCCAAGCAAACGTTTCGTCGCCGTCAGCTCGGTGCTGCGGCCGATCAGCTCGTTCGGCGGCGCGGGCGGCCGGCGCAGCTGGATCTGCGGGGACTCGGTGTCCCGGCGCGCGGCCGTGGTGAGCGTGGCCCGGTCGGCCGCGCCGAGCCGCAGGGCGTCCGCGAGCAGGCGCAGCGTGTGCGCCCGAGGCGCGCGACGACGACCCCGCTCCAAAGCCGCGATCGCGTCGACGCTCAGGCCGGCGAGCTCGGCGAGCCCCTCCTGCGACAGCCCGGCTTCTCGCCGGTGCCTTCGCAACAGGCCACCAAAACCTGCCCCCTGCACGTCGTCCGAGCCACGGCGAGACCCGTCTGATGGCACAGGACGGCTCCACCCAGTCTCCGACCTGCACGTGGCGGTTGCCACGCACTTGCTTTGAAAATATCCCGTTCCGCACCGCGTTGTCAGTTACCGCGGTGTCGTTTACAGCCAACTCTCAAGTAACCGCGGCCTCGTGCTTGGCGATCGCGGTCCGCATCGTGGCCCGTGCCCGCCGCCGATCGCCGGCCGCGTCGTACGCCGTCGAGAGCCGGAACCAGACCCGCCAGTCGTCCGGCGCGGCCTCGGCTTCGGCCCGGTACCTCTCGAAGGCGACATCGGCCGCGGCCCGGTCGACGCGCCCCGACGGACGGCGCGGCAGGTCGTCGACCGGCAGGCCGCCGGACGCCTCCAGCTCGCGCGCCAGGACCTCGGTACGGCGGCCGAACTGCAGCTCCCGCCACACCAGGAACGCGCCGAGCACCGGGATCACCAGTACGGCGGCCCCGAGCCCGACGGCGACCGGATCACCGGTGCCGATCAGCAGCACACCCCGCCAGCCGAGCAGTACGGCGTACGCGACGAAGACGACCGCCAGCACGATCGCCACGCGCTTGGCCGTCACGACAGCCCGGTCATGTCAGTCGAGGTCCATGAAGTGCTCGAGGCCGACGGTGAGGCCGGGAGCGCCACCGATCCGGCGGACGCCGAGCAGGACGCCGGCCATGAACGACACCCGGGCCATCGAGTCGTGCCGGATGGTGAGCGTCTCGCCGGTGTCGCCGAACAGGACCTCCTGGTGCGCGATCAGGCCGCGCAGCCGGACACCGTGCACGCGGATCCCCTCGACGTCGGCGCCACGCGCGCCGTCGAGCGCGGTCGTGGTGGCGTCCGGGATCGGAGCCGAGCCGGCCTCCCGGCGGGCCTCGGCGACCAGCTCGGCGGTACGGCGTGCCGTACCGGAGGGAGCGTCGACCTTCTCCGGGTGGTGCAGCTCGATGATCTCGACCGACTCGTAGTACTTCGCGGCCTTGGCGGCGAACTGCATCATCAGCACGGCGCCGATGGAGAAGTTCGGCGCGATCAGGACGCCGGTGCCGGGGTACTTGTCCAGCAGGCCGCGCAGCGTCTCGAGCCGGGCCTCGTCGAACCCGGTCGTGCCGACGACCGCGTGGATGCCGTGCTCGATGCACCACGCCAGGTTGTCCATCACCGCCTCGGGGCGGGTGAAGTCGACCACGACCTGGGCGCCGGTCTTGGTCAGCTCGTCCAGCTCGTCGCCGAGGTCGAGCCGCGCGACCAGCTCGCAGTCGCCGGCTTCTTCCACCGCGAGGCACGTCTGAGCGCCCATCTTGCCCTTGGCCCCCAGCACACCGACCTTGATCATCCGCACCCTTTCGACAGACTTCGACCGCCCAAGGATCTCATCTGCGCTGATTCCTTCCCCGCCCCACCACCCCGGTCAGGCCTGCCCCCGGGCGTCAGGGCGTCTTGGTGTCCCGTTCGGCGCGCGGCACGTAGACCTGCAGGTTCATCGTCTTCTGCTTCGGCGCGAGCAGTTCGTAGTCCGCGGTGAAGTCGAGCGCGCAGGCACGCAGCGCGGTGATCTCGACGTCGGAGATGGCGCGGTTCAGCAGGATGACCGGCGGGCGGCCCGGGCTCCACGGCTGCCCGTCCCGGCAGACCTCCTCGATCCCGGCGGCCGTCCGGTTGCGTTCCTTCGGCGCCACCCACGCCTCGCCGACCGGTTTGCCCTGCAGCAGCAGGACCAGGCCGGCCATCTTGTCGAAGGCGAGGATCGGGCGGCCGGACGGCTGGAGGTACGGCCGCAGTTCGGCCTCCAGGGCGGCGTAGTTCTGCGCTGCCGAGGGCTGGAGATAGAGCCCCTTCAGCGGTTCCAGCGCGGCCGGCTCGGTCAGCTCGGCATGCCCGACCGAGCGGTACGGGTGCAGGAACATCCCGCTGTACGAGATCGACGCCACCGCGACGATCGAAGCCACCGTGACCAGGCCGACGGTCACCCGAGCCACCACCGGGACCGTCCAGATCCCGGTCAGCACCGCGATCATCACCGCCACCCAGGAGGCGAACGCGTTGAACCCGATCGTGTACAGCGGGTTGTTCGTCCCGAACGCCTGCACCATCGGCAGGACCACGAGCAGTCCGAGGACGACCCACCCGCGCGCCTTCTCCCGGCTCAACGTCGACCGCCGGGTCAGCCCGTACCGGCCCGCGAGCACCGCCGCAACAGCCGTCACCAGCCCGACCAGTACGGCGGCCAGCAGCGTGACGGTGTAGTCCGACGTGTGCGCCGACCCGCCGACCGCGGCATCGTCGACGACGACTCGCCGTACCGAGAGAATGAACCCGAGAGCGACGAGAACCCCGGCGGCGATGCGCAACCAGCGCCACCGGCCGATCACCGCGACGGCGGCCGCCGCGAGCAGGACCGCGTGCTCACGGAGAGTCTTGCCGAGCAGTTCGAGACCGGTCGACCAGTAGACCTCGAGCAAGGCGGTCGGCGAGTACGACGTCTCCGCGATGAACCTGTTCACGGCCATGATCCCCGGCACCGCGACGTTCAGCCGGACCACGAACAGCTGCACCACCAGCGCTGTCAGCGCCAGCCCGGCCAGGCTGAGGCCGATGCCCCGGGCAACAGCCCGCCAGCCCTGCCCGGTCAGCACGATCACGGCCGCGATCACGATCAGCCCGATCACCACGACCGAGGTCCATTTCGCCAGCACCATCACGCCGATGACGACCCCGGCGCCCATCAGCACCCAGAACGGCACCGGCGTACCGCGGTCGACCGCGCTCGCCATCCACAGCACGCAGGCGACCAGCGTCAGCGCGCCGAGCAGGATGACGTCGTTGTACCCGGGCGACATCGGCAGCCAGCTGTAACACATCCCACCGGCCGCCAGGATGGTCGCCATCCCGGCCAGCTCCCACAGCCTGGTCGGCGGCGCACCCGGCCGGCGGCCGCGCAGCCAGCGCATGAAGCTGTAGCCGAAGACCAGGTGTACGGCGACCACGGTGAACAGCCGGAAGAACCGCAACCCGACGATGTCGTACCCGAGCCACTCGAAGATCGGCCCGTACAGGTACTGCACCCCGGTCAGCGCCAGCGGGTTCTGGTCCCACCAGCGGTACGACAGCAGGTAGTAGCCCTCGTCAGTGAGGTCGAACCCCTCGTTCGCGACCCGTCCCGCGGACAGCACCCACCACGCGGCGAGCCCACCCGCGACCACGATTACGCCAAGAAGCAACACGGTTTGCCTACGCAACGTGTTCGCTCCGGCCTCCGACCTCACGGCGGACACCTTAGGCCATCACACCGGAGTTACCTCATCGAGCAGTCGCTCCCGGACGCCGATCAGTGCGGGGTGATGTTCTGGTTCAGGTGGAAGAGGTTGTTCGGGTCGTACTTCTGCTTCAGGGCCTGCAGGCGGTCGTACGTCGTCGCGCCGTACGCGTCCTGGACGCGGCCGGCCCCCTCGTCCCCGAGGAAGTTGACGTAGACGCCGGTCTGGTGCGGTTCCAGCGCCTGCCACGAGTCTCTGGTCCACTGGCGCTGCTCCTCGAAGCCGTCCGGGCCGAACGTGGAGCCGACGAAGTTGAAGGTGTGTCCGCTGTCACGGCCGCCGAACGCGGTGGCGTCCGCCGGGACCCGGGAGATCGCGCCGCCCAGGTGGAAGATCGGGTACGACGTGAGCGGCCCGTTGATTGCGAACCCGCGCGCGGCCGCGACGTCGACCACGTCGTCGGTGAGCTCGGCGACGTCGGACGAGCGCATGTAGTACCACCGGCCGTGCGGGAAGCTCAGGTCGAACATCGCCTGCAGGTCGACGAACGGCTTCGGCGCGCACAGGTCCAGCAGCGGCGGGGCGAACGCCTTCAGCGGCGCCAGCACCCGTTCGCCGTCCTCGATCGAGCCCGCGTAGCAGGCCAGCACGACCACGACCGGCAGGCCGTGCAGCTCGGACGGGATCGCCGGCACCGCCGGGATCCACCGGTGCATGACTGCCGTGGTGAGGTCGTCGGGGATGTCGGTGATCCACTCGCGGTAGAAGCGCAGCAACCGTGGCGACTCGGTCATCGGCCACATGATCGGGCCGGCGTAGAGGATCGGGCCGACCGGGTGCAGCCGGAACTCGAACTCGGTCACGATGCCGAAGTTCCCGCCGCCACCGCGGATCCCCCAGAGCAGGTCCGCGTTGACGTCCTCACTCGCGGTCAGCAGCTCGCCCTCGGCGGTGACCAGGTCGACCGAGAGCAGGTTGTCGATGGTGAGCCCGTACTTGCGCATCAGCCACCCGATCCCGCCGCCGAGCGTGAGCCCGGCCAGGCCGGTGTGGGTGACGATGCCGGCCGGCGTGGCCAGTCCGAACGCCTGCGTCTCGCGATCGAGTTCCCCGAGCAGCACACCCGCCTGCGCTCGCGCGGTACGCCGTACCGGATCGACCCGGATGCCCTTCAGCGGCGCGAGATCCAGCAGGACCCCGCCGTCACAGGTCGAGTGCCCCGGGAAGCTGTGCCCGCCCCCACGAACCGCCACCGGTCCGCCGGTACGGCGGGCAAACGTCAATCCCGCCCGGATATCGGCCACTCCGGTGCAGCGTGCGATCAGCCCGGGCCGACGGTCGATCGACCCGTTCCAGACCTTCCGGAGCTGGTCGTACGCCGGGTCCCCCGGCTGGATCAGGTCGCCACGGAAGTCCGCGGCCAACTCGTTGAGTGCATGTACGTCCGCTGCCACAGTGCTCATAACCGCCCCCTTGGCGCCAGTATGCGCCCGGCGCGGTCAGAGGGTGAAGGCCGTGGTGTCCTCGTCGAACGGGCCCATCACGGTCAGCACGGGGGCGCCGGCGTACAGGTCGGCGGCGAGCCGGCTGACGTCGTCGAGGGTGACGGCGTCGATCCGGCGCAGGATCTCGTCGACGGTGGGCAGCTCGCCGTACACCAGCTCGGCCTTGGCGATCCGGGTCATCTTGGCGCCGGTGTCCTCCAGGCCCATCACCACCGAGCCGCGCATCTGGCCCTTGCCGCGGAGCAGCTCGTCCGGCGTGATGTTGCCGCTGGCAATCGACTCCAGCTCGGAGCGGACCACGTCGAGCACCTCGCCGGCCTTCTTCGGCAGGCAGCCCGCGTACACGCCGACCATGCCGGAGTCGGCGTACGCCGAGCCGAACGTGAACACCGAGTACGCCAGGCCGCGCTTCTCCCGGACCTCCTGGAACAGTCGCGACGACATGCCGCCACCGACGATCCCGTGCAGCACGCCGGCGACGTACCGCCGCTCGTCGCTGCGGACCAGGCCCGGCATCCCGAGCACCAGGTGTGCCTGCTCGACGTCGCGGTGGTGCACCTGCACCCCGCCGTACGTCGGGACCGGCTTGGACGCACCGCGTCGCACCGGAGCCGGCTCGGCCGCGCCGGTGACCCAGTGCCGCTCGAACGCCTTGCGGACAAGGCGAACCACGTCGGCGTGGTCGACGTTCCCGGCGACCGAGACGACGATGTTGGACGGCTTGTAGCGGCGGCGGTACCAGCCCACGACCTGCTGGCGGGACAGCCCGGCGACGGTCTCCGGCGTACCGGTGATCGAGCGGCCGAGCGGCGACTTGCCCCACAGTTGCTCGGCGAAGAGGTCGTGGATGTGGTCCGACGTCTCGTCGGCGTGCATCGCGATCTCCTCGTCGATGACGCCGCGCTCACTCTCCACGTCCGCGGCGGTCATCGTGGCGGAGGTGATCATGTCGCAGATGACGTCGACCGCGAGCGGCAGGTCGGAGTCGAGCACCCGCGCGTAGTAGCAGGTGTACTCCTTGCCGGTGAACGCGTTCATCTCGCCGCCGACCGCGTCGATCGAGGCGGAGATCTCCAGCGCGTCGCGGCGCTCGGTGCCCTTGAACAGCAGGTGCTCGAGGAAGTGCGTGGCGCCGGCCAGCTGCTCCGGCTCGTCGCGGGAGCCGACGCCGACCCAGACCCCGAACGTGACGGTCCGGAAGCCGGGGACTGACTGGGACAGAACCCGGAGCCCGGAGGGCAGGACGGTCCGTTTCACCGGACCGCCCGCCTCCGGGCTCAGCAGGGTGCTGGTGATCGCTCGGGTCACTCGGCGGACTCGGCGCCCTTCTCGTCGGACTTCTTCTCGTCCTCGCCCTCGATCACGGGGATCAGCGAGAGCTTGCCGCGGTCGTCGATCTCGGCGATCTCGACCTGCAGCTTCTGGCCGACCGAGAGCACGTCCTCGACCGCCTCGACCCGCTTGCCACCGGCCAGCGGACGCAGCTTCGAGATGTGCAGCAGGCCGTCCTTGCCCGGCAGCAGGCTGATGAACGCACCGAAGTTGGTCGTCTTCACGACCGTGCCCAGGTAGCGCTCGCCCTTCTCCGGCATGGTCGGGTTCGCGATCGCGTTGATCGCGGCCCGGGCGGCCTCGGCCGACGGGCCGTCGGTCGCGCCGATGTAGACGGTGCCGTCGTCCTCGATCGAGATGTCGGCGCCGGTGTCCTCGGTGATCTGGTTGATCATCTTGCCCTTCGGGCCGATGACCTCGCCGATCTTGTCGACCGGGACCTTCACCGAGATGACCCGCGGCGCGAACTCGCTCATCTCACCCGGCGCGTCGATGGCCTTGGCCATCACGTCCAGGATGGTCAGCCGCGCGTCCTTGGCCTGCTTCAGGGCGCCGGCCAGCACGCTGGCCGGGATGCCGTCCAGCTTGGTGTCCAACTGCAGGGCGGTGACGAAGTCCTTGGTGCCGGCGACCTTGAAGTCCATGTCGCCGAACGCGTCCTCCGCGCCCAGGATGTCGGTCAGCGCGACGTACTCCGTCTCGCCGTCGACCTCGCCCGAGATCAGGCCCATCGCGATACCCGCGACCGGCGCCTTCAGCGGCACACCGGCGGACAGCAGCGACAGGGTGGAGGCGCAGACCGAGCCCATCGAGGTCGACCCGTTCGAGCCGAGCGCCTCGGAGACCTGGCGGATCGCGTACGGGAAGTCCTCACGCGACGGCAGCACCGGCACCAGGGCCCGCTCGGCCAGCGCGCCGTGACCGATCTCGCGGCGCTTCGGCGAACCCACCCGGCCGGTCTCACCGGTCGAGTACGGCGGGAAGTTGTAGTTGTGCATGTAGCGCTTGCGGGTCTCCGGGGAGAGCGTGTCGAGCTGCTGCTCCATCCGGAGCATGTTCAGCGTGCTGACACCCATGATCTGGGTCTCGCCACGCTCGAACAGCGCCGAGCCGTGCACCCGCGGGAGCACCCGCACCTGCGCCTTGAGCGGCCGGATGTCGGCCAGCCCGCGGCCGTCGATGCGGACCTTGTCCTTCAGCACCCGCTGCCGGACCAGCTTCTTGGTCAGCGACCGGAACGCCGCGGACAGCTCCTTCTCGCGGCCCTCGAAGTCGGCGGCCAGCTTGTCCACCACGGCGGCCTTGACCGCGTCGGTGGCGTCCTCGCGCTCGTGCTTGCCGGCGATGGTCAGCGCCTGCGCCAGCTCCTCGGTGGCCGCGGCCTCGACGGCGGCGAACGCGTCGTCGGCGTAGTCCGGGAAGACCGGGAACTCGGCGGTCGGCTTCGCGGCCCGCGCGGCCAGGTCGGCCTGCGCCTCGACCAGGGTCTTGATGAAGCCCTTGGCGGCCTCCAGGCCCTCGGCGACGATTTCCTCGGTCGGCGCCTGGGTGCCGCCGGCGACCGCGTCGAAGGTGCCCGGGGTGGACTCCGCCTCGACCATCATGATCGCGACGTCACCGGAGTCGGTGACCCGGCCCGCGACGACCATGTCGAAGACCGCGTCCTCGAGCTCGGTGTGGGTCGGGAACGCCACCCACTGGCCCTCGATCAGGGCGACGCGGACGCCGCCGATCGGGCCGGAGAACGGCAGGCCGGCCAGCTGGGTCGACATCGACGCCGCGTTGATGGCGAGCACGTCGTACAGCTTGTCCGGGTTCAGCGCCAGGACCGTGATGACGACCTGGATCTCGTTGCGCAGGCCGGACACGAACGACGGCCGCAGCGGGCGGTCGATCAGCCGGCAGGTCAGGATGGCCTCCTCGGACGGACGGCCCTCCCGGCGGAAGAACGAGCCGGGAATGCGGCCCGCGGCGTACATCCGCTCCTCGACGTCGACCGTCAGCGGGAAGAAGTCGAACTGGTCCTTGGGCTTCTTGCTGGCCGTGGTGGCCGACAGCACCATCGTGTCGCCGTCGAGGTAGGCGGCCGCCGAACCGGCGGCCTGCTGGGCCAGGCGGCCCGTCTCGAAGCGGATGGTGCGGGTGCCGAAGCTGCCGTTGTCGATGACGGCCTCAGCGAATTCGGCGCCCTCCATGGGCGTACCGGTGGATCCCGTCACGGGATACCCCTCTCTCACAGTGTGACGACTGCGAGGCGCGAGCTTCCGGGGTGCCGGTCTTCGATCGAGGCCCGCGGGTGGCTGTGTTCCAGCCGCACCCGAAGGCCACTACCGAGGACCGGTCGTCCTCCCGCCACGCGCTTCGCGTCGCCTCGTTCGTCTTGCGTGCTTCGTTATTCAGTTGTGGGATCCGTGCCTGGGCGCGGATACGCCAGGAGCGGCCACCCGGGGTCGGGGGCCGCTCCTCGCGACGTCAACGGCGGAGGCCGAGCCGCTCGATCAGGGATCGGTAGCGGTTGATGTCCTTCTTCGCCAGGTAGTTCAGCAGCCGGCGGCGCTGGCCGACGAGCAGCAGCAGGCCACGACGGCTGTGGTGGTCGTGCTTGTGCTCCTTCAGGTGCTCGGTGAGGTGCGTGATGCGGTGCGTCAGCAGCGCGACCTGGACCTCGGGAGACCCGGTGTCACCCTCGGTCAGGGCGTACTCACCCATGATCTTCTTCTTCGTGGCGGCATCAACAGATGACACGGAGTTCCTCTCGATTTCCGTTGCGCGGCGCACCGGGGCATTCTTCACCCGAGCACTCTCTGTCCGCGGCCGTTCAGACGGCAGCAGCCAGCGTATCAGTCCGTGGACGCGTCACCCTAATTCCCCGTCAAGATGCGGCGTGCCTGGTCGGCGTCGGACTTGATCTGGGAGATCAGCTCGTCGACGGTGTCGAACCGGATCTGGGTGCCGCGCAGCCGGGCGACGAAGTCCACCGCGATCCGGGCGCCGTACAGCTCCAGGTCGTCGCGGTCCAGCACGTACGACTCCACCCGCCGGTCCACGCCGTCGAAGGTCGGGTTGCTGCCCACGCTGATCGCGGCCGGCAGTGGGTCCGGGTACGACGGCCCGCCCGGAGCCGGCTCGAGCACGGTCAGCCAGCCCGCGTACACGCCGTCCAGCGGGACCGCGGCCTGCGGGTCGGCGGGGATGTTCGCGGTCGGGAACCCGAGCTCCCGGCCCCGCTTGTCCCCCTCGACGACGACGCCGGTGACCCGCAGCGGCCGGCCGAGCGCCGCCGCGGCCGCCTCGACGTCGCCCTCGGCGATCCGGCCCCGGATGTACGTCGACGACCACGGCTGCGCGTCCCCGGCCAGGCTCAGCCCCTCGACCTGGAACCCGTGCGTCGCCCCGGCCTCGACCAGCGTGTCCACGTGCCCGGCGGCCTTGTGGCCGAAGCGGAAGTTCTCGCCGACCACGACCGCCTTGGCGTGCAGCGTGCCGACCAGGACGCGCTCGATGAACTCCTCCGGCGACCAGTTCGACACGTCCTTGTCGAACGGCAGGATCAGCACGGCGTCGGCGCCGTGCCGGCCGAGCAGCCCGGCCCGGTCCGCGGGCTCACTCAGCATCGCGGGCGCCCGGTCCGGCCGCAGTACGGCCATCGGGTGCGGGTCGAAGGTGAGCGCGACCACCGGCAGGCCACCCAGCTCGGCCGCTCGCGCCTTGGCGTGCGCGAGCACCTCCTGGTGTCCCCGGTGCACGCCGTCGAAGTTGCCGATGGTGACGACCGAGGGGCCGAACTCCGGCTCCACCTGGTCCAAACCGTGCCAGACACGCATGACAGCAGGATTCCATGCCACAGCCGCGGTGGGCGCAGCAGGTCCACGGTCACCCCTTGTAATCGGCGTGTCACTCAACTTAGGGTGTGTCGGCACCGTCGATTCCGGGGAGGTCACCGGTGAAGCTCCGTCGAGTTGCCGCCATTGCCGTGGCGCTGTTGCTCTTTCCCGGTACGGCGATCGCCGCCACGCCGGCCTCCGCCTCGTGGGAGGAGCCGCTCTTCAAGAACTACGTGGCCCTCGGCGACTCCTACACGTCGGCGCCGCTCGTTCCGCTGCCGGACCTGCTGTCCCTCGGCTGTGTGCGGTCCTTCGGCAACTACCCGAAGCTGCTCGCCGCGCAACTGCGGGTCTACCAGCTCACCGACGTGAGCTGCGGCGGCGCGGACACCACGAACATGACGCAGCCGCAGAGCACGGTCCTCGGCACCGCCCGCCCGCAGTTCGACGCGTTGCGGCCGGACACAGACCTGGTGACGCTGGGGATCGGCGGCAACGACTTCGGGGTGTTCGGCGACATCATCGGCACCTGCCCGGGGTTGCGGGCCAGTGATCCGGCCGGCGCGCCCTGCAAGGCGCACTTCACCGTCGACGGCGTCGACACGCTGCGGGCGCGGATCGCCCAGACCCAGGTCCGGATCACGGCCGTTGTCCAAGGCATCAAGGAGCGGTCGCCGAAGGCAACGATCGCGCTGATCGGCTACCCGAAGATCGCGCCCGAGCACGGCACCTGCCCGGCGATCCTGCCGTTCGCGGACGGCGACTACGCCTACCTGTACTCGATCGAGCAGGCCCTGAACGGCGCCATCGCGTCCGCGGCTGCCGCGACCGGAGCGACGTACGTCGACACCTTCGGGCCGTCGACCGGCCATGACGCCTGCGCTCCGGACGGTCAGGCGTGGATCCAGGGCAAGGAAATCAACCCGCTGCGGGCACTGAACTACCACCCGCGCTACGAAGGACAGGCCGGCGTCGCGTCGCTGACCGCGAAGACGCTGAGTGGCGACCCGGCCGTGGTGACCGCCGCCGAGCAAGCCGCGTGGGCTGCCCGCGGCAAGGAACTGGCGCGGCAAGCGGCAGCCTCACCCAAGGCCGTAGAGGCCTCCCCAGACCGCCTACGGACCAGCGCGCAACGCTGACCCTTTCCAATCCGTACGGCGGACCCCGGGCCGAGCCACCTCACGCGTGGCACGGCCCGGTGGTGTTTTCAGAGCAGCTGCGTCAGCTCGATGAGTGCCCGGCCGAGCGGGAGGTTCACGCGCTGGGCGGCGTACGGGTCGCCGCGGGTGACGCCCTGGTTGATGATCAGGACCGGTTTCCCCGCCTTCGCGGCGTGCCGGACGAAGCGGAAGCCGGACATCACGGTCAGGGACGAGCCGAGAACGAGCAGCGAGGCCGCGGCGTCGATCAGGCGGTAGCAGCGCTCGACCCGCGGTTTCGGCACGTTCTCGCCGAAGAACACCACGTCGGGTTTCAGCACTCCCCCGCAGACCGTGCAGTCCACGACCCGGAAGCCGCGCACGGCCTCCTCGGGGAGCTCCGCATCGCCGTCCGGGTTGATCCGGGTGACCTCGGCCTCGAACTCCGGGTTCGCAGCGCGGAGCCGCTGGTCGAGGGCTTCGCGGGCGGACGTCGTCCGGCACTGGAGGCAGAGCACCCGGTCGAGGTTGCCGTGCAGCTCGATCACGTCCCGCGCACCGGCGGCCTGGTGGAGGCCGTCGACGTTCTGGGTGATGACGCCGTCGAGGTAGCCGCTCGCCTGGAGGGTGGCGACGGCTCGGTGGCCGTCATTCGGGGCGGAGCGCGCGATCGTGCGCCAGCCGAGATGGCTGCGCGCCCAGTACCGCTGGCGACCCGATTCGCTCGCCACGAAGTCGCCGTACGTCATCGGTGTGTGGGTCCGCAGGCTGCCGGTCTCACCGCGATAGTCCGGGATCCCCGACTCGGTGGAGATGCCCGCGCCGGTCAGTACGACGACCTCGCCGGCGGCCACGACGTCCGCGATCGGGGCGACATCCGCCGTACCAGGCTCCAATGCCAACACGTCAGGGCCGGGAACCCATTGCAGTGTCGGACGCGAGCGCACCCCACCAGCGTAACCAGCCCGCGTTCAGCCTCGGGACACGTTCAGCGTGGCGATCGGGTCCTCGTGGAGCTCGAACCAGACCTTGTGGCAGGAGTCGACGCTGGTCTGGTCGATCCAGGCGTGGTCGCCGGCTCGGGCGCGGTCGAGCGCGGCGGCGAACCTTCGGTGGTAGCCGTCAAACCGGTCCAGGAGGGTCGCGAGCTGGTCGGCCAGTGGTTGCAGGCGGTCGGCCAGGTCCGCCAGCTCGTCGACGACCTGCTGATCCCAGCCCGCGTCGGTGTGGTCGTTGAACGCGAGCGGGTCGTCGGCCGTGGGTCGCAACTGCCACTGCGTGCAGGCCTTCTGCAGGCGGGCGTTGAGCGGTAGGAACTCCCCGTAGCCGTCCTCGACGGCCTGCACGCCACCTCTGGCCTCGAGCTCGGCCTTCAGCCCGCGCTCGTTCTCGGCGCGACCGGCAGCTGTCAGCGACCAGCCGCCGATGCCGGCGAACTCGCTCCAGGTCACCCAACCGAAGGCCTGGCCGTCGAGCAGCAGCTCCTTCGCAACCGCGTGGTCGAGCGCAAACCGCCGCGCAACCGCCTCGTCGTCCGCCACCCCCAACAGGCGCACCGCGTGCAACGCAAGCAACTCAGGTGTGGACACGTGGGTCATCTCTCCTCCCCATCGGTCGACGGCATGCTCCGTGCGGCCAGGCGGTCTAGCCGCTGCTGGCACGCCTGTGGGGAGTTCAGACCGAGCGCCCGTGCCATCTCGGCCCACGTCAGCCCCAGCCCGCGGGCGCTGAACATCAGCCCGGTCTCGAGCTGCTCGAGTTCCGCCCGCGCTGCCGCCAGCAATCGCAGGCCGGCCAGCGCCGCGTCCCGTTCCGCCTGCTCCTCGGTGGACTGCCACAGGACGAACTGGATGAGGTCGACCGCGGACGGCGGCATCGAGCCGTGCTGCCACGGACGCCGGGCCAACTGGTCGGCGCCGCGTTCGAGCAGGAGACGGCGCGCGTCGTGCTCCCGTCGAGCCTGCGCTTGATCATCGAGGTAGTTGCTCTCCACCCCAGAACCCTGGATCATTCAACAGAATGTTGTCAACATCGTGTTGAAGAGGTGCTCGTGATCGTCCCCCTCACCGAGGCCGCCCCAGAGCAGGCCGGCGGCAAGGCTGCCGTCCTCGGCCGGCTGCTCCGCGCCGGTTTCCCGGTCCCGGCCGGCTTCGTCGTACCCGTCGAGGTCTATCGAGCGGTGACGAGCCGTCTGGACCTGCCCGCCGTACTGTCCGAACACGGCCCAGCCGAGGTACGACGTCTGGTCGCCTCGCAACGGCTGCCATCAGACGTGCTGGACGAGGTGGAGGCAGCTCTGGAGGGGCTCGGGAGCCACGCGTTCGCCGTACGCTCCTCGGCGTCGAACGAGGACACCGCGACTGCGTCAGCCGCCGGTCAGCACGACTCGTTCCTGGCCGTCGGCCGCGCGGGAGTCGCCGCCTGCGTGTCTGCTGTCTGGGCGTCGCTCTGGTCCGACCGCGCGATCGCCTACCGCTCGACCGGCCTCCCGGAGATGGCCGTTCTGGTCCAGCAACACGTCGACGCCGACGTCGCCGGAGTTGTCTTCACCGGAACCCCAACCGTGATTGAAGCCTCGTGGGGTCTAGGCGAGTCCGTAGTCCGCGGCCACGTCACCCCCGACACCTTCAAAACCACCCGGTCCGAGGTCCTCAGCCGCCGCCTCGGCACCAAACAGACCCGCCTCGACGGCCGCACCCCGACGGAGGTCCCCTCCGCCGACCGCGATCGCCTCTGCCTCAGCGACTCGCAACTGCTACGCCTGACCCAGCTGGCCGCCGACGTCGCCGACCACCTAGGCGCCCCACAAGACATCGAGTTCGCCTTGTCGAATGACCAACTCTGGCTCCTGCAATCCCGACCGATCACAGCTCCGCTCCCAACCTCCGACCACACCAGCGAAATGCCTGGGCTGCGTGGGACCGGTGGGAGTGCTGGAGTGGCTTCGGGGACTGCTCGGGTCGTGCGGGGGCCTGCGGACTTCGGTCGGGTGGTGCCCGGTGACATCCTCGTGTGCCGGTTCACGGACCCGGCGTGGACTCCGCTGTTCGGTGTCGTCGCCGGCGTGGTCACCGAGACCGGCGGCTTGCTCTCCCACGCCGCAATCGTCGCCCGCGAGCACCGCATCCCCGCCGTACTCGGCGTCCCCCACGCCACGACCACCCTCCACGACGGCCAGCCACTGACCCTCAACGGCACCACCGGCACCGTCCAACCGCTCACCTACTGACGCGGGGTGGGCCTGCTTTGAGACGGCTTTCGGCGGCGGCGCGGACTTCGGTGGGGTCCATGGAGGACCAGTCGGCTTCTATCCACCAGGTGGCGCCTGCTTCGGACCACGGGCGGACAGTGTCGGCGTCGTCGGGTTTCGTGGTGCCTTCGACCACGATGTCGTAGTCGTCCATGGTCAGGCCGTGAGTGGCGCGTTCCTCGCGGATCCAGGTGATGGCCTCGGTGAGGTGTTCGGGAGTCAGCTCACCAGGGGTCTCGCCAGGCTGGAGGACGGGCGCGTAGTTGGGGAGCCAGCCGTCTTGGAGGGCTGCTCGGCGCATCGACTTCGGGCGGGGCCAGGCGCCGACCACCCAGGTCGGGATGCGCGGCTGCTGGACCGGGGGCGGTGGGGCGGGCGGCATCAGGTCGGGGATCTTGCGCGAGCGGTAGTGCTTGCCGGCGAACTCGAAGGGCTGGTCGCGCCACAGGTGCTGCAGCATCTCCAGCGACTCGTCCATCCGCTCCGCACGGACCTTGCGCCCCGGATCGTCCTCGAACAGCCAGAACCGGTCCTCGCCGGTGACACCGAGCCCGACCACCAGGTTCACCCGCCCGTTGCTCAGGTTGTCCACGGTCGATGTCTGCCCGGCCACGTCCCACGGTTTTCGGCGCGGCAACGGCGTCAGCATCGTGCCGAGCCGGATCCGCTCGGTCGTCATCGCCGCCGCGGCCAGCATCGCCCAGGCGTCGATCCCCCAGATCGACTCCCAGACGAAGAACCCGTCCCACCCGTGCTCCTCGGCCAGCGCCGCCAACTCAGCCGCCGCCCGTGCATCGCCGTACGCCATTACGAAGCCGTATCTCATCCTCCGACCGTAAACGGCGCCACCGACAGTCAGCCGGTTCCCGGTAAGGCCGGGTCCGGCTGCCGGCCGAGGGTGACCGTCGTCGTCTGGGCCACGCCGGCGCGTTCGAAGTCGACCTGGACCGTCGCACCCGGCTGCTTGTTCAGGGAGATCTCCTGGAGCTGGTCGGCGCTGGTGACGGCCTCGCCGTCGAGGGCGGTGATCACGTCGGCGCGGCGCAGACCGGCCGCCGCGCCAGGCCCAGCAGGGGGCGCGGCCACCACGTAGAGCGCGTCCGGGTTGATGGCGCTGTCACCGCGCGACAGGGGTACGACGGCCAACCCGAAGTACCCGTGGACGACCCGGCCGTCCGCGATCAGCTTGTCGGCGATCGTCTGTGCCGTGTCGGCCGGGATCGCGAACCCCAGCCCGATGCTCCCGGCCACAGGCACCCCACGTGAGTCGCTGGCGGTCGCGCCGGCTGTCGGCACACCGACCAGCCGGCCACGACAGTCGGCCAGCGTCCCGCCGCTGTTGCCCGGGTTGATCGACGCGTCGGTCTGGATCGCCGAGGTGAGCAACGCAGTCGTGTTGTTGTCCGCCGGGACCCGGGCCGACCGGCCGAGCGCGCTCACCACGCCGGCCGTGATCGTGTCCGTCAGGCCCAGCGGGGCGCCGATCGCGAAGACCTGGTCGCCGACGTCCGGCGCCGGACCGAACTCGATCGGCGTGACCGCCGACTTCGGCGTGACCGAGATGACCGCGAGGTCGGTCTGGATGTCCCGCCCGACCAGGGTCGCGGGCAGTTCCTCGCCGTTCGGCCGCAGCACGGTGATCGTGCCGCCGGTGGCGGCCGCGGAGATGACGTGGTTGTTGGTCAGGATGTGTCCCTCGGTGTCTAGGAACTGACCGGACCCGTTGCCGCCCCCGCCCGTGCTGGACTGCACGTAGATCGTCACCACCGACGGCATCGCGGTCTCCGCCACGGATTTGGCGTCACACCGCCGCACGCTGCTCCGTGCCCACCCGACCGAGGCCACGACCGCGACGATCCCGAGGACCAGCACGGCCACCAGCAGCGGCGACCAGTCCCGATGATGCCGCGGGCTGGACTGCACCGGCTCGGCCATCAGAAGTCGACCGGATCGCGGATGATCGGGCACGTCATGCAGTGACCGCCGCCGCGGCCGCGGCCCAGCTCGGCGCCGACGATCGTGATCACCTCGACGCCGGCCTGGCGCAGCAGCGTGTTCGTCCGGGTGTTCCGGTCGTACGTGAAGACCACGCCCGGCTCGACCGCGACCGCGTTGTTGCCGCTGTCCCACTGCTGGCGTTCGGACTCGTACACGTCGCCGCCCGTCTCCAGGACCCGCAGCGCCGGCAGCCCGAGCGCCGCGGCCACGACCTCCACGAACCGCCGCGATCCCTCGTCCACCACCTCCACGCCGGGCGCGGTGTCCGCCGGCCGCAACGAGAAGGTGTGGACGGCGTCCATGATCGCCGGGTACACCGTGACGATGTCGCGATCGGCGAACGTCAGCACGGTGTCCAGGTGCATCGCCGCCCGCAGCTTGGGCATCCCGGCCACCACGACGTGCTCGGCCGCACCCTTCTCGAACAGCGCCGCCGCGACCTGGGTGATCGCCTGCCGCGAGGTCCGCTCGCTCATCCCCATCAGTACGACGCCGTTCCCGACCGGCATGATGTCGCCGCCCTCGAACGTCGCCCGTCCCCACGACAGCTCCGGGTCACCCCACCACACGGTCGAGCCGGCGAAGTCGGGGTGGAACTGGTAGATCGCCTTCATCAGCAGGGTCTCGTCGTGCCGCGCCGGCCAGTACAGCGGGTTCAGCGTCAGACCGCCGTACAGCCAGCAGGTCGTGTCGCGGGTGTAGAGGGTGTTGGGCAGCGGCGGCATCAGGTACTCGCGGGCGCCGGTCGCCTCCCGGGCGAGGCCGATGTAGCCGGTGCGGAAGTCTTCCGGCAGATCCGAGGTGGCGAGGCCGCCGATCAGGTACTCGGCGAGCTGCCGGGGTTCCAAGGTCTCCAGGAAGTTCCGGGTCCCGTCGACCAGGCCGAGGCCGACGTCGTTGGCAACGATCTTGCGGTCCAGCAGCCACGACCGCGCCTCCGGCGCCGCCACCGTCTCGGCCAGCAGGTTGTGCAGCTCGACCACCTCGACCCCGCGGTTCGACAGCTTGTTCACGAAGTCGGCGTGATCACGCTGTGCGTTCTCCACCCACATCACGTCGTCGAACAGCAGGTCCCCCGCGTTGGTGGGGGTGAGCCGGCGGTGTGCCAGCCCGGGCGAGCAGACGAGAACCTTGCGCAGCCGGCCGACTTCGGAGTGGACGCCGTACGTCGAGGTCGTGTCGTGACTGGTCATGCGGATCGACTCCTTGCTGCGTGCGGGCCGGACCGGCTCAGATCGTGATCCAGCCGGTCGCGAGGGCGATGACACCGAGGACGGCGCCGAGGACCGAGACGGCGAGGATGACGAGCTCGCCGGGGGTGAACAGCCGGCGGCCTTGCTCGCGGCGGGCCATCACGAACAGGACGCTCGCGGGGGCGTAGATGATGAACGACAACAGGATGAACTTGGGACCGGCGGCGTACAGCAGGAACGCGGTGTAGATCGTGGCCAGCCCGCCGACCACCAGCTCGCGGCTGTGCCCCTCCGGCGCGTCGGCGTAGGTCTCGCGGGTGACCGCCAGCTTCAGCGCGTAGCCCGCCGCGAGCAGGAACGGGATCAGGCTCAGCGCGCTCGTCAGGTCGAGGGCGAAGTTGAACGCGTCCTCGGAGAACAACGTGACCACCAGGACGATCTGGATCAGGATCGTCGTCATCAGCAACGCCGCGGTCGGTACGTCGGCGGCGTTGGACTGGCGCAGGAACCGCGGCATGTCGTCGTCGAGCGCGGCCACGAACAGCACCTCGGCGGCCATCATCGTCCAGGCCAGGTAGGCGCCGAGCACCGACACGATCAGGCCGACGCTGACGAAGACCTCGCCCCACTGCCCGACCGCCGCCTCCAGCACCCCGGCCATCGACGGCTGCCGCAGCTCGGCGATCTCCTCGATCGGCAGGATGCCGTACGACACCACGGTCACCGAGGCGAAGACGGCCAGCACGCTGAGCAGGCCGAGAACCGTGGCCCGGCCGACGTCCTCGCGGCGCTCGGCGTGCCGCGAGTACACGCTCGCCCCCTCCACGCCCAGGAAGACGAAGACGGTGACGAGCATCGTCCCGGTGACCTGGTCGTAGAGCGACCCGTAGCCGGCGCCGTTGAAGTTGTCGGCGAACACCTGCGGGTCCAGGTAGATCGCCGCGATCAGGATGAACACCAGGATCGGCACCAGCTTCGCGACGGTGACGATCCGGTTGATGATCGCGGCCTCCTTCACCCCGCGCCGGATCAGCAGGTAGAACACCCAGATCCCGACCGTCGACAGGGCGGCGGCCACCCAGGTGTCGCCGTCACCCAGCGGCGACCACAGCGCACCGACCGTCGACATGATCAGCACCCAGTAGGTCACGTTGCCGACGCACGCGCTGGCCCAGTAGCCGAACGCCGAGAAGAAGCCGAGGTACTCGCCGAAACCGGCCTTCGCGTAGGCGTACACGCCGGCGTCGAGCTCGGGCTTGCGGATCGCCAAGGTCTGGAAGACGAAGGCGAGCATCAGCATGCCGGTGCCCGCGATAGCCCAGGCGATCAGCGCCCCCGCGACCCCGGTCTCCTGGGCGAACCGGCGCGGCAACGAGAACACCCCCGCGCCCACCATCGAGCCCACGACCATGGCGGTCATGGTCATGAAGGTCAGTTTTTGTGCCGATGACGTACCCGAGACAGTCTCTGCACTGGCCACCCTTGGCATCATGCCGACGGCGCGCTGACGCCTGATCACCCGCAGTGGATGAGATCGATCAGGACGGTGGCTTGCTGCCCTTGGCCTTCATGCCATTCGCGCCGATCCAGACCGCGACGGCAACCAGCAGGCCGATCCCGACCAGCCAGCCCCACAGTCCCTCGGAGACCGGGCCGAGGCGGCCGAGACCGAACCCACCCGGATCCCGCTCCTCCTGCAGGGCGACGATGTAGGCGATGATGTCGCGCTTGTCCTCCGGCTGCAGCACCTGGTCGGAGAAGACCGGCATCTGCTGCGGGCCGGTCAGCATCGCCTGGTAGATGTGCTTGGGCGTGCTCTCCATCAGCGAGGGTGCGTAGCGGCCGTTCGGGAGCGCGCCGCCGCGGCCGGCGAAGTTGTGGCACGCCGTGCAGTTGGTGCGGAACAGCTCGCCACCACGTGTCACTTGCTCGTCGGTGACGTTGCTGATGTCGTACGCCTCCGGCGCGGGCACGGCCGGGCCTGGAGCGAGAGACGCGACGAACGCCGAGAGGGCCTCGATCTCCGCCTGCGTGTAGGCCGGTTCCTTGGCCGGGACCTGGGCGCCGGGCTGCGTCGCGGGCATCCGGCCGGTGCCGACCTGGAAGTCGACCGCGGCCGCGCCGACACCGATCAGCGACGGTCCGGCCATCTCGCCCTCACTGTTGCCGGCACCCTCGGCGTTCAGGCCGTGGCAGCTGGCGCAGCCGACCGCGAAGAGCTTCCGGCCCTCCTCGATGGTCTGCGACTGGGAGGAGTGGTCCGCGACCGCGTTGTCAGGCACGACGGCGGCGTACGCCGAACCCACTGCCAACAGGCCGAACAGCAGTACGACGAGGCCGGCTGACCGGTGTCGTCGTACGGAGCGAATCCTTGCCTTGGACAATCGTTTGACCCTCGCCACGAGTTGTTGCGGATCGCAACCCATCATCGGTCACCGTAGCCGTCGGCAACACGGCTGGAGTCACCCGAAGCAGGGGATTTTCCTGCGGGACCGTCCGCTGAGCGGATGACTTCGCCCAGATTCCGGCACCGACCGGTCCGGATCGGCCTAGTCTGAGGGTGTTCGCCTGGCGGCAAAATACCCCACTACCCGGACAGCCCCGCCGAATGCGCCGGGCCGCGACTCTCCCCCACGAGCGTCGCCGAAGTAGCCCCGATCGGCCCAGACGCTGTTTGGGGCCGCCAGGCGGGCCCGCCGATCCGTACGGCTAACTCACGAAGACGGCGGTTGGTTTGGCGAGGGGGCCGTGGGGTTCGTAGAGGGCCAGGAAGGTGCCGGTCGGGTCGAACATGGCGGTTTGGCCGGCGGGGAGGTTGAGGCCGGGGAGGGGGCGACCGGTGCGGATGGCGGCGGACTGGGTGGCGTCGGCGTCGTAGCGGGGGAAGGTGCCCGCGGCCACCTCGGCGATCGGGAGCCAGTCGAAGGAGCCGGCCAGCGACTCGAGCGTGTGGGCGACGGACAGGTCGAAGGAGCCCACCCGGGTACGGCGCAGCGCGGTGAGGTGACCGCCGACGCCGAGCTCGGCGCCGAGGTCGCGGGCGAGGGCCCGGATGTAGGTGCCGCTGGAGCAGTCGACCGAGATGTCGACCTCGATCCCCGACGACACCGGGCGTACGTCGAGGACGTCGTACCGGGAGACCGTCACGCTGCGGGCCTTGAGCGCGACCTCCTCGCCGGCCCGCACGCGTTCGTACGCGCGCCGTCCGTCGACCTTGATCGCGGACACCTTCGACGGCACCTGCGAGATCTCACCGCGGAAGCCAGCCACCGCAGCCTCGATCGCCTCGGCCGTCACGCCGTCGACCGGCGCGGTCGAGACGATCTCGCCCTCGGCGTCGTCAGTCGTCGTGGTCGCGCCGAGCAGCACGGTCGCGTCGTACGACTTGTCGGCCAGCTGGAGATGCCCGAGCAACCGAGTAGCCCGGTTGAGCCCCACGACCAGCACGCCGGTCGCCATCGGGTCCAGCGTGCCGGCGTGCCCGACCTTCCGGGTGCCGGCCAGCCGGCGAATCCGCGCCACCACAGTGTGGGAGGTCAGACCCGCCGGCTTGTCCACCACAACGATGCCATCGGCAACGCTGGGCTCACTCGTCGTCGCTGTCATCGTCCTCGCGGCGCTTGTAGGGGTCCGCCTCGCCGGCCGGCTTCGCGTTCGCAGCGCTCTTGGCCACCTCGGCGTCGGCCAGCCGGGCCTTCTCCAGCAGCTCCTCGATGTGCCCGGCGCTCTCCGGTACGGCGTCCAGGAAGAACGCCACGCTCGGAGTGTGCCGCAGGCCGAGCGCCTTGCCGACCTCGCTGCGGATCAGCCCGCGCGCCGACTCCAGGGCCGCCGCGGTGGAGGCACGCTCCTGCTCGTCGCCGTACACCGTGTAGAAGACACTGGCTTCCCGCAGGTCGCCGGTCAGCCGGGCGTCGGTCACGGTGACGAAGCCGAGCCGCGGGTCCTTCACCCGGCGCTCGAGCAACTCGGCCACGAGCACCTGGATCCGGTCGGCGAGCTGCTTCGCCCTTGCTTCACCCATCAGGGCTCACTCCCTCATTCATGAACAACGTCCGGAGAGGCAGGGTTTCCACCTCTCCGGACGTTACTCGGGTGCCCGGAGCACCCGGGCACCGACTGCTGTCAGTTACGCGGCTTCTCGCGAAGCTCGAAGGCCTCGACCACGTCGCCGATCTTGATGTCGTTGTAGCCGTTGATGGTCAGACCGCACTCGAAGCCCTCGCGGACCTCGGACGCGTCGTCCTTGAACCTCTTCAGCGACGACAGCTCGGTGTTGTCCAGCACCACCGCGCCGTCCCGGATCAACCGGACCTTGGCGTTGCGGCGGATGAGTCCACTGGTCACCCAGCAACCGGCGATGTTGCCCACCTTCGAGGAGCGGAAGATCTCCCGGATCTCCGCCTGGCCCAGAGTGACCTCCTCGTAGATCGGCTTGAGCATGCCCTTCAGGGCGGCCTCGATGTCGTCGATCGCCGAGTAGATGACCGAGTAGTACCGGACATCCACGCCCTCGCGCTCGGCCAGGTCACCGGCCTTGCCCGCCGGCCGCACGTTGAAGCCGATGATGACGGCGTTCGACGCGATGGCCAGGTTGACGTCGTTCTCGTTGATCGCACCGACACCGCGGTCGATGATCCGCAGGGACACCTCGTCGCCGACCTCGATCCGGACCAGCGCGTCCTCCAGCGCCTCGACCGAACCGGACACGTCGCCCTTGAGGATGAGCAGCAGCTCCTGGGTCTCGCCCTTCTCCATCGAGGCCATGAAGTCCTCGAGGGTACGACGGACGCGACGCTTGGCGTTGGCCGCCGCCCGGGCCCGGGCTTCCCGCTTCTCGGCGATCTGCCGGGCCCGGCGGTCGTCGTCGACCACCAGGAACTTGTCACCGGCACCCGGTACCGCGGTCAGACCGAGCACCAGGACCGGACGCGACGGGGTCGCCTCCTCGACGTTGTTGCCGTGCTCGTCGAGCATGGCCCGGACCCGGCCGTACGCCGGACCGACCACCATCGAGTCGCCGACCCGGAGCGTGCCGCGCTGCACCAGCACGGTCGCCACCGGACCACGGCCCTTGTCGAGGTTCGCCTCGATCGCGATGCCCTCGGCGTGCATGTTCGGGTTGGCCCGCAGGTCCAGCGCCGCGTCCGCGGTCAGTACGACGCCCTCGAGCAGGCCGTCGATGTTGATCCGGGACTTCGCCGACACGTCGATGAACATCGTGTCGCCGCCGTACTCCTCGGGGACCAGGCCGTACTCGGTCAGCTGACCGCGCACCTTCGCCGGGTCCGCCGCCGGGACGTCGATCTTGTTCACCGCGACCACGATCGGGACGCCCGCCGCGCGGGCGTGGTTCAGCGCCTCGATCGTCTGCGGCATCACGCCGTCGTCGGCCGCGACCACCAGGATGACGATGTCGGTGGCCTGGGCGCCACGGGCACGCATGGCGGTGAACGCCTCGTGACCCGGGGTGTCGACGAAGGTGATGGCCCGCTGCTCGCCGTCCACCTCGGTCGTCACCTGGTAGGCGCCGATGTGCTGGGTGATACCGCCGGCCTCGTCGGCGACGACGTTCGCCATCCGGATCGCGTCCAGCAGCTTCGTCTTACCGTGGTCGACGTGACCCATCACGGTCACCACCGGCGGCCGGGGAGCCAGGTCGTCCTCGTCGCCCGCGTCGGAGCCGAACTCGATGTCGAACGACTGCAGCAGCTCGCGGTCCTCGTCCTCCGGGGACACGATCTGGACGTCGTAGTTCAGCTCGGTGCCGAGCAGCTGCAGGGTCTCCTCGTTGACCGACTGGGTCGCGGTCACCATCTCACCGAGGTGGAACAGCACCTGCACCAGCGACGCCGGGTCGACGCCGACCTTCTCGGCGAAGTCCGTCAGCGACGCACCGCGGGCCAGGCGCACGACCTCGCCGTCACCGTGCTTGACGCGGACGCCGCCGACTGCCGGCGCCTGCATGTTGTCGAACTCCTGGCGCTTCGCGCGCTTCGACTTCCGGCCACGACGGGCCGGGCCGCCCGGACGCCCGAAGGCGCCCTGCGTGCCACCACGGCCGCGGTTGCCCGGACCCGGACGACCGCCACCGCCACCGGGCGGGCCGCTGGGGCCGCCGCCACCCGGACGGAAGCCGCCGCCACCGCCGCCGCCACCACCGCGCGGACCGGCACCCGGTCCACCACCCGGACCGCCGCCACCGGGGCGGCCACGGCCGCCACCGCCACCGGCGCCACCGCCGGGACCGGACGGACGGCCGGTGAACGTGCCGGCCGAGGACTTCGGCATCATCGCCGGGTTGGGCCGCGGCGCGCCGGGCACACCCGACGGACGCGGACGGTCGCTACCGCCGCCACCGCGGTTCTGCGGCGGGCGCGGCGGCATGCCGGCCGGGCTCGCACCCTGGCCGGATCCACCCTGACCGCCCGGACCCGGACGGGCGCCACCGCGCTGCATGCCCTGGGTCGAGCTGAACGGGTTGTTGCCCGGGCGCGGCGCACCCGGACGCGGGCCGCCACCCTGACCGCCGGGAGCACCCGGACGGGGACCGCCCGGACGCGGGGCGCCAGGACGCGGGCCGCCACCCGGACGCGGGGTCGCACCCGGACGCGGCGAGGCCGGCCGGGCGCCACCATCGGCACCGGGACGCGCCGAACCGCCGGCGGCCGGACGCTGCTGCGCCGGTCCCGGAGTCGGCCGGCCCGGAGCCGGAGCCTTGCTCTGCTCCGCCGGAGCCTGCGGCGACGCGGCCTTGGCGGCCGGCGCCTCGAAGGACGGCGCTGCGGGCGTCTCGGCCGGGGCTGCCGGAGCAGGCTCCTGCCGCGGACCCGGCTTGGGACCGGGCCGCGGACCCGGCTTGGCCGGGGACGGGGCGCTCGGTGACGGCGCGGCGGACTTCGCCGGGGCCGCGGGGGCCTCGGCCTTCTCGGCCACGGTCGGCTCGGCGGCCACCGGAGCCGGGGTCGCCGGAGCGGCCGGCGCAGGGCGCTCGGCCGGAGCCGCGGGCGCGGCCTTCTTCGCCGGCTCGGCAGGCGCGACCGGTGCGGTCGCCTGCGGCGCGGCGGACGTGCTGGCGGCGGCCTTCTTGGCTGCGCGCTTCTTCGGCGGGTTCTTCTCGAACTCCTCCGCCAACCTACGGACTACCGGCGCCTCGATCGTCGAGGACGCCGACCGGACGAACTCGCCCATGTCGTTCAGTCTGGTCAGAACGACCTTGCTGGTAACTCCGAGCTCCTTCGCGAGCTCGTAGACCCGGACCTTTGCCACTACTCTCCCTCTGGTCCGAGCCTGGGCGCGGACCGTTAGTTGACGTACGTGCTCATCGCTTTGCACTCATCGGTAGACACTCATCGAGTGGTCATGAGTCGATGACCCGCCTTCATGTCGTCACGACGGTCCGGTCAGACCGCCGCGGACGGCCGGTTGGCCGCCGTTTGCACTGCTTCTTGCCTATCACGCTGCTCGACGTACTCCCGCAGCGCGGTCACGTCGAGCGGCCCCTGGGCCCGGAAGGCCCGCGGGAACGCCTTGCGCCGCACGGCGAGGTCGAGACACTCGGCCACCGGGTGCAGGTGCGCTCCGCGGCCGGGCGCCCGATGCGCGGGATCCGGGAGGACAAGCCCTCCGGAAACCGTCATCCGCAGCAGGTCAGCCGGACTGCACCGCTTCCGGCACCCGATGCAGGTGCGCTCCCTGGTCTTGCCAGGGCGCGCTTCCGCACTCACTGTCACGTGATCCTTCGGGAGTGGTTGCGACTCAGTCGACCGACCGAGAGATCAGTCTACCTTCTCGTCATCACGAGTCACATCGGTATCCGGCCGGATGTCGATCCGCCACCCGGTCAGCCGGGCGGCGAGGCGGGCGTTCTGCCCCTCCTTGCCGATCGCCAGCGACAGCTGGTAGTCGGGTACGACGACCCGCGCGGCGCGGGCCGCGGCGTCGACGACCTGCACCGATGTAACCTGCGCCGGCGACAGCGCATTCCCGACGAAGGTGGCCGGGTCGTCGCTGTGGTCGATGATGTCGATCTTCTCGCCGTGCAACTCGTGCATGATGTTGCGCACCCGCTGGCCCATCGGCCCGATGCACGCGCCCTTGCCGTTCACCGACGGGTTCAGCGTCCGGACGGCGATCTTGGTCCGGTGCCCCGCCTCCCGGGCGATCGCGGTGATCTCGACCGTCCCGTCGGCGATCTCCGGCACCTCGAGCGCGAACAGCTTCTTGACCAGGTTCGGGTGCGTCCGGCTGACCGTGATCTGCGGGCCCTTGAAGCCCTTGCGGACGCCGACCACGTAGACCCGCAGCCGGGCGCCGTGCTCGTACTTTTCCCCCGGCACCTGCTCCGGGGCCGGCAGCACCGCCTCGATCTTGCCGAGGTCGACCATCACCGAGCGCGGGTCGCGGCCCTGCTGGATGACGCCGGACACGATGTCGCCCTCCTTGCCGGAGAACTCGCCGTACCGGACCTCGTCCTCGGCGTCGCGCAGCCGCTGCAGGATGATCTGCTTGGCCGTGGTGGCCGCGATCCGGCCGAAGTCGGCGGGCGTGTCGTCGTACTCGCGGGCCAGCGTGCCGTCCTCGGCGAACTCGCGCGCGTAGACGGTCACGTGCCCGGTCTTGCGGTCCAGCTCGGCCCGGGCGTGCTGCTGGGCGCCCTCGGTGCGGTGGTACGCCACCAGCAGCGCCTGCTCGATCGCCTCGACGACCACGTCCAGGGAGATGTCCTTCTCCCGTTCCAGTGACCGCAGGACAGCCATGTCGATGTCCATGTCAGTTCTCCTCCACCGTGCCCGCGGCGTTCGATCCTGGGGCAGCCTCGTCGTTGCCGGGGGCAGCCCGGTTGAACTCGATCTGGACCTTGGCCTTGGCCACGTCGGCGTACGCGACCGTGCGCGCGGTGCCGTCCACGTCCAGCTCGGCCGCCTCCTCGGAGGCGGACTTGATCCGGCCGGTCACCTTCCCGCCCGAGGTCAGCGTGACCGCGACCAGCCGGCTGACGTTGCGCCGCCAGTGCCGGGGCAGGGTGAGCGGCCGGTCGACGCCCGGGCTGGAGACCTCCAGGTAGTAGGCGCCGTCGCCCATGATGTCGTCGGCATCGAGTGCCTTGGAGATGGCCCGGCTAACCTCGGCGACGTCGTCCATGCTGATCCCGCCGTCCCGGTCGACGAGCACGCGCAGCTGCCGCCGACGGCCGCCCGCAGGCGTGACTTCGGCGCCCTCCAGGTCGCAGCCGAACTGCTCGACGATCGGCCGCAGGAAGTTCTCGAGGCTCGAGGTGTCCGTGTGGTCAGTCTTTCGGCTCACAGGTTGACCTGCCTCTCTCCAGTTGTGCACCCGTTCCGCACCCCGGCGATCCGACCGAGGGCAGTAGCCCACCATATCCGGCCTGCGACGATGTGCACGTCACCGCCTCGTCCCAGGCCGGTCACCGGCCCGTCACCAGGTATCGTTCCGCCGTGCCGAACGAACCTGTCCGCGTGTCGCGCCGACTCGCCCTGACGACCGCAGCCCTGCTGCCGGGCGCCGTCGTACTGGCGGGGTGCGACGACGGCCCGAGCAGCTCCGGTACGCCGGGCGCCGCGAAGGACTCGAAATCGGGTCAGCCTGCCGAGGAGACACCCAGCACTGACCCGGTGGTCGTCGCGGCACTCAGTACGGCGGCCGCCCAGGTGACTCAATTGTCACTCCGCTACGCCACGATGACACGGAAATTCCCCGCGCTCCGTACCCAGCTCGCGGCCGGCGCGAAGTACCACGCCGCCCACCTGGCCCGGCTCAAGGAGACCGCGGGCGTGCAGGCGGCGGCCGGCAAGGCGCCGGTCGTTCCCACCTCGTCGCAGGCGGCACTGGCGGAGCTGGCGAGGCAGGAGAAGGCCACCGCGACCGCACACGCCGCAGCAGCCGCCAAGCTGGCCGGATCGCCCGCCCGCCTGCTCGCGATGATCGCCGCGGCCGAGACCCAACTGGCCACCACGCTCACCCCGAAGAAGAAGGCCCAACGATGAAAGCACAGCACCAGTGACGGAGGTCGAGGCACTCCAAGCGGCGCTCGCCGGTGAGCACGCGGCGATGTACGGCGTGGGTGTCGCCGGCGGCAAGCTGAGTGGCGCTCGCTTCCGGGCGGCGACCGACACCTACGACCAGCACCGGCGCAACCGCGACCGGCTGTCGGCGCTCGTGGTCGCGGCCGGCGAGACCCCGGTGGCCGCCGAGGCGGCGTACGACTTGCCGCAGGTGGTCTCCAACACGGCGACGGCCTCGGCACTGGTCCTGCTGATCGAGCGACGGCTGGCAGCCGTGTACGGCGACCTCGTCGAGGCGGCCGAGCAGCCGGCGGTCCGGGTCTTCGCGATCCAGAGCCTGCTGGCCGCCGCGAGCGCCCAGCTCGCGTGGGGTGGAGCGCCGGTCGCCTTCCCCGGCGACGCCTGATGGCCAGGCGCACCTCGCCCTGTCCCTGCGGGCTCGGCGCCTCGTACGCCGACTGCTGTGGCCCTCTCCACCAAGGCGGTACGGCGACCACCGCCGAGCAGCTGATGCGCTCGCGCTACTCGGCCTTCGTCGTCGGCAACACGGCGTACCTGCTCCGCACCTGGTCGGCCGCGACCCGTCCAGCCGAGCTCCACCTGGATGAGGACATCAGCTGGACGGGTCTCGAGATACTCGGCAGCACCGACGGCAGCCCGTTCCACACCACCGGCACCGTCGAGTTCCGGGCCAGTTACCGGCTCGGCGGCCGGACGGGGCACCAGCAGGAGAACAGCCGGTTCGTCCGCGAGGACGGCGCCTGGGTGTACGTCACCGCCGTCGACGCCACGGGCCGGTGACCGCGTACGTGATCCCCGGCGTGTAGACGTTGAAGAACATCGTCCGGCCGTCGGCGGAGAAGCCGGCCCCGGCCAGCTCGCCGAACTCCGGGTCCTCCGGCGTGCCGTTGTTCACCCGGTTGCGGGCGAACTTGAACACCTCGCCGTCCTCGGTGGTGCCGAGGATGTGCTGCTCGCCGAGGCCGTCCTCGCACATCATCAGACCGCCGTACGGCGACATCGTGATGTTGTCCGGGGCATCGAACTCCGGGTCGTCGGAGCCCGGCGACGGCCGGGTGAAGATCACCTCGAGGCGCAGCGTCGCCTTGCGCGGGTCGTAGCGCCAGACCTGGCCGTCGTGGTCGACCTTCGGGCCGAGCTCGGTCCGCGCGAACGACGAGACGAAGTACACGCACCGGTCCCGGGTGCCCCACCAGCAGCCTTCCAGCTTGTAGCCGCCGGTGATCGGCTTGCCGTAGTCCTGCGCGCGGACCGACTGCGTGGTCGCCAGCGGGTCCGGCACCTTGATCCACTGCACGCCGCCGAACTCGGCCCCGGCCTCCTGGACGACGGACAGGTCCGGCAGGTCCGGGATGTGCATGGCCTGCAACTCCCCGCCCGCCCGCAGCGAACCCCATCCACCGCGCGGACGGTTCGGAAGGAACCGGTAGAAGCCGCCGAGCGGCGCGACGAACGCGTCCTCGGTCTCGTACACGATCCCGGTCGCCGGGTCGATCGCGACCGCCTCGTGCTGGAACCGGCCCATCGCCTTCAGCGGCGTCGGGTCCACGTTGCGGCGGTCGTCGTACGGGTCGACCTCGAAGATGAAGCCGTGGTCCTTGGTGTAGCCGGTGTCGCCGGCCTTGGCCTCGGTCTCCTCACAGGTCAGCCAGGTGCGCCACGGCGTGATGCCGCCGGAGCAGTTGATGGCGGTCCCGCCGAGGCTGACGAACTCCTTCTCGGCGTGGTTGTGCTTGTCCACCACCAGCGTGCTGGTGCCGCCCGCGCCGCCCGGGTCGTAGGTGCGCTCCGGCGGTGCGACCACCTTGATCGTGGCGGTCGGGCTGCACTCGTGGTTGCGGACCAGGCGCGAGCCGCCGTGCCGGTCCGGGAAGGCGCCCATGCCGTCGAACCGGCTGGGCGTCTTCAGGCCGTCGGGACGGACGGTGCCCTCCCGGGACAGGATCTTGTAGCTGAACCCGCGGGGCAGGTCGAGCATGCCGTTCGGGTCCTCGATCAGCGGGCCGTAGCCGATCTTCGGGCCGGACGTGCCGAGCGCGGGCTGGGCGGTGTAGAGCGCCTCGACGGAGCCCGCGACGCTGACCGCGACGCCCGCCGCGGCCGCTCGGGCGACGAACTGCCGCCGGGACAGGGGATTGTGCTCAACGGACACGGTGAGTGGCCTCCTCGTGGGCGGAAAGGATCTGCCGAACAGAGATGAACGTACGGTGAACGACAGACATCGACAAGGCGAACCGCGCGCCGCGGCACCCGCGACTTTCACCGTCGCGGGTGCCGCCTCCTCCCCTACGCCGAGCGAAGCGAGGGAGATTTTCAGCCGACTACTGGTAGCAGGGCTTGGAGAACTCGTGCGCGGTCGCGGTCTTCCCGGTGAAGAAGTCCCGCTCCACCGTGACGCCGGTCGGCGCCGCCGGGTCCACCTTGGAGATGATGCTGGCCCGGAACACCCGGTCGTTCGGCTCCCCGGAGAACCGGCCCGCCTCAGCCGGCAGCATCCCCTCGTAGTCCACCGTGTCCAGCGACTTCACCGCGTTCAGCAGCCCGGCGCGGGTGAGGTCCTTCGCATCGACCGCCTTCTGCAGCGCCGCCTTCATCGGGTACGACCAGACCCAGCCGGCCGTGTAACCGTCGTTCGGCGCCGCCCGGAACGTCGTCTGGTCGATCGACTCGGCGAGCGCCTTGTGCCCCGGCGTGTTCGCGCCGTACGGCGCCCACGGCCCGGACTGCCGGTAGAGCGCGGTCAGCGCGGGCGCGGCCGGGCTCTTCAGCAGCGCCGGGTTCCAGGTCGGGCTGGTGCCGATGAACTGGCCCTTGAACCCGTTCTGGGCCGCGCCGCCGACGATCGTGGCCGCCTCGGTCGGGCCGGTGGTCAGGATGACCAGGTCCGGCTTGGCCGCGACCAGCTTCTGGATCGCCGCGCCCTGGTTCTCCTGCCCCGGCGCGGTCGGGATGTCGGTGAAGGTCAGCCCGTTGGCCTCGGCCGCGATCTTCGTCCCGGCCGCGGCGTCGTCGCCGTAGTCACCCGGGAAGTGCACCGCGGCGACGCTCTTCGGCTTCAGCGTCTCGACCGCGAAGTCGACCGAGTTCATCGACTCGAAGCAGTAGTTCGTGCCGGACTCCAGGATCACGTCCTCGAACGCCCACGCCGACGTCCAGGACGCCGGTACGCCGATCATCCCGGTGGACTTGAGGTCGCCCAGGATCGCCGCGGTGGTCGGCGAGCCGAGGGTCTGCGCGAGTCCGAGCACGTCGGGCTTGATCTCGGCGTACACCTCGTTGTGGATCTGCGGGTTGTACTTGTTGTCCTTGGTGTACTTGGACACGTCGACCTCGAACGCGCCGATCCCGCCGGCCTCGTTGACCCGCTTCCAGAACGCCTTCTGGCTCTCGGTGATCGGGACCCCCAAGGCCTTGAACGGGCCCTCGGTGAGGTCCGAGATCGAGCCGAGGTAGATGCAGCCCTTCGACGAGTCGACCGCCGTCGGGCACGGCTCGGAGGTGACCCCGACGTCGAACTTGACCCCTGAACTGCCCTGCTGGGCCTCCGGGGCGTCGTTGCGGCACCCCGCGACCAGTACCAGCGCCGCCACGACGGCGACGGCGATTCCCCTGTGCACGCTCATCGATACTCCTTCAGTGCGAGAACGGCCACGACTTCCAGTAGGTGCGGACTCTGATCCAGATCCCGAACAGCCCTCGAGGCTCGAAGATCAGGAAGCCGATGATCAACAGGCCGTAGAGGATCGTCTCGACCTGGAAGACCGTGATGCCCCCGGCCGTGGAGCTCGCGCTGATGAACGGCAGCACGGCCGGAAGCTCGCGGGTGACCCGCGGCAGCAGGGTGATGAACAGCGCGCCGAGCACCGATCCGGAGATCGTCGCGACACCGCCGATCAGCACCATCGCGATGTACTGCACCGACATGCCGAGGTTGAACGACCCCGGCTCGACGAAGCCGATCATCACGTACAGCAGCGCGCCCGCGACGCCGGCGTAGAACGACGACACCGCGAACGCGATCATCTTGTACCGGGTCACGTCGACCCCGATCACCTCGGCGGCCAGGTCCCGGTCCCGTACGGCGGCCAGCGCCCGGCCGATCCTGGACCGGACCAGGTTCCGGGCCAGCACGCCGAAGATCACCAGCAGCACGAGCATCAGCAGGTACAGCTTCTGCGCCTTGGTGAAGGTCGCGCCGTCCACGGCGAACTGGAACCCGAACAACTCCGGCACGGCGGCCGGCCGCCCGACCCCGACTCCCCCTGTCAACTCTCTCCAGTGCTTGAAGATGTGCTCCCCGATGAACACCAGTCCGAGCGTCACCACGGCCAGGTAGAGCCCGCGCAGTCGGGCCGCCAGCGGCGCGACGATCAACCCGGCCAGCCCGGCGACCAGCCCGGCGGCGAGCAACCAGATCGGCAGCGAGGTGATCCCGAACCCGATCAGCCGGGTGCTGTCCGGGTCGCCCGACAATGCCGCTGCCGTGTAGGCCCCGATCCCCAGGAAGAACGCATGACCGAGCGACACCTGGCCGCCGTACCCGGTGACGATGTTCAGCCCGATCGCCCCGATCGACGCGGCACACGCAGTCGCCAGTACGACGAGCAGGTCGTCGGTCAGCAGGAACGGCACCAACACCGCGACCACCACGAGCACCAACGTCCACACCCGCTTCGCCGGCGTGTTCAGCAGCGACATGTCCTGCTTGTAGGACAGGTAGAGCAGTGGCCTTCCGAGCGAGGTGCTCATGACATTTGTCGCCTCGCCTCCGAAGCCGCGGACTGTCGGTCCCGGCTGATTGGGTAGACGGCATGTCCCGATACCGGCTGTGCCCCACTCCCGCGCAGGAAGGCGCCTTGTTGGAGCAGTGCAGGCATGCCCGATACATATGGAACTTGGCCCTTGAGCAGTGGTCGATGTGGACCCCCGGCACGGGACCTACACCTGGGTACGTCGAGCAAGCCAGGCAACTCACCGAGGCCCGGGCAGCGTACGGGTGGCTTCGAGCAGGGTCGCAAACCGTGCAACAGCAGGCCCTGCGGGACTTCGCGCAGGCTGTCAGGAACTTCTACGTGAGCACCCATCGACGCCCGACCTGGCGCAAAACCGGGGTGCACGAAGGCTTCCGCATCGTAGGTCCTCAGGCGAGCCGAATCGAGAAGCTGAGCCGGAAGTGGGCGCGGGTGCTGGTGCCCAAGGTCGGCTGGGTACGGCTCCGGCTGTCCCGCGCGATCCCCGACGCGAAGTCGTACCGGATCACCCGCGACCGGGCCGGCCGCTGGCACCTCGCGTTCGCCATAGTCCCGCCGCCCATCCCGGCGCCCGGCACGGGTGAGGTCGTCGGCGTGGACCGCGGCATCACCGTCTCGGCCGCGCTGTCGACCGGCGACCGCCTGACCTGCCCCACCCTGTCGGACCGCGAACAGGAACGACTCAGACACCTGCGGCAACGCCTGGCCCGGTGCCGCCGCGGCTCCAACCGGCGCCTCCGGGTGAGGACCGCGATCGCGAAGCTGTACTCCCGTGCTCGCGACCGCCGCAAGGACTGGGTCGAGAAGACCAGCACCGACCTCGCCCGCCGCTTCGACCTGATCCGTGTGGAGGACCTGCGCATCGCCCAGATGAGCCGCCAGCCGAAGCCGAGGCCCAACCTCGAACGACCAGGTACCTACCTGCCGAACCGTCGCCGAGCCAAGGCCGGGCTCAACCGGGGCATCCTGGCCAGCGGCTGGGGACTGCTCGTCCAGCGCCTGGAGCACAAAGCGCCGGGTCGGGTCCAGAAGATCAACCCTGCGTACACCTCGCAAACCTGCAGCGTCTGCGGGCACCGCGCACCGGAAAACCGCGAGAACCAAACGGTCTTCCGGTGCACAGCCTGCGGACATCGGGCGCACGCGGACGTGAACGCGGCAGTCAACATCGCGGCCGGACGGGCCGTCAGCGCACACCGAGAGACGCCGCCATGGGTCTCGCCGAAGCGTGAACCTCAACACGCTACCTCCGCGTACTAGTTGGAATCTCCGCCCCCAGGGCGGAGAGGACGTCAAATGCGCTCCACCTCTCTGGTGCCGAAGAGGCCGTAGGGCTTGACCAGCAGGACGAGGAGCATCAGGAGGTACGGGACGACCAGGAAGAAGTCGCCGCCGAACACGGGGTGCAGGTTGTCGCCGTAGCTGCCGACGAGGGCCTCGACCACTCCGATCGAGAGGCCGGCGATCACTGCCCCACCGAGGGAGTCGAGACCGCCGAGGATGATCACCGGCAGCGCCTTCAGCGCCGTCAGCCAGAGGTTCTGCTCGAGACCGATCCCGGTCGACAGGAAGACTCCGGCCAGCGCGGCCAGGGCAGCTGCGAGCGCCCAGGACAGGGAGAACACCCGGCCGACCGACACGCCCTGCGCGAGTGCGACCTCCTGGTCCGACGACGCCGCCCGCATCGCCAGCCCGGTCCGTGACCAGCGGTAGAAGGCGAACAACGCGGCGACCACGATCAGTGTCGTCACCAGCGTGGCCAGATGCCGCTGGTCGATCTTCGCCCCGAGTACGTCGACCTGCTTGAGGCCCCACGGGTCGCCCATCTGGCGGATGTCCAGACCGATGAACGAGTTCACCACCGTGCGGACCACGATGTCGACGCCGAGCGTGATGATCGCGATCACGAACACCGGCTTGCCGATCATCGGCCGCAGCGCCAGCCGTTCCACCCCGGCGCCGAGCAGCGCGGTGAGCAGCAGCGCGACCAGGACGGCGAGGAAGAAGTTCATCTCCAGCACCAGGTAGCCGACCAGCAACGCACCGGTCATCATGAACGCCGGCTGGGCGAAGCTGATCACCCGCATCGACTTGTAGACGATCACGAACCCCAGCGCCAGCAGCGCGTAGATCGCCCCCTGGCCGAGACCGCGGACGACGGTGGCGACGAACTCGTTCACCGCGCACCACCCCCGGCGTACATCGAGTCGACCAGGCCGGCGAACGTGTCCGCGACCGCCTTGCGCTTGACCTTCTGGGTCGCGGTCAGCTCGCCGTCCTCGTGGTCCAGCAGCTTCGGCAGCAGCCGGAACGACCGGACCTGCTCGACGGTGGCGAATCGCGCGTTGACCTCGTCCACGACCCCCTGGACCAGCGCGACCACCTCGGGCTTCGCGGACAGGTCGCCGTACGTCGAGTAGGGCAGCCGGTGCAGCTGGGCCCAGTGGCCGACGGTGTCCGGCTCGATCCCGATCAGGGCGGTCAGGAACTTGCGCCGGTCGCCGATCACCACCGCTTCCTTGATGTACGGCGACGCCTTCAGCGCGTTCTCGATCTCCGACGGGGCGACGTTCTTGCCGCCCGCGGTGATGATGATGTCCTTCATCCGATCGGTGATCCGCAGGTGCGTGCCACCGACCCACTCCCCCACGTCACCGGTGTGCAGCCAGCCGTCGGCGTCGATCACCTTCGCGGTCGCCTCGGGGTCCTGCCAGTAGCCGGCGAAGGTGCCGGGATGCCGGGTGAGGATCTCGCCGGTGAGCTCGTCGACCTTCACCTCGACGCCCTGGTGCGGCTCGCCCACCGTGCCGACCTTGAGCCGGCCCGGCCGGTTGGCCGTCGCCACCGCGGTGTTCTCGGTCATGCCGTACACCTCGTGCATCGGCAGGCCGAGCCCCATGAAGAACCGGAGCACCTCGGGCGCGATCGGCGCCGCCCCGGAGGCGGCGTACCGGACCTTGCGCAGGCCGACGCGGTCCTTCAGCGCGCGGTAGCAGAACAGCCAGCCGATCGCGTACACCGCTTTGGAGGCAGGGGTATGACGTCCGTCGTTGGCCGCGAGGACACCGCCGATCCAGTCGGCGCGGCGCAGCCAGTAACCGCCGATCATCCGCTTCACCGGGTCCGCGGACCCGATCCGGATCTGCACACCGGCCGCGATCTTCTCCCAGATCCTGGGGACGCCGAACAGGATGCTCGGCTGGACCTCGTGCAGGTTGGTCGCGACGGTCTCGATCGACTCGGCGAAGTGCACGCAGACGCCGGCGCCGGCGCCGAACCAGCAGCTGAAGATCCGCTCGGCCACGTGGCACAGGGGCAGGTAGGACAGCACGCTGTCGCGCGGTGACGGCGGCGGCGCGGTGAAGCCGCCGCGTTCGACCAGCTCCTGGATGGCGAAGTCGACGTTCGCGGCGGTCAGCATCACGCCCTTCGGCGGGCCGGTGGTCCCGGAGGTGTAGATCAGCGTGACCACGTCGTCGGCCCGAGCCGATTCCATCCGGTGCGCGACGGCGTCCGGGTTCGCCTCGCGGTGCTCGTGGCCGATGGCAAGGAAGTCGGGCCAGGCGATCAGCCGCGGGTCGTCGTACCGGTAGCGGATGCCGCGGGGCTCGACGTACACGATGTGCTCGAGGTCGGGCAGGTCGTCGATCGCGAGCGCCTTGTCGACCTGCTCCTGGTCCTCCGCGATCAGCACCTTGGCGCCCGAGTGCCGCAGCAGGTAGCCGACCTCGGCGACCGGGTTGGTCGGGTAGAGACCGACGGTCGCGGCGCGTACGGCGACCGTGCCGACGTCGGTGTAGAGCCACTCGCGGCGGTTCTCCGAGTGGATCGCCACCCGGTCGCCCGGCTCGATGCCGAGGGCAAGCAAGGCGTGGCCGACGAGCGCGGCGGTGTCCCAGTACCGCTCCCAGCTGACCTGCTGCCAGATGCCCAGATCCTTTTCCCGCAAGGCGATCACGTGCGGTGTCGTTTTCGCCCGCTCCTGGACCCGGGTGGCGATCGTGGCGGTCATGACCGCTCCACCTTGTGCTCCTCGCCCAGGTAGGCGCGGACCACCTCGGGGTCGGTCGCGACCTCCTGCGGGGTCCCGGTCCGGATCGGCTTGCCGAAGTCGATCACCATGATCCGGTCGGCCAGGTCCATCACGAGGCCCATGTCGTGCTCGACCATGACCATCGGCAGGCCGAGCTCGTCGCGGATGTCGAGGATGAACCGGGCCATGTCCTCGGTCTCCTCCAGATTCATCCCGGCGACCGGCTCGTCCAGCAGCAGCAGCTTCGGCTCCGACGCGAGCGCCCGGCCGAGCTCGACCCGCTTCTGGACGCCGTACGGGAGCAGGCCGACCGGGAGCCGCCGCCACTGCGCGAGCTCGAGGAAGTCGACGATCTCCTCGACCGCGCGGCGGTTCGCGCGCTCGTTGCGGCGGGCCTTGCCCAGCCACACGAGCGCGGCCAGGACGCCGTACGGGTGATGGTGGTGCCGCCCGAGCATCAGGTTGTCGAGCACGGTCAGGTTCGAGAACAGCTCGATGTTCTGGAAGGTACGGGCGATGCCGAGCCGGGCGATCGCGTGCGGGCGGCGGCCGATCAGGTCGTGTTCGCCGAACCGGACGGTCCCGCGCTGCGGCCGGTAGACACCGGAGAGCACGTTGAAGATCGAGGTCTTGCCGGCGCCGTTCGGGCCGATCACCGCGAACAGCTCGCCCGGGTTCACGGTGAAGCTCACGCCGTTGAGCGCGGTCACGCCGTCGAAGGTGAGGACGACGTCCGCGAAGTCGAGCACCGGGGTGGACTCCTGCGTGCTCTCGCTCTGCCGCGCCTCGGTCAGACTCATCCACGTCCTCGCTTCGCTCCGGGCGCGGATGAGGCACAAGGCCGGCTGTGCTTGACGGTGAACTCGCTACGCTCGTTCACGACAACCACCGCTTCCGGCGGCGGTAGTGCTTCACGTCGCGGAAGGACTTCGCCGTACCCTCCGCGCCGAGACCGAGGTAGAACTCGCGGACGTCGCCGTCGGCGAGCAGGTCCGCCGCGGGCTTGTCCATCACCATCGCGCCGTTCTCCAGCACGTACCCGTGCTCGGCGATCGACAACGCCATCGCGGCGTTCTGCTCGACCAGCAGGACCGTGGTCCCCTGCTGGTTGATCTGCACGATCACGTCCCGGATCTGCCGCACGATCATCGGCGCCAGGCCGAGGCTCGGCTCGTCCAGCAGCAGGTACTTCGGGTCGGACATCAGCGCCCGGCCGATCGCCAGCATCTGCTGCTCCCCGCCGGACAGGTAGCCGGCCAGCTTGCGACGCCGATCGGCCAGCACCGGGAACAGCTGGTAGGTGCGGTCCAGGTTCCGCCGGACCGAGCGCGGGCTGACGTGGCCGCCGATCCGGAGGTTCTCCTCGACGGTCAGGTCGGCCAGGATCCGGCGGCCCTCCATCACCTGTTTGATGCCCAGGGCAGCGATCCGGCTGGCGCCGTAGCCGTGGATCGGCTCGCCGTCGAGCGTGATCGAGCCGCGCCGGACCTCGCCCTCGTGCACGTCGAGCAGGCCGGACAGTGCGCGCAGCAGCGTCGACTTGCCGGCCCCGTTCGCCCCCAGCAGGGCGACGATCCGGCCCTGCGGGACCTCGAGACCGACCCCCCGCAGCACCAGCATCACGTCGTCGTAGACGACCTCGAGGTTCTTCGCCGCCAGCACCCGGCCTCCCGGATCCCCGAAGGTTCCCAACCACCGTCCTGGCGAGTGAGTGTGACACCACCGCAGTCGACAGAGAAGGCCTGGCAGCCCGGAAATCGGACAGATCACCCAAACCGTGACCAGCTGTCATGAGTAAAACCAGTTACGCAACTGGTATTATAGCGTGTGGCTCGGCGCGGTGGATCGGGCCTGGTCCAGCGCCGCGTTCAGGGTGATCGCCGCATCGATCAGCGCCAGGTGCGTGAAGGCCTGCGGGAAGTTGCCGAGCTGCTCGCCGGTCAGGCCGATCTCCTCGGAGTACAGCCCCACGTGGTTGGCGTAGGTGAGCATCTTCTCGAAGATGAGCCGTGCGTCCTCGAGCCGGCCCGCCCGGGCCAGGGCGTCGACGTAGCTGAAGGTGCACAGCGAGAACGTGCCTTCGTCGCCCGCGAGCCCGTCCGGCGACGCGGCCGGGTCGTAGCGGTAGACCAGGCTGTCGGTGACGAGCTCCGCGTTCATCGCGTCCAGCGTGGACTGCCACATCGGGTCGTTCGGCGCGATCAGGCCGACCGTTGCCATCCGCAACATCGACGAGTCGAGGACGGTGTCGTCGTAGTGCTGTACGAAGGCGCCGATCTTCTCGTTCCAGCCGCGTTGCATCACCTGCTGGTAGATCGCGTCCCGGCTGTTCGCCCAGCGCTCCAGGTCCGCCGGGCGGCCGTGTTTCGCGGCCAGCCGGATGGCCCGGTCGAAGGCGACCCAGCTCATCACCCGGCCGTAGGTGAAGTTCTTCTGCCCGCCGCGGGTCTCCCAGATGCCCTCGTCCGGCCGGTCCCAGTTGTCGGCCAGCCAGTCGACGATGCCACGCAGGGCGATCCAGCCATGGTGGTCGAGCTCGATACCGTGCTGGTCCGCGAAGTAGATGCTGTCCAGCGCCTCACCGAAGATGTCCAGCTGCAGCTGCTCCGAGGCGCCGTTGCCGATTCGCACCGGACGGGAGCCGCGGTACCCGGCGAGGTGGTCCAGGGACTCCTCGGTCAGATCGGACGAGCCGTCCACGCGGTACATGATGTTGAGCGGCCCGCCCGGTCCCGCGGTCTGCTCGTGCACGCGCTCCCGCAGCCACGCGCAGAACTCGGCCGCCTCCTGGGTGAAACCCATGCCGAGCAGCGCGTACACGGAGAACGACGCATCCCGCACCCACGTGTAGCGGTAGTCCCAGTTGCGCTCCCCGCCGACCTGCTCGGGCAGGCCGGCGGTGGGTGCGGCAACCAGCGCGCCGGTGGGCGCGTAGGTCATCAGCTTCAGCGTGATCGCCGAGCGCTGCACCATCTCCCGCCAGCGGCCGGTGTACGTCGACGTGGACAGCCAGTCCCGCCAGAAGCGCACCGCGTCGTCGAACATCGCGGTGAACTCCGCGACCCTGATCTCCCGCGGTGGACCGTCGGCCGCCGTCTCCAGCACCAGTCCTCGGGTCTGCCCGGCCGTCATCTCGATGTCGACGTGGATGTCGCCACCGTCCGCCCGGGCCCGGGCCAGCCGCTCGTCACCGGGCTCACGGACGACGTGCAGGGTCAGGCTCAGGTCGTCGGTCACGAAGACGGCGCCCGGGTCGATCAGCCGCAGTTCGTGCGGTGTGCGGCCGTAGTCGAACCGTGGCTGGATGTCGAGCTCGAACCTGATCCGGCCGCGCACGCAGCGCACCATCCGCATGATCCGGTGGTTGTCGGTGGGCTGCTTGCCGCTCGGCGGCATGAAGTCGACGACCTCGCCGACGCCGTCCTCGGTCATCAACCGGGTGACCAGAACGGCGGTGTCCGGGAAGTACAGCTGGCGGCTGCTGACCTCGGCGCCGATCACCCGGGCCCGGAAGGAACCACCGCGCTCGTGGTCGAGCAACGCGCCGAAGATGCTCGGCGAGTCGAACCTCGGGCAGCAGAACCAGTCGATCGATCCGTCGGTGGTCACCAGCGCAGCGGTCTGCAGGTCGCCGATCAGTCCGTGCTCGGCGATGGGTGGATAGTCGGCCATCAGGGTCGCCTCCTGGTCCGGTTGCCGTCTGTCCAGCCTTCGGCCCCTGCGGACCGGACGAATCACCCACGCCGGATGATCTGGTTCAGCCGGCCGGGTCGTGCCAGCTCACGTCGTGCGGCAGCAGGGCGCCGGCCTCCTTCGGCCCCCAACTGCCCTTGGCGTACGTGATGACCGGTACGACGTCACCGAGCACCGGCTCGACCACGCGCCAGGCGGCCTCGACCGTGTCCTGCGCGGCGAAGAGCGCCTGCCGGCCCGCGAGCGCCGCCCCGATCAGCCTGTCGTACGGGCGCTGGTCGGATCCCGGCGCCTCGGCGAACGCGAGGTCCTCGGCCTGCGGGGTCCAGCCGGCGCCGGGCTTCTTGCCGGTCAGGGTGATCGCGACCTGGCTCTCCGGCCAGATCCGGAACCGCAGCTGGTTCGAGTGCACGGCAGGCCCCAGCCGGAAGAAGTCCTGCGGCGGACGGCGGAACCGGATCACCACCTCGGTCGCGGTGACCGGCATGCACTTCCCGGCGCGGATCGCGATCGGCACGCCGGCCCAGCGCCAGGTGTCCAGGGCGAGCCGGACCGCTACGTAGGTCTCGGTCCGCGACTGCGGATCGACACCCGCGACGTCGTGGTAGCCCTCGTACTGCCCGAGCACCGTGTCCTCCGCGGTGAGCGGGCTGAGCGCACTGATGACCGCGGTCTTCTGCGCCCGCCAGGCGGCGTCGTCGAGGCGGCCCGGCGGGTCGGCCAGGACGCTCGCGAGCACCTGCAGCATGTGGTTCTGCAGCACGTCGCGGATCGCGCCGGTGCGATCGTAGAAGCTGCCCCGGTCGGCGACGTCGAAGCTCTCCGCCATGGTGATCTGGATGCTCTCCACGTGGTCGCGGCTGAGCAACGGCTCGATCACCGAGTTGGCGAAGCGGGCGAACAGCACGTTCTCCAGCGGGTCCAGGCCGAGCCAGTGGTCCACCCGGTAGATCGCGTCGTCGGGGAACACCCGGTTCATCGTCGCGTTGAGCTGCTGAGCGCTGGCCAGGTCGGTGCCGAACGGCTTCTCGACCATCACCCGGGCCCCGTCGGCCTTGCCCGCGGTCGCGATCCCCTCGGCGATCCGGCCGAACAGCGGCGGCGGCACCTCGAGGTAGAACAGCGCCCGTCCGCCGGCGCCGATCTCGTCGGCCATCGCGGCGTACGTCGCGTCGTCGCCGAGGTCGCCGTCGACGTAGCGCAGCAGGCCGAGCATGCCGGCCGCGGCGGGGGTCGCCGGATCGATCCCGTTGGCCCGCAACGACGCCTCTGCGTAGGCGCGGAACTCCTCGAGTCCCCAGCCGCTCTTGGCCACCCCGACGATCGGTACGTCGAGCACGCCCCGGTCGACCAGTCCGACCAGGGCGGGAAACGTCTCCAGCTTCGCGAGATCACCGGTCGCACCGAAGACGACCAGCGCGTCCATATCGGCAGGTGGCATGGAGATTCTCCTGTTCGGTCCGGGTCAGCCGGTCAGTGATGGAACCCGGCCGGTGCCTCCTCCTGCGGCATTGGGGACGCCAGCCCGTCGAGCCACTCGACCCCGACCCGCAGGTCCCGCAGGAAGAGTTCGGCCATGTCGTGACTGAACCCGTTGCGCACGACCACTCGCAGGACGACCAGGTCCTCCCGGTTCGGCGGCATCGTGTACGCCGGCACCAGCCAGCCCCGCTCGCGCAGCTTCCGGGACACGTCGTACGCCGTGTACTTCGTGATGCCGTCGGCCAGCCGGAACGCGAAGACCGGCAGGTCGCGCCCGTCCGAGACCAGTTCGAACGCGGGCATCTCCTTGATCGCGTCGCTGAGGTGGACGGCGACGTCCTGGCAGGTCTGCTGGATCCGCCGGTAGCCGTCCCGGCCGAGTCGCAGGAACTGGAAGTACTGCAGCAGAACCTGCGCGCCGGGCCGGGAGAAGTTCAGCGCGAACGTCGGCATGTCTCCGCCGAGGTAGTTCACCTTGAAGACGAGCTCCTCGGGCAGGTTCTGGCTGTGCCGCCACAGCACCCAGCCGACGCCCGGGTAGACCAGCCCGAACTTGTGACCCGACGCCTGGATCGAGGCCACCCGCGGCAGCCGGAAGTCCCACACCAGGTCAGGCTGCAGGAAGGGAGCCACGAAGCCACCGGACGCGGCGTCGACGTGCACCGGCACCGACAGTCCGGTCCGCTGCTCCAGGTCGTCCAGGGCCGCGCAGATCTCGGCGACCGGCTCGTAGCTGCCTTCCATCGTCGAACCGAGCACCACGACCACCCCGATGGTGTTCTCGTCCACGAACGGCAGGGCCCGGTCGGCGGTCAGGTAGAGGTCGTCACCCTCCAGCGGCACGTACCGCGGCTCGACGTCCCAGTACTCGGCGAACTTCTCCCAGACGACCTGCACGTTCTGGCCCATCACCAGGTTGGGCCGGTCGGCCGGCAGGCCCGCGGCGCGCCGGGCGTGCTGCCAGCGCCGTTTGAGCGCCAGTCCGCCGAGCATGCAGCCCTCGGAGCTTCCGGTCGTCGACGTCCCGATCGCGTCGGCCGCGTCCGGGGCGTTCCACAGGTCGGCGAGCATCAGCACGCACCGGCTCTCGATCTCCGCCGTCTGCGGGTACTCGTCCTTGTCGACCATGTTCTTGTCGACCGTCTCGGAGTACAGCCGGTCCGCCTCGTCGTCCATCCACGTGGTCACGAACGTGGCCAGGTTGAACCGGGCGTTGCCGTCCAGCATGACCTCGTCCCGGACGATCTGGTACGCCGACTGCGGCAGCATCTCGTGATCCGGCATTCGGTCCTTCGGGACCGCGAGGACGCTGTCCCGCGTGAAGCGTGGCATCACTGCCAGATCGCCGACCGCCCGTTCCGTGGTGCTGCTGATCCCACCCATCACCGACCCCCTCGGTCACGACGACACGTCTTGCCGCCGCGACCCATCCCACACCGGGTCTCCGGAACCGTCCTCACCCTCTCCGCATGAGGCGCGGACCGTTCACCCGTGCGGGCGTCAGAGCGAGCGCACCCAGTTGGCGAGCAGGGCGGCGCCGGCGTCGCCGGACTTCTCCGGGTGGAACTGGGTGGCGGTGAGCGGGCCGTTCTCGACCGCGGCCACGAAACGGTCGTCGCCGTACGTCGTCCAGGTCACCAGCGGGGCCACCGACTCGCGGGTGCCGGTGAGCTCCCAGGCGCGGACGCCGTACGAGTGGACGAAGTAGAACCGCTCCTTCTCGATACCGTCGAACAGCGTCGTGCCCGCCGGGACGTCGACGGTGTTCCAGCCCATGTGCGGAACGGGCTCGGCACTGTGCGGCTGCAGGCGCTCGACCGTCCCGGGCCACTGCTCGCAGCCCTCGGTCTCGACACCGTGCTCGATGCCGCGGGCGAACAGGATCTGCATCCCGACGCAGATGCCCAGCACCGGGCGGCCTCCGGTCAGCCTGCGGTCGACGATGTCGTCACCGCGGACTGCCTTGAGCCCGGTCATGCAGGCCTCGAAGGCGCCGACGCCGGGGACCAGCAGGCCGTCGGCGTTCAGCGCCTCGTCGAAGTCCGAGGTGACCGTGACGTCCGCGCCGACGCGTTGCAGCGCCCGCTCGCCCGACCGGATGTTGCCCGAGCCGTAGTCGAACAGGACGACCTTCTTACTCACAGTGCCGCCTTCACAGGGCGCCCTTGGTGGACGGAATGCCCGGCTGCCGCGGGTCCGGCTCGGCGGCCGCCCGCAGCGCCCGGGCGAACGCCTTGAACTGGGCCTCGACGATGTGGTGCGGGTCGCGACCGGACAGCACCCGGATGTGGATGCAGATCGCGGCGTTGAACGCGAGCGTCTCGAACACGTGCTGGGTCAGCGAACCGGCATAGTCGCCGCCGATGATCGCGTAGACCTGACCGTCCGGCTCGCCGATGTGCACGCAGTACGGACGGCCGGACAGGTCGACCGTGCAGTGCACGAGCGCCTCGTCCAGCGGCACGGTCGCGTCGCCGAACCGGCGGATGCCGCGCTTGTCGCCCAGCGCCTCCTTCAGCGCCTGGCCGATCCCGATCGCGGTGTCCTCGACGGTGTGGTGGGCGTCGATCTCGAGGTCGCCGACGGTGTTCACGTGCAGGTCCAGCAACGCGTGCTTGGCCAGCGCGTTGAGCATGTGGTCGTAGAACCCGACACCGGTGGAGATGTCGGCCCGGCCCTCACCGTCGAGGTTCAGCTCGACCAGGACCTTCGACTCACTGGTCTCCCGGTCGATGCGTGCGGTGCGACTCATGTCTGCCTTCCGATGTCTGTCTTGAGGACGCGCTCCAGGGAAGCGCGGAATGCGGCCATCTCGGCGCCGGTGCCGATCGAGACCCGCAGCCAGCCGTCCGGGCCGGTCTCGCGGATCAGGACGCCGTCGTCCAGCAGCGACTGCCAGACCGCGTGCCGGTCGGCGAAGGTGCCGAACAGGACGAAGTTCGCGTCCGAGTCGACCGCGCGCAGGCCGAGCGACCGCAGCCAGTCGACCGTCTCGTCCCGCTCGACCCGCAGCTGCTCGACCCGGCCGAGCAGCTCGTCGGAGTGCCGCAGCGCGGCCCGCGCGACCGCCTGGGTCACCGCGGACAGGTGGTACGGCAACCGCACGATCCGCAGCGCGTCCACCAGCTGCCGGCTCGCGGCAAGGTACCCGACCCGGCCGCCGGCCATCGCGAACGCCTTCGACATCGTCCGCGCGACCGCCAGGTTCGGGTACGACGGCAGCAACGTGACCGCACTCGGCGTCCCGGCCCGGCGGAACTCGGCGTACGCCTCGTCGACCACCAGGACGGCGCCCATCGCGGCGGTGCGGGCGGCGATCGCCTCGACCACCTCGATCGGCAGCGCCGTACCGGTCGGGTTGTTCGGCGAGGCGAGCAGTACGACGGACGGGTGGTGCCGGGAGATCGCGGCCAGCGCCTTGCTCTGGTCGAGGGTGAAGTCCTCGGCCCGGCGGCCGGTCACCCAGCCGGTGTTCGTGTCCCGGGCGTACTCCGGGTACATCGAGTACGTCGGGGCGAACGACAGCGCCGTCCGCCCGGGGCCGCCGAAGGCCTGCAGGATGTGCAGCATGACCTCGTTGGAGCCGTTCGCCGCCCAGACCTGCTCGGCGGTGAGCTGCGCCCCGGACTCCCGGCCCAAGTACGCCGCCAGGTCCGCGCGCAGGTCGAGGAACTCGCGGTCCGGGTAGCGGTTCATCCCGCGCGCGGCCACGGCGACCGCCGCGGTGATGTCCGCGACGGTCTCCTCGCTCGGCGGATACGGGTTCTCGTTGACGTTGAGCAGGATCGGGACGTCGAGCTGCGGGGCGCCGTACGGCTCGAAGCTCTTCAGCTCGTCGCGGATCGGCAGCCCGTCGAAGCGGCCCATCAGCCCTCCCCGGGGAATCGCACGCTGACTGCCGCACCGTGCGCCGGGAGGTCCTCGGCGTGGGCGAGCGTGACCACGTGATCGGCGACGTCCCGGAGGGCCTCGCGGGAGTAGTTCACGACGTGCATGGCCTTCAGGAAGCTGCGCACGGACAGGCCCGACGAGTGGCAGGCACAGCCCGCGGTCGGCAGCACGTGGTTGGACCCCGCGCAGTAGTCACCCAGCGAGACCGGGCTCCAGCCGCCGACGAAGATCGCGCCGGCGTTGTTGATCAGCCCGGCCCGCTCCTCGGCGTCGACGGTCTGGATCTCCAGGTGCTCGGCGGCGTATGCGTCCACGACCGCGGTGCCCTGGTCCAGGTCGTCCACGAGTACGACGGCCGACTGCTGACCGTTGAGCGCCTCGGTCACGCGGTCCTGGTGCTTGGTCTTCGCGACCTGGACCGGCAGCTCGGCCTCCACCTTGGCGGCCAGGGTCTCGCTCGGCGTGACCAGCACGCTGGCGGCCATCGGGTCGTGCTCGGCCTGGCTGATCAGGTCGGCGGCGACATGCGCCGGGTCGGCGGTGTCGTCGGCCAGGATCGCGATCTCGGTCGGGCCGGCCTCGGAGTCGATGCCGACCTCACCGAGCAGGAACCGCTTGGCCGCGACCACGTAGATGTTGCCCGGGCCGGTGATCAGGTTGACCTTCTTGCACCCCGTGACACCAGCACCGAAGCCGTACGCGAACCCGGCGATCGCTTGCGCGCCGCCCATCGCGTAGACCTCGTCGATCCCGAGCAGCGCACACACCGCGAGCACAGTCGGGTGCGGCAGGCCGCCGTACTCCTTCTGGGGTGGTGACGCGACAGCCAGGGAGGGCACGCCGGCGACCTGGGCCGGTACGACGTTCATCACCACGCTGGACGCCAGCGGGGCGCGGCCGCCCGGGACGTACAGGCCGACGCGCTGGACCGGGACGAAGCGCTGGGTGACCCGGCCGCCCGGCGCGGGCTCGGAGGCGATGTCGGCAGTCAGCTCGTCCTGGCTGACCTCGCGGACCCGGCGGATCGACTCCTCGAACGCGCTGCGCACCTCGGGGTCGAGCTCCTCGAGGGCGGTCTTCAAGGCGTCGGCCGGGACCCGGATGTCCTCGACCCGCACATGGTCGAACCGCTCGCCGTACTCCCTGATCGCCTCGAGTCCACGATGGCGGACGTCCAGGCAGATCGGTCGGACGACGTCGAGAGCCTTCTCGACGTCGAACACGGCTCGGGGGACGAGGGCGTTCACTTCGGCTTGGAGGTCAGGCACCTCTCCGGCCGCCACTCGGCCCCGCAGGTCGACGCGGCGAATCATGGCTTCAGTCTAGTGGTGACGACCCGTGCCGCTGACGCCATATCCACAGGCTGGCCGTCACGAGGCGTGAGCACGGGGTAGCTACCACTAAGCTCGTCGGCATGGACTCCCGCCTGCCGCTGCTCACTGTCGAGACGGTGATCTTCCCCGGGCTGGTGCTCCCCATTCCGGTCACCGACGTGCAGGGCCGCGCGGTGATCCGCGACCTGGTCGAGAACGGTGGCGAGCTGGTCTGCGGCGCGCTCGCCGTCCGGGACGGGTACGAGCTGGGTGAGCGGGTGTTCCGGTCGCTGTACGGGACCGGCTGCGCGGCCACCATCTCGGAGATCACGCTGGACGCGGACGACGACGGGCCGGTCGAGATCACGCTGACCGGCAGCCGGCGGTTCAAGGTCGCGGAGCTGGACGGCAGCGGCGACTACCTGGTCGCGGACGTCGAGTGGCTGGTCGAGAGCCTCGGCGACGACCCGTTGGGTACGGCGACCATCGCGCTCGACCGCTTCCGGCGGTACGCGGCCGCCGTCACCGAGATCAGCCGCCCCGGCCTGCACATCGCCGACCTCCCCGACGACCCGAGCACGTTGTCGTACCTGATGTCGGCCGCGATGACCCTGATCACCCCGGACCGGCAGAAGCTCCTGGAAGCCCCCGACACCACGTCCCGCCTGGTCCAGCTCGTCGGCCTGCTCGACACCGAGCTCACCGCCATCGCCGCCCTCCCCTCGCTCCCGGCCACCGACATCAGCTGGTCCACTATGGCCCCGAACTGAGCCCTACCGATCTGAATCCCAGGTTGGTATGGTTTTGGTATGAGCAAGCAGATCACTGTCCGGTTGCCGGACGAGCTGGTGGAGTTCATGGATCAGCTGGTGGCGGCCGACAAGGCGTCGAGCCGGGCCACCGTGGTCGCCCGGGCGATGGAGCGTGAGCGCCGCCGGGAGCTGGCCGCCCGCGATCTCGCCATCCTTGCCGAGCATGGTGAGTATGACGACCTGGACGGCCTGGCCGCTGCCGCGTCCGGAACTGTGCTCAGCGACCTCGACTGATGCGGCCGATCCACATCGCCCGGCTGGACAAGCCGCGGCCGGTGGTGGTCCTGACCCGCGAACTGATCCGCCCGCGCCTCACCAACGTGACGGTCGCCCCGATCACCAGCAGAATCCGCGGCCTGTCCACCGAGGTCCCGGTCGGCCCCCGCAACGGCCTCGACCACGACAGCGCGATCTCCTGCGACAACATCCAGACGATCCCCAAGCTCCAGCTGGGCCGCCTGATCGGCTACCTCCACCCCGACCAGGAACCGGCCCTGGCCGAGGCCATCACCCTCGCCTTCGACCTCGAGGGTCCGCTCTAGCCCAGCTTGGTGACGTCGCGGACGGCGCCCTTGTCGGCGCTGGTCGCCATGGCGGCGTACGCGCGGAGCGCCTGGGAGACCTTGCGGTCGCGGTTCTTCGGCGCGTAGACGCCGTTCAGCGCGGCGCGACGAGTGTGCAACTCCTCGTCGGACACGAGCAGCTCGATGGAGCGGTTCGGGATGTCGATGCGGATCTGGTCGCCGTCCTGGACCAGGGCGATGGTGCCGCCGGACGCGGCCTCGGGTGAGGCGTGTCCGATGGAGAGTCCCGACGTACCGCCGGAGAATCGGCCGTCGGTGACCAGCGCGCAGACCTTGCCCAGCCCGCGGCCCTTCAGGAACGACGTCGGGTAGAGCATCTCCTGCATCCCAGGGCCACCCTTCGGGCCTTCGTAGCGGATCACCACGACGTCACCCGGCTGGACCCGCTTGGCGAGGATCTTCTCGACCGCCTCCTCCTGCGACTCGCACACCACCGCAGGACCCTGGAATGTCCAGATCGACTCGTCCACACCGGCCGTCTTCACGACGCAGCCATCGACGGCCAGGTTGCCCTTCAGCACCGCGAGTCCGCCGTCCTTCGAGTAGGCGTGCTCGAGGTCGCGGATGCACCCGTTGGCCGCGTCGGTGTCCAGCGTGTCCCACCGCTCCGACTGCGAGAACGCCGTCGCGGACCGCTTGCACCCCGGCGCCGCGTGCCACAGCTCGACCGCCTCCGGCGACGGCGAGCCGCCGCGCAGGTCCCAGGTCTTCAGCCACTCGTCGATCGAGTCGCTGTGCACGGTGGTGACGTTCTCGCTCAGCAGCCCGACGCGGTGCAGCTCGCCGAGGATCGCCGGGATGCCGCCGGCCCGGTGCACGTCCTCCATGTAGTACGTCCCGCTCGGCGCCACGTTCGGCGCGACCTTGGCCAGGCACGGGACCCGGCGCGACACCGCGTTGATGTCGTCCAGGTCGAACCCGACCTCGGCCTCCTGGGCGGCGGCGAGCAGGTGCAGGATCGTGTTCGTCGAACCGCCCATCGCGATGTCCAGCGCCATCGCGTTGCCGAATGCCTCCTTGGACGCGATCGACCGCGGCAGCACGGTCGCGTCGTCGGTGTCGTAGTACCGCTCGGTGATCCGTACGACGGTCTCGCCGGCCTTCTCGTACAGCGCCCGGCGGGCGGTGTGGGTCGCGAGCACCGAGCCGTTGCCGGGCAGCGACAGCCCGATCGCCTCGGTCAGGCAGTTCATCGAGTTCGCGGTGAACATGCCGGAGCAGGACCCGCAGGTCGGGCAGGCGTTCTCCTCGATCCGCAGGATGTCGGCGTCGGAGACGTTCTCGTTGACCGCCTCGGACATCGCGTCGATCAGGTCCAGCTTGCGCACGGTCCCGTCGACCAGCGTGGCCCGGCCGGCCTCCATCGGACCGCCGGAGACGAACACGGTCGGGATGTTCAGCCGGAGCGCGGCCATCAACATGCCCGGGGTGATCTTGTCGCAGTTCGAGATGCAGACCAGCGCGTCCGCGCAGTGCGCCTCGACCATGTACTCGACCGAGTCCGCGATCAGGTCCCGGGACGGCAGGCTGTAGAGCATCCCGCCGTGGCCCATCGCGATCCCGTCGTCGACGGCGATCGTGTTGAACTCGCGCGCGATCCCGCCGGCCGCGTGAATCGCCTCGGACACGATCCGGCCGACCGGCGCCAGGTGGGTGTGGCCGGGGACGAACTCGGTGAAGCTGTTCGCCACCGCGATGATCGGCTTGCCGAAGTCCTCCCGGGCGACCCCGGAGGCCTGCATGAGCGCGCGGGCGCCCGCCATGTTGCGGCCGTGGGTGACAGTGCGGGACCTCAGAGCAGGCACGGGGTATCTCCTAGGTGTGGGACAACTCGTCCGATGGTGCCACGCGCGTCCAGATGGCGGTACGCGGGTCCCGGATTCTGGCGGGCTCGAAAGTGCCTGACCGGGGCGGTGGGGTGGGGGAGGAAATTGTCTGTACGCGGTCCTAGCCTGGGGAGCATGACGGGCTACGAGCTCCACTCGCGCCGGGTGCACCCTGCGCTGCGCCCGTACGTCGCCGACATCAGCGGCTACGCGTACGTCGGTGAGCCGCCGCCACTGCATCGCGGCCTCCCCTCGCAGTACCTCACGCTCGTCATCACGCTGGACGATCCGCTCGGCGTCGCTTGGCCGGACTCCCCCGTGGAGAAGTACGACACACTGATCGGCGGCCTGCACTCGACCGCGGTCCACATCGGCGAGACACCCAACCGCTCCGGCATCCAGCTCGGCCTCACGCCGGCCGCATCCCGCGCGCTGTTCGGGCTGCCACCGGGCGAGCTCGCGTCGATCGTCGTCGGCCTGGACGAGGTCATCGGCGCCCCGGCGCGTGTGCTCACCGAGCGCCTGCGGACGGCGCCGTCCTGGGTCGACCGCTTCGACGTGCTGGAGGCGATGTTGCTCCGGCAGTGGGCCGAGCCGCCGGCCGCGGAGACGCGCGCCGAGGTGGGCTGGGCGTGGCGACGGCTCCGCGAGACGGCCGGCGGCATCGGCGTACAGGATCTGGCGGAAGAGGTCGGCTGGAGCCGGCGGTACCTGACCGACCGCTTCACGACGGAGTACGGGTTGGCGCCGAAGGTGGCGGCCCGGGTGATGCGGTTCGAGCAGGCGGTCGGACGGCTCCGGCGCGACCATCGAGTCAGGCTGGCGGACGTGTCGGCCGAGCTCGGGTACGCCGACCAGGCGCATCTGACCCGGGAGTGGAACACGATCGCTGGTTGCTCGCCGCGGCAGTGGATCGCCGAGGAGCTGATCCCAAACGTTCAAGACGTACCGGTCGCCGCGGCGGCAGAGTCGGAGGCATGAACACGACAACCGAGAACAAGATCGCCATCGGGGTCTGGCCGACGCTCGTCTACCACGACGGCCACGCGGCCCTGAAGTTCCTCACCGAAGGTCTGGGATTCACCCAGGTCTGTCTGTACGCCGGTGACGCCGAAGGATCGATCGCGCACTCCGAGCTGGCCTGGCCGGCCGGTGGTGGCGTGATGGTCAGCTCTGCCGGTCGTTCGCGCCAGCCGGACGACTTCTCCTGGCTGGCCGACCATCCGCAGTCGGTCTACCTAGTCGTCGACGGCGACCCGGATCGGCTGCTGGCCAAGGCGATCGCGGCCGGTGCTGTCGTCGTCCGCGGGCTGCGGGACGAGGACTACGGCTCCCGTGGGTTCACCGTGAAGGACCACGAGGGCAACCTGTGGAGCGTCGGCACGTACCCCGGCGAGATCACCGCGTAAGGGTTATCCACAACCCGCCCACGAGGTCCGGGATCGGTCGTCCCGGAGTCACTAGAATCGCCGGGTGACCGAGACAGCCGCAGTCCTGGACGAATCCGCCGGCGAAGCACTCGAGGTGCTCCGCCGGGTGTTCGGGTACGACGCCTTCCGCGGTCAGCAGGCCGACATCATCGACACGGTGATCGCGGGTGGGGACGCGTTGGTGCTGATGCCGACCGGCGGCGGGAAGTCGTTGTGCTACCAGATTCCCGCCCTGGTCAGATCCGGTGTGGGCGTGGTGATCTCGCCCCTGATCGCGCTGATGCAGGACCAGGTGGACGCGCTGACCGCGCTCGGTGTGCGGGCCGGGTTCCTCAACTCCACCCAGGACTTCGAGCAGCGGCGCGAGGTCGAGCAGGCGTTCCTGGCCGGTGAGCTGGACCTGCTCTACCTGGCACCCGAGCGGCTCCGGGTCGAGGCGACCGTGCGGTTGCTGGACCAGGGCAAGATCGCGCTGTTCGCGATCGACGAGGCACACTGCGTGTCCCAGTGGGGCCACGACTTCCGGCCGGACTACCTGATGCTGTCGGAGTTGCACGAGCGCTGGCCCGACGTGCCGCGGATCGCGCTGACCGCGACGGCGACCGAGGCGACGCACCGGGAGATCGCGACCCGGTTGAAGCTGTCCGACGCCAAGCACTTCGTCGCGAGCTTCGACCGGCCGAACATCCAGTACCGGATCGTCCCGAAGGACAACCCGCAGCGGCAGTTGCTCGACCTGCTGCGGACCGAGCACGCCGGCGACGCCGGCATCGTCTACTGCCTGTCCCGCAACAGCGTCGAGAAGACGGCGGAGTTCCTGACCAAGAACGGCATCGAGGCCCTGCCGTACCACGCCGGGCTGGACGGCCGGACCCGCGCGGCGAACCAGGCCAGGTTCCTGCGGGAGGACGGCCTGGTCGTGGTCGCGACGATCGCGTTCGGCATGGGGATCGACAAGCCGGACGTGCGTTTCGTCGCGCATCTCGACCTGCCGAAGTCGGTCGAGGGCTACTACCAGGAGACCGGTCGCGCGGGGCGGGACGGGCTGCCGTCGACGGCGTGGCTGGCCTATGGGCTGCAGGACGTCGTACAGCAGCGGAAGATGATCGACATGTCCGAGGGTGACCTGGCGCATCGCCGTCGGTTGAGCTCGCATCTCGACGCGATGCTCGCGCTGTGCGAGACCGTGCAGTGCCGCCGGTCGCAACTCCTGGCGTACTTCGGCCAGCAGGGCGACGCGTGTGGGAACTGCGACACCTGCATGACCCCGCCCGAGTCATGGGACGGCACGATCGCGGCGCAGAAGTTGCTGTCGACGGTCTACCGCCTGCAGCACGAGCGCGGTCAGAAGTTCGGCGCCGGCCAGTTGATCGACATCCTGCTCGGCAAGGAGACGGAGAAGGTCAAACAGTTCCGGCACGACCAGCTGACCGTCTACGGGATCGGCACCGAGCTGAAGGATCCCGAGTGGCGCGGCGTCGTCCGGCAGCTGCTCGCGCAACGGCTGCTCGCGGTCGAGGGCGACTACGGCACGCTCGTGCTCACCGAGGAGAGCGGCGAGGTGCTCGGGCGCCGGCGCGAGGTGATGATGCGCCGCGAGCCCGAGCGGGCAGCACGCTCGTCCAGGTCCTCCAGTGCGAAGAAGGCTGCCGCGGACCTCTCCCCCGAGGCCGCGCCGATCTTCGAGCGACTGCGCGCCTGGCGGGCCGGTGTGGCCAAGGAGCAAGGCGTGCCGGCGTACGTGATCTTCCACGACGCGACGCTGCGCCAGATCGCGACTGATCTCCCGGGCAGCCTGACCGAGCTCGGCCGGATCAGCGGAATCGGCGAGAACAAGCTGGCCAAGTACGGCGAGGGCGTGCTGGAAGCGCTGGCCGGCCAGGACTGACCCGGGTGTCGAATCCTGCGCCCATTCTTCGACGGGAGGGTACGGGGCGCGGACCGGCCGCGCTCCCGGACTGAAGGAGCAGGCTCATGTCCACAGCGGTGTTGTTGATGTCGATGTCCCTCGACGGTTTCATCGCGGGCCCGAACGACGTACCGGGTAACCCGGGCGGCGATGGCTTCATGCGGCTGCACGAGTGGTACGAGCGCCCGGACGGCGAGTTCGGCAGACCCGACGGGCCGGCTGGCGAGATCGTGGACGAGTTGAACGCGACGGGCGCGGTGGTGGTCGGGCGACGGACCGCGGAACAGGTGGACTACTACGGCGGTGACCACCACGGCACGCCGCTGTTCGTGTTCAGTCGCTCAGTCGACCCGGCAGCGGCGGCGAAGTACCCGGCGGTGACGTTCGTGACGGACATCGCGAGCGCGATCGCCCAGGCCAAGGCGGCCGCCGGCGACAAGGATGTCCTGGTCCACGGCGCGTACACGGCGCAGAAGGCACTCGAGGCGGGAGTGCTGGACGAGTTGCAGATCGACCAGGTTCCGGTGCTGTTCGGCCAGGGCCGGCGGCTGTTCGACGTACTGCCGGACCGGATCGAGTTGGACATCGTCCGCGTCATCGACACCCCGGCCGCGACCCATCTCCGCTACCGCGTCCGGCGTTAGGTGAGCAAGGGTTGGAGGGCTGTGGTGAGGTCGGTCATCACGGTGTCCACCTGTTTGTTGCCGTCGGCAAGGAGGATGGCGACGGAGATCTTCTTGTCCGGGATCACGACCAGCAGGCTGGTGTAGTCGGGCATGACGCCGCGGTGGCCGACCGCCGTACCGATGCCGAAGCGCTGGGTGAACAACATCGTGCCGAGGCCGTACTCGCCGTCGCCCTTGGTCATCTCGCTGACCAGGTTCGCCGGGATCACGCGGCCGCCGTACAACTGGTAGCCCCAGCGGGCGACCGTCGGCGCGTCGGCCGCGAGCCCGGCGTTCGCGGCGGACAGGCTCGCAATCGCGCGGCAGGGCAGGTAGCCGTCATCGGCCTTGCCACACACGGGATTCGCGTCACCGACGATCGGCGGCTGCGGCTTCTCGCCGTCCTGGAAGGCGGCTCGCAGCAACTCCGCGGGAGTCGCCAGATCCTCGCGCAGTGCCTTCGCCAGCGGCTTGCCGGCGACGTTCTCGATCAGCATGCCGAGGAGCACATAGCTGGGGTTGCTGTACGTGTAGCTGCCCGGCTGGCCGACCGGCGCGGAGTGATAGGCCAACGCCTGCTCGGCGGTCCAGGACTTGTCCGGCGCGGCCTTGATCGCTTCGTCCATGCGGCCGTAGTCGGCCGGCAGATAGTTCGGTACGCCGGACAGCATCGCCAGGTGCTGCCGCACGGTCGCGTTGTTGGCGGTCAACTTGTGCTTCACGTACGTCGAGATCGGCGCGTCCAGATCCACGTTCCCTTGGCCGGCGAGCAGCATCACCTCGGCGGCCACGAACGTCTTCGTGATGCTCGCGACCCCCATGGTCGTGCCCGGCCCGATCGCCTTGCCCGCAGCATCGACACCGGCCGCGCCGGACCAGACCCACCGATCCGTGACGACGGCCGCGCTCACTCCCCGCGACGCCGACTCGTCGGCCGGATTGGCGCCGTACCGGCTGACGACCTTCGTGAGCACGGCCTGCAGGGTCTCGGCTTTGGCGGACTCCAGCGGCGCCGCTGCAGGTTGCGGCCAGCTTGGCGATGCCTCGGACGTCGCCGCGACCGGCCCGCCGCTGTCCTCGCTACACCCGACCAGCGCGAGCCCCACTACCGCCGCAACGATCCCCCACCGCCTCATCTGCCGATGGTCGCACCCCACGAGTTCACTGTTGCCCGTGCTCGTGTGAGGGTGGGGGCTATGGCACGCGTTCTGGTGACCGGGTCCGCGGACGGGCTCGGTCAGATGGTGGCCCGGGAGTTGATCGAGCAGGGGCACGAGGTGGTGTTGCATGCGCGGAATGCACGGCGCGCCGACGACGCCGTCGCTGCGCTGCCGAAGGCCGCTGGTGTGGTGATCGGGGATCTGTCGAGTATCGACGAGACGCGCGGCATCGCCCGGCAGGCCAACGACTCCGGTCGGTTCGACGTCGTCGTCCACAACGCGGCGGTCGGGTATCAGGAGCCGCGGGTCGAGACGGTCGACGGGCTGGAGCACGTGTTCGCGGTCAACTCGCTGGCGCCGTACCTGCTGACTGCGTTGATCGAGCGGCCCGATCGGTTGGTGTACCTGAGCTCGGGGATGCACGAGAGCGGCGATGTCGTACTGGACGATTTGCAGTGGGTACGGCGCCGGTGGAGCGGGTCGCGGGCGTACTCCGACTCGAAGCTGCACGACGTGATCCTCGCGTTCGCGGTCGCCCGGCGCTGGCCCGCCGTACTGTCGAACGCCGTCGACCCGGGCTGGGTGCCGACGCGGATGGGCGGCCGCGGTGCGCCGGCGACCTCGGCCAGGCGCACCTCACGCAGGTGTGGCTGGCGACAGCGCCGAGCACGCCGAGTGGCGGGTACTACTACCACCTGCGCCCGCACGCGACCCACCCGGCGGCCGCGGACCCCGAGGTGCAGGACGCGTTCCTCGAGGCCTGCGGCGCGCTCACCGGGGTGCCGTTCCCCGGGTGATCACTCCTGGACGACGTACAGCGTGTTGCCGTCCGGGTCGCGGAAGCTGAACATCGGCGGGACGTCGGGCCAGCGGATCAACTCGTCGGTGTCGACACCCTCGGACTGCAGGTGCCTGTGCGCGGCGGCCGCGTCGGGGGTGACCAAGCGGACGCCGGTGTCGGTCGGACCGTCGCTCGCAGCCGGCGTCAGGGCGAGGTTCGTCGGGGAGCCGGGCGGCGCGACGACGATCCAGCGGCCGCCGATCTCAGGCAGCGGCGCGTCCATCAACAACTCGAACCCGAGCGTCCCGGTGTAGAACGCCAGCGCACGATCCTGGTCCCCGACCGGGACCCCGATGGTCCGGATACCGGTGAAGTGGTTCATCTCTACCTCCTGGTGGTGGGTGCTTTCACCAAGGGGTAGAAACTGCCTGGGAGATTTCGACATCCCGACTCCACAAAGAAGCCCCGGACGGCTTTGTAGCGGCTGTCCGGGGCTTCTTCGGGCGGGTTACTTCGCGACTACTCGCAGGCTGAACTCGGCCTTGCCGTCGCCGGTCGAGCGGACGACGTAACCGCCCGCTCGCAGGGCCGCCAGGTCCTTGTTCCGGCTGAACTCCCGGCTCAGCGAGCCGGCCGCCTCGAAGTCGACGTAGCCGATCGTCACCGCGCCCTTGGTGTCGGGCAGGGCCTGCTTGAACGTGTCGGTCCCACCCAGGTTGCCGCCCTTCAGCACCTGCTCGGCGTACGACTGGTCGGTGGCGACCACCAGCGAGTCGTCGTCCTTGGCGGTCTCGATCGGGATGTTGCCGTTCGCCTTGCGGCGCAGCAGGTCGGTGAGCTTCTCCACCACCGGCTCGGCCTTGGCCGGGTCGGTCTCGATCCGGGCCGCGATCTTCGGGCCGTTGCCGGCGTCCTTGTCGATGGCCACCGCCAGGTTCTTGCCCAGCAGGTTCTTCAGGTCGTCCGGCAGGGTCAGCCCGGTCTCGTCCTGGAACGCCTCGACCATCTGCTGCAGGTTGCCGTTCGACGCCTTCTCGACCTGCTTCCACATCGTGTCGACCAGGTTCTCGCCACCGGAGATCGCGATCGCGCCGGCCGTGGTGTCGGGCAGCTGCCCGATCAGCTCACCGGCGTCCGCGCCGTCGACCTTGACGCTCTGGTCACCGTGCACGATGCCCTTCAGCTCGACGTACGACGAGTCGAAGCGCAGCGCGGCCGCCATCGACGCGTCCGAGATCCCGGCCAGCTGCTCGGACCCGACCTTGCCGGAGATGTCCGCGATGCCCTTCGCGTCGGCCCAGACCGAGGCGAAGCCCTGCTCGCCGAGCGCGTCCATGTCGGCGCTGAACCTGGCGTTCTTCTCCAGCGGGTTGTCCTTGCTGGTGGCAACGGCCTGGTCCACGGTGGCCTGGTCGTCGGCGAGCAGCACGTAGCCGTTGCTGAACGCCCGGCCCGGCTTCTTGTCCTCGTTCGCCATCAGCTTGTCCAGGCCCTTGGCGGCCTCGTCCTCGTTCTTCACCTCGACGGCGACCACGACGACCGGCTCGTCCTTGCCGTCGGCGGGCGGCAGCGCGGCCAGGCCGGCGCGTTCGCCGAGCCACGGCTTGACGTCCTTCTCGTAGTCCACGTCGGCGAGGTCATCACCGGCGTACTTCTTGATGCTCTCGAACAGCTTCTGCCGCAGGTCGTCCTGCTCGCCGGTCAGGCCGAGGTTCTCCTTCACCGACGGGAACTTCAGCAGGTACCGGATCGCGGCGACCTTCTGGCCGGCCGACGGGTTCAGGTCGACGCGGGCGTAGGCGACCGCGTTGCCCGGCAGCACCGCGGCCGGCTGCTTACCACCGTTCAGCTTGCCGTAGGCGAAGATGCCGCCGCCGGCGACCACCAGCACCATGGCCAGCGCCGCGACGATCGGGATCAGCTTGCCGCGCTTCTTCTTCGGCTCGGGCTGCCACTGCTGCTGCCCCGGCCCGAACCCCGGCCCCTGCGGCGGCTGCCCACCGACATGCATCTGCTCGTACGACGCCTGCCCACCAGCCTGCCCGTACTGCTGCTGCCCGTACGACGCTGCACCGGGCTGCCCGTACTGCGGCCCGCCGTACTGCGGCCCCGGCTGACCCTGCTGCGGTCCCGGCTGACCCTGCGGCGGCCGGCCCGGCTGCCCGTACTGCTGCGGGCCCGGCCGGCCGTACTGCGGCTGCCCCTGCGGCGCCGGACCAGGACGACCCTGCTGCGGCTGACCCTGCTGCGGCCACTGGCCCTGCTGGTTGCCCTGAGCACTCATCGGCGGACGCTGTCCACCCGGCTGATTGCCGTACTGGTTCGGGTTCTGCTGCGGACCGCCCGGGTACTGCGGATTGGGCGGATAGTTCTCGGACATAAGCTCCCTCGCGTGGTCCCAAGCGGCCTCACCCGCTGGGCTAGGTCGTGTCCAGTGCTCCAGCGCCTACTGCGCGGCACTCGGCACGGCATCTCGCCGCACTGGAGCAAAGGCCACGATGGATCCGCATCGAGACCTTCACTCCAGCACGCCGAGCTACCGCACCGAGCACCTGCTCGCGACGGCGCCGGAGCACCGGACACGACCAGTCAGGCTAGTGCACCTGCGGCGAGGACTCTGACGTGCCAGGTTGCGATGTGGTTGCAACCGATGTGGTGGTTGGCTCGGCACGCCAGGTCGTGGCGGCGATGATTGCGGCCGCCAGCGCCGCACCGACCAACCATGCCGCAGCAGGGGTCCATGTGTGCAGTTCGAGCGGGGCTGAGACCAGATCTCCCGGCTTGGCGGCCTCCAGCCGCGGCTGCAGCGGGTCGTGGCCGAGGAACATGCCGACGCCCCACGCGACCCCCGCGCCGAGCACCGCGCCGAGGGTGACGATCGCGACCGACCACGGACCGTAGTTCCGCAGCCACCAGAACAGTGCACCGCCCAGCACCAGCGCGACGAGGAACCCGATCGCGGTGAAGGTGCCGTCCGGCCCGAACACCCGGGTCATCTGCTCCTCCCCCAGCGCGCCGCCCTGCTCGTCCACCGTGTACTGCGCCAGCGGCGAGAACTGCTGCCACGCCCACCCGGCCACCACACCGGCGACCAGGAACCCGATCACGGTCACCGCGATCGCCTTCGCCCACGGCATCGCCGGCTCCTGCGGCGGCGGCGTACCGAAGGGAACCCCCGACGGCGGCGGCAGGTACGGCGAAGGCTGGGCAGACTGGGGTTGCGTCACCTCGACAGTGTGCCGCACCAACCCCACCAACCCTGCATTGACCCGAAAACAGACGTCCCGCACACCCCTCGGCGAACCGAGGAGGGTGCGGGACGTTCGGTACTACTTACTCGCCGACCAGCTGGTCGTAGTGCGTGGTGAGCGACACGTGGTTGACGCCGTTGAAGACCCCCGGGATCTTGCCGTACGACGTGATCGCCGTCGCGGCGCCGTTCGCCTTGCTCATGGCGTACAGGTACCCGGACTGCGTGTTGTGGTCGACACCGGCGACGAGCGAGCCACCGCGGGTGCCGCAGCCCTCGACGACCAGCGACTCGTACGCGGCCCACCCAGTGCTGCGGATGAGCTTCAGCACCGGCTTCGCGCCCGCGGCGACCGGGATGCGAACGGAGTAGAGCGCACCGGCGGTGGTCGTCATCAGCAGCGTGTCGTACGTCGCGGTCTCGCTGATCACGGTCATCGCCTTGAAGCCCCGGAAGCCGGGCAGCGGGCCGAGCGACCGGAAGCCGGTGCCGACCATCTGGTACCGGTACAGGCTGCCGTTGGTGTTCAGGCCGTACAGGTACGCGTGCCGGGGCTGCGCGACGCTGTAGTTGGACGTGGCGATCGCCTTGAACGTCGACCAGCCCGGCCCGACCTTCTTGAAGGTGGGCACCGGGTTGCCCTCGTCCGGCAGGTACGTCGTGTGCCGGTACAGGTTCGCGCCCTGCAGGAGCAGGCCGTAGAAGTAGAGCTGGGTACCGGTGGCGTTCTGCGCCAGGTACCAGGTCGCGTTGGCCCGGGTGCTGACGTAGTTGAACGGATCCCAGGAGAAGCCCGCCGGCGGCTTGCCGGCCGTGGCGTCGATCTCCTGCATGGTGCCCGCGGCGGTGGGCACGCCGATCCAGATCTGGCACGCCTCGCTGACGGCCAGGGCCCGCACCGACTGCGGGTTGGTGACCTTCTCCGAGAAGTGCGGCTTCGGGTCGGCCGTGCCGGTGGCGGCGGCCGGGTCCGAGGCAGCCGTCGCGGCGAGCAGGCCGACGGCGGCGAATGCAGGCGCGAGGCGCTGCAATTTCATAGGGAGTTCCCCCTCCAGAAACGTCTCGAGAGCTCGAGATCGCGCCGACTATAGCTGACGGCACAGACAACCGACGACCTAGTTGCTCCCGGCCCCGATCAGGTCCTCAACCGGCCAGGCAGGACGGCCCCAGCAGCGCCTTCAGGTCAGCGCTGAGCGCCGAGGTCGGGGTCACCCGGAACCGGTCGCCGATCCGCATCACCGTGGTCTTCTGGCGGGCCTGCAGCCGCAGCTGCACCTCGGTCATCCCGGGGTGCGCCTGCAGGATGTCGCGGAGCTGGTCGACGACCGGCTGGGTGCAGCGGGTCACCGGCATCGTGATCACCACCGGTCCGCTCGGGCCCTCGGTCAGGTCGGGGACGACGACCTCGTCACCGCTCAGCTCGACCCGGTCCTCGCGACGGCGCAGCCGTCCCTTCATCAAGATGATCGCGTCGTTGCTCAGCAGGTGCGCGTGCAGCTGGTACGCCGAGGAGAACATCATCACCTCGATCGAACCCTCGAGGTCCTCGATGGTGACGATCGCGTAGATGTCGCCGCGCTTGTTCACCTTGCGCTGGACGGCGGTGACCAGGCCGCCGATCGTCACCCGGGTGCCGTCCGGCCGGTCCTCGTCGGCGAGCAGCTGGCCGATCGTGCAGTCGCTGCCGTTGGTGAGCACGTGCTCGACGCCGAACAGCGGGTGGTCGGAGACGTAGAGACCCAGCATGTCCCGCTCGTGCGAGAGCTTGGTCGCCTTGTCCCACTCCTCGATCTCGGGGACCGTGACGGTGAGCCGGCTGTTGCCCTCGCCCTCCTCGGCCTCGTCGTCCCCCATCGAGAACAGGTCGAACTGGCCGTGCGCCTCGTTCCGCTTCAGGTCGATCGCCTCGTCGACCGCCTGCTCGTGCACCGCGACGACCGCGCGCCGGGCGTGGCTCATCGAGTCGAACGAGCCGGCCTTGGCCAGCGACTCGATCACCCGCTTGTTGCAGACCGGCAGCGGCACCTTGTCGATGAAGTCGACGAAGTCGGCGAACCGGCCCTTCTCCTCGCGGGCCGCGACGATCTCGGCCACCACGTTCACGCCGACGTTGCGGATCGCGGACAGGCCGAAGCGGATGTCGGTGCCGACCGGGGTGAAGTTCGAGTCCGACTCGTTCACGTCCGGCGGCAGCACCTTGATACCCATCCGGCGGCACTCGTTCAGGTAGATGGCCATCTTGTCCTTGTCGTCCTTCACCGACGTCAGGACCGCGGCCATGTACTCCGCCGGGTAGTTGGCCTTCAGGTACGCCGTCCAGTACGAGACCAGCCCGTACGCCGCCGAGTGCGCCTTGTTGAACGCGTAGTCGGAGAACGGGACCAGCACGTCCCAGAGCGCCTTGATCGACGCCTCGGAGAAGCCGTTCGCCTTCATCCCCTCGGAGAAGCCGACATACTCCGCGTCCAGCACCTCGCGCTTCTTCTTGCCCATCGCGCGGCGGAGCAGGTCCGCTTTGCCCAGCGTGTAGCCCGCGAGCTGCTGGGCGATCGCCATCACCTGCTCCTGGTAGACGATCAGTCCGTACGTCGTCCCCAGGATCGGCTCCAGCGCCTCGGCCAGCTCGGGGTGCAGGTAGCTGACCTCCTGCTGCCCGTTCTTGCGCAGGGCGTAGTTGGTGTGGCTGTTCGCGCCCATCGGGCCGGGCCGGTAGAGCGCGCCGACCGCGGAGATGTCCTCGAAGTTGTCCGGCTTCATCAGCCGCAGCAGCGCCCGCATCGGGCCGCCGTCGAACTGGAACACGCCGAGGGTGTCACCGCGGCCGAGCAGCTCGAAGGTCGGGCCGTCGTCCAGGGTCTTGGCCAGCTCGTCCAGGTCCAGCGCGATCCCGCGGCTGGCCTCGACGTTCTTGACCGCGTCGTCCATGATCGTCAGGTTGCGCAGGCCCAGGAAGTCCATCTTGACCAGGCCGAGCGTCTCGCAGCTCGGGTAGTCGAACTGGGTGATGACCTGGCCGTCCTGCTCGCGGCGCATGATCGGGATCAGCTCGATCAGCGGCTCACTGGACATGATCACACCGGCCGCGTGCACACCCCACTGGCGCTTCAGGTTCTCCAGGCCGCGGGCGGTGTCGACAATCTTGCGGACGTCCTGGTCGGACTCGTACAACTGGCGGAACTCGCCGGCCTCGGAGTACCGCTTGTGGGTGGAGTCGAAGATCCCGGACAGCGGGATGTCCTTGCCCATCACCGACGGCGGCATCGCCTTGGTGATCCGGTCGCCCATCGCGAACGGGTAGTCCAGCACCCGGCCGGCGTCCTTGATCGCCTGCTTGGCCTTGATGGTGCCGTAGGTGACGATCATCGCGACCCGGTCGTCGCCGTACTTCTCGGTGACGTAGCGGATCACCTCGGGGCGGCGGCGGTCGTCGAAGTCGATGTCGAAGTCCGGCATCGACATCCGCTCCGGGTTCAGGAACCGCTCGAAGATCAGGCCGTGCTGGAGCGGGTCCAGGTCGGTGATCCGCATCGCGTACGCGCACATCGAGCCGGCGCCCGAGCCACGGCCCGGGCCGACCCGGATGCCGTGTTCCTTGGCCCAGTTGATGAAGTCCGCGACGACCAGGAAGTAGCCCGCGTACCCCTTCGAGGTGATGACCTCGATCTCGTACTCGGCCTGCTTGCGGACGTGGTCCGGCACGCCGCCGGGGTAGCGCTTGTGCAGGCCGGTCTCGACCTCGGCGACGAACCAGGACTCCTCGTTGTGGCCGTCCGGGCAGGGGAAGCGCGGCATGAACCGGCCCTCGCCCTCGGTGAAGCTGACGTCGCACTGCTCGGCGATCAGCAGCGTGTTGTCACACGCCTCCGGGAGCTCCTTCCAGACCTCGCGCATCTCGGCCGCGGTCTTCACGTAGAACTCGTTCGCGTCGAACTTGAAGCGGTTCGGGTCGGACAGCGTCGAGCCGGACTGGACGCAGAGCAGCGCGGCGTGCGCGGTGGCGTCCTCGGGCTTGGTGTAGTGCAGGTCGTTGGTGGCGACCAGCGGCAGGCCGAGCTCCTTGGCCAGCTTCAGCAGGTCCTTCTGGATGTCCCGCTCGATGCCGAGGCCGTGGTCCATCAGCTCGCAGTAGAAGTTCTCCTTGCCGAAGATGTCGCGGAACTCCGCGGCGGCCTCGACGGCCTCCTTGTACTGCCCGAGCCGGAGCCGGGTCTGCACCTCGCCGGACGGGCAGCCGGTGGTCGCGATCAGGCCCTGGCCGTAGGTGTTCAGCAGGTCGCGGTCCATCCGGGGCTTGAAGTAGTAGCCCTCGAGGCTGGCCAGCGAGCTCATCTTGAACAGGTTGTGCATGCCGGAGGTGTTCTTCGCCAGCAGCGTCATGTGCGTGTAGGCGCCGCTGCCGGAGACGTCGTCGCGGCCCGAGTTCGCGTCGCCCCACTTGACCCGCTTGCGCTCCGAGCGGTGGGTGTGCGGCGTCAGGTACGCCTCCACGCCGATGATCGGCTTGACGTCGTACTTCTTCGCCGTCCGCCAGAACTCGTAGGCCCCGAACACGTAGCCGTGGTCGGTGGTGGCGATGGCCGGCATGCCCATCTCCTGGGCGGTTTTGAACAACTCGTCGATCCGCGCGGCGCCGTCCAGCATGGAGTACTCGGTGTGCACGTGTAGATGCACGAAACTGTCGCTGGACGCCATGTCTGCGCAGACCTCCCAGGGCGTGAGTGAGGGTGACTGCAGCAGCCTAGTTGGGGCCTCGGACACTTTCCGAATGGGCTCTCCGGGGAGTCCCCGACGCGCCCGCTATCCGGTCAGGTACGGCGAGGTGGAGCGGCGGACCTGGCGCCGAGCAGGGGTCCTCAGGACGCCAGGTCCGCCGGTTCAGGCACCGTCTGGCAGGAGGGTCCAGACGGCACTGTTCGGGGGTAGCTTCTCGCCGGCCTCGGGGTCGCTGGCGAGCAGCAGGGTTCCGTCGATCGGGTTGACGACCGGCCGGGACGAGCAGTTGACCGCGCACGCGAAGCCGTCACCTCGGGTGAACGCCAGTACGCCGGGCTCGGCCGGCAGCCAGCGCAGTTCGCCAGTGCCGGACGTGAGCGCCGGGATCCGGTGCCGCAACGCCAGTGCCTCGCGGTACAGGTGCAGCATCGAGTCGCCGTCGCCCAGCAACAGGTCCGCCGCGTGCTCGGCGAACCACTCCGGTTGTGGCAGCCACGTCGTACCCGAGCCGCCGTCCGGAGAGAACCCGAAGGAGTCGTGCTCTGCCCTCCACGGTAGCGGTACCCGACAACCGTCCCGGCCGCGTCGCACGCCGCCGGTCCGGTGGAACATCGGATCGGTCAGCACATGGTCCGGCAGGTCGGTGACCTCGGGCAGGCCCAGCTCCTCCCCTTGATAGAGGTACGCCGATCCCGGCAACGCCAGCATCAGCATCGCCGCCGCCCTGGCCCGCGCCCGGCCGAGCTCGAGATCGCCGGGCCCGGCGCCTGGTGCACCGCCGGCATACCGGGTGACGGACCGCGGCATGTCGTGGTTGTTCAGCACCCAGGCGACGGAAGATCCGGACCCGGCGATCGTCTCGAGGCCGCGGTCGATCACGTCGTACAGCGACCGGTCGTCCCACTCGGCGCGGAGGAACTCGAAGAAGAAGGTCTGGTGCAGCTCGTCGGGGCGCTGGTAGCGCGCGAGCTGCTCGGTGTCGAGCAGGCCGACCTCGCCGACCAGCACCCGCTCCCGCCCGGTGGCCTGCGAGTACTCCTCCGTGATCGCCCGCCAGCTGCGCCAGACGTCGTGCACCTCGGGCTGGTTCCAGGCGTGCGGGTTGACCGGGTCGCCGGTCACCTCGTCGCAGTCGGCGTGCACGTGGTCCGGCAGGCCCTCGGCCTTGTGCAGGCCGTGCGCGACGTCGATCCGGAGCCCGTCCACGCCGCGGTCGAGCCAGAACCGCAGTACGTCCTCGAAGGCCGCCTCGACGTCCGGGTGCCGCCAGTTGAAGTCCGGCTGCTCCGTCGCGAACGTGTGCAGGTACCACTGCCCGTCGGGCACGCGCTGCCACGCAGAGCCACCGAAGATCGACCGCCAGTTGTTCGGCGGCTCGTCGCCCTCGCCGTCGGCGAAGTGGAACCGGGCCCGCTCCGGACTCCCGGGTCCGGCGGCCAGTGCCTCGCGGAACCACGGGTGCTCGATCGAGCAGTGGTTCGGCACCACGTCGACGATCACCTTCAGGTCCAGCCGGTGCGCGTCCTGGATCAGCCGGTCGAACGACGCCAGCGTCCCGTAGTCCGGATGCACATCGCGGTAGTCGACGACGTCGTACCCGTGGTCGTGCTGGGGTGAGGGGTAGAACGGGTTCAGCCAGAGGCCGTCGACGCCCAGGCTGCGCAGGTACGGCAGCCGGGCCCGGACGCCGTCGAGGTCGCCGACGCCGTCACCGTTCGAGTCGGCGAAGCTCCGCACGTAGACCTGGTAGATGACGGCAGTCCGCCACCAGTCGGCATGACTCAGCGGCGGGCGACTTGTCTCGGACATCGGGACCTCGGGTGGCGCAGGGGAGGGACAACGTTGTCACCCAGGATCCCCGGGCCGGCCGGCGCAGACATCGGGACACCTACGGATTTCGCTACGTAGAGATCAGCAAAAACCCACCACGCGGCGCCCGGAGCGGGTGGAAGCGTTACCGATCGGGGTGCTCGGCGACCCAGCGGGCGACCTGGGTGCGGGAGGAGAAACCGAGCTTGCTGAGGATGTGCTCGACGTGGGTCTCGGCGGTGCGCTGGGAGATCACCAGGCGGCCGGCGATCTCCCGGTTGCTCAGCCCGTCGCCGACCAGCACCGCGATCTCGTGCTCGCGCCGCGTCAGCCGCCCGGTCCGGCCCGGCTTGGCCGCCTGGTCGCCGCCGGTGTCCTCCCCCAGCGCGAGCGCGACCGCCTGCTCGAACGAGTACGCCGCCCCGACGGCGAACGCCGCGTCGAACGCCGCGTCCCCGATCACAGCCCGGATCCGCTCCTCGGCCCGGTCGTCGAACTGGCTGTACGGCGTCGTCTCGTCGACGTGAGCGCCACTGGACCGCCAGACCGCCCGGGACGCGCCCATCAGCAACGCGGCCTGCACGGACGGCGCCCCGGTCCCGGCGCACCAGGACAGCGCCTGCACGCAGAACCCGATCCCGGTCCGGTCGTTCAACGGCCGCCACAGCCGGATCGCCTCCCGGAACGACCGGGTCGCGTCCTCGGTCCGGCCCTGGTCCCGCCACTGAACGACGCCGACACTCCACAGCGCGTAGGCCTTCGACGAGTCCGCACCCTGGGACTCGGCCAGCTCGTACGCCGCTTGGCTGAACCCGGCGACCCGCGGGTCGCCGAGGAAGAACGTTGCCGCCGACAACAGAATGAGCGCGTCGAACTCGCCGAGCTGGTCCCCGGTCGCGCGGAACCCGGCGAGCGCTTGCTCGAGATGGCCGAGCGCGCCGGCCAGGTCGCCCTGATAGATCAGCGCGTGGCCGGCCACCTCGGCGATCCGGGCGCGCAGCAGGTCGTCGTCGTACCGCTCGGCGAGCTCCGTGCACTCGGCTAGCAGCCGGCTCATCTGCTCCGACTCGCCGAGGAACATGGCCAGGTAGCTGCCCGCCCAGAGCCCCAGTGCGCGCTGCGGCGTCTGCTCCGGCGCGGCCTCGAGCGCCCGGGTCAGGTAGCGATGGCCCTCGCGCAGGCAGCCGGCGAACCAGAAGTTCCAGAGCGGGGCGGCGATCTCGATCGCGACCGCCGCTTCCCCCGGTTCGGCCAGGCAGAAGTGGAGGGCGACCCGCAGGTTGTCGCGCTCGCGGCGCATCCGGATAAACCAGTCGGCCTGCTGCGGTCCGAAGCTCTCCGCGGCCCACCCGGCAGCCAGTGTCCGCAGGTGGTCTCGGTGCCGGAGCCGGAACTCGCGGGTGCGACCGGCCTTGGCCAGGCGCGTTGCGCCGTACTGGCTGATCGTGGTGAGCATGTCGTACCAGGCGACCGCGTGATCGGTGGCCATCGTGCGGGTGATGATCGACTTGTTCACCAGCCCGGCGACCAGTTCGAGCACCTCCTCGCGAGCGATGCCGTCGCCGGAGCAGACCTGTTCGGCGCCGTCGAGGTCGAAGCCGCCGGAGAACACCGACAGCCGCTGCCACAGCAACCGCTCGGCCGGCGAGCACAGGTCGTAGCTCCAGGTCACCGCTGCCTCGAGCGCCTGCTGACGGGGTGGTCCGGCCGGGCGACCGCCGGCGAGCAGCCGGAACCGGTCCTCGAGCCGGTCGAGGATCTGCGCCAGCGACAGCGTCCGCATCCAGACGGCCGCGAGCTCGAGGGCCAGCGGTACGCCGTCCAGCTGCCGGCACACCTCGATCACCTGGGCGCGGTTGCGGTCGTCGATCTCGAAGTCGGGCAGCACGGCCCGGACCCGGTCGGCGAAGAGAACCAACGACTCGTACTGATCCGCGTCGGCAGTCGGCGCCTCGGCCGGTGGCGTTGACAACGGAGGCACGGACAGGACCTGCTCGCCTTCCACCCCCAGCACGTGGCGGCTGGTCGCCAGGATCCGCAGCTGCGGTGCGGCGGCGAGCAGCTTGCTCACCAGCACGGCGCAGGCCTCGGCGACCTGCTCGCAGTTGTCGAGGACGAGCAGCAGGTGCTTGTCCTCGAGGTACTCGGCCAGGTCAGCGGTCGGGTCCGCCGAGACCTGACTCAGCTCCAGCGCACCCGTCAGGGTGAGGCTGAGGAGTGCGGGGTCGTGCAGGGCGGCCAGCTCGACGAACCAGACTCCGTCGGGGAACGTACGCCGTACCTCTGCTGCCATCCGCACGGCCAGGCGGGTCTTGCCGACTCCCCCGGCACCCGTCAGCGTCAGCAGGCGGCTCCTGGCCAGCAACCGCCTCGTGTCCGCCAGCTCCCGACGCCGCCCCACGAAACTCGTCAACTCAGCCGGCAACCGACCCTCCGCCATTGGCTCAGCGTAGGACGGATCTTTGCTCTTGAGACCGGCTCGGCGCGCACACTGATCTATATGGTGCGCATGGCGCTCGTGCTGGGGTCGGTGGTGCTTCTGTTGGTTGCCGTGCTCTGGGGCTACCAGCGACAGCTGATCTATCTGCCTGACACGACCACGCCTACGAGTGTGGGTGCGAAGGACATCGTCCTCGAGACGAGCGACGGACTGCGGTTGGGTGCATGGCTGGTGCCGCCACTTGGGGCCGATCGTGGGGTCGCCGTACTGGTCGCCCATGGCAACGGTGGGAACCGGGCCGGTCGGCTTCCGCTGGCGCAGGCGCTGGCCGGCGAGGGGCTGACGGTGCTCCTGTTCGACTACCGCGGCTACGGCGGCAACCGGGGCAGCCCAAGCGAGCGCGGGCTGGCGCTGGATGTCCGTGCGGCCCAGGAGTACCTGGTCGAGTACGGCGTACCAGCTGCCCGGACGGTGTACTTCGGCGAAAGCCTCGGTGCCGCAGTCGTCACCGAGCTAGCCGTCGAGCGCCCACCCGCCGCCCTCGTCCTGCGCTCCCCCTTCACCGACCTCGCAGCCGTCGGGCGCCACCACTACCCGTTCCTCCCGGTCACCTTGCTCCTCCGAGACAAGTTCCCACTAGTCGACCACCTGACCGCGGTGAAGGCACCAACCGCCGTCGTTTACGGCAGCGCAGACTCGATCGTCCCACCTGAGCAGAGCCGGACCGTGGCGGAGGCGGCGCCGACGCTGAAGGAGGCGGTGGAGATCCCAGGCGCCGACCACAACGACGCCGTCCTGGTCCATGGGCCACAGGTAGTCGCGACCGTGGCCCGGCTGGTCGAGCAGCTTTAGATGAGCTCGCGGTGGGGGCCGTTGATGATCAGGGCTTGGCCGTCGCGCATGGGCAGGTAGGGGACGGCGGTGCGGTCGTAGCGGGCCGCTACCTTCTCGACGAGTTCTGTCTCGGGGTGGCCGGGTGAGTTGAGGTGGGGGACGAAGGCGTGGTCGAGCACGCCGAGGCCGTCCCAGATGATGTCGCCGTCGACCGCGTCGGTCGGGTCGCAGAGCTCGAGGCCGCGCAGGCTCGGCGCGAGGACGCAGATCCCGGCGCTGTAACCGGCGTACACGAACCGCTCGTCGCGGATCAGCTCCGGCAAGATCTCGTCGGCGCCGCTCTTCGCGAGGGCCGCCCGCAGCACGAAGACGTTGCCGCCACGGACCCACAGCCCGTCGTACGACGTCAGGCGGGCCCGCAGCTCACCGGGCTCCCGCAGGTCCAGCTCCTCCGGCCGGAGGCCGAGCTCGGTCAGCCAGCGGATCTCGTCGGCGACCTTCTCCCGGCGTACGGCGGGATCCTCGGTGTCGATCGAGTTGCAGATGACGGCGACCCGGGCGGACGGCGGCAGGAGTGCGACCAGGCGCTCCGGGTGGTCGCCGAGCCGGAACGACGACAGGTACAGCTTCACTGGCTGTCGACCAGCAGGTCGAGGGCGTGGTCGAGGTCGTCCGGGTACTCCGAGGTGAACTCGACGTACTCCCCCGTGCCCGGGTGGGTGAAGCCGAGCCGCATCGCGTGCAGCCACTGCCGGGTGAGCTGGAGGCGCTCCGCGAGCACCGGGTCGGCGCCGTACGTGAGGTCGCCGCAGCAGGGGTGACCGATCGCGGCCATGTGGACGCGGATCTGGTGGGTCCGGCCGGTCTCGAGGGTGATCTCGAGCAGCGTCGCGTACCGGAACGCCTCGAGCGTCTCGTAGTGCGTCACGCTCGGCTTGCCGCCGGCCACGACGCCGAACTTGTAGTCGTGGTGCGGGTGCCGGTCGATCGGCGCGTCCACGGTGCCGGTGAACGGGTCGGGGTGACCCTGGACCAGCGCGTGGTAGATCTTCTTGACCGTGCGCTCCTTGAACGCGCGCTTGAGCACGGTGTAGGAGTACTCGGTCTTGGCGACGACCATCAGGCCCGAGGTGCCGACATCGAGGCGGTGCACGATGCCCTTGCGCTCGGCGGCGCCGCTGGTCGAGATGCTGAACCCGGCCCCGGCCAGGTGGCCGATGACGGTCGGCCCGGTCCACCCCGGGGACGGGTGCGCGGCGACGCCGACCGGTTTGTCGACCACGATGATCTCGTCGTCGTCGTACACGATCCGCAGGTTCTCGACGGTCTCCGGTACGACGGTGACCTCGGCGGGCGGCGGTGGCAGCTCCACGTCGAGGAGCACGCCGGCGGCGACCCGGGCCGACTTGGCCGCCGGGGCGCCGTCGACCTGGACCAGACCGGACTCGATCAGCTCGGCGGCCTTGGTCCGGGACACCCCGAACAGCCGGGACAGCGCCGCGTCCAGGCGCTCACCGGCCAGCCCGTCCGGGACCATCACGGTCCGGGAGTCTCCGCTCACCCCTTCACCTCGCTTCGCTCGGTTCCGGCGCGAGCGAGAACGCTGCTCTCCCCATTGTTCGCTCGCTGCGCTCGCTCACTTCTTGAGTTCCTTCGTGCCGTCCAGCTTGATCCCGCGCAGCGTCTGGATCACCAGCAGGGCGGCGGCCGAGGTCACCGCCATGTCCGCGACGTTGAAGATCGCCCAGTGCGGGGTCTGCAGGAAGTCGATCACGTGCCCGTGGAACGGCGACGGCTCCCGGAAGATCCGGTCGATGATGTTGCCCAGCGCGCCACCGAACAGGAACCCGAACGCCACCGCCCAGCCGACCGACCCGAGCCGCCGGGACAGGAACACCACCCCGAGCGCGACGATGATCTGGATCGCGCTGATGTACGGCGTGTACCCGGCCCCGAGGCTGAACGCGGCGCCGGAGTTCCGGATCAGGTTGAACTTCAGGAACCCGCCGATCACGTCCACCGGCTCACCCGGCGTCAGGTGCTCCAGCGCCAGGGCCTTGGTCAGCTGATCCAGGAGCAGCACCAGGAACCCGACCGCCCCGAACAGCGCCATCAACTTCCACGACGGCTTCTTCGGGCCAGTGTCCGCAGGCTCCGGAGACGACGGAGAACCGGCCGACTCGTGGTCGGCCGGTTCTGGCGTTGGTTCGGCGGCGTCCCCCACCTGGTGGGACGGGTCCGGGTCGCTCAGCGGCGTTCTTCGCGTTCTTTGCATGACACGCACAGTGTCGCACGCGGGAACGCCTGCAACCGACCCTTGCCGATCGCGTTGCCGCAGCTCTCGCAGATGCCGTAGGTGCCGTCGTCGATCCGGGCCAGCGCCCGCTCGATCTGGTCCACCATGTCCCGGGCGTTGTTCGCCAGCGACATCTCGTGGTCGCGCTCCAGCGTGGTGGAGCCGACGTCGGCCTGGTCGTTGCCGGCGCCGTCACCGCCGTCGCGGAGCAGCCCGACGATCTCCTGCTCGGCGTCGCGGATCTCCTGCCGCAGGTGCACCACGTCGGCCTCCAGCTCGCCGCGCAGCTCGGCCAGCTCGGCCGCCGTCCACGGGGTCTCGCCGGACTTCACCGTGAGGGTCTCTGCCTTGTGTGCAGCGGACTTCGCCGGCGCCGTCGCCGGGGTCCTGTTCTCGTTCGTCTTCATGGCCACCCTCTTCGTCGGAGCTTGCTTGGCAGGGGTCTTCGCCGCTGTGCGTTTGGCCGCGGTCTTGCCGGTGGCCGTCTTCTTGGCCGCCTGCTTGGTCGCGGAAGTCTTCTTCTTCACCGGCGCCTTCTTTGCCGGCGCCTTCTTGACCGGTGCTTTCCGGGCCGTCGTCTTCTTGACCGGCTCGGCAGCTTTCGCGGCACTCTTCTTGGCCGCAGCAGAACGTTGGGGGGCGGACTTCTTGGGAGCCGATGTAGCCATGTCAGCTACCCCCTGCCTTCGTCGGAGACTGAAGCGGACTGGTCGCAAGACACTAGGCCACGTGCACATCACGTGCCAGTCCGACGCGCAGACCGTGGACATACGGTAGTCGGTTCTTCAAGCCCGCTCGATGTTCCGCGCGTCACAGGCTCGTTTCATGCTGCCCCGCCCCACCGCCCCGGTCAGGTTTCGGCATCCCGTTACCTAATAGCCGAGCAGATGTTCGAGCCCGGCCCTGAGCCCCCTCCCCCTGTACCACGGCCCGCAGCAGAATTCTCACGGCTGAATTCCTGCCTGACCACTGATTAACGATTCGTAGTTGCCTGGTACGAAGTCGTACACTGACAACCGCGATCCGCAAGGCAGTGATGGGGCCATCACCCCGGAGCCGCCGGAAGAACGGTCCGTAGCGACTTATTAGAACCGGCAGCGACGCAGAAAGGAAGTGGGTGACTCCCCGCGAGTCACCAAGGAGGGTGGTACCGCGCGGCCCCCGGCGACCCGGCCGGAGCTTCGTCCCTCGTCCAGCATGCAGCAGGCTCGACGAAGGACGACGAAGAGATGGCAACAACTCCGTGGCGCCAGGTCCCGGCCCAGGTGGACTTCCCCGCGCTCGAGCGGGAGATGCTCGCGCACTGGGACGAGCACGACACCTTCGCCAAGAGCCTCGAGCAGTCGGCCGGCGGCAAGCCGTGGACCTTCTTCGAGGGCCCGCCGACCGCGAACGGGATGCCCGGCACCCACCACATCGAGGCGCGCGTCTTCAAGGACGTCTTCCCGCGCTACCGGACGATGAAGGGCTACTCGGTCGAGCGCAAGGCCGGGTGGGACTGCCACGGCCTGCCGGTCGAGGTCGCGGTCGAGAAGGAGCTCGGCTTCAACGGCAAGAACGACATCGAGGCGTACGGCATCGCCGAGTTCAACGCGAAGTGCCGTGAGTCGGTGCTGCGGCACGTCGACGCGTTCAACGAGCTGACCGTCCGGATGGGCTACTGGGTCGACCTGGAGCACCCGTACCGGACGATGGATCCGGAATACGTGCAGTCCGTCTGGTGGTCGCTCAAGCAGATCCACGACAAGGGCCTGCTCGTCGAGGACTACCGCATCACGCCGTACTGCCCCCGCTGTGGCACCGGGCTGTCCGACCACGAGCTCGCCCAGGGCTACGAGACCGTCATCGACCCGTCGGTGTACGTGCGCTTCCCGCTGACCTCCGGCCCACTGGCCGGTCAGGCGTCGCTGCTGGTGTGGACGACGACCCCGTGGACACTCGTTTCAAACACTGCAGTCGCAGTGCATCCCGACGTGCAGTACGTCGTCGCCACCGACGGCACCGAGTCGCTCGTCGTCGCGGAGCCGCTGCTCAGCACGCTCGGCGAGGGCTGGACGGTGACAGGTCAGTACGGCGGCCGCGAGATGGAGCGGTGGACGTACCAGCGCCCGTTCGAGCTGGTGGAGTTCCCCGAGCCGGCGCACTACGTCGTACTCGCCGAGTACGTCACCACCGAGGACGGCACCGGTCTGGTCCACCAGTCCCCCGCGTTCGGCGCCGACGACCTCGCGGTCTGCCGTGCGTACGGGCTGCCTGTGGTGAACCCGGTCGAGTCGGACGGCCACTTCGCCGCCGACGTGCCGCTGGTCGGTGGGCAGTTCTTCAAGAAGGCCGACGAGGCGCTGGTGAAGGACCTGCAGGAGCGCGGTGCGCTGTTCCGGCACGTGCCGTACGAGCACCCCTACCCGCACTGCTGGCGCTGCCACACCCCGGTCATGTACTACGCGCTGCCGTCCTGGTACATCCGCACCACGCAGGTGAAGGACGCGCTGCTCCGGGAGAACGAGAAGACCAACTGGTACCCGGAGTCGGTCAAGTGGGGCCGGTACGGCGACTGGCTGCGCAACAACATCGACTGGGCGATCTCGCGCTCCCGCTACTGGGGCACACCGCTGCCGATCTGGCGCTGCGAGGACGACCACCAGGTGTGCGTCGGCTCGCTGGCCGAGCTCGGTGAGCTGGCCGGCCGCGACGTGAGCGCCACCGACCCGCACCGGCCGTACGTCGACGACATCACCTTCGCCTGCCCGACCTGTGGTGCGGAGTCCCGGCGGGTCGCCGAGGTGATCGACGCCTGGTACGACTCCGGCGCGATGCCGTTCGCCCAGTGGGGTTACCCGTGGGTCGAGGGATCGCGGGAGAAGTTCGAGGTGGCCTACCCGGCCGACTACATCTGCGAGGCGATCGACCAGACCCGCGGGTGGTTCTACACGCTGATGGCGGTCGGCACGCTGGTGTTCGACGAGTCGTCGTACCGCGACGTCGTCTGCCTCGGGCACATCATGGCCGAGGACGGCCGGAAGATGTCCAAGCACCTGGGCAACATCCTGGAGCCGATCCCGCTGATGGACGACCACAGCGCGGACGCGGTGCGCTGGTTCATGGCCGCGTCCGGGTCGCCGTGGAAGGCGCGCGGCATCGGGCCGAACGTGCTGAACGAGATCGTCCGGAAGGTGCTGCTCACCTACTGGAACACGGTCGCGTTCCACTCCCTGTACGCGCGGCTGGCCGACTGGTCGCCGGCCGACGCGCCGCCGGTCGCCGAGCGCTCGGTGCTGGACCGGTGGCTGGTCAGCGAGACGCACCGGCTGGTCCGCGACACCGACCAGGCGTACGACGGCTACGACACGCAGCGGCTCGGTCTGCTGGTCAACTCGTTCGTCGACGTGCTCTCCAACTGGTACGTCCGGCGTTCGCGCCGCCGCTTCTGGGCCGGTGACGCCGGCGCACTCGCCACGCTGCACGAGACGCTCGACGTCCTCACCCGGGTGATGGCGCCGCTGACGCCGTTCGTCACCGAGCGGGTCTGGCAGGACGTGTTCCGCCCGGTCACGCCCGGCCTGCCGGAGTCGGTGCACCTGGCGGCGTTCCCGACGTACGACGAGACGCTCATCGACGACGTACTCGCGCAGCACGTGTCGATGGCGCGCCGAGTCGTAGAGCTCGGCCGGTCGGCACGGGCCGAGGCCAAGGTGCGGACGCGGCAGCCGCTGTCCCGTGCCCTGGTCGGGTCGGCCGCGATCGCGGACCTGTCCCCCGAGCTGCTGCAGGAGATCGCCGACGAGCTGAACGTGGGTTCGGTCGAGCCGCTGTCCTCGGCCGGCGCGGACCTGGTCGAGTTCTCTGCCAAGGGCAACTTCCGCGAGCTCGGCAAGCGGTTCGCCAAGCAGACGCCGGTGGTCGCGGCCGCGATCGCCGCCGCCGACGCCGCCGCCCTGGCCGCCGCCCTCAAGGAGTCCGGTACGGCGACGGTCGTCGTCGACGGCGCGGACGTCCAGGTCGGCGAGGCCGAGGTGCTGCTGTCGGAGCGGCCGCGGGAGGGCTGGTCGGTGGTGAACGAGCAGGGCGAGACCGTTGCCCTCGACCTCGAGGTCACCCCGGAACTCCGGCAGGCTGGTCTGGCCCGCGAGGTGGTCCGGACGTTGCAGGAGGCCCGGAAGAACGCCGGCCTCGAGGTGTCGGACCGGATCAAGGTCTGGCTCACCTCGACCGACGCCGACCTCACCGATGCCCTCGGCAAGCACGCCGACGAGATCGCCCGCGAGGTGCTCGCCGTCGAGCTCAGCCAGGCGGCCCCGTCGGAGTCCGCCGACGTTGCCACCGGCACCGAAGAGGACCTGCAGCTCACCTACTGGCTGACGAAGGCCTGACGAGGTAGCCGCGCCGCCCTGGCCCGCAAGGCCGGGGCGGCGCCCAGCAGGTCGATCGGCGATGTGAAGACGCTGAGTGGCCGGAAGGAGCCTCTGGCCTGGCCCTGACTCGGTGTCACCGTCGTGGGACCCTGTGTCAAAGGTGTCCAGACATGACGAAGAGGCGGTGCCGCCGGAAAGCACCGCCCCTGTCAGAAACTACAGAGCTCCGAGGTTTTAGACGCCGTGACCGTGCGCCTGGGCGCGGGCCTCCGGGCGGAAGCCGTTGCGCGGGCTCAGCGTGTCGTCTCCGTTGCCCAGAGCCTTGAGCTGCTCGGTGAAGTAGGTCTTCAGCCGGCTGCGGTACTCGCGCTCGTAGGCGTGCAGGTCGTCGATCGTGCGCTCGAGCTGACCCTTCTGCTTCTCCAGCGTGCCGAGCATCTGGGCCCGGCGCTCAGCGATCTCGCCGTCCAGCTTCTCGGCGCGGGCGCGGGCCTCGCCGGTCATCCGGTCGGCCTTGCCGCGCGCCTCGTTCTCCAGCCGCTCGGCCTTGGCGCGGGCCTCGCCGATGATCTTGTCGGCGGTGTCCTTCGCCTCCTGGACGAGGTCGTCGGAGTGCTTGGTGGCCATCTCCAGCAGCCGCACCGCGGAGCTGGAGGCGTCACCGACGGTCCCTGCCGCGGCAGCAGCCCCCGCGGCCGCTACAGGCGCGACGACGGGTGGCTTCTCCTCCGGCTTCTCGACCACGACCGGGGGCTTGGGCTGCTGCACGACGGGCGGCAGCGCGGCGGTCTGGTCGACCGGCCGGTCCTGCCCCGCACCCGCGCGCTGAGCCGCCGCGAGCTTGGCCCGCAGCTCCTCGTTCTCGGCGAGAAGTCGCTCGAGCTCGGCTTCGACCTCGTCGAGGAAGGAGTCGACCTCAGTGACGTCGTAGCCCTCCCGTAGTCGGACGGGCGTGAACTGCTTCGAGCGGACGTCATCCGGCGTCAGCGGCATCTTTCACCTCGTTTGTCTGTGTCTTGGCGGAGTCCCCGTGGCCTTCGCCCCGGCGACTCAGTAGATCACGTTATCGCTTCGTTGTGTTCTAACGGAATCCGGGCGGCGATAACGGCCTAGGTTCCCCGTTTTCGAGACTCTACCTACCCAGCTCCCGGCCGCCTCACCCTCACAGTGAGCGCAGCGCGGTCGAGTTGATCGACATCGCCAGCGAGACGATGACGAACAGCATCAGCATGGACAGGTCGATCCGGATCCCGCCGGCCCCGATCGGGGGCAGAATCCGCCGCAGCGGGCGCAGGAACGGATCGGTGATCGAGTAGATCAACTCGAAGAAGAGCAGCAGCGGGCCCTTGGGGTGCCACTGCGGCGCGAACATGACGATGAGACTCAGCACGAACCGCGCCACCAGCGTCAGGAAGAAGACGAGCAGCACGACGGAGAGAATCTGCAGAACGATCACTAGAGCAACCATGTCGTCAATGAGTGTAGAAGATGACCGAAGCGAACGCGTCAGCTCTGGTTGTAGAACCCGTCCGCGGCGATCTTCTCCTTCTCCTCTGCGGCGACCGTCACGTTCGGTGGGCAGACCAGGAACACCTTGGTGGTGATCCGCTCGATCGAGCCGCGGCAGCAGAAGATCAGCCCGGCGGCGAAGTCGACCAGCCGCTTGGCGTCCGCGTGGTCCATCTCGGTCAGGTTCATGATGACGGGCGTGCCGTCGCGGAAGTGCTCACCGATGACCCGCGCCTCGTTGTAGCTGCGCGGGTGCACGGTGGTGATGCGGGCCAACTCGGTTACCTCCGGGGACGGTGCGACACCACGTCGATCTGGAAACTTGCTGACCGTCGCGCCCTGCTCCTCGCGGCCTGAGTGGTTGTGCGACTCAGTGCGGGAGTCACGGGACTCGCGGACCTCCCGGCCGGCGGGCACCGGCTCGGGCTCGTGGGACTCCCCGTCGACGGCTTCGTCGTACTCGTCGTAGTCGTCGTACTCGTCGTCGTACCGCGCGTTGTAGCGCTCCCCGTCCTCGACCAAGCCGAGGTAGACACCCATCTTGCGCAGCGCGCCGCTCATGGCCCTCCAGCCCCTCGATCCGGTCTCGACGACAACGGTGAGCAGGAAGGAAACCTGCTCGATGTCGACACTAACCCGGCGGAGTACGCGTTCCGAGTAAGGCGCGCCCGAGGCGCACGTGTGTCGCTCCCTGCCTGATCGCGGCGTCCAGGTCGCCGGTCATCCCGGCCGAGATCCAGCCGGCCCCGGGATGATCGGAGCGTAACCGGGAGGCTACTTCATGCAGTCCCGCGAACGCCTTGTCGGGGTCCGACCCGAGCGGCGCGACCGCCATCACGCCACCCAGCTCCAGCCCGTCCGCCGCGGCGACCTCGGCAGCCAGCTCCGGTACGGCGGAAGGCTCGACGCCCCCGCGGGCAGCGCCGGTCGCGGCATCGGCCGATCCGTACGACGCCAGGCTCACCTGCAACAGGCAGCGAACAGTCCGTTCCTCGGCGACCGCAGCCTTGGACAGCGCGGTCACCAGCGACGCGCGGTCCACCGAGTGCACCACCGACGCGTACCGCACCACCGAACGGACCTTCTTCGACTGCAACTGCCCGACGAAGTGCCAGGTGGCGTCCGGGCAGTCCGGAGCCTTCGCCTTGAGCTCCTGCTCGCGGTTCTCCCCCACGTCCCGCACCCCAAGGGCCGTCAGCGCCCGTACGTCGCTGACTGGGAAGGTTTTGGTGATCGCGACAAGGGTGACCTCGTCCGGAGACCTCCCGGCCGCCTCACAGGCCTTCTCGATCCGTTCCCGGGCGAGCCGCAGGTTGTCCCGCAGCTCCTCCTCCCGCGCCGCCATCACGCGCCCAGCTTGACCAGGCCGGCCAGGCGGCCGCTGACCGGTCCCTCGCGGCGGTACGAATACAGGCTCTCCGACTCGATCGTGCACGCGGTCGCGTCGACCACCTCGACCCCGAGCTCGGCCAGCTGCGCCTTGACCCCGGCGGCGACATCGATCGCCGGCGTCCCCCAGCTCGTCTCCGAGTACGACGCCGGCACCCGCTCGGCCACCTCGGCCCGCATCTCGTCGGGCACCTCGTAGCAGTTGCCGCACGCATACGGCCCGAGTACGGCGGTGATCCGCGACGCACCGAGGTCCCGCATCGCGTCCACGGTCGCCGGTACGACGCCGACGTACATGCCCTTGCGTCCGGAGTGGGCCGCTCCGACGACACCGTCACCGGCCAGCAGCACCGGAAGGCAGTCGGCGGCCCGGACGGCCAGCACCACGTCCGTCCTGGTCGTGACGAGCGCATCCGCTCTCGGCGTCGGCGCCGGCGGCAGCTCGTCACCGGGGCGGACGACGTGCACGTCGCGGCCGTGGACCTGGCTGACCCGGACCACCCCTTCGGGCCGGACGCCGAACGCGTCCGCGACCCGCCGGAAGTTCTCCGCGATCAGCCCCGCGTCCTCACCCGATCCGCCGAGGTTCAGCTCGCCGTACGGCGCTTGGCTTGCACCGCCGAAGCGGTCGGTGAAGGCGAAGCGGACGTCGTCGAGAACCTCGTCATACCCGAACACATCCAGAGCCTACCGGCCCGGATGCTGCTTACTTGAGGAAGTCCGGGATGTCGAGGTCTTCCTCGGGCTCGGGCTTGCGGGCCGGGCGGGTCGGGCCTGGCTGCGACGTGCCGGCGGAGCTCCCGGACGAGGCGTTGCTCGGGCCGTTGACGGGCCAGGAGTGCTGGGTGGTCGGCGACGCCGGGGTGTGCGGCGTGGGCTGCGCGGTCGGCGACACCGGACGGACCGGCTCACCGGCCTGCGGGCGTGCCGAGTGCGTCGTACCCGCGCCTGGACGGCCCTCGGTCGGCGCCGGCACCGGGACGGTGTCGTCGGTCGGCGTCGGCGGGTTCACCGGCTGGCTGCTCGGGGCCTGCCCGTTCGCGGATGGCGCCGAAGCCGGCTGCGGCGAAGCACCCGGAGTCGCCGCTGGGGCCCCGGTGGACGGCGGCGTGGACGGCGGTGTCGCAGGCGGCGGCGTCGCGGCAGGCGGCGTGGACGCCGGGTTACCCGACTGCATCTGGGCGGAGTACCCCGGCTGGCTCTCCGATCCGGCCGCCGGACGCGAGGCCTGCGGGCGGGCCGAGTTCATCGCCTGCTCGCGCCGCTTCGGCATCCCGCCGTCGAAGCCGGCCGCGATCACCGTGACCCGCACCTCGTCGCCGAGGGCGTCGTCGATGACCGCGCCGAAGATGATGTTGGCGTCCGAGTGCGCCGACTCCGACACCAGCTGGGCCGCCTCGTTGATCTCGAACAGGCCCAGGTCGGAGCCGCCGGCGATCGACAGCAGCACCCCGTGCGCGCCCTCGATACTTGCCTCGAGCAACGGCGACGAGATGGCCGCCTCGGCGGCCGCGACCGCCCGGTCCTCGCCGCGGGACGAGCCGATCCCCATCAGCGCCGAGCCGGCGTTCGACATGACCGCCTTGACGTCGGCGAAGTCGACGTTGATCAGGCCGGGCGTGGTGATCAGGTCGGTGATGCCGGAGACGCCCTGCAGCAGCACCTGGTCGGCCTGCTTGAACGCGTCCAGCACCGACACCGCGCGGTCGGAGATGGTCAGCAGCCGGTCGTTCGGGATGACGATCAGCGTGTCCACCTCCTCGCGGAGGGTGCTGATGCCGTCCTCGGCCTGGGTGGCGCGGCGCTTGCCCTCGAACGAGAACGGCCGGGTCACCACACCGATGGTCAGCGCGCCGAGCGATCGGGCGATCCGGGCCACCACCGGCGCGCCGCCGGTGCCGGTGCCGCCGCCCTCGCCGGCCGTGACGAAGACCATGTCGGCGCCCTTCAGCGCCTCCTCGATCTCCTCCGCGTGGTCCTCGGCGGCCTTCTGCCCGATCGCCGGGTTGGCCCCGGCGCCCAGGCCGCGGGTCTCCTCGCGGCCGATGTCGAGCTTGACGTCCGCGTCGCTCATCAACAGCGCCTGCGCGTCGGTGTTGATGGCGATGAACTCAACGCCCTTCAGACCGTGCTCGATCATCCGGTTGACGGCGTTCACGCCGCCTCCGCCGATGCCGACGACCTTGATGAGTGCCAGGTAGTTCTGCGGTGCCGCCACGTCCGCGCCTCTCGCCTCGTTCGTTTCCCGTTGTCCAGCGAAAAGACTGAACCTCAAGTGGATGCTTAGACTTATGTCAACTTTAGATTACGACGCACGGTACGGGACGCTTCCGGCCAAAGTCCACGCGCCTCGCCGCACTCTGCCGTGATGTGACTCGTCACCGCTTTTCCCCTTTGGTGACAGGGAGATCGGGCGCCGACACGTCGTACACGGTCGCCTTGCGCTTCATCAGCACGCTGAGTACCTCGGCCTTGCGCGCGCTGTCATCGGAACTGCCCCAAACGACCTTCACGCCGGACCCCAGGTTCAGGGTGATCGAGTCCGGCGACGCTGCCGAGATCGACCGCACCTGTGCCCGCAGTGTGGACGGCAGCGCGGCCGAGACCGTCACCACCGAACGGATCGTCACGTCCCGCCGGGCGCCGGTGATCTTCGCCTCCGGCAGACCGGCCGGCCGGTCCGGCACCGTCCTGAACGCCGTCCCGGTCGCGTCCACCAGCTCGTACCGCGAGCCGTCGGTGACGACCACCACCGGCACTCGTTCGGTGACCACGATCACGACCTTGTTCGGCCAGGCCCTGGTCACCTGCGCGTCGGCCACCGCCGGGATGGTCCGGACCCGGGACGCGATCGCAGTCAGGTCGACCTTCGCCAGCGGGGTGCCCACCGGCGCCTCGGCCACGTTCTCGATCGTTGCCACCGGCACCGTGTCGGCCCCGCTCACCCGGACGCCGTCGACCGCGAGCGCGGTGGAGAAGTAGAACAGCCAGACGACCAGCCCGCCGAGCACCAGCGCGGCGCCACCGATCGCCCACGGCAGCCAGCTTCGCCACCGCACCAGACGCTGCCGGCGCGCGAACCGCTGTTGTGCCCGAGCCAGATCAGCGCTCTGGCTCATTCAGTCGACCCCACCCTTTTACTCCACCACAGGAGCAAGGGCTTCGGCGGCAGACTCGCGGGCGGCTGCCCGTTCGGCCAGCAGACCGACGACCTCCGGGCCGATCAGCGTCACGTCACCTGCGCCCAGGGTGACCACCAGGTCGCCCGGCTCGGCCAGGTCGGTGACCACCTGCGGTACGGCGGACCACGACGGCTCGAACCGGACCTGGTCCGGCTTCAGCGGCACGTGGTTCGCGATCAGGGCCCCGGTGACACCGGGCTCGGGGTCCTCGCGGGCCGCGAACACGTCCATCACGACGACCTCGTCGGCCAGCGCGAGCGCCTCGGAGAACTGGGTGGCGAAGATTCTGGTCCGGCTGAACAGGTGCGGCTGGAAGCAGGCGACCACGCGCCCCTCCCCCGCCACCTGCCGGGCCGCGGTCAGGTCGACGGCCAGCTCGGTCGGGTGGTGCGCGTAGGAGTCGAACACCCGCACCCCGTCCTCGAGCCCCTTGAACTCGAACCGCCGGCCGGTCCCGGTGAACGACGCCAGCCCCTCGGCCAGGTCGGCGGCCGAGAACCCGAGCCCGAGCCCGACCGTCAGCGCGGCCGACGCGTTCAGCGCGTTGTGCTTGCCCGCCTGCTGCAACTGGACGACCGGCAGCTTGCGACCGCGGTACACCGGCACGAACGACTGCGTCGCCCCGGTCGCGGTGATCTCGGTCACCCGCATGTCGGCGTCGCCGGCCTCGCCGTACGTGCGGACGTCGATGCCGCGCTCGCGGGCGAACTCCGCCAGCCGGCGGGCGCCGGCGTCGTCGTAGCAGATCACCATGAACCCGCCCGGGATCACCCGGTCGCAGAACTGCTCGAAGGCGAGCCGGTAGCTGGCCTCGTCGCCGTAGTTGTCCAGGTGGTCGGGCTCGACCGACGTGACGATCGACACCTCGGGCCGGTAGGTCAGGAACGACTTGTCCGACTCGTCCGCCTCGGCCACGAACAGGTCGCCGGTGCCGTCGTGCGCGTTCGACCCGGACTCGTTCAGGTTGCCACCGATCGCGTACGACGGGTCCGCCGCGCAGTGCTGCAGCGCAACGGTCAGCATCGACGTGGTGGTCGTCTTGCCGTGAGTCCCGGCGACCGCCAGCGTGCGGCGGCCGACCATCACCGAGGCGAGCGCGGCGGCCCGCGGCAGGATCGGGATCCCGGCGGCCCGGGCGGCGACCACCTCGGGGTTGTTCTCGCGGATCGCGGTGGACACCACCACGGTGTCGGCGTCCGCGACGTGCTCGGCGGCGTGGCCGACCCAGCAGGTGGCGCCGAGCGCGCGCAGCGCGGCCAGCACCTTCCCGTCCTTGGCGTCGGAGCCGGACACCTCGATGCCGCGGGACGCCATGATCCGGGCGATCCCGGACATGCCGGCGCCGCCGATGCCTACGAAATGGACACTGCCTAGCTTCTCCGCCGGGGGAATGACGGCATCAGGACCAAAATTCGATACTTCGACGATCACGAAGCAGACCCCACCACATCCAGGATCATCCGCGCCAATCGCTCGTCGGCGTCCGTGCGGATCAGACCCTTCGCTGCTGTGGACATGGCTGTCAGACGCGCCGAGTCGTGCAGAAGTTGCGGGACGTTGGCGCGAATCCAGTCCGGAGTCACCGCCGCGTTGTCGACGAGCAGCCCGCCGCCCGCGTCGATCACGGGCTTCGCGTTGAGCGCTTGCTCACCGTTACCGTGCGGCAGCGGAACGTAGATCGCGGGCAGTCCGACTCCCGAGACCTCGGTGACCGTGTTCGCACCGGACCGGCAGACGACGAGGTCGGCCGCCGCGTAGGCGAGATCCATCCGGTCGACGTAGGTCAGCACGACGTACGGCAGCGGCCCGGTCTGCGGAGCCTCGAGGGTGTTCTTCGGGCCGATCACGTGCAGGACCTGGATCCCGGCGGCCTGCAGGTCGGCGGCCGACCCCGCGACCGCCTCGTTCAGCCGCTGAGCACCCTGCGAGCCACCTGTCACCAGGAGCGTCGGCGCGTTCGGGTCCAGACCGAAAAACTGGCGTGCCTCGGACCGCAGCGCGGCCCGGTCCAGCGTCGAGATCGCCCGCCGGATCGGCAGGCCGACGTACTCGGCGTGCGGCAGGTCGGTGCCCGGGAACGAGGTCTTGACGTGCTGCGTGCAGTAGCGGGCGGCGAACTTGTTCGCGATACCCGGCACCGCGTTGCCCTCGTGCACGACGATCGGGGTCTTCCGGCGCCAGGCGGCGACGTACGCGGGGGTGGAGACGTACCCGCCGAAGCCGACCAGCACGTCGGCCTTCGCCTCGTCCAGGGCCCGGCGGGCCGCGCCCACCGAGGCGAGCATCTTGCCTGGTACGGCGAGCAGCGCGGGCGTCGGCTTCCGCGGCAGCGGCACCGGCGGGATCAGCTCCAGCCGGTAGCCCGCCTCCGGGACCACCCGGGTCTCCAGGCCGCGCTCGGTGCCGAGGGCCAGGATCTCTACGGTCGGGTCGATCCGGCGCAGCGCGTCGGCGGTGGCGATCAGGGGTGAGGTGTGGCCGGCGGTTCCGCCACCGGCCAGGACGATGCTGGGCACAGCTTTCAACGCTCCCGCGTGTTCTCTCGAGTCAGGACGGACGTCGCGACGGCAGCCACCCGAACCTCGGCCGCCTGGTCTCCTTCAGGGCGGCCTGGGCGCCGGGTTCGGCCTTCGCGAAGGCCAGCAGCATGCCGACCGCGATCAGGGTCGGCAGCAGTGCGGAACCACCGTACGACAAAAGCGGGAGCGGAATCCCCACGATGGGTAGCAGTCCGATCACGGCGCCCAGGTTGACCAGGGTCTGGGCCATGATCCAGATGGTGATTCCGGCCGCCGCGTAGCGGACGAACGGCTCGGTGTTCCGGGTCGCGATCCGCACCCCGGCGTAGGCCAGGACGAGGAACAGGGCGAGCACGGTGAGCGACCCGACCAGGCCGAGCTCCTCACCGATCACGGAGAAGATGAAGTCGGTGTGCGCCTCCGGCAGGTTGCCCCACTTCTGCCGGCTGTTGCCGATCCCGACGCCCCACCAGCCACCGGTCGACAGCGCGTAGAACGAGTGGTACGCCTGCCAGCCGACGCCGGACGGGTCCGACAGCGGGTTGGTGAAGTTCATCAGCCGGTCCATCCGGTGCTGGGCCGTGGTGACGAAGTACGACGCGATCGCGCCGACGACCACGATGGTCGCGACGAACAGCCGGGTCGGCGCGCCGACGATCCAGATCAGGCCGAGCATGACGGCCATCAGCACCAGCGCCGTACCGAGGTCGTGCTGGCCGACGACCAGGGCGATCACCAGGCCGCAGACCGGCACCATCGGAACCAGCAGGTGCTTCCACTGGGTGAGCAGCTTCTCCTTGCGGGCGTACAGGTCCGCGCACCACATCACCAACGCCAGCTTGGCGAACTCGCTCGGCTGGATCTGCAGCGGACCGCCGAGGTTCAGCCAGTTCGTGTTGCCGTTCACGCCGACGCCGAGGCCGGGGATGTAGGTCAGCACCAGCAGGAACACCGACCCGAGCAGGGCAACGTACGCGAGCATCCGGAAGTGCCGGGGCGTCATCCGGGAGGCGACGTACGCCATCGGCAGGCCGACGCCGACCCAGATCAGCTGGCGGATGAAGATCGTGTAGCTGTTGCCGTTCGCGCGCAGCGACAGCACGCTCGACGCCGACAGCACCATCAGCAGCCCGAGCACCAGCAGCAGGCCGGTCGCGCCGAGCAGGATGTGGTACGACGTCAGCGGCCGGTCCAGCACCTCGCGGATCGCCGCCACCCACGGCCGGTCGGTGGTGTTGCGCTCCTGCTTCTGATCCGGCTGGTCTGCGACCGACGTCACGCGATCACCCCCGGGTCAGCTGGTGCACGGCTTCAGCGAAGGCGTCGCCGCGGGCTCCGTAGTTGGCGAACATGTCCCAGGAGGCGCAGCCGGGGGCCAGCAGCACGGTGTCGCCCGCCTGGGCAAGCTTCGCCGCCTCCCCCACCACGATCTCCATGGCTTCAGTGTCCGTTGCCTCGACAGTGATCGTCGGGACATCCGGTGCGTGTCGGGCAAGTGCTTCGGCGATCACCTGTTTGTCCTGGCCGAGCAGGACGACGCCGCGCAACCGCTCGCGGGCCGCGATCACCAGGTCGTCGAAGGTCGCGCCCTTGGCCTGGCCGCCGGCGATCCACACCACGTGCTCGTAGGCGAGCAGCGAGGCCTGCGCCGCGTGCGGGTTGGTCGCCTTCGAGTCGTCGACATAGTTGACCCCGGCAACGTCCGCGACGTGCGCGATCCGGTGCTTGTCCGGCCGGAACCCGCGCAGCCCGTCCCGAACCGCCGTCGCGGGCACCCCGAACGCCCGGGCCAGCGCGGCCGCGGCCAGCGCGTTCGCCACGTTGTGCGGCGCGGCCGGCGTGATGTCGTTCAGGGTCGCCAGCTCGAGCGCCGAGGACGCGCGCTGCTCGACGAACGCGCGGTCGACAAGGAGATCGTCGACAATCCCCACCATCGACAGGCCGGGGGTGCCGAGCGTGAAGCCGATCGCCCGGCAGCCCTCGATCACCTCGGCGTCCATGACCAGCTGCTCGGTGGCCGGGTCGGCGACGTTGTAGACGCAGGCGATCTGGCAGTTCTCGAAGATCCGGCCCTTGTCCTTGGCGTACGCCTCCAGCGAGCCGTGCCAGTCGACGTGGTCCGGCGCGATGTTCAGCACGGCGGCCGAGTGCGCCGACATCGAGTGCGTGAAGTGCAGCTGGTAGCTCGACAGCTCCACGGCGATCACGTCGTACGGCTCCGGGTCCATGACCGCCTCCAGCAGCGGCAGCCCGACGTTGCCGGCGGCAACCGCACGGTGACCGGCCGCGGTCAGGATCGCGGTGAGCATCTGGACCGTCGTGGTCTTGCCGTTGGTCCCGGTGATGCACAGCCACGGCGCCGCGTTGGCCGGGTCACGCAGCCGCCAGGCGAGCTCGATCTCACTCCAGATCGGCACCTCGCGCTCGGCTGCCTGCGCCAGCAGCGGCGCGTGCGGCGGTACGCCGGGAGACGTCACGACCACGTCGACGTCCTTCGGCAGCTCCGCCGTACTGCCCGGGCCGAGGGTGATGGTGGCGCCCAGCGTCTCGAGGATCTGCGCCTTCTCGCGGAGCCCCTCGTTGTCACGGTCGTCCAGTACGACGACGTGCTCGGCGCCGGCCTGGAGCAACGAGTCCGCGCAGGCGTAGCCCGCCGTACCGAAGCCGAGAACGACGAAGCGAGTCGTCGCCCAGCCGTCGTCGGTGCGAGTCCCGAGCGTCATCCGGCCACCCATTCCGCGTAGAAGATGCCGAGACCGATGACCACGCACAGGCCCTGGATGATCCAGAACCGGATCACCACGTTGACCTGCTCCCAGCCGAGCATCTCGAAGTGGTGGTGCAGCGGCGCCATCCGGAACAGCCGCCTGCCCTTGGTCAGCTTGAAGTAGCCGACCTGCAGGATCACCGAGGCGGTGATGATGACGAACAGGCCGCCGAGCAGCAGCACCAGCAACTCGGTCCGAGTCATCACCGCGAAGCCCGCCAGCGCGCCGCCCAGCGACAGCGAGCCGGTGTCGCCCATGAAGATCTTGGCCGGCGACGCGTTCCACCACAGGAAGCCGAACAGCGCGCCGGTCAGCGCGGCCGCGACCACGGCCAGGTCGTGCGGATCTCGGACCTCGTAACACTTCGCGCCCACACCCTGAGCGGTCGCGCAGCTCTGGTTGAACTGCCAGATGCAGATCAGCGTGTACGCGCCGAACACCATCATCGACGCGCCGGTGGCCAGGCCGTCCAGGCCGTCGGCCAGGTTCACGCCGTTCGACATGCCGGCGATCAGCAGCAGGATCCAGATCACCACGAGCACCGGCCACAGTTGCAGCCAGGTGATGTCGCGGATGAACGAGATGAACGGCGACGCCGGGCTCTGGCCGCGTTCGTCCGGGAACTGCAGCGCGAGCACCGCGAAGGCGACCGCGATCATCGTCTGGCCGGCCAGTTTCGCCTTGCTGCGCAGGCCCAGGCTGCGCTGCCGGAAGATCTTGATGAAGTCGTCCAGGAAGCCGACCGCGCCCATCCCGGCGAACAGGAACAGCACCAGCAGCGCCGACGCGCTCGGCGGCGTCATCGTGAACAGCTTCGCCGCGAAGTACCCGATGATGGTGGCGATGATGAACACGGTGCCGCCCATCGTCGGCGTGCCGCGCTTGGTGTGGTGCGAGGTCGGCCCGTCGTCGCGGATCTCCTGGCCGTAGCCGCGGCGGGCCAGCAGCGTGATCGCCCACCGCGTGCCGAGCAGGGTCAGCACCATCGAGACGGCGCCGGCGAACAGGATCGAGATCACTGCGCATCCTCCAGCAACGCGTCGGCCAGGCTGCGCAGCTTCGCCGCCTTCGAGGACTTCACCAGGACGACGTCACCGGCCCGCAACTCGGCGCGGAGCATGTCGAGGGCCTCCGGAATGGTGTCGACATAGGCCGACTCGTTGCCCCAGGAGCCTTCGAGCGAGGCCCCGAGATGGATGGGTTTCGCACCCGGGCCGACCACGACCAGCCGGTTCACGTCCAGCCGCACCACCAGCCGCCCGATCGCGTCGTGCTCGTCCGCGGAGGTGTCGCCGAGCTCGAGCATCTCGCCGAGCACCGCCCAGGTCCGCGCGCCGCGGGCCCGGCCGATCGCGACCAGCGCCTTCAGCGCGGCCCGCATCGAGTCGGGGTTGGCGTTGAACGCGTCGTTGATGACCGTCACGCCGTCCGCGCGCTCGACCACCTCCATCCGCGCCGCCGACACCGGGGTGGCCGCAGCCAGTCCCTCGGCGATCTGCTCGGCGGTCAGCCCGGCCGCGTACGCGACGGTCGCCGCGCCGAGCGCGTTGGACACGTAGTGCTCGCCGACGAACTGGAGCTGGACCGAGCGGCCGAAGTCGCCGATCCGCAGCGTGAAGCTCGCCCGGCCCTCGGCGTTGAGCTTGACGTCGGTCGCCCGCACGTCCGCGCTGTCCGCCTCGCCGAAGGTCAGCACCCGCTGCCCGGTCCGGCTCGCCATCGCGGCGACGCGCGGGTCGTCGGCGTTCAGTACGGCGGTCCCGCCCGGAGCCAGCGCCTCGATCAGCTCGCCCTTGGCCAGCGCGATGTTGTCCTGGCTGCCGAACTCACCGATGTGGGAGGTGCCGACGTTGAGCACCAGCCCGACCTTCGGCGGCGTGATCCCGCAAAGGTAGGTGAGGTCGCCCAGGTGCCGCGCGCCCATCTCGGCGATCAGGAACTTGGTGGACCCGGTCGCCTGCAGAGCGGTCAGCGGGTGGCCGATCTCGTTGTTGAACGATCCCTCCGGCGACACGGTCTCGCCGTACGGGCGGATCAGCTGGGCTATCAGGTCCTTCGTGCTGGTCTTGCCGGACGAGCCGGTCAGCCCGAGCACGGTGAGCTCCGGCAGTCGGCTGACCACGAGCCGGGCCAGGTCTCCGAGTGCCTTCTGCGCGTCGCCGACGACGATGCACGGGCTGCCCTCGACCGGCCGCGTGGTGAGTGACGCCGTGACGCCGGCCTCGGTCGCCGTACCCACGTAGTCGTGCCCGTCGACGCGCTCACCGGGCAGGGCGACGAACAGCCCACCCGGACCGGCGGCCCGCGAGTCGATCACCACCGCGCCGTCGACCACGGCCGACGGGTCCACGCCCACCAGCTCGCCACCGACGACGTCGGCGATCTCGCCGCAACTGACAGGGATCACCGCTCTGCCTCCAGCAACTCACGCACAGTCTCGCGATCGTCGAACGGGTGGATCACACCGCCGACGTCCTGACCTGTCTCATGGCCCTTGCCCAGCACGACGACGGTGTCCCCCGGACCGGCCAGCTCGATCGCGGCGGCGATGGCCTGGCGACGGTCGCCGATCTCGTGCAGGTCGGCCCCCGGCACAGCGGCTCGGGCGCCCTCGAGCGCGGCGGCCCGGATCGCCGCCGGGTCCTCGGTGCGCGGGTTGTCGTCGGTGATGATCACGACGTCCGCCGTACGTGCCGCCGCGGCGCCCATCGCGGGACGCTTGCCGGCGTCGCGGTCGCCGCCACAGCCCACGACCGCGTACAAGCGGCCCTTGGTCGCGCCGCGGGCGGCCTCGAGCGCGAGCTCGACCGCGTCCGGCGTGTGCGCGTAGTCGACGATCACGGCCAACCCGTCGTGCCGGGTGAACGTCTCCATCCGGCCCGGTACGGCGGCCGTCCGCAGCCCGGCCGCGATCTCCTCGGCTGGTACGTCGACCTGCCGCAGCATGGCGGTCGCCAGCAGCGCGTTGGCCACGTTGAAGTCGCCGGGCAGCCCGATCTCGACGGTCAGCGTCTCCCCCGGCCCTTGGATGTCGATCACCGTCGTGCTCTGCTTGATTCCTTCCCCGCCCCACCGCCCCGGTCGCTCGGACTGGTGCCTGCCCGCCACCATCCAGTCGGCCTCACCCGTGGTGGACACGGTCACCAGCGGTACGACGGTCTGCGCGGCCAGCCGGCGCCCGTACTCGTCGTCGATCGTCACCACCGCCACATCACAGCGCTCCGGGGTGAACAACGAGGCCTTCGCCGCGAAGTACTCCTCGAACGTGTTGTGGAAGTCCAGATGGTCCTGCGTGAGGTTGGTGAACCCGGCGACTGCGAACCGCGCACCGTCGACCCGGCCTTGCGCGAGCGCGTGGCTGGAGACCTCCATCGCGCACCAGTCGACCGCCTGCTCCCGCATCACTCCGAACAGCGCGTGCAGGTCAGTGGCCTCCGGAGTGGTCCGGACGCTCTTCACGACCTCGTCGCCGATCCGGGTCTGGATCGTCCCGATCAGCGCGGTCGGACCGAGCCGGCGCAGTACGGCGTCCAGCAGGAAGCTGGTCGTGGTCTTGCCATTCGTCCCGGTCACGCCGAGCAGGTGCAGCTCCTTGGTCGGCTCGCCGTAGATGTGGGCCGCGACGGCGCCGAGCACGTCCCGTGGCCGGTCGACCACTAGCACCGGCAGACCGGTCTCCTTCGCCCGCTCCTCACCGGTCGGATCGGTCAGTACGGCGACAGCGCCGGACTGCTGTGCTTTGGCGACGAAGGCGGCGCCATGCGTGACGGCACCGGGCAGAGCGGCGTACAGATCGCCTGGGAGGACTGACCGGGAGTCGAGCGAGACACCGGTGACCTCGACGGTGCTGCTGGTGGGGATCCGCGCGTGAGCGGTCCTGGCGACCTCGATCAGGCTGACCGGCACGATGTGCCGTGGCCTGATCGCTGCGACGGCGCCGCCTGCGGCGGTAGGGGTGGACACGGGCCCTGAGGCTACCGCTCCGGCCCGTGTGACTCCTACCTGACCCTGCGTCACCACTCGAGCGGCACGGCAGGCTGCTTCGCACCTGTCGGCGGTACGACGTACTTCTGCAGCGCGTAGCTCATCACGTCACGGAACACCGGTCCTCCTTGTCCACCGCCACTGCGCCCGTTGGTCGGGTTCTGGAGTACGACGTACGTAACGAAGCGCGGGTTGTCGGCAGGAGCGAATCCGGCAAAAGACGTGGCCCACTTGCGGTAGCAGCCGCAGGCGGAGTCGACCTCCTGCGCCGTACCGGTCTTGCCGGCCACCCGGTAACCGTCGATCGCGGCCTGGGTCGCCGTACCTCCCTCGGCGGTGACGGCCTCCATCATCGTGGTGACCTCCTTGGCCGCCTTCTCGCTCACCACCCGGCGGGACGGCCCGGACGGGTTCGGTACGACGTTGCCGTTCACGTCGACGTAGTTCTTCACCAGCTTCGGCGGCACGTAGACCCCGCCGTTGGCGACCGCGTTGACAGCGGCGGTCATCTGGACCGCGTTCGCGGACAGGCCCTGGCCGAACGCGACGTTCGACCGGGTCAGCTCGCTCCACTCGTCACCCGGCGGCATGAGGCCGCGGCTCTCGCCCGGGAAGTTCAGCCCGGTCGGCTCACCGAACCCGAAGTCCTTCAGGTACTTCACGAACTGCGGGATCGACTTCATCTGCTGGGCCGCGATGATGGTGCCGACGTTCGACGACTTCGCGATCACGCCGGCGATGGTCAGGTCGAGCGTGCCGTGCGAGAAGTGGTCCTTGATGGTCCGGCGCTGGACGTTGATGCTGCCGGGCACCTTGAGCTTGGTGTTGAGGTCGATCAGACCGGCGTCGGCGAGCGCGGCCATGGTGACGACCTTCTGCACGCTGCCCGGCTCGTAGACCTGCTCCAGCGCCGGGTTGTACAGCTCGCTCGGCTTGACCGGCTTGTTCGGGTCGAAGGTCGGGTAGTTCGCCATCGCCAGGATCTCGCCGGTCTTCACGTCCTGGGTGACCACGGTGCCGGAGGTGGCCTTGTACTGCTTGACCGCCTGCTCGATCCGCCGCTCCGCGAACCACTGCAGGTCCGCGTCCAGGGTCAGCTGCGCGGTGACGCCGGGCTTCGGCTCCTCGACGGTGTGGTTCGCGTTCGGGATCTTGTTGCCCTTGGTGTCCACCTCGTACATGGCCTTGCCGTCCTGGCCGGACAGCTTGTCGTTCATGCCGTACTCAAGCCCGGACTGGCCCTTGCCGTCGGCGCCGACCACGCCCACCACGTTGGCCGCGATGGTGCCGTTCGGGTGGCTGCGGATCGGGTCTTCCTCGGTGTAGATCCCGGCCAGCAACGGCGCCTGCTGGTCCTGCGGCCGGCCCTTGTTCTGCTGGGCGATCTCGGCGTTCTTCGCCTTCAGTTCGGCCTCGATGGCGTTCCAGGTCTGCGGGCTGACCTGGCGTGCGAGATATTGGAACCGGCCCTTCCCGGTCATCGCGGTGACGAGTTGCGCGGACGTCGTACCGGTCAGCTTCGGCGCCAGGATCCGGGCGAGCTGCGGCGCGACCGGGCCGGTCTGGGTCGGGTCGGCAGTGATCGCGACCGCGTCCTCGGACACGCTGAACGGCACGCCGTTGCGGTCAAGGATCGCGCCGCGGGTCGCGTGCAGCACGAACGGCTTGGTGTTCTCCTTGCTCGCCGCCAGCGCGTACCGGTCCGGGTCCACACCCTGCAGGAGCACCAGCCGCCCGGCGAACAGCGACAGCACGAACGCCATCACCACGAACGTCACCCGCAGCCGAAGCGTGGGCCGACCCAGCTTCAGCATCCGCGGCGGCCGCTTCACCTTCTTCTTGGGCGGCCGCTTGCTCTGAGGCCGCTTCCGCGGCGGACTCTTCTTCACCGGCCGCTTGGCCGTCGCCTTCTTGACCGGCGCCTTCTTGACCGGCGCCTTCTTCGATGCAGTCTTCTTTGCAGCCGTCTTCTTGGTGGGCGCCGGGCGTGCGGCAGTCTTCTTCACCGGTCGGCTGGGTGCGGTTTTCTTCACCGGACGCCGCACCACACCGCCCTGCTCAGCCGCACGCTGATCCGCCTCCTCGCGGGCTTTGCGGAGGAGGCGGTCTCGGGTGGACTCCGGACGCTGTGGGGTGGCACGGGTGCTGTCCGTAGCGGACGGACGGCGAGGCTGAGCCTTGCGGGTCGGATTGCTCCGACCCGGTTCACCACGCTTGCGTGGCGGCTCGCTGCCCCGTCGGTCCGTCATCCGATCATCCCCCGGTGGTCGTCGTACGCGTGGTCGTGGCCGGCGGCTTGTTGCCGGTCGCCGTACCTGTCCGTGCGGTGGTGCCCGTCGCCGCCCGGTTCTGCGCGGTGACCGGCGGCTTCACAGTGGCCGCAGGCGGCTTGACCGTCGTCGCGGGTGGCTTCACCGTCGCCGCGGGTGGCTTCACGGTCACGTTGGGTGGCTTGACCGTGGTGACCGGCGGCTTCGGCGACACCGACGTCGGCGTGCCCGGACCGAACATCGCCGTACCCGTGCCGGCCTTGCCCTCCTCCGGCACACCCAGCACCTGCCCGTCGGACAGCCGCAGGAACACCGGGTTCGGGTTCGGCACCATGCCCATCCGCAGCGCCCGGTCGGCCAGGTTCTGCGGCGACTCCAGCGTGCGCACCTGCTTCTCCAGCGACTCCTGCTGGTCCCGCAGCTGGTCGGCCTGCTTGTTCAGCGCGGTCACCTGGAACGTCCCGCTCTGCAGCTCCGTGTTGAGCAGCAGCAAGCCGACCAGGCCGGCCGCCAGCAGCGACACCACGAAGATGACGAACGGCATCCGCGGCGGCCGGAACGGCGCACCGTAGACGACCCGCAGCTTCGGCTCCGGCCGCTTCGCCGGCGCCGGCGTGACCCGCGCCTTCTGCGGGCTGAAGACAGTACTCATCAGGCCACCAGCCCCTTCTCCCGGACTCGCTCGGCCGCCCGCACGCGAGCGGAGGCGGCCCGCGGGTTCGCCGCGACCTCCTCCTCGGTCGGCCGCTCGGCGCCGCGGGTCAGCAGCTTCAGGTACGGCTCGTGCCCGGCCGGGATGACCGGCAGGTCGTCCGGCACGTCGGACTTGGTCCCGGCCGCGAACGTCTGCTTGGTGATCCGGTCCTCGAGCGAGTGGTAGCTCATCACCACGATCCGGCCGTGCAGCGCCAGCGCCTCGATCGCGGCCGGCAGCGCCCGCCGCAGTACCTCGAGCTCGCCGTTCACCTCGATCCGCAGCGCCTGGAAGGTCCGCTTCGCCGGGTGTCCCCCGGTCCGGCGGGCCGCCTGCGGGATCGCGTTGCGGACCAGCTCGGACAGCCGGGCGCTGTTCGTGAACGGCTCGGTCTCGCGCTCGCGGACGATCCGGTCCGCGATCCGGCGGGCGAACTTCTCCTCGCCGTACTGGAACAGGATCCGGGCCAGGTCGGCCGCGCTGTAGGTGTTCACGATGTCCGCGGCCGTGGTCGGGCCGGTGCTGTCCATCCGCATGTCCAGCGGCGCGTCCTGCGCGTAGGCGAAACCACGCTCGGCCTCGTCCAGCTGCATCGAGGAGACGCCCAGGTCGAACAGGATCCCGTCGATCGCGGGCACGTCGAGGTCGGCCATGACCTGCGGCAGCTCGTCGTACACGGCGTGCACGAAGGTCGTCCGCTCCTGGTACGGCGCGAGCCGGTCGCCGGCGAGGCGCAGCGCCTCGGGGTCGCGGTCGAGCCCGATCAGCCGGGCCTCGGGGAACTGGCGCAGGAACGCCTCGGAGTGACCACCGAGACCGAGAGTGGCGTCGACGAGGACTGCGCCGGGGTGCGCGAGTGCGGGAGCCAGCAGCGCGACCACGCGCTCCAGCATCACCGGCACATGCCGCTCCGCAGCGTCCATCCTCGACCCTTCCGTCGCCGCGGGAGCGACCCTGCCCCCGCAGGTCCTGTGGTGCGGTTCAGTGGTGCGAACCCGGAGACGACTCCGTCCGGTCAGATCGCGGGTACGCCTTCCGGGGAAGTACCTCGGGGTCTTGGCGCCGGGGAAGTGGCGTCAACACCTGAGGTCGGAAGTCGGACCCGTGATCTCACCGGACGGCCGGTGTGGCCGCGGTACCGCTCGCCCACTGTTCTTCTAGAAGATGCCCGGCAGGACCTCCTCGGAGAGATCGGCGAACGCCTGCTCCTGCTCCTGGGAGTACCTGTTCCAGTTCTCCGTGTTCCAGATCTCCACCCTGTTCATCGCCCCGATGACGACGCAGTCGCGATCGAGTCCTGCGTAATCGCGCAGCATCGGCGGGATGGTGACCCGGCCCTGCTTGTCCGGCACCTCGTTCGAGGCTCCGGCGAACAGCATCCGCAGGTAGTCCCGCGCACCCTTGTTGGTGATCGGCGCCTGCTTCAACTGCTCGGTCAGCTGGACGAACTCGCGCTCCGGCCACACGGACAGCGACCGCTCCTGTCCACGCGTGATCACCAGGCCGTCAGCCAGTTCCTCCCGGAACTTCGCCGGCAGGAACAGCCGTCCCTTGTCGTCGAGCTTGGGGAAGTGAGTTCCGAGGAACACGCTCCACCTCCCCGTTGCGGACCCTCCGACTTAGGCGAGCTGTTTCCACCACTTTAGTTCCACTGCGCTCCACCTTACTCCACTTTCCACCACCGTCAACCAACTTCCGCCCCGTTTCCCCCACGCGCCGCCTGAATCCAGGCGTGGCCCCCGCGTGCCGCGTCCTCCACTTCGCTCCACCTTGAGAACCCACCAGCCATTTCTGGGCCCGGAAAGTGGTTGGTGGGTTCTCAAGGTCGCGGCGGCGTCGTTTGCGCAGCGTGGGGTTTTGGCCACCCGTACGCTTGGAGGGACGACTTTCCGACCCACGCCGGTGAGGGCCTGTGCCGATGAACACCGAAACGCCAGGTAACAAAACTTCCGCTGCTCTAGGCCGGACCCCTACAGCGGGTGAGAATGTGTCGGCCGTCAACGAATGGGGAGGACACAGGGTGAGCACCACCGCGACCAGCTCGGCGCTGGCCGGAGCCGGGGACTTCGACGAGCTGTCAGAGGTGGCGGGCCGGGTCCGCCGGGCGATAGAGCAGGTGATCGAAGGCAAGCCCGACGTGGTCGAGGTCGCCATCACGGTCCTGCTCGCCGAGGGGCACCTGCTGATCGAGGACGTGCCCGGCGTCGGCAAGACGATGCTGGCCAAGGCGCTGGCCAAGTCGATCGACTGCAGCGTGCGCCGGATCCAGTTCACGCCCGACCTGCTGCCGTCCGACATCACCGGCGTCTCGGTCTTCAACCAGGAGATCCGTGACTTCGAGTTCAAGCCCGGCGCGGTGTTCGCGAACATCGTGGTCGGCGACGAGATCAACCGCGCCTCGCCGAAGACCCAGGCCGCGCTGCTGGAGTCGATGGAGGAGCGCCAGGTCACCGTCGACACCACGACGTACCAGCTCGAGGCGCCGTTCATGGTCATCGCGACCCAGAACCCGATCGAGATGGAAGGCACCTACCCGCTTCCCGAGGCCCAGCGCGACCGGTTCATGGCTCGTGTCTCGATGGGCTACCCGGAGCCGGCCGCCGAGCTGCGGATGCTGGACGGGCACGCGGCCGACGACCCGCTGCAGACCCTGCAGCCGGTCACCGACGGCCAGCAGATCCTGCGCCTGGTGAAGACGGTGCAGTCGGTGCACGTCTCGGAGTCGGTCAAGGAGTACGCCGTCGCCCTCGTCGGCGCGACCCGTCGCTCGCAGGAGCTGCGACTGGGAGCGAGCCCGCGGTCGACGCTGCACCTGATCCGCGCGGCCCGGGCCGCAGCGGCGCTGGACTCCCGTGAGTTCGTCCTGCCGGACGACATCCAGGAGCTCGCTGTGCCGGTGCTGGCACACCGTGTTCTTCCTGCGGCTGAGGCGCATCTCGGTGGGCGCGGTGCAGCCGACATCATCTCGGGGCTGGTGGCCACGGTGGCGCTGCCCCGCGCACGTCGGGACTGAGACATGCGGCAGGCACTGCGCGGGCTGACCACCAGAGGGCGGGCCTTCGTCGCGGCCGGCATCACCGCATCCCTGTGCGCGCTCCTGCTCGGTCAGAAGGACCTGCTGCGCGTCGGCATCCTGCTGGTCGCGCTGCCGGTCGTCGCGGCGCTCGTCGTCGGGCGGACCCGGCTGCGACTGCAGGTACGGCGCAGCCTCGCACCGGACCAGGTCCCGGTCGGCACGCAGGCGACGGTGGAGCTTGCCCTCAGCAACCAGGGCCGGATGCCGGCCGGACTGTTGCTGCTCGAGGACCGTATTCCTTATGTACTGGGGCACCGGCCCCGGTTCGTCGTCGACCGAGTCAGCCCGAACTGGCGTCGCACCGTCACCTACCCGGTGAAGAGCGACGTCCGCGGACTGTTCCAGGTCGGACCGTTGATGCTGACCGTGGCCGACCCGTTCGGCCTGGTGGAGACCAGCCGGACGTTCACCCGCAGCCAGCACCTGCTGGTCACGCCGCGGGTCTACCGGCTGCCCGAGATCCGGCTGGGTGCGGACCGGGCCGGCTCGGGTGAGAACCGGCCGCGTGCAATCGCCTCGGCCGGTGAAGAGGACGCGACAGTTCGCGAGTACCGCGACGGCGACGACCTGCGCCGCGTCCACTGGCGGTCCACCGCGCGCCGCGGCGAGCTGATGGTGCGGCGGGAGGAGCAGCCCTGGCAGAGCCGGTGCGCGATGTTCCTGGACGCGCGGACCATCTCGCACCACGGGCACGGCCCGTCGTCCAGCCTCGAGTGGGCGGTCAGCGCTGCCGCCTCGATCGGCACCGACCGGATCCGTCGCGGCTACGTCACCACGATGCTGGGCGGGCCGACCACTCTGTCGGCCATCAGCCACCGGTCGTCGACCGCCGTACACCAACCGCTCAGCGCGCAGCAGCTGCTGACGGAGTGCGCGACCGTCGAGGAGCACAAGTACGCCGAGATCGGCCCACTGCTGACCGTAGACCGGCACGCGCAGGAGCCGAGCCTGGTGATCGCGATCGTCGGCGCGCTGAACTCCGAGGACATCACCTCGCTGAACCGCTGGCGGACCAGCCAGGCGATCGGCGTCGCGCTGGTGCTCGACGCGGCCAGCTGGGCGGTCGGCGCCGAGCCGAGTGAGAAGGCGGACCGGCTGAAGGCAGCCGCGGACGCCACCGAGAACGAGCTGCGCCACAACGGCTGGCGCGTCGCCAGAGTCCACCGCGGCGACCACCTACCCACCGTGTGGTCCGGCCTAGGACTACGGAGCGGAAGGATCGCATGACCGGCCACGCGAGGATCTCTCTTGCCGCCTGGGGCGCGACCGTTCTGGGAGCGCTGGTGCTCACCCCGGTGTTCTCCGGGCCGTTCCTGTTCATCAGCGCGCTCCTGTGTGGTGCGATCACCGGTGTCGGGATCCTGCTGCAGAACCTGCGCGCCCCGCGGCTCGTCGTACCGTTCGTCCAGCTCCTGGTGCTGGTGGAGCTGATCTCGTTCTTCTTCCTGCGGGACACACTGAAGTTCGGGCTGATCCCGGTGAAGGCGACCGCGCTGGAGTTCAACCAGCAGATGGTCAACGCGATGGACTCGATCAATCGGTTCAGCGCGCCACTGCCACCGGACTCGCACCTGACGCTGTTCGCCGCCTCGGTGATCGCCGCGACCGGCCTGCTCATCCACGTCATCGCCGTACAGCTTCGCCAGGCCGCGTGGGCCGGGCTGCTGTTGCTGATCATGTACACGGTGCCGGCCGCGACCGTGCACGGCGGCCTGCCGGCACTGCTGTTCATCCCGCCGGCGCTCGGGTACATCCTGCTGCTGTCGGCCGAAGGCCGCAGCCGGCTCAGCCGCTGGGGCCGGCGCATCTCCGGCGTGTCCCACCTGGACGCCGCCGAGCCCGTGGAAGCGTCCGCGCTCGGTCAGGCCGGCCGCCGGATCGGCCTGACCGTCGTCGCGCTGGCGGCGTTGCTGCCCGCTCTGCTGCCCGCCCTGCCCGAAGGTGTCATCGGCAACGGTCTGGCCGGCACCGGTCCCGGGACCGGTGTCGGGGCGTCGATCTCGTCGACGGACCCGATGCTGGACATGGGCCGGAACCTGAAGCGCGGCGACAACGTCGTCGCCCTCACCTACAAGGGCGGCCCGGCCGGCGGCACCTACCTGCGGCTGACCGCACTCGACTTCTTCGACGGCGACATCTGGCGGATCGCGCCCCGCCAGGAGGGCCGCAAGATCGGCAGCGAGCTGACCCCGCCGCCCGGGTACAGCGGCGACCTGAGCAAGGTCCCGCAGTCCAAGATGGAGATCGACGTCAGCCGGAGCTTCCGCTCCCAGTTCGCCCCGGTCCCCTACCCGGTGCGCTCGATCTCGCTGAAGCGGGACTGGCGCTTCGACGCCGGCACGCTCGACGTGGTCTCTTCCAACGGCCAGGTGGTCGGTGGCAAGAAGTACGACGTGACGTCGTACGACCTGCAGCCGACGTCGCAGCAGCTGCACGACGCGAGCGGCCAGGGTGAGCCGGACCAGTTCACCAGCCGGGTCCCGCGGCAGACCCCGCAGTCGGTCAAAGAGCTGACCCAGGAGATCACGAAGAGTGCCGGGAGCAACCAGTTCGAGGCCGCCGTGCTGCTGCAGAACTGGTTCCGAAGCGGTGGCGGCTTCACCTACAGCACCGACACCACCCGCGGCAGCGGGATGCGGGCGCTGCGCGACTTCCTGCTGGAGACCAAGACCGGGTACTGCGAGCAGTTCGCCACCGGGATGGCGCTGATGGCCCGGATCGCAGGCATCCCGTCCCGGGTCGGCATCGGGTTCCTGCCCGGGCAGGCCGGCGAGGACGGCGAGTACACCGTCAAGATGCACGACATGCACGCCTGGCCGGAGCTGTACTTCCAGGGCGTCGGCTGGGTCCGGTTCGAGCCGACCCCGGCCGCCCGGGTCGCGAGCACGCCGGGCTGGACCGCCCCCGCGACCCCGAACCCGGCCGGCCCGACGACGGCGCCGACCACCGCCCCGAGCACTCCGGGCGCCACCGAGGACCCGGGTCTGGAACGGCCCGACGACCGGAATCTGCCGGACGACACCGGCGTCCCGATCATTGACAGCGGCAACTGGTTCACCAACGGCGGTGGCCGGAACATCGCGATCGCCCTCGGGGTGCTTCTGCTGCTCTGCGTGCCGTGGCTGATCCGCGGCCTGACCAGGCGACAGCGGTTCGCCAGACCGCCGGGCCGGCTCGGAGCCGAGGGCTTGTGGGCCGAGATCCGGGACACGTCCCGCGACCTCGGACTGGACTGGTCCGACATCGCCACACCGCGGCAGTCCGGCGAGTGGCTGGTCGGCCAATTGCCGGCTGATGTTCACCGACAGGCCATCCGGGTCGCTCGCGGCATCGAGGCCCTGCGGTACGCCGGTGACGCCGACGTGACCATGGACCTGCGCTCCGAGGCAGCCGCCGTACGCAAGGCCCTGTGGACGCAGGCCTCCCACCTGCGCCGCTGGCGAGCCCGGCTGCTGCCGCCCTCCTGGCGCTGGTACCTGAGCCGGGGCAGCACCGAGGCCTCCGACCTCCTGGACGACTTCGACCTCCTCCTGGCCCGCCTCCGCTCCCTGGCCCTACGCCGCCGCCACGCCGGCTAGCCTGCCTGGCAATCCCCTCCTGACCCACAACTGCTCCCGTTCGGCGCTTTGCCTGCGCACCATCGGCCACTCAACCGCCGACCTGCAAAGCGCCGAACGGGAGCTACCCGCACCCGCCGGCAAACGCTGCGGCAGCGGCACCCACCCCCGCCGTACCCCAAACAAAAACCACACCCGCGCCACCAGGGACGCGGGTGTGGTTGTCGGCCGGTTACGCGCTCAGGAGCGCCGCACCGTCAGAGGTCTTCGTCGCGGCGGCGCCGCCAGCGGTCCTCCATCCGCTCCATGAAGCTGCCGGACGAGTCGTGTTTGGTCCGGTGCCGCTTGGTCGGCGGCGGAGGCGGCGGGATGTCGTCGGAGTCTCCGGCGTTGCTGATCCGCTTCATGCTCAGCGCAGCGATGTATAGACAGGCGACCATCATCACGAAGCCGATGACTCCGATGATGGTGTTGGGGATGATCGCACCGGTCATCAGAACAGCGATGCCCAGCACGAATCCAACGCCGGCAAGCACTGCCCGGCGCTTGTAGTACAAGCGCACATTGGTCCCTCGCATGGCGGAGACGAACTTCGGGTCTTCCGCAGCAAGGGCACGTTCGAGCTGCTCGAACTGGCGCTGCTCTTCTTCCGAGAGGGGCACCGTCGATCCCTCCATGATGAGCGCGATCTCGATAGGCCGACTCCAGTCTAGGCCGCGCTTGCCTTGCACGAAACCCTGACCGCCTGTCCAGCGCGTCACGGTCCCGCAACTGCCCACAACATCGACCCTCCAAACCCACCAAACTCCGTGTGTCGCACCATCCACCCCGCACCGGTCTATTCCACGCCGCCGAGGAGTAGTCACCGGTCCATCACCCTCCGTCGACCACCCACGACGGAGCCGCCGGGACTTCACAGCTCCCGAGGCGACCGCGGCCGGGCGGCGAGTGTGACTCACAACACAACCCGGGCGTGTCGCAGGTTGAGCGCCGTGCTCGAGCCGGCGAGCCCGGATCGATCGGTCAGCGGGTCGCGAGGATGTGCAGCTGGGTTGCGAGCGCCCGGAAGGCCGGGTGCTGGCTGGCGGCGCGCTCGAGCTCGGCCAGCGACTCGGCCGCCCCCGGCTCGGAGTCGACGAACGCTGACGGGACGAGGTCCGCGAACGTGCGTACGCCGTGCACCGTGTGCACCATGAACCCGGCATCGGCCAGCTGCCCCGTGATCCCGGCCTCGTCGAACCGCCGCGGCATCGGATCGGTCGCACCCCAGCGCCCGTCCGGATCCTGCAACGCGATCCGCGCCTCGGCGAGGTGGCCGGCGAGCGCGCGAGCGAGGACGACAGCGTTGCGCTGGGCAACGAGCAGGCTGAGTACGCCGCCTTCCCGCAGTACCGACGCCATCGCCTGCAGCGCCTGCACCGGGTCGTCGACGACCTCGAGCACGCCATGGCACAGTACGGCGTCCGCACTCGACTCCCCCGCGAGACCGGGAAGCTCAGCCGCGTCGCCCTGCACACCACGAACCAGCGCGCTGACGCCTTCATCGCTCGCCCGCCGCTCCAGCGAGGCCAGCGCGTCCGGGCTCGGATCCACCACGGTCACCCGGTGGCCTTCGACCGCCAGCGGCACCGCGAACCCACCGGTCCCACCACCCAGGTCGACGATGTCCAACCCGGCCTCAGGATCAACCCGCGCCCGCCCCGCCAGCGCCACCCGCAGAGCCTCGGCCACCAGCGCCGTCCGCACAGACCGCCGCCGCCGATCGACCATCGTCATAACCCTCCTCGACCCATGACCCCACCCCGCCACACCCTACTTCCCCAGCACCGCCGGCCAGCGCCGCACCACCTGGCGTGATCGGCTGTGGGTCCTGTAAGCGGACGTTAAGAGCTGGTGTCTGTCGCGGTGCGGCTGGGCGCGCCATCGTCGGAGAGAAGGGGAAGAAACACCGGCCAGGGAGGGAACCCAATGACCATTCACAGCAAGTCCTTCGACGAGCCCGACGAGCGCCGTACGCCGGACAAGACCACCGTCGACGTGGTCAAGCTGCCAGGAGCCAGCGTCGCGCGGATCACGTTCCAGCCGGGCTGGCGCTGGTCCGAGTGCATCCGTCCCATCGTCGGCGGCGACACCTGCCAGGTGCGGCACGTCGGCACCCTGATCTCCGGCGAGATGGAGGTCGTCCACGACGACGGCACCAAGGCCCGCGTACTCCCAGGCATCGCCTACATCATCGAGCCCGGCCACGACGCCTGGGTCGTCGGCGACCAACCCGCCATCGCCTACGAGTTCGAGTCCCAAGCCGCCGAAACCTACGCCAAGAGCTGACCCGCCCGGTCCCGGTGAACGACGGACACCAACCACTGCCGAGGCGGATCAGCTGGGGGTTCGGGCCACGACGTAGAGGCGTTGGGTTGTTTCCTGGTGGGTCGGGAGGGGTCCTCTCAGGTACCACTCGATGTCTGTCAGGCCAGCGGACTCGATGAGCGTGACGATGGCTGCCGGGTCGTGGAGGACGAAGTCGAGGTTGACCTCGTGGCCGAAGATGTCGGTGACGTGGCGGACTTCGGAGCCGGCGTGGAGGGCCAGGACCAGCCAGCCGCCTGGGTCCAGGGGGCGGGTCAGGGCTGCGAGGGCGGCCGGGAGCTCGGCGGCGGCCAGGTGGATCAGGGAGTACCAGGCGAGGACTGCGGACCAGCCGGAGGATGTCGGGGGGCGCCCCAGCCGGCGGAGGTCGCCGAGCTCGTAAGTGTGGTCGGGGAAGCGGCGGCGGGCTTCCTCGACCATGGCGCGTGAGACGTCGATGCCGGTGGCGTCGGCGCCGTGGTCGGCGAGGTAGGCGGTGATGTGGCCGGGGCCGGAACCGACTTCCACGATCGGGCGTCCGGCGGCGTGGGCGACCACGCGGTCCAGGAGCCAGGTTTCGAAGGGCAGGACGTCCAACTCGTCGATGAGTCGATCGGCGTAGGAGGTGGCGACAGCGTCGTACGCCGAACGCACTCGAGCGTCGCGGGTGTCCGCGCCCTCGGCGATCACCACGTCGCGGTCGACGGCCGGCGCGGCGGGCTGGGCGGCTTCGTCCGGCACCGGGCCGAGGAGGTGGATCCAGCGGTGGTCGTGCTGGCCGGCGCGGCGTTCGAGCTCGCGGACCAGCGGTTCGGGTCGGGCGGCCATACGCCGTAGGCAGGCTTCGACGTCGGATCGGTCGGGGAACGGGTGGAGGCGCTCGGTGCGGGTGCGGAGCTCGCCGGGCGCTTGGGCGCCCCGAAGGAGCAGGACCGTGAGAAGTGCGCGCTCGTCAGGTTCGAGGCCCAGGCGCTCGTCGAGGGTCTGGTGGTACTTGAGGGTGCGGCGGCCGGTGTCGGCCCACACGATCCGCAGGAGGCCTCTGTCCCGCAGCGAGCGCGCGGTCTGCTCGACCGTCGACTGGTCGTAGTCGACGACGGGTTCGCGGTTGCTGGTCTGGTTGCAGGCGGTACGCAACGCGTTGGCGGTGAGCGGGTACGACGCCGGCACCGTCGACTGCTTCTCCATCAGGCTTCCGAGGACCCGCTGATCCTCACCGTCGAGTACAGGAAGTTCACTCACCCTCCCGACCCTAATTCCCAGACCCCCAGAACAGTCCAGACGATTCCCCCAACCAACAGAGCCCGCAGCCCGAGAGCAATACGAGAAGCGCCAGCTCCCCAGCGCGACCAGGGCGGTTCAGCGCGACCAGGGCGGTTCAGCGCGACCAGGGCGGTTCAGCGCGACCAGCGCGGTTCAGCGCGGTCAGCATCGGCCGCGATCAGAGCGGTCACGATCGGCCGCGAGCTCGCGGGCATCGGGGAACCCGCAAGGTGGTCAGCCGGGTTGGTAGGTCTCGGGGTCGATGAGGGCCACGGGTTCGAAGGCGGTGCCGTTGCAGCGGGGGCAGACGGCGTCGGCGTCGGCGTCGGTGCCGCCACCGGCGCACCTGCTGCAGAGACCGTCGTGCCAGGAGTCGCCTTCGATGGAGTGGTGCGGGTTGGGGTAGTGGGTGTCGGGGAGGTAGCACTCGACGCCGGTGATGGCGTGGACGCGACCGCAGACGTCTTTGCCGACGCCCCGCCGTAGCTCACTCACAGGTTTGGTTCTCCCGAGTCCGAGTCCGAGTCAACAAGGTCAGGCTGTCAGGTGGTCAACAGAGCCACGCGGTCAGCTGGCCTGCATCCAAGGTTGGGTCAGGACGGACTGGGGGTCCGTGGTGGCGGTGAGGGCCGGGCTGGCGGACAGCCGGAGGCTGGTCTCGACCAGGTCGTAGAAGGTCTCCACGGCGCGGACGAGATCGTCGGCCTCGCGGGTAGTGACCGCGCGCTCCAGACCCGCTTCGGCAGCCGCGCGCTGGGATGCGCCGGCGGCGAAAAAGGTGGCCCACTCGCCGAACTCGGGCGCCACCTCGGCGAGCAGCACCCAGGCGTTGCGCTGGACCCGACGGCGAGTGCCGGAGCGGACCGGGCGGGCGCGGACGGCGAGGACCGCGGCCGCAACTCGGAGGCCTGCGACATGGGCGCTCGAGTAGCGGATCAGGTGGTCGCTCGTCTCCACAGCCTCGGCCAGCGCGGCTCGCGCGCGGGACAGTTCGCGGCTGGCCGCGCCGGCGGCTGCCGGAGATACCGGTGAGACAGTCATCGGTCCGTCACCCTTTCCAGTTGCCAGCGGCCGGAGTCCGGGTCGTGCGCGAGATCGAACAGCTCACGCCGACCGTGCCGGCCGCACCCCGCCTCTACTCGGAACACCGCACGCCGCGGCCCCCAGTCCGCATCCAGCACGCCGACGGCCGCCGGGCTCTCGGCCATCCCGGTGGTGGCGCTCCCGGCGGGAGCGAGGGCGGTGGTGCTCCCGCCGAGAGCGGACGCGGCCAGGCAGTCGGTGCGAGATCGGGGGCTCGCCGACGCCACCGCGCCGTTCAGGTGGGCAGCCGTGCCGGCTACCTCGGTCGATCGGGGGCGGGCGTCGTACGACGGGCCGAGGCCGGCGCCGATGATGCCGCGCTCCCACCAGGCGGCGGTCTCGGTCCAGCGGGCCTGGACGGAGCACACGCGCCAGAGCCGGCCACGCCAGAGGAACTGCGCCGGGGTCTCGACGCCGTCCACGACGTCCGAACGCACTTCCACGGCCTCGTCGAACTCCCACATACTCCATCGCCTCCTGTGAACGAACGCCTGCTTCCCCTGGTCGACGGCTGGTTCCGGGGCCCGGCGGACAGGCTCGAGGTGGGGGTCGAGGACCACCTCGGCGCCCGGCCCGCCGGGACCACCGGTTTCCGATGCGGCCGCAACTCCGCACCGGAGCCGTCCAGCTGTCCGGATCACCCCTGGCCGGTCTCCCGACGAAACCGGGCCGAAGGTAATCGAACATCTGTTCGAACACGAACAGCGTATCGTCGGCCGCCGACAAACGTCAACGGGCCGTAAGCCCGGCGCGCCGCCGCGCGACCGATCCGCCGTCCACACTGGAGAACACGCAGCACCGAAGACCCCGGGGACGCCGGACAGACGCCGGAAGTCACCGAAGAAGCAGGCCGAGGACGTGGAGGGAACGCCGATGCCGAGACTGACGAAGCGGTGGCGGGCAGCCGTGATCGCCGCGGCGGCGGTGGCCGTCGTGGTCACCGCGGTCGCGCTGCCGCTCTTCCAGCCGTGGCGGCTCTTCACCGACAAGGTCGTCGACGAAGCGCTGCCAGGCGCCGTTCCGATCTCCACACAGTCATCGTCGACGACGCCACCGACAGTTTCCGCAAAGCAGCCGACACAGCAACCGGCACAGCAGCCGACAGCGCCGACCGTGCTCCTGACCGGGAAGCTGATCACGCACGAGCACGAGACCGAAGGCACCGTCGCCGTACTCAGGCTGCCCGACGGCTCCCGCATCCTCCGCCTGGAGAACCTCAGCACCTCCGACGGCCCCGACCTCAAGGTCTGGCTCAGTGACGCGAAAACCGTCCCCGGCCGCGCGGGCTGGCACGTGTTCGACGACGGTGACCACCAGAGCCTGGGCAGTCTCAAGGGCAACCACGGCAACCAGAACTACGTCATCCCGAAGGCCGTCGACCTCGGCGACTTCCGCAGCGTCGCGATCTGGTGCGACCGCTTCAACGTGTCCTTCGGGGCAGCCGAGCTCAAAACGGTGTGACAGGCCGCCTAAGCTCACGAAGGTGAGCAACCATCCCAACGTGCAACGCGTGGCCGACGCGCTCCGGGCGGCCGGGGCCACCGGCGAGATCGTGATCCTCGACGAGGCGGTCCCGACCGCGGCGGCCGCGGCGGCCGAGCTCGGCTGCGAGGTCGGCGCGATCGCGAACAGCCTGATCTTCGACGGCGACGGCGCCCCGGTGCTGATCCTGACGTCCGGCGCGCACCGGGTCGACACCGCGAAGGTCGCCGCCGAGCTCGGCATCGCCAAGCTGCGCCGCGCCACCCCGGAGTTCGTCAAGGAGCACACCGGCCAGTCGATCGGCGGCGTCGCCCCGGTCGGCCACCCGCACCCGGTCCGCACCTACGTCGACACCGCCCTCGAGCAGTACGGCGTCATCTGGGCGGCCGCCGGTATCCCCCACTCGGTCTACCCGACTACGTACGCCGAGCTCCTGAAGGTCACCGCGGGCACGCCGATCACGGTGAACTGATCACCGCAGGAATCGCCGACTGCAGAAAGACCTGCGTCAGCACCGCTCGCCGTTGACGCCAGAACGGGTTCACCGCGCCCGCCGGACCGTACCGCCGGCGGGCCACATCCCGTACGACGCTCTCCGGCGCCCCCATCCCGGGCAGCAGTCCAAGCGCCGCCCGCTTCGTGATCAGGTCACCGGACGACAACGTGACGTGGGCTCGCGCGACCGTCACCAGGCCCAGATCGACCCAGATGTCGGCGTACCAAGGCTTCCGGCGCGCTGTCACGGGCAACCAGAACGACCGCAGGTCCTCACGAATGAACGCAGACAGCTCCGCATCACTGATTGCCGGTAGCAACGAGGCCGGCGGCGGCCCGTACAGCGACTTGTTGCCCATGGCTAGCTCCCGCCGCGTCACCGGAGTCACCGGCCGGTCGAAGTACCGCTCCTGAGCGAAGGTCGGATGCCGAACCGACGGATCCGCCAGGTCCGACGCGAGCATGTACGAGCAATGCAGCTTCGACGCCAGCGGCGAGGCCGCCATCAGCTGGCGATGAAGGTCGGCGACAGCCAGAGGCGGCGGCGACGAGACCACGGCCACCACGTCGAGGTCGCTCCGCCCCGGCTGGAAGTCGCCCAACGCCAGCGACCCGTGCAGCCAGATCGCCTCGACGTCAGCGATCCGGCGCACCGACGTGACGAAGCCGTCCAGCAAAGACTGGACGGCTTCGTCGATCACAACAGCAGCTTAGACAGCCGGTCGCAGGTCCACGTCGGCAGCACGGACGTAGGCCATCCGGTGGCCGAACCAGATCTGGTAGTACCGGTCGTTGCCGATCACCTGGACGTGGTCGGTCGGCGGCTCACCCGCGAAGGTGACGGCGCGGTAGTAGTCGGTCTCGATGGACGGGTCGCCCACCGGGTAGGCCTGACCGGCTCCGATCGAGTACTGCAGCGGGGTGACCACCTGGTACGGGATGCCCGCCGGGTACGCCGACTGCTCGGGGTAGGCCCGCCCGTACACCGGAACGGAAGCCTTACCCGCCTTCGGCTTCACCACGAGACCCGGCTTGGCGAACGCATCCGGGGCCGACGGCGGGCTCTTGAACCAGCCGAGCGCACCGAGGTACCAGACCGCCACCCAGTCCCCCTGCCGCTGAGCCACGACGTACTGCGAGCCGGCGGCCGCCCGTGCCCCGATGTCGGACACCACAGTCGTGCTGTCCGAGCCGTCCGGGCGCAGACCGATGTCCTTGACCAGCGGAGCCGCGTCGTCGGGCGCCTGCCGCAGGTAGACGAAGTTGGTGCCCTGCGGCGTGCACGTGGTGCCCGCACCGGTGCAGTTGGTCAGCACCTGCACGTTGTCGTCGAACCCGGGCTTGATGGTGACGATCGAGCCCGCCTTCACCGGGAACACGGAGTTGCCCCAGATCGGAGCGCCGAGCAGGTCGAAGTAGTGCTCCCAGTCCCAGTACGGTCCCGGGTCCCAGTGCATGCCGCGGACCGTGCTCGGGATCGTCCCCGGGATCTGGTCGTGGCCGATGATGTGCGCCCGGTCGAGCGGGATGTTGTGCTTGGCGGCCAGGTAGCGCACCAGCTTGGCCGAGTTGCGGTAGAGCGACTCGGTGTACCAGGTCGCGCCCTGGGCCGCGAAGCCCTCGTGCTCGATGCCGATGCTGTGCATGTTCACGTACCAGTTGCCGGCGTGCCAGGCGACGTCGTCGGCCTTCACGTGCTGCCAGGTGTGGCCGTCGGACGAGCGCATCGTGTACTGCCAGCTCACGTACGTCGGGTCCTGCACCAGGTTGAGCGTGCCCTGCCAGCCGCCCTCGGTGTCGTGAACGATGATGTAGTCGATCTTGCCGGTCTTGGGCCGGTCCGCCAGGTCGTGGTTGCCGTAGTCGCCACCACCCAGGTCCTGGTACGGCGCCGGCAGCCACTCGCAGCCCAGCGAGTCCGGGCACTCCACACCGGCGGTCGAAGCCTGCACCCCGGCCGGCAGCGCCAGCTTGTTCACCTGCGTCTTGTCCGGTGTGACAGCCAGGGCAGGCATCACGACCTGCTGCCCGGTGTTCGTCGTACGGGCCGCGCCGCGCGCCATGATCGCGTAGACGTCGTCGGCGAAGGCCGATGCGGTCGCACGGTCCGAGGCCTCCGCGTACGAGGCCACCGCGCCGTACCACTGGGCTGCCGACGTGTCGGAGCCCACTGGCAGACCGAGGTTCCGCTGGTACGACGCAAGCAGTGCAGCGCCACCCTCGATGTTCGCGGCGGTCTCATTGCGCAAGGCAACCGGGTCGAGCCCGGTCAGCTCGGACGCCTTGTAGAGGGTCCGCAGTGACTCGGCCTTCGCGACCTTGCGCTTGCCGGAGAGGTCCACGACCGCAGTGGGGTCGACAGCGGTCAGGTGCATCGGCCCGTAGCCGCCGTCGGTGCTCGACGCACCCTGATGGTCGTCCCAGCGCGTCTCGGCGTACGACACAGCCAGCAGCACGGACTCCGGTACGCCGTACTTCGCAGCCGCCGCGCTGTAGGGAGAGGCAGCGGGATCTGGTGTCGACGCGGATGCGGGTGGACCGCCTGACGACACGCCGGTCACGGTGATGGCCAGCGCTACCGCAGCCAATGCGGCGAGAATCTTCGGACGACGACGCATGTTGTTCTCCTGAACCGACGGCGGGGATGCCGGTCACACAGACTGGCAGCCTGATCACTGTGAGTCGAGGCGACCCGGAAGTCAACGGTTAACCAAAACTCGCCACAAAAGGTTCAATACTGACAGCAGCAGTGGCGACAGAGGGTTACGGGAGCAGGACGATGGAAGCGTTGCCGTTGGCGTTCACGACCGGCTGGGCGAGTGGGATCAACGCCTACGCCTGCGTGCTGATCCTCGGTCTGCTCGGCCGCTTCGCCGGCGCCGAGGACGTGCCGGAGGCACTGACCACCAACGGCGTGCTGATCGCGGCCGGCGCGTTGTTCGCGTTCGAGTTCATCGCGGACAAGATCCCGTACATCGACTCGGCCTGGGACGCGATCTCGACAGTGATCCGGCCCACTGTCGGCGCGATCATCGCCGCGCTGCTGTCCGGTGAGGCGAGCACGCTGGAGCAGGCCGCGATCGCGACCGCCGGCGGCCTGGTCGCGCTGCTCTCGCACGCGGTCAAGTCGAGTCTGCGGCTCGCGATCAACACCTCCCCCGAGCCGGTCACCAACATCGCGGCGTCGTCCGGTGAGGACGTCGCGGTCGCCGGTGTGGTGACGCTCGCCGCCTTCCACCCGGAGGCCGCCCTAATCATCGCCGGCATCCTGCTGCTGCTCGGCCTGATCGGCGTGTACGTCGCCTTCCGGTTCATCAGACGGGGTTGGGCCAGGTTCAGGGCCTGGCGGGAGAAACGCGGTGCCCCGGTGACTGGGAGCAGTGCGCTCTGATGGCACGGGTGATAGTCATCGGGGCCGGCCTTGCCGGTCTCGCCAGTGCAGTCCGCCTGGCCAAGCTGGGTCACCAGGTCACCATCTGCGAGCGTGACGAGCGTCTCGGCGGAGTGCTGGGCCGGATCGAGGCAGACGGCTTCAGCTGGGACGCAGGCGCAGCCAGTACGACGCTCCCGGCCGCGCTGCGCGACCTGTTCCGCAAGAGTGGCCGTCCGATCGAGAGCCTGATCCAGCTCGAGCCTGTGACCGAGCCGCGACGGCACATGTTCGGGGACGGCTCGGTGCTCGACCTGCCGATCGCCGACCGCGGTGAGCAGTTCCAGGCCTGGACGGACCTGGCCGGCGAGAGGGCGGCCCAGCAGTGGACCGCACTGGTCGACGGCTACAGCGAGACCTGGCAGGTACTGCGCAAGACGTCGCTGGAGCCGCCGCTCAAGGACAAGCTGCCCCTGGGAGCGGTCAGAACACTCAAGCCGTGGCAGTCGCTGGAGCGGGTCGCACAGCGCCAACTGGACGACGAGAGAGCTCGGGCGGTCCTGCGGCACTTCGCAGCACAGGGTGGATCGGACGCGAAGCTCACTCCGGGATACGTCGGCGTCTGGTCGTACCTGGAGCGCACGTTCGGCCGCTGGACGATCGATGGCGGTTTCGGCACCCTCGCGGATGCGCTGGCGCAACGCGCGAGTGAACGGAAGGTAGACGTCCGGACCGGTGCCGAGGTTGTGGCAGTAACCACATCGGACGGCAGTGTGACGGGCGTACGGCTCGCTGACGGGACTGAGCTTGCTGGCGAGATCGTGGTGAGCGACATCGACCCGCGTGAGCTCTACGGGCAACTGGTGGACGACCCGGCGGCCAAGAAGGTGCGCAAGAAGGTGCAGTCGACCCACCAGGCGCAGGCCGCGTACGTCGTACACCTGGGTCTGCGGCAGCCGGTGCCGAGCCTGCCGTTCGAGACTGTGCTGCACGGTACGCCGACAGTCGTCGTACGGACGGGTGGACAGGCGCCGGCCGGGCATCGGGCGTGGTCAGTGCTGGTGCACGGCTACCCGACGGACGACGTACTGGACCTCCTGGTGGCCCGTGGCCTGCACATCCGGGGCAAGGTGGTGTCACGGCAGACATCGCCGTCCTGGTGGGCCGGCGTGGCGTGGGAGGGCTACCGCACGGCCCGTCGGCGGGCTGCCAACGTGTCGCCGGTCAAGGGCCTGTACTGCGTCGGCGCGGGAGCCCACCCGGGGTCCGGCGTACCGGCCACCACGCTGGGTGCGGCCATCGTGGCCGACGCGGTCGGGAAAGCCTGAGACCGGGTTGGGTTCCGGTCCAAGGGCGCACGTAGGATTGATTGTTCATGTGTGTCATGTCGGGATGGGTGCCCGGCAGTAGAGAGGACCTCGGTGGATCAATCCCCCACGTCGGCCGATCACGAGAACGTCGAGCGGGCTGAGCTGGCGGCTGAGCAGCTACACGTCGACCGGGTGTACGAGCGGGTCGCGGAGGCGGCCAGGTCGGCGTCCCGGATCGCGGTCGAAGGCCACCAGCGCGGGCAGGCGCAGAACGTCGGCCGGGTCCGCGAGGAGGAGCAGACCGGTCTGTACGAGCGGGACGTGCTGGTGTTCGCGGCGGCCCGCCGGATCGCCGAGCTGGACGCCGAGCACGAGGGGCTCGTCTTCGGCCGGCTCGACTCCGACCACGGCGACGACCAGCCCGCCGCCGGCGCCGCGACGGATCTCGAGAAGCTGTACGTCGGCCGGATCGGCGTCCGCGACGCGGAGTACGAGCCGCTGGTGATCGACTGGCGCGCCCCGGCCGCCGAGCCGTTCTACCGGGCCACGTCGACCGACCGGCTCAAGGTCGTCCGCCGCCGCGTGCTGCGGAACAAGGGCCCGCGGATCATCGGTCTCGAGGACGACCTGCTGGCGCCGGAGCGGGCGCCCGAGGACCTGCCGGTGATGGGTGAGGGCGCGCTGATGGCGTCGCTGTCGCGGGCCCGCGGTCACACGATGCGGGACATCGTCGCCACCATCCAGGCCGAGCAGGACAAGGCGATCCGGGCTCCTGCCCGTGGTGTCACCGTGATCGGTGGTGGACCGGGCACCGGCAAGACCGTGGTCGCTCTGCACCGCGCGGCGTACCTGCTCTACAGCGACCGCAGGCGGTTCGAGCGTGGCGGCGTACTGGTCGTGGGGCCGTCTGCTGCGTTCATGGCGTACATCGAGCGCGTGCTGCCGAGTCTTGGTGAGAACACCGTGTCGCTGCGCGCTGTCGGCGAGCTGGTGGACGGCGTCAAGGCCACTGCGGTCGACGAGGCCGATGCGGCCGCCATCAAGGGCTCGCTGCGAATGCGCGGCGTGCTGTCGCGCGCTGCTCGCGACCGCGTGCCCACTGCGCCCACGACGATGCGTGTCTTCGTCGGCGGGGCAACGATCGAGCTGGACGCCAACCAACTGGACAACGTGCGGCGGAACGCGCTGCGCCGGACGCCTCGCAACAGGGCCGCTGCCGAAGCCCGCAAGGGCCTGGTCGCTGCGCTGTGGCAGCGGTTCCCCGACGACCTGCGCAACGGCGTGTACGGCGACCGGGAGGCGTTCGGCGACCAGGTCACCGAGACGCCGGCGTTCCGGACGTTCTTCGGCCAGTGGTGGCCGGTGCTGACGCCGGAGTCGGTCCTGCGCTGGCTCGGTGACCCGAGACGGTTGCAGCGCTGGGCTCGCAACGACCTGTCCCCTGTCGAGGTCGACACACTCGCTGCCGCCATTCGCGGCACGGACGAGTTCACCATCGCCGACGTGGCGCTGCTGGACGAGCTGGGCACGCTGCTGGGACGCGCACCGGTCGCCGAGGTCAAGGACGAGGAGTTCGACTGGCTCGAGGGCCTGTCGGACGGCGTCAACGAGGTGCTGACCACGTCGGAACGCCGGGCACGGGCTGTTGCTGCCCGCGAGGCGGAGGAGCCGGAGGAGTATGCGCACGTCCTGGTCGACGAAGCGCAGGACCTCTCCCCCATGCAGTGGCGGATGGTGACCCGCCGCGGCCCGCAGGCGAGCTGGACGATCGTCGGCGACCCGGCGCAGAGCTCGTGGCCGGACCCGGACGAGGCCCGTGCGGCGATGGACTCGATGCTGTCGCACCTGCAGCGGCATTCGTTCCGGCTGTCCACCAACTACCGGAACTCGGCCGAGATCTACGCATTCGCCGGTGAGGTGATCCGGCAGAGCCTGCCCGATGCGGACCTGCCCGACGCAGTACGTCGTACCGGAGTGGAGCCCGAGCACCGGATCGTTGACCACGGCAAGCTTGCCGAGGCCGCCGGCGACGCGGCGGTCGAGCTGCTCCAGCTGGTCGAGGGCACGGTCGGCGTGATCGTGCCGCCGAAGCTGCGACCGGCCGTCGACCCCGTGCTCGCCGAGCTGGGCGACCCACGCGTCGTTGCCGTAAGCCCCTTGGAGTCAAAGGGCCTCGAGTACGACGCAGTGGTCGTCGTCGAACCGGACCGCATCGTCAGCGACACCCTGGGCGGCGTACGCGCGCTGTACGTCGTGCTGACCAGAGCGACTCAACGCCTGGTGACGATCAACAGCACGACGAACTGGTTGCCTTAGCCGCGCGGTACGACGTACGAGACCAGGTCGGCGTCGTTCTCGGAGAGGTCTGACCAGTGGCAGGTCAGGTGCAGGACGGCCAGGCCGCTGGTCGGGTACTTCTGGGTGAGCTGGACGCGCTCGGGGCTGGTGCCGTCGAGGGCGAGCTCGTCGGCCAGCCACGGTACGCCGGGAGCGTGGCCGACCAGGATCACCGTGCGCGCCTCGGTCGGGGCCTCGCGGATGACGTCGAGCAGCTCGTCGGAGTCGGCGTCATAGATCCGCCGGTCGTACCAGATGTCGGCTGCGGTCGCGCCGGCCTCGGCGGCGTACTGCCAGGTCTCCCGGGTGCGCTGCGAGGGCGAGCACAGCACCAGGTCCGCTTCGATGCCTTGGGCAACGAGGTAGCGGCCGGCCGCGCGGGCGTCGGCCCGGCCGCGGTCGGCCAGCGGGCGCTCCGGGTCCGGCATCGATTCGTGCGGGACCGCCTTCGAGTGCCGGAGCAGCACGAGCGTGCGGTCGATCAGCAGGTCCGACGGGTCAGCCATCCGCACAGGATACGGCGGGAGGCCGGGTTCAGGACACGACCGACGAGCGGAGGTTCAGGAACACCTGCCGGGTCGCCGTGGACCGGTTCAGCGTGATGAAGTGAATCCCCGGCGCACCGCCCCCGAGCAGCTGCTCGCACAGCTCGGTGGCGATCTCGATACCGATCTCGCGGACCGCGGACGGCTCGTCCTCGACCGCGAGCAACCGGTCGGTGACGGCCTTCGGCAACGCCATGCCGGTCAGCTCCGCCATCCGCTGGATCTGCTTGATGTTGGTGACCGGCATGATGCCCGGCAGCACCGGGATGTCGCAGCCCAGCGCGGACGCCCGCTCGACCAGCCGGAAGTAGTCGTCCGCGCCGAAGAACATCTGGGTGATCGCGTAGTCCGCGCCCGCGGCGGCCTTGGCCGCCAGCACCTGCGCGTCCGCCTCCAGCGACTGGGCCTCCGGATGTTTGTCCGGGAAGGCAGCCACCCCGACGCAGAAGTCGCCCAGCGACCGGATCAGCTCGACCAGCTCGATCGCATGGTTCATGCCCTCCGGGTGCGCGACCCAGGGCTGGTTCGGACCGCCCGGCGGGTCGCCGCGCAGGGCGAGCATGTTCCGGACGCCCGCGCCGGCGTAGGCGCCGATCACCGAGCGCAACTCGTCGCGGGAGTGGGCGACACAGGTGAGGTGGCCGAGCGGAGTCAGCGACGTGTCCTGCGCGACTCGCTCGGTGACCCGGATGGTGCCGTCCCGGGTGGTCCCGCCCGCGCCGTACGTGATCGAGACGAAGGTCGGCCGGAGCTGCTCGATCTCGCGGATCGACCGCCACAGCACCTCTTCGGCCTCGGGCGTCTTCGGTGGGAAGAACTCGAAGGAGAACGAACGGTGTCCGGTCGCGAGCAGGTCACGGATCGTCGGCGTACCGCCGGGCAGCGTCGAAGGGAGACCGTTCGCCATGCCGACAGGTTACCCGCGGTGTCCACCACGCCGCTGCCACCGACTACGCTCCGAGACGTGTATGGCGATGTGGACATCCCGGCCGAGGTACAGCGCGCGCTGACCGGTTTCCTCGACCTGCAGCAGCAGCGGCTGGTGGCGATCGGGCCGGAGCTGACCGAGCAGGTGCAGGCCGCGCGGGGCGCGACCAGCGGCGGCAAGCGGCTGCGGCCGGCCTTCTGCTACTGGGGTTTCCGGGCCGCAGGCGGCGATCTGACGCAGCCGATCCTGACCGCGGCGGCCAGCCTGGAGATGCTGCACGTCAGCGCCCTGGTGCACGACGACGTGATGGACTCCTCCGACGTACGGCGAGGCGCGCCGGCGGCCCACCGTCGCTTCGAGGCCCTGCAGCGGGCCCGGTCCGAGGCGTCCGGGCTCGGAGGCGACCCGGAGCGCTTCGGCGTCGGGGCAGCCATCCTGCTCGGCGACCTGTGCCTGATCTGGGCCGACGAGATGCTGCACACGTCCGGCTTCGACGCGGCCGCACTGGCCCGGGCGTCGAAGTTCTTCGATGCCGTGCGGGTCGAGGTGACCGCCGGGCAGTACCTGGACCTGGTCGCGCAGGCGAGTGGCGTGTCCGACATGGACCAGGCGCTGCGGGTGCTGCGGTACAAGTCCGCGACGTACACGGTCGAGCGGCCGTTGCACATCGGCGCGGCGCTGGCCGGCGGCGACCGGCGGTTGATCGAGGCCCTGTCGGCGTACGGGCTGCCCGTGGGCGAGGCGTTCCAGCTGCGCGACGACCTGCTCGGGGTGTTCGGCGATCCGGCGCTGACCGGCAAGCCGGCCGGTGACGACCTCCGTGAGGGCAAGCGGACCGTGCTTGTGGCCTACGCGGTCGACCACGCGTCGGAGGTGCAGCTGGCCGAGTTCGACCGGCTTTTCGGGCGGCCGGACCTGCACGACGACGAGATCCAGCTGCTGCGCGAGATCCTGCAGGACTCGCGCGCGGTGCAGGCCTGCGAGGACCTGATCACCGAGCGGACCGAGGACGCCCTGGACGCGCTCGACCGCGCTCCGCTGGCCGACGACACCGCCCGCAAGGCACTCGCCGACCTGGCGATCGCCGCCACCTCCCGCGTCCTCTAAGGCGTCGTCATCAGGTTGATCAGGCGGAGCAGCTCGGCGGTGGGGGCCAGGTCGCCGAGGATGATCACCTTGAGTACGGCGCGATCCTCGTCGTACACAGTCTCGACCCGGAGCCTGCCGATCCCGCTCTGATTGAGCGAACCCATCACGTGGGTGGTGATCCGGTCCGCCTCCGCGCGGTCGATCGCGTCGATGTGCACGATGCTCGACGCCTCGACGTGCCGGGACTGCTCGTCGGCCTCGAGCGCGGCGGCGCTGGTGCCGGTGAACGCCTCGAGGTCCTCGCGGGCTATCCGGTACTGCTTCCCGATCCGGACGGCCTTCAGCCGGCCGTCGCGCACGTAGTTCCGGATCGTCCGGACGTGCAGGCCGAGCCGGCTCGCGACCTGCTCGACCGAGTACAGCTCTTGTGGCATCCGCGTCCCTGTCGTCGTGGGACTCCAGGCTACGGCAGTTTCCTTAGAATTCCCTATAATTCGTCAGATGGGGATGTTTGAGGTACTTTGATTGCATGATCTGGAAGTCGGCAGTCGGCCGGAGCGCTCTGCATGAGCGCTACCGCGAGCTGCTGGCGACCTGGCCGGTGCCGAGCGAGCAACAGGTCGTGCCGACCAGGCAGGGCGAGACGTTCGTGGTGAGCTGCGGGCCGGTCGACGCCCCGCCGCTGGTCCTGCTGCACGGCTCGGCCAGTACGACGCTGGAGTGGATCGGCGATGTGGTCGCATGGTCCGAGCACTTCCGCCTCCACGCCGTCGACCTGATCGGTGAGCCGGGCCTGAGCGCGGACGCGCGTCCCCCGCTGGACGCTCACGTCGACTGGCTGGACGACGTACTCGAAGGTCTGGGTATGTCGGAGCCGGTGTCGATGGTCGCGTCCTCCCTGGGTGGCTGGTTCGCGCTCGACTACGCGATCCGGCGGCAGGTGGCGAAGCTGGCGCTGCTGACCCCTAGCGGGATCGGGCGGCAGAAGTCGCTGATCTACCTGCCTGCGCTGTTCCTGCTGCCCTGGGGACGGTGGGGAATCGTGCAGACGATGCGACTCGTCGCGGGCCCGTTGCCGTCAGGAGAACCAACGGAGTACGGCGACTTCGCCCTGCTGATCCATGAGCACTTCCGGCCGCGCCGGGTGTCGCTGCCGATCTTCACCGACGAGCAACTGGAGAAGCTCGACCTCCTCGTCATCGTCGGAGGGAGGGACCGGATGCTCGACTCCCACGAGACCGAACGGCGGTTGCCGGAGGCGACCGTCTTGTTGCCGGAGGCCGGACACGTGCTGCCGGCCCAGACCGAGAGGGTGCTGACGTGGTTGAGGAGCTAGGCGGCGTGCGGGTGTTCGTGGCGGACACCGGCGTGGTGGACGAGGGCGACGCCGTACAGCTGATCGCGACCGCGCACTACGAGCACCAGGCGGAGTGGGTTGCGCTGCCGGCGGCGGAGCTGGGCGACGAGTTCTTCGAGCTGCGGACCGGACGGGCCGGGGCGATCGTGCAGAAGTTCGTGAACTACCGGATGGGCCTGGTCGTGGTCGGGGACATCTCGGACAAGCTCGCCGCGAGCAAGCCGCTGCGCGACTGGGTGCGGGAGAGCAACCGCGGCCGGTCCCTGTGGTTCGTCGGCGAGCTGTCCGAGCTCGCGGAGCGCTTGCTGCCTACAGGACCGGCTGGGCGCTGAGCAGGTCCGGGGGCTCGGCGTCCGGGTGCTCCTGGACGAGCACCCGGAGCTGACCGGAGGCCGTGACGTCCTCGCTGAAGATCTGCAGCGCGACGTCGACGGTGTCGCGGTCGTGCTCGAGCAGGTGGTGCAGGCCGGCCCACAGGACGAGCTCGGGCTCGCCGGTGGAGCGGTCACCGAGCGAGTCGGCGAGCGCGTCCCAGTTGCGCCCGAACCAGCGCGGCAGATCGAACGCGGTCGCGCAGAGGTCCAGGAAGCCGGTCTTGTCGTGGATCTCGCTGGTGTCCAGCAGGACGAAGTCCCAGCCGGCTTCGGCCGCGTCACGCCGTACCTGGTCCGGGCGGGCGTCCGAGGGCCAGCGGTAGACCCCGGGCCGCAGGCCCTTGGTCAGCAGCGTGCGCAGCTCAGTCATCCGTCGGTCCCCCCGTCCGCCGCGACCCGGCGGAACGACTTGTAGTGATCGTCGGTGTAATAACGCTCGCCACCCTTCCCGGTCACGATCCGGCGGGCGCCGCGGTCGTTCTCCCCCGGCGTCTTCACGGTGTACTCCCGGTAGTACCCACGGTCCTGCTGGGGCAGCAGCTTCTCGAAGTTCCCGAACACCACGCCGTCGCGGCTGTACGGGAACGGCCCGCCCTGGTCGATCAGCCTCAGCGTGTCCCGCGCCTCGTCCGGCAGGTCCGCCATCGCGACGACGGTCAGACCGCTGTCGGTATCGGTACTGCTCGCCTTCTCTTGCGCGCTGCACCCGAACAGCGCGGCCGCCAGCGTGATCACCAGCATCGCGATCACCACGATCGCGACGATCCGGGCGGCCTTCGGGTTGTTGATCACCCGGCGCTCCGCAACCGCCTGCTGAACTCCGCTGCGGCCGCCGCCGGGTCGCCCGCGTCGGTGATCGCCCGGACGACGACCACACGGGTGGCGCCCGCCTCGATGACCTCGTCCAGCCGGTCGAGGTCGATCCCGCCGATCGCGAACCACGGCTTGGACTGCTGCCTGCTGGCCGCGTAGGAGACCAGCTCGAGCCCAGCGGCCTGGCGGCCCGGCTTGGTCGGGGTCTCCCAGGTCGGGCCGACGCAGAAGTACTCCGACCCCTGCTCGGTCACGGCGGCGTTCACCTGGCTGAAGGTGTGGGTGGAGCGTCCGACGATCGGCTCCGGACCGATGACTGCCCGCGCTGCGTGCACAGGCAGGTCCCGCTGGCCAAGGTGCAGTACGTCGGCCCCGGCCGCGAACGCGATGTCCGCACGGTCGTTGACGGCGAGCAGCTTGCCGTGCCGCTTGCAGGCGTCCGCGAAGACCTCGAGCGCGGCCAGCTCGTCCGCCGCCTCCATCTCCTTCTGGCGCAGCTGCACGATGTCCACACCGCCGCTCAGCGCGGCGTCCAGGAACTGTTCGAGGTCGCCCTGCTTCTCCCGCGCATCCGTGCACAGGTAGAGCCGGGCGTCTTGGAGTCTGTCGGTGCGCTCAGTCACACCGCCAAGCCTGCCATGCCCCCACCGTCGTAGGGTGTTGGCATGCCTGTACTGATTGCCGCGCTGCCGCGCGGCGGGTCATGGGGCTGTAACTCCCGGTCTTCCCTCGTCGCTCCAGTCGCTTCGCTCCCTCCGCTCCTCAGTCCAGACCGGGAGGCCCCATGACCGGGCTCACATCCGACGTGGTGGTGGTCGGCGCCGGGCTGATCGGTTTGGCCACGGCCTGGCGGCTGGCTGCAGACGGTATCCAGGTGACGGTATGTGACCCGACACCCGGCACCCAGACCTCCAACGTCGCCGCCGGCATGCTCGCCCCGGTCACCGAGGTCGAGTACGGCGAGGACGACCTGCTGGCCCTCAATCTGGCCAGCGTGGCCGCCTGGCCGACGTTCGCCGCCGAGCTGGAAGCCGCCACCGGCCTGTCCGCCGGCCTGCACCAGACCGGAACGCTGTCGGTCGCGTACGACGTCGACGACGCAGCAGCCCTCCGGAGGCTGGCCGACTACCAGCGCCGGCTCGGCCTCGAGGTCGAGGAGCTGTCCGGCCGCGACGCCCGCAAACGCGAGCCCATGCTGGCCACCGGCGTCTCCGGCGGCGTGTGGGTCCCCGGCGACCACTCAGTCGACAACAGGCAGGCAGTGACCGCACTCCTCCGCGCAGTGGAGGTTGCCGGCGTCACCCTGATCCGTGAGCGCGTGTCCCACGTCATCACGTCCGGTACGACGGCAGTCGGCGTACAACTGGACAACGGGGGCACCGTGCACGCCGGGCACGTCATTGCTGCGGCAGGACCGTGGTCCGGGCAGCTGGACGGCGTACCTCAGGAGCTGCGGCCACCAGTGCGCCCGGTGAAAGGTGAGGTACTGCGGCTGCGGGTGCCGGAAGCGTATCGACCGGCGCTGAGTCACGTCGTACGGGCCACAGCCAGAGGCTTCTCGGTCTATCTCGTCCCGCGGCCCGGCGGTGAGCTCGTGGTGGGTGCGACCTCCTCCGAGCTCGGCTACGACACCCGGGTGCTCGCAGGCGGAGTGTTCGCGTTGCTGCGGGACGCGCGGACCGTCCTGCCGATCACGGACGAACTGGAGTTGGTGGAGACGATCGCCGGGCTGCGGCCGGCCACTCCGGACAACGCGCCCGTGCTCGGGCCGTCCGGACTGGATGGGTTGCTGTGGGCAACGGGCCACTACCGCAACGGCGTGCTGCTGACGCCGATCACCGCGCAGATCATCGCGGACACGGTCCGCAGCGGCGTGGTCCCGGAGCTCGGGAAGCCGTTCCTCGGCAGCAGGTTCTGACCCGTTCGGTTGCTCCGAGCAAGGACAGCTTGTGAACTACACGCATGTAGTTCAGCCTTGAATTGTAAACATTGGGTTACAGGCGTAACAAGCACCCCAATCGCCCCTGTTGTCACATCCGTATCAGCACTTACGGTCAAGTGACGTTCACACGGGGAGATCGAACATGCGTAACGTCGTACGTGTACTGACGGGCATCGCCGTACCGTTCCTGACCGCGGCCGTGATCACCGCCGGCTCGCCGGGCTTCGGCTCGTACAAGGTGAAGGACGGCGACACGCTCAGCCACATCGCCGGCCGCTACGGCACCACAGTCCAGAACTTGGTTGCCTTGAACAACCTGCCCGGCAACGGCAACGCGATCTACGCCGGCGAGGTGCTCAAGGTGCCCGGCAAGCAAGGCGCCACGGCGGCGCACCCGTCCAAGCGGTCCCAGCTCGGCCGGGTGACGTACGTCGTCAAGCCCGGCGACACCGTCTCCAGGATCGCCAAACGCTTCAAGTGCTCCCAGGCGAACCTGCTGGCCGCCAACGGACTGCGCGCCGGCGACCACATCTACGCCGGCAAACGGCTGCAGATCCCGGTCAAGATCCGCCCGAAGGCCAAGGCTCCGGTCAAGAAGAAGAACAACACCTTCGCCGGGCGCACCTACCCCGACCACATCGTCGCCCGCGCCGATCGCAACCGGGCGATCCTGAAGAGCCGCAAGCTGCCGACCCGGGCCCAGATGCGGACGCTCATCGTCAGCACCGCCACGCGGCACGGTGTCGACCCGGAGCTGGCGCTCGCAATCAGCTGGCAGGAGTCGGGCTGGAAGCAGCGGGTGGTCTCCCCCGCGAACGCCATCGGCGCGATGCAGGTGATCCCCTCGACCGGGCAGTTCGCCTCCTCGATCGTCGGGCGGAAGCTGGACCTGCTCCGGCCGCAGGACAACGTCACCGCCGGGGTGGTGCTGCTGGACCGGCTGACCAGCGCGGCGCGGCTGGACATCGCCGTCGCGGCGTACTACCAGGGCCTGGGCGGGGTGACCCGGAACGGCATGTACCCGGACACGAAGGCCTACGTGAAGAACGTCCTCCGGATCAAGGCACAGCTGGAGCGGAGCTGGGACCCGTTACGGTGAGGTAGCAGCTACTGCGGTGCGCCTGGCGCGGTGACGCTGAGCCGTTATCTACACTCTCAGAGCAGAACGGCTTGGAGAGGCGGCTCACCGCAAGTGACGGACGACGTGGACACGCAGGTCAGCGACCGCCTCGTCGGGCGAGTGCTCGACGGACGGTACCGCGTCGGCGCGCGCGTCGCCAAGGGCGGCATGGCCACTGTCTACCAGGCCCTCGACATGCGGCTGGACCGGGTGGTCGCGCTCAAGGTGATGCACGACGGGCTCGGCGACGACGCCCAGTTCACCCGCCGGTTCGTGGCCGAGGCCCGCGCCGCCGCCCGGCTCTCGCACCCGAACGTGGTCGCCGTCTTCGACCAGGGTGACGACGACGGCACCCTGTTCCTGGCGATGGAGTACGTCCCCGGCCGGACGCTGCGGGACGTGATCCGCGAGCAGGCGCCACTCACCCCCTCTCGAGCGCTTGACCTGCTCGCGCCGATCCTGTCCGCGCTCTCGGCAGCGCACGACGCCGGCATCGTCCATCGCGACATCAAGCCGGAGAACGTGCTGATCTCCGACAACGGCGTGGTGAAGGTCGCGGACTTCGGCCTGGCCCGTGCGGTCTCTGCGACCGGCAACACCGCGACGCAGGGCCTGCTGATGGGCACGGTGTCCTACCTGGCGCCTGAGCTCGTCACTGACGGTAGTGCGGACGCCCGCTCCGACGTGTACTCGTCCGGCATCCTGCTGTACGAGATGCTCACCGGCAACAAGCCGCACTCCGGTGACACCCCGATCCAGGTCGCCTACGCGCATGTGCACGCCGACGTGCCTGCGCCGTCGGCGGAGCAGCCGAGCATCCCGCCGTACGTCGATGCGCTCGTGCAGCGCGCGACCGCGCGGGACCGGGACCTGCGGCCGGCCGACGCCCGGGTGCTGAGTCGCCAGGTGCGCCGGGTGCGCAGTGCCCTCGACGAGGGCCTGCCGGACGACCCGGAGCTCACCGGCGACCTCACTGTGCCGATCCAGCAGATCCGCCAGGACAGCGGGTACGACGACGGCTACACGCGGGGCGCCCCCGAGGAGAACGGCCAGCTGCTGCGGCACGACACGATCGTCGTACCGGTGGAGAACGGGCGGCCCACGGGTGCAGCGAGGGTCCATGCACCGCCGCAGCGGAAGGGCCGCGGGCTGATCGCGCTGATCGCCATCCTGGCCGCCGCCATCGGCGTCGGTACGGCGGCCTGGTACTACGGCATCCACCGCTACACCGCCACACCGAACCTGGTGAACATGGTGCCGGCAGACGCCGCCACCAAAGCGGAGAAGGCCGGACTGCGGACGACCCTCGCGAACCAGGACTTCTCCGAGGACGTGCCGACGGGCGAGGTCATGGCGACCGACCCCGCCCCCGGCGACCGGATCCGCAAGAACGGTGAGATCGGTCTCACCGTCTCCAAGGGCCCGGAGCGCTACCGGGTCCCCCAGCTCGCCGGGCTGGACCTGGAGGCGGCGAAGCGGGCGCTGGACCCGATCAAGCTGATCACCGGGCAGATCAACGAGCAGTACAACGAGTCCGTGCCGGCCGGACGGGTGATCGCGTTCAGCCCGAAGTTCGACACGGTCGTGAAGCCCGGGACCGCGGTCAACCTCGCGATCAGCAAGGGCAAGCGGCCGATCACGGTCCCGGACACCACCGGGAAGTCGTACCGCGACGCCAGCAAGGAACTGCGCAGACTCGGCTTCGTGATCGGCCGGACGGACCAGTACGACGAGAAGGTCGCCGAGGGCAAGGTGATCAGCCAGAGCCCGAACACCGGCACGCTGTTCGCCAAGGACAAGGTCCAGCTGGTGGTGTCGAAGGGCCCGCCGCTGGTCGAGGTCCCGAACGTCAAGGGCAAACGGCTCGCCGACGCGCAGCGGATCCTGACCGAGGCAGGTTTCACCGTGAAGACGGAGAAGGCGCCGTACGGCCTCGGCCTGAACATCGTCGCGGCCCAGAACCCGGGCGCCAAGAAGAAGGTCAAGCCGGGCAGCGAGGTCGTCATCACGGTTCTGTAGCCGTTTTGCCCCGGTCGCCGGGCGTCTGATGAGATGTCCGGCGTGAATCACCCGCGTCTCGCCGTACTGGCCCTGCTCGCGGTCGCGGCGGCGTGGGGATCGACGTTCTTCCTGACCAAGGACCTGCTCACCAGGATGGACGTCGCCGACTACCTGGCGTTGCGGTTCCTGATCGCCTCGGTCGCGCTGATCCTTGTGCACCCGCCCGCGATCGCCCGGCTCAGCCGCCTCGACCGCGGCCGGGCCGTTGCCCTCGGCATCACCTACGGCATCGCCCAGCTGGTCCAGACCGAGGGCCTGCGGCACACCTCGGCGAGCGTCTCCGGCTTCGTCACCGGCATGTACGTCGTCTTCACGCCACTGCTGGCCGCGGTCATCCTGCGGCACAAGATCGGCCGCTGGGCCTGGGTCGCCGTGATCCTCGCCACTGTGGGCCTTGGCGTCCTGTCGCTGCGCGGGCTCAGCCTGGGCATCGGCGAGCTGCTCACGCTGGCCTCGGCCGGCCTGTACGCGCTGCACATCATTGGCCTCGGCGCCTGGTCCACCTCCTCGAACGCCTTCGGGCTGTCCGCGCTGCAGATGGTCGTGATCACCTGCGTCTGCGCGATCGGCGCCGTTCCGGGCGGCTTCGCCGTACCGGGTACGGGCGCTGACTGGGTCAGCGTCTTCTACATGGCGCTCGTCGCGGGTGCGCTCGCACTCATCGTCCAGACCTGGGCCCAGGCACACCTCACTCCCACCCGCGCGGCGATCGCGATGACAATGGAACCAGTGTTCGCGTCGGCGTTCGCCGTCCTGTTCGGGGCGGAGAGCGTGACCTGGCGGATGCTGGTGGGTGGCGCTCTGATGCTGTCTGCCATGTACTTGGTGGAACTCGCACCGCGGCGCAAGTTCGAGGCCGAAGTGCAGCACCTGGCCCAGTAGATCCAGCAGCAGGGAGAACCATGCGGGACGACAGCGCGCGGCGGGTCCGGTGGTTTCCGGCCGTCGTCATCGCCGTCCTGCTGGCGCTCCTGGCCGCCGGGACGACGGTCAACCTGGTGCGCAACCCCCAGCCGCAGCTGGTCGCTGAGGGGGTGCCGGGCTCGTCCGCGCTGACCGCCGACGACGGCCAGTACGACGACATGATGCAGCACGCGGTCGCCGACCTCGATGCCCTCACACTGCCGAACGGCGCGACCCTTGCCGGGTGGGACGGGCCGTGGCGTTTCGTCTGGCCGCGGGACGCCTCCTTCGTGGCTGCCGCGTACTGCGCGATCGGCCGTACGGCGGACGCCGTACGCGTGCTGGACTTCCTCGACGGGGTCAGGCCGTCGACGGGTCGGTGGGAGGCCCGCTACTCCTCGGGTGGGGAGGCCGTCCGGGACGGGCGCGAAGCTCAGCTCGACGGGTCGGGATGGGTGCTGTGGGCAACGTGGTTCTGCAAGGCCGGCGGCAGCTACTGGGAGTTGGTCCGGGAGTCGGCGGACCAGATCGTCGCTGAGCTCGGACCGAACGGCTTGCCCGGACCGTCGCCGGACTACTGGGAACGCCCGGAGGCCGAGGTGACGCTCGGCACTGTGGCGCCGCTGCTCGCCGGGCTTCGATCCGCGGTCGGGATCGCCACGGACTTAGGGCATCCGGACGACGCGGCACGGTGGCGGGCGGCGGCGGAGAAGTTGTCCGCGGCAACGGATCGGCACTTCGGGCCGGACTATCCGCGGACGCCCGCGCGGGCGGTGGCCTTCCTGGAGCCGGGACTCGAGGCGATCGGGCTAGGCGGCGGGGCGGATGCGATCGTCACGGTCCTCGGGCCGCCGTTCGCGCCCCGCCGTACCGAGGTCGACCGGGCGATCGAGCGGGCACGCGCCGGACTGACGCAGCCGAACGGCGGGGTGACGCCGGGCGAGGACTGGCGGACCGACGGGGTCGCCTGGACACCGCAGACCGCGTTGTTCGCGTTGAGCGCCGCAGCGCGCTGGGATCGCGCGACGGCCGGTGAGCTGCTGACCTGGCTGAACGAGTACCGGACCAGCACCGGCGCGCTGCCGGAGAAGGTGAACCGCGACCGGCAGCCGGCCGGCGAGGCTCCCCTCGGCTGGACCTCAGCCCTGGTCGTCCTCGCCGGCGCTGCACTCGAGCGGCCGCTGCCAATCCCCTAGCAGATCTCCATCGCGTCGTGCACCGGCGCTTCCGGGCGCGCCGTACTGGTCTTGACCGAGTAGAAGAAGGCAGTCGAGGCAATGTCGTCCTGGAGCGGGAGGTAGCGGCCGCCGGAGCGCCAGCCGAGCGCCTGGACGTCAACGCGCAGCTTCTCCTTGAAGCGGATGGGGTCTGGCAGGTGGAAGCGGTACATGCCGAACCGCTGCTGGCTCGCGTACTGCCCGTCCGGCCGGATCACCTGCGGCATGCCGAGGTACGGCGTACTGAACTCGGTGTAACCGCCGAGGTGCGGCACGTCGAAGTTCCACGCGCCACCGAAGTAGTCCTCGGTCCCGGTACCGCAGATGGTCGGGAACTCGTCGTCGCCGTCGACGTAGAACTTCACCTCACCCTCACCCCACCAGCCGCTGCTGTTGACGCCCCACGCGACGTACGTGCCGACGTAGTGTCCCGGGCCCTCCACGCCGTCCAGCAGGGTGTGCACGGTCTTGGTGGGCAGCGGGTTGCTCCGCCGCCACTGCGCGTGCAGGTACGCCGTGTTGTCCGGTACTGCGCCCAGCCAGTAGTCGACCTGGAAGTACACGACCACTGCTTCGTCGTGGGTGTTCTCCAGGGTCAGCCTGGCTTCGGACTGGAACGGCATCTCCCAGTAGCTGTTGAAGCCGCCGTTGGGGTTCACCGCGACCGGGAGCGAGTTGACCTGGGCGAACTTGCCCCAACCGGAGCAGAAGAAGTCGCCGACCGGTGTCTCGATCGCCGGCGCCTCGTCGCCGTCCCAGTGCGCGCGCAGCACCAGCCGCCGCCAGTGGTCGACGTGCGTGGTGAGCCAGATGTGCGTGATGCAGCCCTGGCCGGCGATGTCCGCCAGCGTCGCGGTCTCCCCCGGGCCGATCTCGATCGACGGCGACACCTTCCAGCCCTGGCCGAGGTCCCGGGCCGCGTTGGCGCCGGTCCCCTCGGTCCGCCGGCCGCCCTGGCCGGGCTCACCGGTGGGGTTCTCCGCACTGATGGAGCGCGTCTCGACGTCCACGATCGCGCTGATTCCGGACAAGTTCCCAAGAGTCATACCCGCGACCTTAGGTCGTCGCCGGGCCTGTGAGAAATCGATTGCCCAGCAACTGGACTCAGCAGATCGGGTCCTCGTGTCGTCTGTACTGGTGTAGACCGCCGGCACCCTGGGAGGGGACGTGACCTTCGACGAGTGGACCCGCTCGGGGCTGCCTGGGTTGCTCCGGTTCGCCACCGCGCTGTGCGGGTCGGGGCATCTGGCCGAGGACCTGGTCCAGGACGTCGCGATCAAGGCGCACCGGAACTGGTCCCGGGTCGACGCCGCCGGTCGCCCGGACGCCTACCTGCGGCGGATGGTGGTCAACGAGTACCTGTCCTGGCGGCGCAAGTGGTCCCGGTACGTGCCGCGGGCCGAGATCTTCCCGGCCGAGGAGACACCCGACCACGCCGACCGGGCGGCCGACCGCGATCAGTTGATCGCCGAACTGGCCAAGCTGCCCCGGCGGCAACGCGCCGTACTGGTGCTCCGGTACTACGGCGGCCTGAGCGACGCCGAGATCGCCGAGACCCTCGGCTGCTCGGCCGGAACCGTTCGCGCGCACGCCTCGCGCGCCCTCGCGACCCTCCGGATCGAATTCACCACCCCGACTCTGACCTCGGAAGTGAACCATGCGTACTGAGGAAGACCTCCGCGCCGCCTTCAACCACCTCGCGAGCTCGGCCCCGGCGCCGGACGAGACGCTGACCAGGCTCGGTCGGGTACGACGTCGCCGTACACCTCTCGTTGTTGCCACCGCGTTGGCGACTGCCACAGCTGCTGTCGCCGGGCCGATCGTGGTGAGCCAGTTGAACGATCGGGCCGTGACGGCAGAGCCTCGGAACTCGGCGTGGACGCCGTGGGTCGACCTGCCGGTGCCGAAGGGGATGAGGGTGAATCCTCGCGTGCACACGGCGAATCGGCAGGACTACGAGCTGATCGGGTTCACCGGCCGCCCCTGGATCACCACCTGCCTGCTGACCGTGCATCGCAACGGCGACTTCGATCCGGCGACGATCCCGGCCGGCAGTCCTCGCATCGACCTCAACGGGCGGTCGGGGCGGGTCGTGCGCTCGACACAGCGCCGCCCGTTCATTGCGGCGCCTCGCGGGTACCTCGGGGCCATCCAGGGCGACCCGCTGCAGACGGTGGTCTGGCAACCGGGCGACGGCCTGTGGGCGCTGCTGACCTGCAGCTCGCAGCAGGAGCTCGGCACGCTCAAGGTGCCGCAGCTCGACGCTCCGTACGAGGCGAACGTGCCGCTCGCGGTGACCATCGCGAAGTCGATCTCACCAGGGACGCGAACTCTCGGATCGCCGGTGAAGGTGGGGTACTTGCCGGAGGGGCTGCGGCCTGGCCGCGTCACTTATCGGAGTCCGGACGCCGGGATCGAAGGGTCCGGGCAGAACTTCACCGTCGATGTGAGTGACGGGAATCCGGCGACCGGCTTCCGGCTCCGGGACCTGAAGGGCTACGCCAAGACCGACCGCCCGTACGACCCACAGCCCGGGGACGACCTGCGGATCCGGGTCACCACCGACAAGTTCTGGAACCAGATGTCGCGATTCCCCGAGCCCAAGCCCGACTTGACCATCAACGGCATGAAGGCCTGGTACATCGCCGAGCTGACCTTCGGGGAGCCGGTCGACCGGCCGAAGCCGGCCAAGTCCGCGATCCGCATGGAAGGCAACGGCGTGGCCGTCGTGATCCAGGACCTCACCAGCACGCCCGACGTCGGCAGGCTCCGGAGAGTCGCCGAACCGCTGCAGCTCGCCGGTGACCCACGCGACCCGACCACCTGGTTCGACGCGGCGACTGCCATCCCCTGATCTGGTCGACTCCCGCCTATATGCCAGTTGGGTTATATTGACGGCATGGACAGTCGACGTGGAACGGTGTTCGAGACCGATGACGGCCGAGTGGCGATCCGTTTCGTCCGGCTGCTCCCGCACCCACCGGAGAAGGTCTGGCAGGCCATCACCGACCCGACCCAACTGTCCGTCTGGTTCCCCGCCATCGTCGACCTGGACCACCCTGCCGGCGCGGCCCTGTTCTTCGGCGTCACCCCCGAACAACACCGCCGCTACGGCATGACCGACGACCCAGCCGCCACCCCCAACGGCCAAATGCTCCGCAACGAGCCGCCGTCGATGCTCGAGTACGAATGGTCCGGCGAAATCCTCACCTGGGAGATCACGGGTACGCCGGAAGGCAGCCGGCTCGTCTTCACCAACGTCCTCACCGACCCCGAATCCGCCGCCCCCGCCTCCGCAGGCTGGCAGGCCGGCCTCGAAGTAATCGAAGCCCAACTAGCAGGCAAGCAAATCACCTGGAACCCCCTAGACCGAGCCGAGCAACTAGCCACAACCAACCCCCACTGAACCAGCCCACACCGACCGTCGGGCTCGGGTTCAGCAGGCTCGGATCTTGGCTTCTAGGCCGTTGGTGAAGGTGAGGCAGGCCCAGGGGCGGCCCTGGGTGGATTTGGGGCGGACGATGAGGGGGAAGGCGTCGGCGCCGCGGACCTGCGGGCTTCGTTCGGTTTGCAGGGAACCGATTGCGCCGCCGCGTGCTTCGGCGGCCGACTTCACGTCCTCGACGGTGACGACACTGCGGGCGTCCTTGGTCGCGGCGTTCTCCGCGTCGGTTGCGACCGCGAGGGCGAAGTCGATCTCCGGCGGGGTGGCCCAGGTGGTCGAGGTGACCGGGAAGACGACTCCGAACATGAGAAGACCGACCCCGGTGATGATCTGACGGAACCGACGGCTCTGGTCGGTGAGCAGCAAGGCAGCACAGCAAAGCGCGAGGAACAGCGTGAGACCGCGCATGATCCAGTGCCGATCGAGCCGACTGTCCACCGCCAGCGCCGCGGCGAGCGCGATCACGATGCAGGCGACGGCGGCGGCGAGCGCCCGGATCCGGGGCGACACGGATTGCATGGCGCAGACGATAGACGTTCGGCCGTTCGTCGCAGTACAGGGGCCGCTCGGCGCTCGACGCGCCGGTCAGGATCGTGCAGTCGTGACGGTACTGGCAGATTCGGTGGCGCCCCACCGCCCCCGAGGGATTGGACCGACCGTGGACCACACCGAACTCGAAGCGCCCGGTTCGTGGAGCATCTCCCGGCGTCGCGCTCTCCAGCTCAGCGGCGGTGCCGCCGCGGCCGGCGCGCTGCACACCGCCACCGAAGCAGCAGGTGCCACCACAACGCAGGCAGCAACGACCACGGCCGCCAACCAGGCCGTGCTCACCGAGGGCACCAACTTCATGGTGTCCGTGTCGCCTGACGGGAACTGGCTAGCCTTCGACCTGGTCACCGCGATCTGGGTGACACCGGCCGCCGGCGGCGTGTCCCGGCGCCTGACCGACGACCTCCAGGACGCGACCCGCCCGCGCTGGTCGCCCGACGGCCAACGACTCGTCTTCCAGTCATACCGCGACGGCAACTTCCACCTCTGGACGATCAACGCCGACGGCACCGATCTCCGCCAACTGACCACCGGCCGCTACGACCACCGCGAGCCGCACTACACGCCCGACGGCCGGTACGTCGTCTTCTCCTCGGACCGTGGCGGCAACGGCAGCTACGGTATCCACCGCCTCGAGCTCACCAGCGGCACGATCGTCGCCCTCACCGACGACACGACCGAGGAAGCCGAGCCGGCCGTATCCGCCGACGGCACCAGGATCGCCTTCACCGTGGACGCAGCAGCCATCGTCGAGCTCGACCTCAAAGCCGGCACCCGCACCACCCTCGTCCCCGCCCAGACCGGCAGCACCGTCTACGGCCCGGCCTACTCCCCCACCGGCCAGCTCGCCTACGTCCGACTCGCCGGCCCGGTCTGCGATCTGATTGTCAACAATCAGAAAGTCACCAATGGCAAGGACGTCTTCGCGGTCCCACCGTCGTGGGGATCCGCGCTGTACTACACCGCCGACGGCCACGTCCTGCGTCACCTGGCCGACGGCGCGCCCACCGTCGTACCGTTCACCGCGACCGTGCCGGTGACGTCGAAGCGGCCGCGACCGAAGGCGCCGGACCTCGAGTCGACCGCGCGGCGGCAAGTCCGGGGCATCGCGAGCCCCACCGTCTCCCCCGACGGCAAATGGGTCGCTTTCCGGGCGCTGAACGCATTGTGGCTGGCGGCAACGAACGGCCGCGGCCAACCCCGCAAGCTGGTTGCCGATGGCTACTTCAACTCCGACCCCGACTTCTCCCCGGACGGGACGAAGCTGCTCTACGCCAGCGATCGCGACGGCACCGCCGACCTGTGGCTGCACGACCTGAAGACCGGTGCAGACAGCAAGCTATCGTCGTTACCCGGGGCACAGACTGCGCCGCGGTTCTCCCCCGACGGCAAGCAGGTCGCATACCAGGACCAGGACGGCATCGCCTGGACGCTCGACCTCGCGTCGGGCCAGGTCCGCCAACTGACCCCGACGCTGTTCCAGCCCGGCCGGGTGAGCTGGTCGCAGGACGGGCGGACCATCGTGCTCGCCGCGGTCAAGCCGTTCTCCAAGCGTTTCCGCGAAGGCACCAGCCAACTCCTGTACGTCGACGTCGAAACGACCGCCCTGGAGTACGTCGAACCCATGCCGTTCCGCTCCCTCGCCACCCGCGGCGACGACGGCCCGGTCTTCTCCCCCGACGGCAAGTGGCTCGCCTTCGTCGTCGAGAGCCTCCTGTACGTCGCTCCCGTCGACACCCGCGGACGCTTCACGGCCGACCCACGAGCTGTCACAGACGAGGTCACCGACTCACCGGTCTGGCAGGACAACACCACCCTGCTCTACCTGAACAACGGCCGCCTTCGCCGCACCACAGTCACCGGCTCCCGCCCACAGACCGTCAAACTCGACCTGCACTGGCGCCGCGCAACGATCAACCAGCACGTCACGATCCACGCCGGCGCACTGTGGGACGGCCGCGCGACCACGCTCCGGCGGGACGTGGACGTCGTACTGGACGGCTCGCGGATCGCCGCCGTACGGCCGCACCAGGGCAAGGCGGACATCGACGCGAAGCATCTGACCGTGATGCCCGGGCTGATCGATGCGCACAACCACTGGCACCTGCGCGGACGCGCGTGGGGTGCTCGGCAGGGCAACCTGTGGTTGTCCTACGGCATCACGACCACGCGTTCGCCGGGCGATCCGGTCTACCAGATGCAGGAGACGCGGGAGGCGCTGGCGCACGGGTCGCTGCTCGGGCCGCGGTACTTCGCGACCGGTGAAGCGATCGACGGGTCGCGGGTCTACTACAACTTCATGCGCCCGACGCTCTCCTTGCGGCAGCTCGGTCTGGAGATCGACCGCGTCGAAGGGCTCGCGTACGACCTCGTGAAGACCTATGTGCGGTTGCCCATCGAGTACCAGCGGCGTGCGATCGCCGCCGTACACCGCCTCGGGCTGCAGCTGTCGTCGCACTACCTCTACCCGGCCGAGCACCTCGGCATGGACGGCATGGAGCACACCGGCGCGACGAACCGGCTCGGGTACTCGCACACGGTCAGCCGGCTCGGACGCGCGTACGCGGATGTCGTCACGCTGTTCACCAAGGCCGGGCTGTCCGTCACGCCGACCCTGTTCAACTCGACGATGGCCCACGTGGACGACCCGTCCCTGCTGACTGACCGCCGTACGACGACGCTCTTCCCAAGCTGGGAGTACGACGCGTTGCTGAGCGAAGTGAATACCGCCAAGGGGCCGGCGGGTGCGACGACGCGCGAACTGCTCCGCGGCAACGTCGACATGGTCCTGCGGATCCACCGTGGCGGAGGCTTCGTCATCTCCGGCACCGACACGCCACTCGACAACATCGCGATCTCACTCCACGCCAACCTGCGCTCCATGGTCGCCGGCGGCTTCACGCCGTACGAGGCCCTCACCACCGCGACCCGCAATCCCGCGCGCTGGCTCAACCTCGAGGACAAACTCGGCGTCATCAAGCCCGGCGCCCAAGCCGACCTCTCCTTCATCACCGGCAACCCCCTAGCCGACATCCGAGCCGCAGCCGCAGTAGACCAAGTCATGATCGCCGGCACCCTGCACACTGTCGCCGACCTCCTCAAGCCATACGCCACCGCCCCAACCACCCTCGCCAGCCCAAAGCCCCTCACCCGCGCCGAGGCGCACGCCCACAACCCCACCTACTGGTGGCACGAACCCGAATGGCTCCACCGCTCCTGCTGCGAGGGCTGATGTAGTCAACCCACGCGGCGCGACCGCCCCGCACTTGTGCTCACTCGTGGTCGACCGAACGAATCGCGCGCCGGGGAAGCCGCACGCGCAGCGGCTCGCCGTGGTCGACTGCGGGGAGCGTGATGACGGGCGGCTTCGTCGACTACTCGTCGCCTACGACGACCACAGGATCATCAACCCGGGAGTCCAGGCACCTGGCCTGTACGGCACCGAACGATCCGGCGCAAAGGATCACTGAATCACCAGGACCGGGCATGACGGGGCTCTAACGGGTACGTCGCTCCACAAGCATCGCGACTCCATACCCAGCAAATGCCCCGATCAACGCAGCGACTGGCGCAAGGACGATTGCCGGGTCTGTCCATTCCGAGCCGCCGGCCAACCCGGCCCACACCGCGTTGGCGATGACCAGAACGACCGCACCAACCACGGCCCACCAGTTACGCCGACGATTCCGTGCGGACAAGACCATGGACCGACCGTACCCGCTCCGCCCCCGGCGAGACATGGCATAGAGCTTCACTGCGGCCCGGCAACGGAGACAGATCTCGGCCCCACACCATCAAGCCGAATGTTGCTGCCAGCAACCGCTCGCAGGCTGATACCCGACTAGGCTGGGTGGGTGGGCAGTCCGGTGATGGTTGATTGTGATCCTGGGCATGACGATGCGATGGCGTTGTTGCTGGCCGTGGCGGATCCGGCCCTGGAGCTGCTCGGGGTGACGACGGTGGCGGGGAATCAGACGGTTGAGAAGTGCACGCTGAACGCTCGTCGGGTGTTGTCTCTGGCGGGCGTGTCGGACATTCCGGTTGCTCGTGGGGCTGACCGGCCGTTGGTTCGGCCGTTGCGTATTGCCGATGACGTGCATGGCGAGAGCGGGCTGGACGGGCCGTTGTTCGACGGCGAGCCGGAGGTGCCCGAGGCGGCGTCCACGGCTGGGGAGCTGCTGGTCGACGTACTGACGAAGCACGATGCGCCGGTCACGATTGTGGCAACCGGCGCGCTGACGAACATCGCCGGGCTGCTCGCCGCTCGCCCGGAGCTGCAGGCGAACATCGCTCAGATCGTGTGGATGGGCGGATCGACCGAGCGCGGCAACGTCACGCCGTACGCCGAGGCGAACTGCTTCGTCGACCCCGAGGCGGCGGATCAGGTGCTGCGGTCCGGGGTCCCGTTCACCATGTGCGGGCTCAACGTCACCCACCAGGCGCTGGTGACCGACGACGTCCTCGCCGCGTTTGCCGGAATCGGTACGTCGTTGGCGCGCATCTGCGTCGAGTGGATGACGTTCTTCGCCTCGACGTACCGGCGACTGTGGGGGTTCACCGCACCGCCGTTGCACGACCCTGTCGCGGTCGCCAGAGTCATCGATCCGGCGATCGTCCGCTGCGTCGACGCCAACGTGGTGATCGAGACCGCCGGCGAATGGACGGCCGGCGCCACAGTGGTCGACCTGCATCACTACACCGGCCGCCCCGCCAATGCCCGGGTCGCGGTCGAGCTCGACAGTACGGCGTACTGGACCAGGCTCGTGGACGCGATCACCGCCCTCGGCTGACGAGGGGCGACGGTTCAGGCGCAGCCGATGCAGGTACGCGCAGTCGGTCTCGCCTCCAGCCGGGCCGGGGCGATCGGTTGGCCGCACCGCTCACAGACCCCGTACGTCGCGGCCGCCAACCGTTCGATCGCCGCCTCGACCTCTACCAAGTGGCCCTGAACCTGCAGCACGAGCGCTGCGACCTGCGACCTCTCGAACGCGATCGTCGCACCCTCAGGATCGTGCTCGTCGTCGGCATTGGCGTCCCGCGAGGCCGCGACAACCTCGTTGAAGTCGCCGGTCAGAGCCGCGAGCCGCCGGAGCGCCTGCTGACGTTCCGCCTCGAGCAGCCCGCGAGCCCCATCCATCCGTCAATCGTGCCACCCGGCGCACTGGATCATCGCGCAGCTCCGCGGACCGTTGCCTGCTGCTGGGCGGTCAAGGCCAGGCGCATGGTCTCGAACGTGTGCTCCTGCGGCGCGGCCGAGCTGGTCCGTTCCCGGACGTCGCGCACCAGGTCCGGATAGTACGTCGTCTCGACCTGCGAGCAGTCGATGTGCTGCGTACCTTCGTGATTGACCAGGAAGAGGTGGTCGCCACCGTCCCGGCCCGCGATGTCGACGTACTTGCGCAGCTCGATGTAGCCGTCGGTGCCGAGAATCATCAGGCGGCCGTCACCCCAGGTCGGCAGACCGTCCGGCGTGTACCAGTCGACCCGGATGTAGGCCTGGGCGTGGTCACTGCGCAGCAGGATCTCACCGAAGTCCTGCAGGCCCGGCTCGTCGGGGTTGGCGAAGTTCCCGACCGTGCTGGCCACGACCTCGGCGGTCCGTGCGCCGGTGAGCCAGAGGAACTGGTCGATCTGGTGGGAGGCGATGTCGGTCAGGATGCCGCCGTACCGGTTCTTGTCGTAGAACCAGTCCGGGCGGCCGGCCCCGCCGCCGAGGTGGCCGCGGTCCCCGATCCGGTGCGGCCCGATCCCGATCGTCTGCACCACCGTCCCGATCCGGCCCTCGCGGACCAACTCGCCGGCCTTGATCACACTCGGCACCTCGAACCGCTCCGAGAACGTCACCGACCAGAACCGCCCGCTCTGGCTGACCGCCTTCTCGATCTCCTCGAGCTGATCGAAACTGACGCAGCCGGGCTTGTCGGTGACGACGTCCCTGCCGGCCCGCAAGGCCGCGACGGCGATCGGCCCGCGTCGATCCGGTACGGCGGCGGTCACGATCAGGTCGATCCCGTCCCGTCCGATCAGGTCGTCCGGACTGTCGGCCATCGGAACCTCCGGGTACCGCTCCCGGACCCGGGTCGCGATCGCGGCCGACGGATCGTCGGTCGCCATCCCGACGAACTCCGCACCGGCCCCGACCAGGCCCGCGATCTGACCGAAGATGTGCGCGTGGTCAAGCCCGATGGCGGCGAACCTGACAGCTTGCGTGGAAGTCACCCGTACTCCTCCGACTCGGCGTCGCTTCGACTCCCCTCACCCTATGCCACACCGGCAAGCGCTTACCAGCCGCCGCGAGTCGCACTCCGCGGCTAGCGGCGGGCAGCGACGGTGAGACTGCGGAGGGCGAAGGCGCCGTCCGTGACGAAGAGACCGAGGTGACCTCGGCGGTGGTCGTAGAGGCGGAAGCTCAGGGCGACGCGGTCGTCGACGACCACCTGCCCGGTCGTGCCATCGAGGATCACCTGGACGGTGTGGCTGCCGGGCGGGAGCGGGCAAGGGCGTTCGAGCTCGACCACGTGCGGGACGTCGCCGTCGACGTGCCACTGGGCCGGGCCGGTCCGCTGCCGCGGCCAGCGGTCGAAAACGATGCGGTCTCGTTGAGGCTCGAGCCGGAGTACGGCGGCTTCCTCGCCGTCAGCGCTGGAGTGCAGCAGCAGTCCAAGCGCCTGCGTGTCCGGGGCAACCTCGACCGTCAACTCGATCAGACAGCTGTCAGGCAGTGGATCGCCGATCCATGCCGCGTACCGGTCGACTGCACCTTGACCAGGCTCGGAGGCCGCATCGTCAAGCGGAGCCAGCGACACCGGATGTGGGTCGGAGTGAGCCCCCACAACCTCCGCCGGGAAACCGAACGCGAGGCTGCCGTCAGCCTCCTGACGCGCCTCCAGCACAGCCAGCGTGCCGGCCCATTCCCATCGGCCAGCATCGGATCGCCCTTGTTTTGTAGGGATCCAGCCGACGAAGAAGCGTCGCCCCTGATGGTCCACCGACTTGGCCGCGTAGAACGCTCGACCGTCCACGGTGTCGCGGCTGGGAGCCGACCAGGGGCCGTCCGGATGACGGGCAACCCGGTACCGCGTCTGGAACGCATCGCTGAACTCGGAGTACACCAGGTACCACCAGTCGCCCCACTGGAACACATCGGGACATTCCTGGGTGATGTACCGGTGCGGCTGCCACAGCGGCTCGGCGATCGTCCACTTCTGCAGATCCGGTGAGGTGAGCCGGGCGACGACACCACGCCGCCGGTCCGGCCCCTCGTCGTACCGGGCCGCCAGCACCATGTGCCACGGTTCATCGTCGGCCGTCCGGAACACGAAGGGGTCGCGCCAGTCCTGGGCCAGATACCCCGGCGGCGCGCCGAAGGTGTGGTCGGGATGCTTGGTCCACTGCGTCGGATCGCCGTCGCTGGTCGCGTGGCACACCACCTGAAAGGAACCTGCGTCTGTCCCGATGCGCGGGTTGTGGCCGGTGTAGAACAGATGCAGCCGGTCGCCGTCCGAGATCACGCACCCCGTGTAGCAGTCGAAGTCGACGGCATCCCTGTCACCGCCGTGCAGTACGACGCCGTGGTCGACGTACTGCACGAAGTCGGTGGTCGACACCAGCGCCCACGGCATCCCGGACGGTCCCGCTGCCGGGTCGTCCGGTCGCTCGTCCAGCAAGTAGAACAGCCAGATGCGGCCGGCGTGGCTGAAGGGGATGACGTCACCGACGTAGCCAGAGCGAGGCCGCCAGTGCAGGGATTCGTTGATCATGTACGACGCCCTGCCGCCGGCCGCCGGCGCCGCCGCGGCGGATCGCCGACCGACTCGCGCTCGATCAGGTCGCAGTCCACGGTGATCCGCTCGGGCGCGCCGTCGGGATCGGCCAGCACCAGCTCGCCGGCCTGGCGGCCCAGCATCAGGTGCGGCAACGCGGCCGTGGTCAGTCGCGGACGGACCTGGTCCGCGACATCAGGCTGGTCGTCGAAACCGACGATGCTGACGTCGCGCGGACAGTCAAGCCCCAGGGCGTGCAAGGCCAGCAGCGCACCGATCGCCATCCGGTCGTTGCCGCACACGAGCGCGGTCGGGCGGTGCTCCAGCACCACTTCGGATGCCAGGTCGTACCCGGAGCCGATCGAGTAGTCGCCGAACCGCTGGACCAGGTCACTCGGGCGCAGACCCGCCTCGCGAGCGGCGTCGGCGAAACCGCGCCGGCGTTCCTTGCAGGCGTAGTCGCTGCGCGGGCCGCCCAGGAAGGCCACCTCACGGTGTCCTCGGCTGAACACCGACGCAGCGGCCGCACGACCGCCGCCGTACTCGTCGGCGAGCAGCACTGTGTCGGCATGGCCTTCCTCGGGCCAGCAGTTCACGAAGATCGTCCGGATCCCGTCCAGCCGCGCGCTGCGGTGCAGCGGCTTGGGCGAGAGCGAGGCGTACAGGATCGCGGCGACCCCCTGGCCCAACAGGCTCGCCACCGCATCGTCACCCTGCCGCGGGTCGCCCGTCGTGTCGACGACCATGCACACGTAGCCGGCCGGCTGGACGACCTGCTGGATACCGAGCACGATCAGACCGGCGTACGGCTGGGAGACGATCCCGTTGGTCACCACGCCGATCGTGTACGACCGGTTCGACCGCAGCAGCTGCGCGGCCCGGTTGGGCACGAAGTCCAACTCGGCCGCGGCTTGGAGCACCCGGCGCCTGGTCTCCTCGGCGACCGCGACGTCGCGGCGGTCGTTCAGCACGAACGAGACGGTGGGCTGCGAAACGCCCGCGCGGCGCGCGACGTCGGTCATCGTGATGCGTTTCGGCCGGCCGGCCGGATCCTTCGCCATGGTCCCCCTTCACGGTCGGCGGCACCGTCGCCGCGGTCGCACCAAATCAATATCACAGCATGGGCCAATACGTATTGCGTCCTACCGTACACCGCTGCTACCGTCGCCGGTCAATACGTATTGGGTGGCACGCCGGGCCACCCAGCGGTCAAGGAGGCAGACCCATGACAGGCATCAATACACCCGGTAGCTCCGTCGCTCGCCGGACCCTGCTGAAGGCCGGAGTCGGCGGCCTCGGGCTGGCTGCGCTGGCCGATCTGGCCGCCTGCGGCAACAGCAGCGGCTCGTCGTCGAAGACACTCAAGATGCTGTACTTCGGCGAGCAGGCACAGGCGACGCAGCTGCAGAACCGGTTGCAGCCGGAGATCACCAAACTCGACGCGAGTATCAAGTTCGAGATCTCGGCCATCAACGGCACCGACTGGAACGACTTCCTCGCCAAGGTGCTGACCCAGATCGCGGCCGGCACCCCGCCGGACATCATCAGCGTCGCCACCGAGGGCCTGCAGCTGATGGCGTCCAAGGAACTGGCGATCCCGCTCGACGACTACGTCACCAAGGACCTGGACGCGCTGAAGACCTACTTCGCCGACATCCACCCGGCACTGGTCGAGTCGATGATGTACCAGGGACACCTGTGGGAGCTGCCGGACAGCTACAACGCCGGGAACATGTTCTACAGCACCAGCCTGTTCCAGCGGGCCGGGGTCGCGCCCCCGAGTGACGACTGGACGCTCGACGACTTCGAGTCGGCGGCGACCAAGATCGCCAAGTTCGGCGGTGTCAACGCGTTCGGCTGGGTCGTGCGGCTGTGGGGCAGCTGGACGTCGTTCATGTACGCCAACAACGCCAACCTGCTCGAGGAGGGCAAGTACGACGGCGGCGACTGGCTGTGGAACAAGGCATACGCCGGCAACCCGGCCGCCGCGGGCCGCAAGGGCGGCTGGAAGTGGGGCGCTCCGACCGCCAACTCGGCGGGCACCGTCGAGGCGCTCGACTACATGATCCAGCTGACCAAGAAGGGACTGTCGCCGTCGCCCGACGTCGGTGGCGGCGGCACGCTGCAGGGCCTGTTCGCCTCGAACCGGATCGGCATGTCGATCGGTGGCGGGTTCTGGGCCGGCGGCCTGACCAACGCGGGGATGAAGAACGGCAGCTTCGACGTCACGATGTTCCCGAAGTGGAAGAGCCAGCGGCACCTGTTCGGCGCCGGCGGCTACGCCATCTTCAAGTCGTCCAAGAAGAAGGACCTCGCCTGGGAGGTCCTGAAGCTGATGGTGCGGCCCGAGTCGTTCGACCTGGTCTTCCCCGGGAACGTGACCACTCCCGGCCGCAAGTCCCTGGTGACGGCCGAGCGGTACGCCAAGACCGGCCCGAAGCACTGGTCGGTGTTCTACGACACGCTGACCAAGCACCCCGAGACGGCGCCCATCCCGGCCCCGCCGTACTACAACGCCCTGGCGACGGCGCTCAACCAGCGCACCACCCAGGCGATCTCCTCCGGCGACGCCAAGGCGGCCCTGGACGGGTTGCAGGCCGACCTCGAGAAGGCCGCAGGAGCCAGCTGATGTCCGCCGCCACCGCAGAGCTGCGGGCCACCGCGTCGAGGCGGCGAAGGCATCCCTCCTCCTACCGCGAGGCACCCTTCGGCTTCGCGATGATCGGCCTGTCCGTCCTGTTCGTCGCGGTGTTCACCGCCATCCCGATCGTCGCCTCCCTCGGCCTGTCGTTCTTCTCCTGGGACGTCATCTCCGCACCGCAGTTCGTCGGGCTGGAGAACTACCAGCGGCTGTTCGAGGACGGACCGGTGCTCAAGTCCTTCGGCGTGACGCTCGGGATGTCGCTGGCCATCGTCGTGCTGCAGCTGACCATCGGTCTCGGCCTGGCGGTCCTGGTCAACCAGCGCGAGCTGGTGTGGGTGCGGACCCTGTTCCGTACGGCGTTCTACCTGCCGTTGCTGGCGTCGACCGCCGCCGTGTCGATCTTCATGGGCTATCTGTTCGACTACAAGTTCGGGGTCGTCAACTACTACCTCGGGCTGGTCGGGATCTCGAACGTGCCGTGGCTGACCAGCGGGTTCGGCGCGGCCACCACCATCGTCCTGATCACCGTGTGGCAGCAGGCCGGGTTCACCTTCGTCCTGTTCGTCGCCGCGCTGATGTCGGTCCCCACGGACGTCCAGGAGGCCGCGCAGATCGACGGGGCCGGCGCCGTGCGCACCCTGTTCCGGATCAAGATCCCGCTGATCAGCCCGACCATCCTGTTCGCGGCGGTGGTTGCCCTGATCAACGCGATGCAACTGTTCGACCAGCCGTACATCATGACCAAGGGCGGACCGGGGTCGGCGACGACGACGGTGACGATCTCGATGTACCAGAAGGGGTTCCAGAACCTGGAGTTCGGGTACGGCTCGGCGATCGCGATCGTCCTGCTGGCGGCGATCCTGGCCATCACCGGACTCCAGTTCCTCGCGGCCCGGAAGTTGGTGTTCTACCAATGAGCACAGTGCACAGGACCGGGCCGGTCGCCCGGATCGGCCGGACCGCCGGCATCGTGGTGCTGGTCGTCGCGGCAATGATTGCCCTCGGCCCGTTGCTCTGGACGGTCACCACGTCGCTGCGGACGCCGGCCGAGGCGTTCACCAACCCACCGCAGTGGATCCCGACGAATCCGGACTTCTCCAACTACAGCGCGGTGTTCGACCGGATCCCGATCGGCCGGTTCTTCGTCAACAGCGTGATCGTGACCGCGCTGATCGTGGTCGGCCAGACCATCACCTGCACGCTGTCGGGGTATGCATTCGCGATGGTCAGCTTCCCGGGCCGCTCGGTGATCTTCGGGATCTTCCTGGCCACCATGATGGTGCCGCTGCAGACGATCATCATCCCGGTGTTCGTGATCATCCGGTACCTCGGACTGTCGGACAGCCCGATGTCCTTGGTGGTGTCGGCGCTGGGCAGCGCGTTCGGCACGTTCCTCATGCGCCAGTACTTCATGCAGATGCCCAAGGAGCTCGGGGAGGCGGCCCGGATCGACGGGGCCGGCCACTTCCAGACGTTCCTGCTGGTCTACGCCAAGATGGCCGGTCCGGCGATCGCCACCCTCGCGATCCTGAACTTCTCCGGCTTCTGGGCTGAGTTCTACCGGCCGCTGATCTTCCTGCAGAGCCAGGACAACTTCACGTTGCCGCTCGGCCTGGTCGGGCTGCAGGGAAACCTCGGCACCGGATCGATCTCGGTGGTGCTCGCGGGCGTCGTGCTCGCCATCCTGCCGAGCGTAGTGCTGTTCATCTTCGCGCAGAGATACTTCATCGCTGGCATCACGGCAGGAGCTTCCCGTTGACCCGAACCCGATCCGCGACCCAAACTGCCGGCGCGGTGACACACCTCCGCCCGGCCTTCCACGTCCGGCCGCCGCGCGGATACCTCAACGACCCGAACGGCCCGATCGAGGCGGGCTCCGACGTACATCTGTACTTCCAGTACCGGCCGACGCTCGACATGGACGTGCCGGTCGAGTGGGGGCACGCCACCTCGTCCGACTATGTGCGCTGGACCCTGCACCGGCCGGCGATGGCTCCACATCCCGGCGGGCTGGACACTGACGGCTGCTGGTCCGGCAACACCGTGTGGGACGGCGACCGGATCCGGGCCTTCTACTCGGGACGAGTGGACGGTCTCCCGTACCAGTCGGTGCTCACCGCCGTCTCGGACGACGGCGGCCGCACGTTCGGGCCGCCCAGCCAGGCGGTCCCCGATCCGGCGCCGGCCGAGCAGGCGATCATGTTCCGCGACCCGTTCGTTTGGCGCGAGGACAACACGTGGTGGATGGCGGTCGGCGTCGGGTACGCCGGTCGAGGTGCCAGCATCCGGCTCTACCGGTCGGCCGATCTGCGAACCTGGACGACCGAAGACGACTTGGCCGAACTGCCCCGAAGCCACGCCGGTGGTGATGACACCGGCGCTGCCTGGGAATGTCCGCAGATCCTCACTCTCGACGGCAGGCGGATTGCCGTCGTCTCGTCCTGGTCGCCCGAGGGTGGGCCGAACCAGGTGCTGTCGTTCGATGTCGCCGTACCGACGTTGCCGCATCGGGTCGACCACGGCACCAACTTCTACGCGGCCTCGGCACTGCGCGACAGCCGGTTCGGGCCGCTGCTCTTCGGCTGGCTGACCGAAGGGCGCGACAAGCTGGGCTGGACCGACGGGTGGGCGGGCGTCATTTCACTCCCCCGGGTCGTCCGACTCGGTGCGGACGGCTCGCTCCGCAGCGCACCGGTACCGACCGTCGAAACCCTGCGGATCGGCTCCGGGTCCCCCGCCGACGGCGTGACCACAGGCGCCCAGTGCGAGATCGAAGTACCGGACGGACCAGGACGGGTGGTCGTGCACTTCGATGACTACGAACGGCTCGAGATCGAGCTGGACCCGGCCGCCGACACCCTCACGATCGACCGCGGCCAGGCCAGCCTCGACGCCCATGCCCACGACGGACGAATGCAGGCAACCCAGGCCTTCGACCCGACGTCGGACCGCCCGGCCGCGCGGATCTTCATCGACGGCTCGGTGGTCGAGGTCTTCACGAGCGGCGGCCGCGCACTGAGCACTCGCGTCTATCCCACCACCCCACCACCCTGGAGAATCGAGGCCCCACCGACCGCACGCCACTGGTCACTCGCCCCCTGAGGCTGAAAATTGTCGGTGCTGCGGTCGATGATCGGAGTATGGGTCAGGGTGGTCGGCGGTCGGTCTGAATGGCCGAGTTCCGCCGGACTGTCAGGCTGTCCGGTGGTCCCGGTCACGGCCAGGTCTTCTACGTCGAGGACTGGGAGGAACGTCGTCGCGCGGCGCGGCGAATGGGGCGGACCGCCGAGGACATCCAAGGCTGGGCGCTCGCCTACCGACCGGCCGGCGACGGGACCGACGTCTGGATCTGGAGTGACCCCGCCGGCGGGCGCGGCCGTTAGAGCGGCACGTTGTCGGCGGGGTCTGATAGATCTACCTGCGGATGACCAGGTTGGAGGACGGATGCGGTTCACTCAGGCTTTCGAGATCACCCAGTGGGAGCAAGCGGCGTACGACGAAGCGGGCGAGCTCCAGCTCGGTCGCGCGAGGGTCGGCAAGACCTTCGGCGGCGGCGAACTCGACGGCACCAGCTCGGCCGATGGCGACCTGACCGGCGTCACCGGCACCGTCGTCTACGAACACGACGAACAGGGCGCTCGCATCACGGTTGACTACGACCTATGACCGACCGTGGCAAGGTCGCGCTGGTGACCGGCGGCAACAAGGGCATCGGCTTCGAGGTGGCCCGGCAGTTGGCCCAGCTGAACCACCGAGTGGTGATCGGATCGCGTGACGAGGAGCGCGGCCGGACAGCCGCCGAGAAACTCCGCTCCGAGGGCGCGGACGCGTCGTACGTCGTCCTGGACGTCAGCGACCCCGACAGCGTCACGGCCGCGATCCAGCAGCTCGCGCGTCTCGACGTACTGATCAACAACGCCGCCACCGCCCCACCCGAAGGCCCGCCGAGCGAGGTTCCGCTCGACGTCCTCAAACGAACCTACGACACCAACGTCTTCGGCCTGGTAGCCGTCACACAGGCCGCCCTCCCGCTACTACGCAAGTCCGAAGCCGGCCGAATCGTCAACCTCTCCTCCGGCGCCGGCTCCCTCACCATCGTCAGCCGCCCCGACTGGCGCCCGGAGTGGAACGGCCTCGCCTACAACACCTCGAAAACCGCCGTCAACGCCATAACTGTCGCCTTCGCCACCGAACTCAGAAAAACCCCGATCAAAGTCAACGCAGTAAACCCCGGCTACACCAAAACCGACATGTCCCCCACGGCCACCCGCCCCGCCACCCAAGCCGCCACCGTCGTCGTCCACTACGCCACCCTCCCCCCTGACGGCCCCTCCGGCACCTTCCAAGACGAATCCGGCCCAATCCCCTGGTAGCGCTCAGCGGCCCGCGACGGAGTTGAGTCACGTGAATAGGCGATGTATCCCTCTTATTCACATGAGAGGAGGCTGGCATGTTCTGGGACGAGGAAGCGGCCCGCCAGGGCGTTGCAGGGCAGACCGTCGACGCGGAGGCGCAGTTTGACGCCGGCGGGTTCGGTGCGCGCCTTCGCGATGCACGCCTGGCCGCGAACCTGTCGCAAATCGACATGTCCAAGCTCCTTGGCGTGTCACAGGCCACCTACTCGCGGATGGAGAACGGACGGATCGAACCGAGCAGGGTGACCTCAACCCTCCTTGAACGTGCCTCACAGGCTGTGAGTCGGTCGATGGCATGGCTCTTGCTGGGATCTCCGGTCCGAGCCCGAGTCCGGTTGGCGGCGCGACGAACCGACGAGCAGGACGGCCGCATTCGGGCCGAGCGGGCGCTGGGGCTAATGGAGCTCGATGCAGAGCTCGACGATGTCGCCGAGTTCACGGATCTAGGGCCGCGGGTCGTTGACGACCCCGTCTGGCAACGGTTTGTGCAGCCTATGACGCACGCGTCGCGCCGGCAGGGCAAGGAACGAGCCGAACATCTTCGAGAGGCCCTTGGTCTGGGGGTCGAACCCCTGGACGACGTCCCTGCGGTCTTGGAACACAACCTTGGGGTCGACGCTGCGGTTCTGGATTTCCCCGACGGCCTCTCGGCTGTGGCCGCCTTCGACGACGAGCGAGCGCTGGCTTTCCTTGCCGTTTGTGCATCGGAACCGTGGGTCCGTCAGCGCTTCAGCTTCGCACACGAGCTCGCACACGTCTTGTTCGCTGATGGTCACGCTTACGACCACGACCACCGGCACTCACCGACCGAGATGCGCGCGGAGAAGTTCGCGCAGAACTTCCTGATCCCTGAAGCCGGCGTTCGCGCGTGGATGACCGAACAGCAGTACGAGCCGAACGATCGCGTGACTCGCAATGACGGCTGCCGCCTGGCCGACCTGTACGGCGTCTCACCGACAACGGCGTGGATTGCGTTGGCAGACATCGGCGCCGCCCCGAAGGAGCAGGCGCCGACCAGCGCCAGCGCGGCCGTTGTCGCCGGGACGCTGGCGCGCCACCAGACACGAGAGCGGAGTTGTCACGCCGAACGGGTGCCAACGCGCGTCGAGTCTCGCATCCTTGAGGCATTCCGCTACGGATTCTTGTCGGCTGATGCCACAGCGAACGCTCTGGGCCAGGATCCGGACATACTGAGCGAAGCACGCGCGATCGTCGACGGGCCCCGGACCGGGGAAGCGTCCGACGTCCCAAGCCCCGCGTGAGCAAAGAAGGCGCCGAGCCCGCCGCCGTCCCCGCCATTGCGCGTCAGCCGCTGAACATCCTCGACGCGGTGTGCGTTCTGTACTTCGCAGCATCCGGACAACTGAGCCTGCTCGTCGACATCCTCACGACGGCCAACTACAGGATCCTGCTACCCACCGAGGTACTGAGTGAGGTCCGCGACAAGGCCAAGGGCAACGGCTGGAACATCAGCGCTCTCGACTACTACCTCCGCGGCGCCTCCGACGCCTGCACCGTCGAGATTCCCGAGATCAGCGCCGCGGAGCCTGAGGCCGCGACACTGCTCGCTCAGGTCCGGTCCCGCCACCCGAACATCATGGCAGGACGCACCAAGAGCAACAGCAGCGAAGACCTAGGCGAATGCGTCGTCGTTACCACGGCGTTCTCGCTCGCCGACGCGGAATGGATGTGGTCGTGTCCATCGACGACCTCAAGGGGCAGCGCCTCGCCGCCCGCCACCAGCTCACGACGTTCACAATCGAGGACGCGTTCTCACTCGCGATGCAACATGATGTCCTCGACACTCTCAACGCCCGCAAGGCCTACGACAAGCTGCTCCCCTACGGCGATTCCTTACCTAGCTGGGACGCAGAACTCAAACCGCGCCTCAAGCGCGAACGCGCAGCTCGCAAACGCACGGAAGCCGAGGCGAAGGCACTTCACAAGGGCGACGAGAAGCAGCCCTGACGCCCGCTTCGCTGTCCTCGTCCGGAGCGCTGAACGGTCATCGGCCATCCACGTCGCAACGAGCGTCCACTCGCCGATCCTGAGAGAGAAGTAGGGCGAAAGCCACGCAGAGCGGGACCCACCCAACGTCTCCGGCAGGTCGCTGGCGTGCCGACTCAACCTGCAGACTGCGATGCAGGACGCGTTCGCCGGAGCATCGCGGTGAGGATCGGGTCGTCGATGGACGGCTGTTGTGTACTGATCCGCTCGTAACCCCAGGATTCGTAGAGTGCCTTGACCTTCCTGTCACCGTTCAGCGCGTTGACCAGCAACGAGACCTGGGCCTCGGGACGATCGCGGAGAAGCTCGTCATGAATCAGCCGGGCGATCCCCTGACCCCGCCACGGCTTGCGCAGCATGATCTCCTTCACCGCCACGGTCGGCGTTTCGGTGCAGCCGTCAGGAAGCGGCGTGGTCATCCGGCGCCACCAGCGGTCGTCGGGCGTGAGCGAGTTCGCGTACGCAAACCCCACCGGATCTTCCGCGTCGTAGCCGATGACAACCTCCCAGCCGGGATCGGACGCGTGCCGGGCGAGCTGTTCTCCGAATCGCTCGACCGAGTAGTGCGGGAGATGAAGTTGATCCGCACGTACGTCGGCATACACCTCGATCAGCGTGTTCCACACGTCGTCGATCACGGTGGAGTGGCGCAGGGCAATACCGTCAGGGGTCACAGAAGCTTCCTCAGTGAGTCGTGTGCGTAATGGGCCCAGGCGGTTGCCGGGTGGCTGGATGACGCAGCGATCTGCAGTGCGCTGCCGGATGGCGCCGCGCAGCATCACACTGCGGACTTCGCCTCTCTCATACGAGGCTCGATCGGGTTCTCGTCTGCGACGACCAACTGCCACCGGATTCGCTCGAGACGGACATTGAACCAGGATCTCTGCCGCGACGTGCAGGTTCAGAACGGCCTGCTCGAGCGCGCTCGGCTCCGGAATCCGTAGCGAGCGGGTGGCAAGATCGAGGAACTCGAGCCCGTTTCGCAATGAGTACGAAGTCAAATCGGTGGTGCCGGAACTAGTGAGCCGACGGTAGCCGCTCGCCGCCTCCAAACCTACCCACTTCTGGGGCGCCCTCGCTAAGGGGCGCAGGCCAACTGGTATTCAGCGCACTGACGTGAACGCCTTCCCGGTTCCCTTGCCAATAGGACGTTGCCACGCTCACGCTCATCACAATCGGGTTGACCGCGGGCGCCAAGTGTCGCCTTCGGGCGGCAATCCACAGACGTCGGCGGTAGCCGACCGCCCCCGGCGGTAGCCGAAGGATGTGCCGGCGATGAGCTGGCGGGTCATCCGACGCGCTGGTGTGGATCGTGACTTGGCTGGACTGCGGCCGGAGCCGAGGTGGCGAGCCATCAGCACCATCGATCACGCTCGGCTGGGAATCAGCGGTTGGGGGAATCAGGCCCGCTTCGCCATCGTCGAACTCAAGGCGCGTGGTTAAGAGACGCATTCCGTGCGGTCACGACCGTCGCAGTCCGCTTGACCACGAGCGCCGGCCGAGTAGTCGCGGCGGGCGATAGCCCGCAGGTCCCGGCGATAGCCGGAAGAGCCCGGCGGTAGCCGGGGAGGATGCACCGGCGGTACGCCGGGGGGTGGGTGGGAGCGGGCGTAGTGGGCGCCGGGAGGAGCGGAGCGACGAAAGGCGCCCGCGTGGCACGCGTGGGTCGGACCATGCGCAGTACGCGTGGGGTGGAGCAGTTAGAACGGGAGTTTGGGTTGGGGTGGGGCGTGGGTGGGGTCTACGCCGTCGAAGAGGCTGCTGACGGATTCGCCTTCGTGGATTCGTTTGATGGCTTCGGCGAAGAGGGTGGAGACGGAGCTGACCTGGAGTTCGGGGAAGCCGGGTGGGCGGGGGACGGTGTCGGTGCTGATGACCTCGGTGACCGAGGGGTGGGAGCGGAGGCGCTCGACTGCGGGGCCGGCGAAGAGGCCGTGGGTGCAGGCGACGGCGGCCTGGGTGCAGCCGAGGTCTTTGAGGCGGTCGAGGAGCTCCATGATCGAGCCGCCGGTGGCGATCTCGTCGTCGAGGATGATGGCTCGCTTGCCGGACACGTCGCCGACGATGGCGTCGATGACGACGCGGTCATCGGCCATCCGCTGCTTGCTGCCCGCGGCGACCGGCAGGCCGAGCAGGCGGGCGAACTGGGTCGCGGTCTTCGCGTTGCCGAGATCCGGGCTGACGACGACGGTGTCGCTGAGGTCGCGGCCGCGGAAATGGTCGGCGAGTACGCCGATCGCGGTCAGGTGGTCGACCGGGACCGAGAAGAATCCGTGCACCTGCGGCGCGTGCAGCGCCATCGTCAGGACACGGTCGACGCCGGCCGCGACCAGGAGGTCGGCGACCAGGCGGCCGCCGATCGAGATGCGGGAGGCGTCCTTCTTGTCGGAGCGCGCGTACGCGTAGTGCGGCATCACCGCGGTGATCTGCTGCGCCGAGGCGCCGCGCGCGGCGTCGATCATCAGGAGCAGCTCCATCAGGTGCTCCTGGGTCGGTGGCACCAGCGGCTGGACGATGTACACGTCCCGCTGCCGGCAGTTGACCTGCAGCTGGACCTGTAAGCAGTCGTTGCTGAACCGATGGATCTCGACCGGTGAGAGCGCTACGCCGAGATCGGCACAGATCCGCTCCGCCAAACCAGTGTGGGCACTTCCGCTGAACACGACGATCTCTCGCACGGCTCTCCCCGAATGCTGCCGACCCGACAACCGCAGCCTATCTCGCCGAGCAGCAAGCTCGTGCCAGCGCCTGTGGACAACTCAGGTGTCGAGCACGCGAGCCAGCGTCTCCGCTGCGGTGCGGCAGTCCTCGGTAGAGGCGTCGAGGTGCGTGACGACCCGCAGCTGGGTCGGCCCGACGCCGCCCACGAGTACGCCGGCCGCGCGAGCGCCCTCGACGACCTCAGGCACCGACTTGCCGGTGGCGGCGAGGTCGGCGACCACGATGTTGGTCTCGACCTGGTCGGGCTTGACCGACCCGGGCGCAGCATCGGCCAGTACGTCGGCAATCAGCCGAGCGTTGGCGTGGTCCTCGGCCAGCCGCTCCACGTTGTGCTCGATCGCGTACAACCCGGCCGCAGCCAGCACGCCGGCCTGTCGCCAGCCCGCACCGAGACGCTTCCGCCACACCCGCGCCTCACGGATCAGCTCGACAGAGCCCACCAGGACGGAGCCGACCGGCGCGCCGAGCCCCTTGGACAGGCAGACGCTGGCAGCGGCAGCCCGGGACGCGTACGACGCCATCGACACACCCGACGCGACCGAGGCGTTCCACAGCCGTGCACCGTCGAGGTGGAGCGGCAGGCCACGGGCATCGAGCTCGTCGGCCAGCGCGTCGTACGCGTGCTGGATGGCGCCGCCGCCGAAGTTGTGGGTGTTCTCGACCGAGACGGCTGCGGTCGGCACGAAGTAGGCGCCCAGGTCAGCAGCGATCAGCGCGCGGATCTGCTCCAGGTCGATCTGGCCGGCCGGCGCGCTCCAGGTTCGCGTGGTGACGCCGCTGACGGCCGCGTGCGCGCCGAGCTCGGCCCGGGCGATGTGGGCGCTCGCCTCGCACAGGACTTCCGCGCCCGGCGGCACGAGCGCACGGACGCCGAGGATGTTGGCGAGTGAACCGGTCACCGTGAACAGACCCGCCTCGTGACCGAGCAGGTCCGCGACGGTCTCCTCGAGCCGGTTGATCGTCGGGTCCTCGCCGTACACGTCGTCGCCGAGCGGTGCCGAAGTCATCGCGGCGAGCATCCCCGCCGACGGGCGGGTGACGGTGTCCGACCGGAGATCGATCATGCAGGCACCCAGATCATGCTTGGGCGCCGCGGAGCCGCTCCGCGACCAGGAAGGCGAGCTCGAGCGACTGGTGCCGGTTCAGCCGCGGGTCGCAGGCGGTCTCGTAGCGGTTGACCAGGTCCTCCGCGACCAGCTCCTCACCGCCGCCTAGGCACTCGGTCACGTCGTCACCGGTCAGCTCGATGTGCATCCCGCCCGGCCAGGTCCCGACCTGCTCGTGGGCGTCGAAGAAGCCCTGGACCTCGTGCATGACGTCCTCGAAGTTGCGGGTCTTGTACCCGTTCGGCGTCTCGAACGTGTTGCCGTGCATCGGGTCGCAGACCCACGCGATCGGCGACCCGTGGTCGCGGACCGCCTCCAGCAGCGGCGGCAGCGCCTCGCGGATCTTGCCGGCGCCCATCCGGGTGATGAAGGTCAGCCGGCCCTCGACACCCTTTGGGTTCAGCTTGTCGATCAGGGTCCGGATGTAGTCCGGCGTGGTGGTCGGGCCGATCTTCACGCCCAGCGGGTTCGACAGCGAGGCCAGGAACTCGACATGCGCGCCGTCCAGCTGGCGGGTCCGCTCCCCCACCCACAGCAGGTGGCCGGAGACGTCGTACGGCAGCTCGGTGCGGGAGTCGATCCGGGTCAGCGCGTGCTCGTACTCCAGGATCAGCGCCTCGTGCGAGGCGTAGAAGTCGACGGTGTGGAACTCCTCCGAGTTCGCCCCGCAGGCCCGCATGAAGGCGAGCGCGCGCTCGATCTCGGAGGCGAGTCGCTCGTACTTCTGCCCAACCGGGGACGACTTCACGAAGTCGGTGTTCCAGGCGTGCACCTGGTGCAGGTCGGCGTACCCACCGGTGGTGAACGCGCGGGTCAGGTTCAGCGTCGCCGCGGCCGCGTTGTAGACCCCGCGCAGCCGCCGCGGGTCCGGGATCCGCGCCTCGGGGCTGAACTCGAGCCCGTTGACCGCGTCGCCCCGGTACGACGGCAGCGTGACGCCGTTCCGGGTCTCCTCGCCGGAGCTGCGCGGCTTGGCGTACTGGCCGGCGATCCGGCCCACCTTCACCACCGGCACGCTCGCGGCGTACTGCAGTACGACGGCCATCTGCAGCAGCACCCGCAGCTTGGCCCGGATGTTCTCCGCGGTCACGCCGTCGAAGGTCTCCGCGCAGTCGCCGCCCTGCAGGATGAATGCCTCGCCGCGGGCGACCGCACCGATCTTCGTGGTCAGGTCGTCGCACTCACCGGCGAACACCAGCGGCGGCAACGTCCGCAGCTCGCCCATCACCTGGTCCAGCACCGCCGAGTCCGGCCACTCCGGCTGCTGCAGCGGCTTCAGCGCCCGCAGCTCGTCCAGGCTCGGCACACCGGGCACTTCCCCCGCAGTCAACGTCGCGAATTGCATGGCCCCAACTCTAGGCCAGCGCCCACGACCACCCGTGACCGTCTCAGGTCAGCGCGCTGAGATCCGGAGGTACGTCGACAGCGTGCTCCCGCAGCACCGCCAGCGGGATGGTGTCCAGCGACCGAGAATGGGTCGACGCCAGTACGACGGGAGCCGCAGCGCCCTCGTGGTACGCCTGCAACCAGCGGACCGCGACCACGCACCAGCGGTCACCCGGCTTCAGGCCGGGAAAGTGGAACTCGGGGCGCGGGGTCACCAGGTCGTTCCCGACCGAGACCTGATGGGCGAGGAACTCCGCCGTCATCACCGCGCAGACCGTGTGGCTGCCGAGGTCCTCCGGGCCGCTCGTGCAGCAGCCATCACGGTAGAACCCGGTGACCGGGTCGGTACCGCACTCCTCCAGCGGCTCGCCGAGGACGTTCAGGTCGCTCTCCATGCCGACCATCCTCACCCGCCGGGCGGGCAACCGGGCGTCAGCTCGCCTTGGTGTCGCCGAGCCGGACGTGCTCGTCGACCGACTCGCCGGCCTTGATCAGCTCCTTGGCCTTGTCGGCGTACATGTCGACGTACTCCTGGCCGGACAGGTCCATCAGCGCGTACATGATCTCGTCGGTGACCGAGCGCAGTACGAACCGGTCCCGCTCCATGCCCTCGTAGCGGGAGAAGTCCAGCGGCTTGCCGAACGCGACGCCCGGGCGGACCAGCCGCGGCAGCCGGCGGCCCTTCTCCCGGTAGAACCAGTTCGGCCAGACCTTGCCGGGCGGCTGCAGCTTCTCGGTGTTGATCATCGCCACCGGAATCACCGGCACGCCGGCCACGATCGCCATCCGGGCCACGCCGGTCTTGCCCTTGTAGAGCCGGCCGTCGGGCGAGCGGGTGCCTTCGGGGTAGATCCCGAACAGGTCACCCTTCTGCAGGATCTCCAGGCCGGTGTTCAGCGCGGCCAGCGAGGCGCGGCCGCCGGAGCGGTCGATCGGGATCTGGCCGACCGACCGGAAGAAGGTCGCGACCAGCTTGCCTTTGAGGCCGGGGGCGGTGAAGTACTCCGACTTCGCCGGGAAGACGATCTGGCGAGGCACCGCGACGGGCAGGAAGATCGAGTCGCAGAAGGCCAGGTGGTTGCTCACCAGCAGGGCCGGTCCGGTGGCCGGGATGTGCTCGAGCCCGGTGACCTTGGGGTGGAAGAACAGCTTCACCAGTGGCGCAACCAAGAACCGTCTGAGGAACAGGTACAGCATTCGCCTCGACCTCCGTCACTCGCCCGACACGCCAACCACCGGCCATCTTCGGCCCGTACCTCGTCCGGCACCAGTGTCCTCCGGTGGCGACGGTCACGACAGCTCCGGCGTCCACCGTCGGTGCAGGACATTACGTTCCAGCTTCCTCCTCAGGCAATGTCACCGCCAGGAATGTCCGTGTTGCTCACCGTGTTGTCACCTGGATGCAGACTGGATGCAGCCCAGATGCGACCATTGGCCTGCGGTGGGCGTGCTACCTGCCAGACCGCCTGTGAGGACCATGACCGGCGAGGAGTCGACCGTGCCAGTGCAACCCCATGCCGAGGAGTTCCGCAGCCCGGGAGCCGGGCCGAACGCCGCCGTCGGGGTGCTGCTCAGCCATGGCTTCACCGGCTCGCCGCGGTCGATGCGCCCGTTCGGGGAGCACCTGGCGGCCGAGGGGTACGGCGTCGCCGTGCCGCGGCTGCCCGGGCACGGGACGAGCTGGCAGGAGATGAACAAGACCGGCTGGCCCGACTGGTACGCCGTACTGGACAACGAGCTGGAGCGGTTGCGCAAGGAGCACGACCAGGTGTTCCTGGCCGGGCAGTCGATGGGTGGCTGCCTGGTGCTGCGGCTGGCCGAGCAGCACGGGACCGACGTTTCCGGTCTGGTCCTGATCAACCCGTCGGTGCAGACCGACGACAAGCGGCTGGTGCTGCTGCCGGTGCTGTCGCGGCTGGTGCCGTCGTTCCCGGGGGTCGCGAACGACATCAAGAAGCCGGGCGTCGACGAGGGCGCGTACGACCGGATGCCGCTGCGGGCGCTGCGCTCGCTGTCGCAGTTGTGGCAGCTGACCCGGGACGATCTGGCGAAGGTCACACAGCCGGTGCTGATGTTCCGCAGTACTGTCGATCACGTGGTGGAACCGAGCTCGGGGCGCACCGTGCTGGCCTCGATCTCGTCCCGCGACGTGACCGAGACCCTGCTCGAGGACAGCTATCACGTGGCAACTCTGGACAACGACGCACCGCGGATCTTCGCGGACTCCGCAGCCTTCATTCGGCGCCTGAGCGCAGTCGGAGAGCAGGTCGCCGATGCGTGACAACGGCCTCACCGCCACCGACTACACCTCGCTGGGCAGCATCGACCCCCTGGTCGCCGACCCGGTCCTGACCGCCCTCGCCGAAGCCGGCATCGCCGCGTACTGCGGGACTCCCGGCGAGTCCCGTACGGCGGAAGCAGCCGAGACCGACGGCCGTACGGCGGACCCGGTGGAGGTCGGCGCCGAGGCAGAGGTGAACGAGAAGCCCGAGGCGCCCGCGAAGGCCGAGGAACCGGTTCGGGTGCCGGCCGGCTTCGAGGAGATCTTCGTGGATTCGGGGGCAGTGGAACGGGCTCGGCCGGTGATTGCCCGCAGTACCGAGGATGCGGAGTGGAAGTCGCTGGTCGAGCAGTTCAACGCGCCGTCGGCGCCGGGGCACGACGGTGGCGAGACGCCGGTGCCGCGGTGGCCGGCCAGTGAGGACGTCGACGAAAAGTACGAGCCACTGATCGATGTGCCGGCCGGGCTGGACGCGGCCGAGGAGAAGGACGACGAGGAGGAGGCGCGGCCGGTCCGGAAGGCGGACGACCCGCACGACCACTACGTCCCGCCGGAGCCGCCGCGCGGCCCGCGACTGGACTGGATCAGCCGGCTCGCCTGGCTCGGCCTGCTCGGCGGCCCGCTGCTGCTGATCGCCGCGGCGGTGCTCGACTTCGGCACCGGCCGGATCACCACGATCGCGGTGGTCGGCTTCATCGCCGGCTTCCTCACCCTGGTGATCCGGATGAAGGACCGGCTCCCCCCGGACGACACCGGCGACGACGGCGCTGTGGTCTAGACCCTGGACCGCACTCCGGGCCGGGTGAAGCATTTGTCACACCGGCACGCTAGAGTGCGGATCGTCGGACAATCCGACGAACACCGAGGGAGGTAACCCGTGCAGGTCACCGAGACCGTCGAGATCACCGGCCACCTGATGGACTCCGGGCTGCTGTCCCGCGTCCTGGACGACATCCGCGGGTACGGCGGCGAGTACACGCTGGACCGGTTCGACCTCGGCTACGACAAGGACGACCCTTCCACGGTCCGGATGACGGTCGGCGCGGAGGACGAGGAGTCCCTGCAGCGACTGCTGATGCGGATCCAGACCAAGGGCGCGAACCTGGTCGACCCCGGCACGCCGGAGATCACCGAGGTGTCCCAGGACGGGGTGTTCCCGGACGGCTTCTACTCGACCACCAACCTGCCGACCAGCGTCCGGCTCGGCGGCCACTGGGTCGCGGTGCAGAACCCGGAGATGGACTGCGGCCTGCTCGTCGAGGGCGAGACCGTGCGGACCATCCCGATGTCCGACGTGAAGGCCGGGATGAAGATCATCACCAGCGCCCAGGGCGTCAAGGTGATCCCGCCGATCGCGGTGAACACCGAGGAGGGGTTCGGCTTCATGGAGTCGGACGTCTCCAGCGAGAAGCCGCAGCGGGTGCTGGTCAAGCAGGTCGCGGACGGGATGCGCGAGGCCAAGGCGAACGGCCAGAAGGTGCTCTGGGTCGGCGGCCCGGGCATCGTCCACACCGGCGCCGCGCCGGCCATGGTGGCGCTGGTCGAGGCCGGTTTCGTCGACATCCTGTTCGCCGGGAACGCGCTGGCCACCCACGACATCGAGTCGTCGCTCTACGGTACGTCGCTCGGCGTCGACCTGGCCCGTGGTCGCGGGGTGGAGCACGGCCACGAGCACCACATCCGGGCGATCAACACGATCCGCAAGGCCGGCTCGATCGCGGCCGCGGTGGAGCAGGGAGTGCTCACCTCCGGCGTGATGCACGCGCTGGTGAAGATGGGCAAGACGTTCGTGCTGGTCGGGTCGGTGCGTGACGACGGGCCGCTGCCGGACGTCTACACCGACGTACTGGAAGGCCAGCGGGCGATGCGGGCCGAGCTGCCCGGCGTCGGCTACTGCCTGATGGCCGCGACCATGCTGCACTCGGTTGCCACTGGCAACATCCTGCCGGCGTCCATCCCGCTGACCTGCGTCGACATCAACCCGGCCACCGTGACCAAGCTGGCCGACCGCGGCTCGTCCCAGGCCCGCGGCATCGTCACCGACGTCGGGCTGTTCGTCGAGCATCTCGCTCGTGAACTGTCGCCCGCGTACGCTGACGGGAAATGAGCCAGAGCTTCGAATCGTTTTTGCAGGAGTACGAGAAGGCGAACACCGCGTTCGTCAACGGCGACGTCTCGTTGTGGCTGCCGCTGGTGTCGCGCAGCGAGCAGACCTCGATCTTCGGCGGTTTCGGCGGCCTCGAGGTCGGCTGGTCCCAGGTCGGGCCGCGGTACGAGTGGGCGGCGGCGCAGTTCCGGCCGAGTGCCGCGCGGGTCGAGTTCGAGTACCTGGAGAAGCACGTCAGCACGGACACCGCGTACTACGTCGCGATCGAGCGGTGCACGGTCGAGTACGTGCACCGGCCCGAGCCGATCCCGCACGTCCTCCGGGCGACCATGGTCTTCCGCCGCGAGGACGGCGACTGGAAGATCGCGCACCGGCACGCGGACCCGCTCGGCCCGGCCTCGCCGCCAGCGGCCTCCTGACCCAGTCTCGCCGGCCGCGCACCTCACCCAGCCGCCCTCGACGACGCACCTCACGGACCGCCGGCCCAGGGGGCGGTGGGTTTCAGTAGCCGCGACCAGTGCCCTGCGTGCGGGCGGCCGACCGCGGTCCCCAGGTCTTCGCGGTGTCTTCGGCCCGCACAACCTGCTCCCCACGATCGTCCACACCCGGACCTCGCGGGTCGCGCGCCATCTCCCCACCGAGATGCCGCCCGTGCCGAACGGTGTGCGCCAGCTGCTCACTGAACTCGAGGACGGAATCGATCTCGTCGTCGACGCTGAAACGCCCCAGAGTCTGGTGTCCCTGGGCCGCGTGATCGTGCCGGACGACCACCGCGGACGCGTAGGTCTCCCCCGGCTTGATGTAGGCGGAGTCCTTGTCCGGTGTCACCAACAGGTTCTTGTACGGCGTGGACGAACTGCGGCCGACGACGTACAAGTAGCCGTCGTCGTACTTCTTCTCCTCGTGGAAACCGCCACCGCGTCGGGAGCCGAACTCGTCCGCTCGCCCGTTCTCGCTCTCGCAGGTGGCTCGCACGGCGTCGATGAGCTCCTGGCCGGTGACCGGCCGGTCGAACTTGACGGTTTTCATGGCAACCGACTCACTCAGGTCGATCACGTCACTCCTTCGTCAGTGTTGTCGAGCGGTCGATCGTAGTAGCCCATGGAGGCCACCGAAGGCGGTTCGGGTCACAGCGGTCGGCAGGTGGACAGGGCAGGATGGCCTCATGACGGAACTGGTGCATCTTGAGGTGGCCGACGGCGTGGCGACGATCACCCTGGACTCGCCGCACAACAAGAACGCGCTCTCGCAGCAGCTCACCGGCGAGCTGCTCGGGCGGCTGGAGACGGCGGGCGGCGATGACGCGGTCCGGGTGATCGTGATCCGGTCGGCGCTGAACGTGTTCTGCTCGGGCGCCGACCTGTCCGAGGCGACCACGGTCGGGATGGGCGTCGGCGCGCAACGGATGGTCGACGTCCAGCGGGCGATCGTGGCCAACCCCAAGCCCGTCGTCGCCCGCGTCGCCGGACCGGTCCGGGCCGGCGGGATCGGGATCGTCGCGGCGGCCGACATCAGTGTCGCGGCGTCCGACTCGACGTTCGCGCTCACCGAGGTCCGGCTGGGTCTCGCCGCGGCGACGATCTCGCTGACCGTCATTCCACGGCTCACGGACCGCGCCGCGTCGTACACCTTCCTCACCGGCAACGGGTTCGACGGGCTGGAAGCGGCGCGGCTCGGGCTGGTGACTCTGACTGTTCCCGAGGCCGAGCTCGACTCCGCGGTCGGCACTGTCCTGGAGTCCCTGCTGAAGGGCGTGCCGCAGGGGCTGCGGGAGACCAAGATGCTGCTCAACCGCGAGCTGCTCGCCGACATCGATGCCCGTGGCAAGGACCTCGCCGAGCTCTCGGCCGGGCTGTTCGGCTCCCCGGCCGCTCAGGAGGCGATGCTCGCCTTCCTCAACCGCCGGAAGAGCTGAGGCTCAACCGCCGGAAGAGCTGAGATCCAGACTGTGTACGGCGCCTGCCGTCAACGTGACCGGGATGCGTTGGTCGCCGTACCGGATGATGCGTTGCTGGTCGCGGCTCGTGGTGAGCACGGCCTCCACGCCGGCCGGTGACCAGGCCAGGTCGACCGTCACTCCCCCACGTGCCCGCAGCCCGGTCACGCGCCCGGTCGCCCACTCGGCCGGTACGGCGGGCAGCAGCTCGAGCTCCCCGGTGTGGCTCTGCAGGAGCATCTCGGCGATCCCGGCCGTGGCGCCGAAGTTCCCGTCGATCTGGAACGGCGGGTGGGCGCAAAACAGGTTCGGGTAGACGCCGGCTCCGGCGCCGACGTAGTCCGTGCCTGTCTCGTGGGCGGGCGTGAGGAACGCCCGGACCAGCCGGTGCGCGCCGGCGGCGTCGCGGAGCCGGGCTCGCAGGTTGATCTTCCAGGCCAGCGACCAACCGGTGGCCTGGTCGCCGCGCAGGTCGAGGGTCCGGGCTGCCGCGGCCGCGAGGGCCGGCGTGGCGTCGGGGGTGATCGAGTCGCCGGGATGCAGGCCGATCAGGTGCGACATGTGCCGGTGGTGCGGGTCCTCCTCGGGCAGGTCGGCGGCCCACTCCTGCAGTTGCCCTTGGCCACCGATCGGCGGGTCCGGGATCCGCTTGCGGGCTGCGGCGAACTGCTCGACCAGCGGGTCGGACAGCTCGAGCGCTTCGGCCGTGAGCTCGCAGCGGTGGAACAGGTCGAAGATGAGTGCGAGGTCCATCGTCGACGAGACGGTGACCGACGCGGGCCCGCTGTCGGCGAGGTAGGTGTTCTCCGGTGAGGTCGACGGCGACGTGCCCAGGCTGCCGTCGGGCAGCTCGACCAGCCAGTCCAGGCAGAACTCCGCCGCGCCACGCAGGATCGGCCAGGCCCGCTCCAGGAACTCCAGGTCGCCGCCGAACGCGTAGTGGTCCCACAGATGCCGGACCAGCCACGCGCCGGCCATGGGCCAGTTGGACCAGCTCGGCTTGCCCGCGACCGGGATCGTCCAGCACCAGGCGTCCACGTTGTGGTGAGCGACCCACCCGCCACACCCGTACCGCTCCTTCGCCGTACGGCGTCCTGCCTCGGCGAGGTGGCCGAGGAAGTCGAGCAGTGGCTCGTGGCACTCGGGCAGGCTGGTGGTCTCGGCCGGCCAGTAGTTCATCTCGGTGTTGATGTTGACCGTGTAGTTCGAGCTCCACGGTGGCTGCAGGATGTCGTTCCAGATGCCCTGCAGGTTGCTCGGCAGGCCGCCCGGTCGCGAGGCGGCGATCATCAGGTAGCGGCCGTAGTTGAACACCAGCGCTGCCAGCGCCGGATCGTCACCGTGCCTGGACAGCCGCACGTCGGTGGGCAGATCCGCTACGTCCGCAAGACCGGTCAGCTCGAGGGACGCGCGGCGGAACAGCTCCTGGTGATCCCGGGTGTGCTCGGCGACCAGTTCGGCGTACTCACGGCCGAGGGCCGCGGTGACTTTCTCGTCGGCCTGGGCGAGGCATTCCTCGGCCGTGCGGCTGGGTGGGGTCGACGGACCGTCGTACCCGGTGGCCGTGGAGAGGACCAGGGTGAGCTCGGTGGCGTGGCTGATGGTGAGGGCGGTGTCGGTCGCCGTCACCTCGCCGTCGGTCCGGGTGCGGAGGGCGATGGCCGCTGCCATGCCGCGGTCGGCGCCGTCGGAGTAGCGGACCGGATCGACCGCGTCGCGGCTCGGCGGGGCGACGTTCGCCGGCGCCTGCAGGAGTAGGCCGAGCCCGTTGGGGATTGCATGCGGTCGTGACTGCAGCTGCGAGGTCAGCCGCGCGGTCAGCGTCACCGGTTGCGAGGCAGTCATCCGCAGTACGAGCACTCCGGCCGGCGCGCTCACGAAGACGTCTTGCCGGACCTCAACCCCGCCGACCTCGTATGACGCCGTCGCCGTCGCAGTGTCGAGATCAAGAATCCGCCCGTACTGCGTCGCGTCGTCCGACGTCGGCGTGGCGTCGCCGACCTGAAGATCGAGCACCAGGTCGCCTAACGGCATGTACGCCTGCGAATGGCCGGCCTGGAACCCGCGGACCAACTCGTGCGCCCGCTCGATCTCCCCGGCCGCAAGCGCAGCCCGCGCCTCGTCGACCGCCTCGGCCCCGGTGGCGCCGAGCGGCGTGGACAGCAACCGCGCCGTCTCCGGGCTCCCCGACCAGCAGGTCTCGTCGTTGAGGGCGATCCGGTCCGCCCCGACCGCACCGAAGCACATCGCCCCGATCCGCCCGTTCCCGAGCGGCAACGCCTCCACCCACTCCCCCGCCGGCCGGTCGTAGTACAGCCGCTGCGCCGTCACACTGCCTCCCGGAACAGATCCTATGAATCCCCGGGATCCTAACGGCGTTGGCGGGGGCTAGCTAGACCTTTACGTCTGAAACATCCGATGTTTCCTCCGCGATGGTGAACGCGTTCGAGACGGGGACGGACCGGCGGGGGCGGCGGAGGACGCGCGGCATGAGGCGGGGCGAGAAGAGCGCCTGGGGGTCGTCGTACATGTTCAGGACGCGGAGGAAGGCGGCGCTGACCACCCGGTCGTCGGAGACGGCGGTGAGGACGCGGTCGAGGTACCTGTTGACGAGCTTGTCCATTCGGGTCTGGCGGGCGCCGACGGTTGTCGGGTAGCGCAGGTCCGAGCCGGTGGCCAGCATCCAGGGACCCTTGACGCGGCCGGCGATCGATCGCTGGGCGCCCGTCAGGGCACGCGGCAGGTCGGCACTGGATCGGCAGTCGGCGAGAACGTCCGCGAGCACATCCACCTCCTTCGCGGCGACCGTCAGCCCTTGGCCGTACGCCGGGTTGAAGGCACACAGACTGTCTCCGACCACGACCAGGCGGCCGGGCATCGCGAGCTTCTCGTAGTGCCGCCAGCGGTTGTTGGTCCGGCGGTAGCCCCAGATCGGCGAGACCGGCGCGGCGACGTCGAGCACGTCCGACAAAAGCGGACTCTGCAGCGTCCCCGCGAACTCCCGGAACCCGTCGTCGTCGGTCGGCGGGTAGTCCCGGCCGCCGCCGATCAGCGTCAGCACCCAGCGGTTGCCCTCGATCGGGAACATGATGCCGCCACGCGGCTGGACGGGCGGCGCGTTCTGGATGTAGACGGCCTTCCAGCGGGCGCTGAACCCGTCCGGGATCTCCAGCAGCCGCGTCGCGTAACCGAGGAACGAGTCGACCATGCTCTCCTCCGGAGCCGCGAACCCGAGTTCCCCGAGCCAGTCCGGCAGCTTCGACCCGCGCCCACTCGCGTCGACGACCAGGTCGGCAGGCAGGTCGGCCGTCGTACCCGGGTGCCGGCCGCGCAGCGTCAGCCCCGCGACCTCGCCGGACGCGCCAAGCCTGAGCGCGGTCACCTCATGGTCGGTGTAGAAGCTGAGGTTGCCGACCTTCTCGACGTGACTCCGCACGATCCACTCGAGCAGCGAACGAGTCGCCGAGACCAGGCGCTGCGTCGCCGGGAACTGCTGGGTCCACCGGCTGGCCGGCGTCAGCCACGCCAGTTCCGTCGGCAGGTCGATCGGTACGGCGCCCGCCGCCAGCAGGTCCCGCTCGACACCAGGCAGCAATCGCTCGACGACCTCCATCCCGCCGGCCCAGAACGCGTGCAGGTGACGCGCCTGCGGCACCCCCTTGCGGACGTCCGGCCCGTCCGGCAACTGGTCCCGTTCGATCACGGTGACCTGCTCGAAGCGGTCGCTCAGAACGCGTGCGGTCAGGATGCCGGCCATGCTTCCGCCGATCACCACGGCGTGGCCCAGTCGGTCGTCGTACATTGCTGATTCCCCCTCGGAATGCTGATTCCCCCCGGAATGGAGGCGGGCCGGCCACCCCCTGGCCGCGAACCCGTTCGGATCACGCTGGCAGCCGGGGCGCGGGCGAGTCATGAAGAAGTTCTGCAGACCGTCCCGAGAAGGGCTGGAGAGTGGCACACTCTCGGAAGAGGGGACCTGCGGATGTACCGCTTCCACGGCTGCGAGCTGGATCCCCGCGGGTTCGAGCTCCGGCGGGGCGGCGATCCGGTGCGCGTGGAGCGCCAGGTCTTCGGTGTCCTGGTCCACCTGATCGAGCACCGCGACCGCGTGGTCCCGAAAATCGAGCTTCTCGACGTCGTCTGGGGCAACCGCTTCATCAGCGACTCCGCGCTGACCACTCGACTCAAGGACGCCCGCCGCGCAGTGGGCGACGACGGGCACCGGCAAGAGGTGATCGCCACCGTGCACGGCGTCGGCTATCGCTTCGTCGCCCCGGTCGAGGTGATCGGCGAGTCAGCGCTTCCGGCCGAGTGCCAGACGCAGGAGATCCACTACTGCGACTCCCCCGACGGCGTTCGGCTCGCGTACGCGATCTGCGGCGAGGGACCGCCGCTGGTGAAGGCCGCGAACTGGCTGACCCATCTCGATCACGAGTGGAGCAGCATCATCTGGCGGCACTGGATCCAGTGGCTCGCCGGCGCCCATCGCCTGATCCGGTACGACGAACGCGGCTGCGGACTGTCGGACTGGGACGTGACCGAGTTCGGCCTCGACGCCTGGGTCGAGGATCTCGAACTGGTCGCCGACTCAGCGGGCGTCGACCAGTTCCCGCTGCTCGGCGTCTCCCAGGGCGGCGCGGTGGCGATCAAGTACGCCGAACGGCACCCGGACCGGGTCAGCCAGCTCGTCCTGGTCGGCGCCTACTGCCGCGGCCGGCTGGCCCGGGCGCGAACCGAGGAGGAGCGGCAGGAGGCGTCGTTGGATCTCACGCTGGGCCAGGTGAGTTGGCGGCGCGGCGACGCCGCGTTCCGGCAGGTGTTCGCCAGCCAGTTCCTGCCGGATGCGCCCCGGGAGACGTGGGATGCGTTCAACGAGCTCCAGCGAGCCACGACCTCGGTGGAGAACGTCGTCCGCTTCCTCGACGCCTTCGCCCACATCGACGTCTCGGCCGTCGCCCCGCGGGTCCGCTGCCCGACCCTGATCGTGCACTCCCGCGACGACATCCGCGTACCCGAATCGCAGGCCCACGAACTCGCCAAGCTCATCCCCGGCAGCCGCCTGGTCTTCCTGAACAGCGCAAACCACATCATCACCGAACACGAACCCGCCTGGCCGGTCCTGATCAACGAGGTCAACCGCTTCTTGATCGCCTGACCCCAAGCAGCGCCACCACGACGACGCCGGCCAGCAGGATGACGCCGGTCAAGGCCAGCGCGGTCGTCAGCGGACTGAGGTCGAGTGGACCGCGGCCGTCGTACGTCTGGACCATCGTCGACGCGATCAGGACGGCGTACCCGACCGCGCCGAGGACGACGAGGCGGACCCGCCGACGCTCGCTCGACCTGGACACCAGCAGCAGGATCGCCAACGCCGGCAGGACCTGGACGGCGTGCAGCGTGACGGCATGCGGCACCTTGAGGGCACCCGCCGTACCGAAGGTGTTGCCGCCCTCGGCGATCATCTGCGCGCCGACCCCTTGGCTCACCAGCATCAGCAGCAGCCCCAGCCGGATCGCCCAGGCGAGCGACGTCGGCGCGTCCATCCGGACGAACGACCGCACGGTCACGTAGACCGTCACCAGCACCAGGACCGCGACCAGCATCCCCATGAACGAGAACACCGACCCGTCGAACGCGGTGGTCTCGTTGAAGTGCGACGCGACCCCACGCCAGGTCTGCATCGAGACCAGGAACACCTCACCCAGCGACGCGAGCGCGAAGATCCCGACGACGATCCAGCCGCCGACCCGACCGGACCGCAGGAAGCTCATCAGCCAGGTGATCGTCGCCAGCGTGATGCCGAACGACAGCCCGAACACGATCGGCTTCCGCCACGACACCGGCCCCTCCCACGGCCCGCCGTCGACGAGGAAGACGACCACGTGAACCAGTCCGCTCAGCACGAGCACGGCCGCGCAGACGTAGCCGAACACCTGGTACGACGCGACCGGAGTGAACCTCCCGGTACGGCGTATCTCCGCCAGCAGGCTCGTGGTGACCTGAGCCTTCGCCGGCTCGTCCTGGATGATCCGCGTCTTCATCGCTCCGACCCCCTCCGATCCCTTTCCACGCTGGCAGCGCGGGAGCCGGGCGGTAAGGCGGCCGGCTGGCCGATCGGGGGTTCGGGTTTCTGGTCATCACCCGGCCCCGGGCGTAGCTTGAACGAGGGGAACCGATGCCGACGAGACCCGTGCTGGTGCTGACGACGGCCGCTCTGCTGGTCGCGATCGGTGCTGCGATCGCGCTCGCCGCGGCCGGCGGAACCGATCCGCTGCACGCGGCCCTGATCCTCTGGATCGCCACGTCGTACGCCGGGAGCGGGCTGATCGCCTGGACGCGCCGGCCGGCCAACCGGTTCGGGCCGCTGATGATCGTGACCGGGTTCGGCGTGCTGGCGAGCACGCTGATCTGGTCGAGCGCGGCACTCCCCCACACGATCGGACAGGCGCTCGACCTGGTGCCGCTGGTGCTGGTCGTCCATGTCAGCTTGGCGTTTCCGGCGGGCCGGCTGCGGCATGGGTACGAGCGGGTGCTGGTCGGAACCGGGTACGTCTTCGCGCTCGGCGTTCAGCTGTTGGTGATGCTGCTCGGTGGGCCCGGCGGCGGGCATCTGCTGACGATCGCCGACGTACCTGAGGTGGCCGGTCCGCTGCACGCGATCGAGTTGCTCGTGATCAGTGGCGTCGCGCTCACCGGCGTCGGGTTGCTCATCGCACGGCGGCGCGCGGACGGCAGGCCGTTGCGTCGGTCGCTGGCGCTGCTCGACGACGCGTTCATGCTCGGGTTGCTGATGATCGCCGTGCTGCTCGTCGTCGGTGTCTTCGAAGGGCCGGCGTTCCCGGCGGTCCGGTCGGTCAGCCTGGCCTTGATCGGTCTCGCGCCGCTCGCATATCTCGGCGGTCTGCTGCAGGCTCGGCTCGCGCGTACGGCGGTTGGCGACCTGGTACTCGCGTTGCGCGCCGACCCGCTCGACCTGCGCGGCCCATTGGCGCACGCACTGCGGGATCCGTCGGTGGACCTGGTCTATTGGCTGCCGCAGTTCGGCAGTTGGGCGGACCAGGACGGCCGACCGGTGGACCTCCCGGCCGATCCGGACCGGGTCACGATGATCGAGCGCGACGGAATGCGGGTCGCGGCGTTGCTGCACCACCCGGCTCTCAACGAGGAGCCCGATCTGCTCGATGCGGTCAGTGCCGCGGCCGCGATCGCGATCGAGACCGGGCGGCTGCAGGCCGAGTTGCGGGCGAACGTCGACGAGCTCCGCGGATCCCGGGCTCGGGTGCTCGAGGCCGGCCAGCAGGAACGGCGGAGGCTCGAGCGCAACCTGCACGACGGCGCCCAGCAGCGACTCGTCTCGCTCTCGCTCGATCTCGGCGTACTGGAGACGCGACTCGGGTCGGATCCGGCGGCGAAGGCCTTGCTGAGTCAGGCGCGCAAGGAGATCGCGGTGTCCCTCGACGAACTGCGCGATGTCGCCCGCGGTCTGTATCCCGCCGTACTGACCGCGCATGGACTCGCGGTCGCGTTGGAGTCGTTGGCCGCCCGAGCACCGGTGCCGGTCGAGCTGAAGGTGGAGCTGGTCGAGCGGCTGCCGGAGGCTGTAGAGGTCGCCGCGTACTACGTGGTGAGCGAGAGCCTCACCAACATCGGCAAGCACGCCCAGGCGCGGACCGCGAGCGTGGACGTGCACGTGGCCGGCGGCGTGCTCGTGGTCGAGGTCGTTGACGACGGCATCGGTGGTGCGGACACCGAGCGCGGCAGCGGGTTGCGCGGTCTGGCCGATCGCGTCGAGTCTCTCGGTGGCCGGCTGCGGATCTGGACTCCGCGCGGTGCGGGCACCCGGCTTCGGGCGGAGCTGCCGTGCGGGTAGCGATCGCCGAGGACAGCGTGCTGCTGCGGGAAGGACTCGCCCGGCTCCTCGGCGACGCCGGATTCGACGTGATCGCGCGCTGCGGCGACGCCGACGAGCTGCGCGCCGTACTGCGAGTGCACTTGCCCGACGTTGTGATTGTTGACATTCGGCTGCCGCCGACCCACACCGACGAAGGGCTCCGCGCCGCCGTGGACATCCGGTCCCGGCATCCCGGGATCGCCGTACTCGTGCTCTCGCAGTACGTCGAACCGGGGCTGGCGATGCAGCTCCTCGCCGACTCCGCGGAAGGCGTCGGCTACCTGCTGAAGGACCGGATCAGCGACGTCCCCGACTTCCTGGCCCAGGTACGGCGAGTGGCGGCCGGCGGCTCGGCGATCGACCCGGAGATCGTGTCCACGCTGCTGTCCCGCCGCCGTACCGACGACCCCCTGGACCAGCTCACGCCGCGCGAACGCGAGGTCCTCGCCCTGATGGCCGCCGGCAACTCCAACCAGGGCATTGCCGACCGCCTGGTCATCACCGTCCGCGCAGTCGAGAAGTACGTCTCCAGCATCTTCACCAAACTCGGCATCCCCACCACCGGCGCCGAGTCCCGCCGAGTCCTGGCAGTCCTGCTGTTCCTCAGGCGCTGACCGATTCTTACTTGGCGTAGAGGGCTTCTACGTCGGCGGCGTGGTTGCGCATGACGATGTGGCGGCGGAGGGAGAGTTTGAGGGAGAGCTCGTCGGACTCCTGGGTCCAGTCGTTCGGGAGGATGGTGAACTTCTTGATCCCCTCGGCCTTGGAGACGGCGTCGTTGGCGTCGTCGACGGCCTTCTGCACCTCGGCGATCAGGTCCTCGTCGCCCACCAGCGACGGGACGTCGGTGGGCTTGCCGCGCTCGGACGCCCACGGCACGATCGTCTCCGGGTCGATCGTGACCAGAGCGGCGATGAACGGCTTGCCGTCGCCGACCACCATGCACTGGCTGACCAGCGGATGCAGGCGGATCCGGTCCTCGAGCACGGCCGGGGCGACGTTCTTGCCGCCGGCGGTGACCAGGATCTCCTTCTTCCGCCCGGTGATCTTGATGAACCCGTCGACGTCGAACTCACCGAGGTCGCCGGTGTGGAACCAGCCGTCGGCGTCGATCGCGGCCGCGGTCGCGTCGTCGTTCTCCCAGTAACCGAGCATCACCTGGCCGCCCTTGAAGCACAGCTCACCGTCCTCCGCGACGCCGACCGTCACACCAGGAAGCGGCCGGCCCACGGTGCCGATGCGGATGTCGTCGGGCAGGTTCACCGCCACCGCGGCGGTGGTCTCGGTCAGGCCGTAGCCCTCCAGCACCGGTACGCCGATGCCGCGGAAGAAGTGGCCGAGCCGGTCACCGAGCGGCGCGCCGCCGGAGACGGCGTACTGGACCTGGCCGCCGAGGACGGCCCGCAGCTTGCCGTACACCAGCCGGTCGAACAGCGCGTGCTTGGCCTTCAGACCGAACGACGCGCCGCCCTTGTCCTGCGCCCGCGAGTACGCGATCGCGGTGTCCGCGGCGGCGTCGAAGATCTTGCCCTTGCCCTCGGCATGCGCCTTCTGGCTGGCCGAGTTGAACACCTTCTCGAACACCCGCGGCACGCTCAGGATGAACGTCGGCTTGAACGCGCCGAGGTCCTCGACGAGGGTCTTCATGTCCGCGCTGTGTCCGAGCTTGACCCGCATCATCACGCAGCCGACCTGGATGATCCGGGCGAACACGTGCGCCAGCGGCAGGAACAGCAGCGTGCTCGCGCCGTTCGCGTCGAACAGGTCGTCCAGCACCTTCACCGCGGGGTTGAGCTCGTCCAGGAAGTTCGCGTGGCTGATCTTGCAGCCCTTCGGCCGGCCCGTCGTCCCGGACGTGTAGATCAGCGTCGCCAGGTCGCCCGGCTCGACCGCCGTACGGCGCTTGTCGAACTCGGCGTCGGAGACCTGCTGGCCGAGGACGGTGAGCTCCTCGACCGCGCCGGCCTCGAGCTGCCAGATCTCCTGCAGTGCGGGCGCGTCGGCCCGGGCGGACTCCACCACGGCGCCGTGCGCGGCGGTCTCGACCACCGCGGCGACTGCCTCGGAGTCGGTCAGGATCCACTGGATCTGCGACGCCGACGAGGTCTCGAAGATCGGCACCGTGACCGCGCCGATGCTCCAGAGCGCGTAGTCGACCAGCGTCCACTCGTACCGGGTCGCGCTCAGCAGGGCGACCCGGTCGCCGTGCTTCACGCCGGCCGCGATCAGGCCCTTCGCGACCGCGGTCACCTGGCGCGCGAACTCGGCGGCGGATATGTCCAGCCAGCCTCCCTCGGCACGTCGGCTGAACACCGCGGTGTCAGGATGAGAGGACGCGTTCGCCCAGACCGGGTCGCTCAGGCTCCCCGTGGGTGGCTCGGTCACAGCAGGAACGGTGTACTCACGCATCCGCGTCGTCTCCTAGTCGGTCACGAATCGTCGACTTCCGGCGCACGCTACAGTCACCTACCCAGAAGTAGCCAGGTTCATGTGACTCAAGGAACAGGTGCCCCTCAGCAATGCCCACGCTCGACATCAGTTGCGACGACCTGGTCGTTGCTGATCCAGCCTACGTCGCCGAGCGGCTCGGTTCGGACACCCTGTGGCGGGAGTGGTGGCCGGACCTGATCCTGACGCCGTCCGAGCGGCGCGGCCTGGAGGGTGTCCGCTGGTCCGTGACCGGTGCGGCGACCGGTACGGCGGAGTGGTGGCTGGAGCGGGTCCGGGACGGGGTCGTGGTGCACTGGTACCTGCGTGTCGACCCGGCGAAACCGGTCCGCGGCCGGGCCCTGAACAGGCTCCGGGAGCGGTACGTCGCGCAGTACCGGGAGCGGCTGTGGCGGTTCAAGGACGAAGTCGAGGCGGGCCGCGCCGCGGGCGAGCGCCGTACCGGGTCCGATCCCGCGATAGTCTCCGGGGAGGGAACCGGCCCACCGGCGACTCCGCTCCACACGTCACGGCAGCTAAGAGGTGAATCGATGGCGGAACAGACCACCTCGACCATCGTGGTGAACGCGACTCCGAAAGAGATCATGACGGTGATCGCGGACTTCGCGGCGTACCCGGAGTGGGCCGACTCGATGCGGGAGACCGAGGTGCTGTCCACCGACGAGGCGGGCCGGCCGAAGCAGGTGCGGTTCAAGGTGGACGCCGGGGCGATCTCGGACGAGTACACGCTGGACTACACCTGGTCCCGCAACGAGGTGACCTGGACGCTGGTGCAGGCCAAGATGGTGAAGGGCATGGACGGCGCGTACGTGTTGCGCGACCTGGGGGCGGAGGGCACCGAGGTGACGTACCGGCTGGCCGTGGACGTGGCGATCCCGATGATCGGGATGCTCAAGCGGAAGGCGGAGAAGGTCATCATCGACACGGCTCTCAAGGGCCTGAAGAAGCGCGTCGAGTCCTGATCCAGTGACCCGGGTTCTGCTGTACACAGGTAAGGGCGGCGTCGGGAAGACGACCTCCGCCGCGGGCACTGCCACGCTCGCCGCGTTGCGCGGGCTGCGCACGCTGGTGCTGTCGACCGATGCCGCGCACTCGCTGTCGGACGCGTTCGACTCCGAGGTCGGCGGTGAGCCGACCGAGATCGACGACCTGCTGTTCGTCCAGCAGATCGACGCGCAGCGCCGGTTCGAGCGGTCCTGGGGCGACATCCAGTCGTACCTGCGGTCGGTGCTGCACATGGTCGGGGTGGACCCGATCGAGGCCGAGGAGCTGACCGTGCTGCCCGGCGCCGAGGAGGTGCTCGCGCTGCTCGAGGTGCGCGACCACGTCCGGTCCGGCCGCTGGGACGTGATCGTGGTCGACTGCGCGCCGACGGCGGAGACGCTGCGGCTGCTTGCGTTGCCCGAGGCGCTCAACTGGTACATGGACCGCATCTTCAACGCCGAGCGCAAGGTGATGCGGACCTTCCGGCCGTTCCTCAGCCGCGGGTCGGCGCTGCCGATGCCGGACGACACCGTCTTCGACGCGTTGCGGCGGCTGCAGAGCGACCTGTCGGACATCAAGACGCTGCTGGCCGGGCCGGACGCGTCCGTGCGGCTGGTGCTCACGCCGGAGACCGTGGTCGTGGCCGAGGCGCGGCGCTCGCTGACCCGGCTGTCGCTCTACGGCTACCGAGTGGACGGCGTGGTGGCGAACCGGGTGTTCCCCGCCGCCGGTGCGGACAGCTGGCGGCGTCAGTGGGTCGCGGCGCAGCGCGGGATCCTCGAAGAGGTCGCCGACTCGTTCCGGCCGCTGCCGATCTGGGAGTCGCCGTACCGGGTCTGTGAGCCGGTGGGTGTGGAGGAGCTGGCCGCGTTCGCCGTCGAGATGTACGGCGGGGACGACCCGTTCGCCCGTGCGACGGACGAGACCTCGCTGTGGGTGGACCGGCACATCGACACCGACGGCCGCACGTACACGCTGACGATGCCGTTGCCGCTGGCATCCGCCAGTGAGCTGGAGCTGGCGCGGCACGGCGACGAGCTGATCATCACGGTCGGGTCCTACCGCCGCGTGCTGCCGCTGCCGGCCGCACTGGCGCGTGGTGTGGTCGCGGGCGCGCGGCTGGACGACGGCCGGCTGCAGGTGCGGTTCGCTCCGCGGGAGCTCGCTCGCTCGGTGCCCAACGACGTACCAAGTGGAGCCGGGCCGCTGGAGTCGGCGCAAGAGCTGGCGCAAGGCCTGACAGCCGAGTACCACGCCCAACGCCGCGAACGCGAAGCCGCGATCGGAGAGGGCCGGTGACCAAAGACCCCATCGGTTCTGTCGCCGAGGAGGCTGCCAAGCTGTTCGCCATACTGCAGAACGCGGCCGACACGAAGGGTACGGCGGAAGCCGCGGTGGACGAGCCGCATGAGCACAAGCTCGGGCCGGACTGTCAGTGGTGCCCTGTGTGCCAGCTGATCCACAAGGTGCGCAACACCAGCCCGGAGACCATCGAGCAGCTGTCGACGGCGGCTGCGCACGTGCTCGGGTCGGTGCGGTCGTTGCTGGAGGCAGCCGCCGAGGCCGCCAGGCAGGCGCGGGAGGACGCAGCGTCGCGATCCTCACAGCAAGAGGAGGAGCCGAGCCGGCCCCGGGTGGACCGGATCGACGTGAGTGAGGACCCCGAACCATGGGACTGACCATCGGCATCGACGTCGGCGGAACGAAGATCGCAGCCGGCGTCGTGGGCGACGACGGCACGATCGGCGCGCGGACGCAGCGTGACACCCCGGCCGACTCGGTCGACAAGACCGCCGCCGCGATCTGCGACGCGGCCGCAGAACTGATCGCCGGGAACGACATCGAGGCGGTGGGCATCGGCGCTGCCGGGTTCGTGTCGTCCGACCGCTCGACGGTGCTGTTCGCGCCGAACCTGGCCTGGCGGGACGAGCCGCTCGGCGCCCGGGTCGCGGAGACGCTGAAGATCCCGGTCGTGGTCGAGAACGACGCGAACGCGGCCGCCTGGGGCGAGTTCGCCTTCGGCGCGGCCAAGGACGTCGAGCACATGGTCTGCATCACCGTCGGCACCGGGATCGGTGGCGGGGTGGTGATCGACAGCGAGCTGCTGCGTGGCGAGCACGGTGTCGCGGCCGAGCTCGGACACATGCGCGTCGTACCGGGTGGACATCGGTGTGGGTGCGGCGCCCGCGGGTGCTGGGAGCAGTACGCGTCGGGCCGGGCGCTGGTGCGGGAAGGCCGGGCCCAGGCGGAGTCGGGGTCGCTCGCGGCCGCGCAGATGCTGAGCGTCTGCGGGATCACCGACCCGGCGGAGCTCACCGGGCCGATGATCACCGACGCGGCCGCCGCGGGCGACCCGTGCGCGGTCGAGCTGCTGGACGACCTCGGCCGCTGGCTGGGCGAGGGCCTGGCGAGCATCGTGACGCTGTTCGACCCGAGCGTGGTCGTGATCGGCGGCGGCGTGAGTGCGGCCAAGGACCTGCTGCTCAAGTCGGCCCAGGTCGCGTTCGAGCGGCATCTGCCGGCCAAGTCCAACCGGCCGCACCCGACCTTCGGCCTGGCCGAGCTCGGCAACGACGCCGGCCTGATCGGCGCCGCCGACCTGGCCCGCCGCCCGATCTCGGCGACCTGACGACGGTGGATACTGGATATAGACCGGCGGGGGTCGGGGGTACGGCGAGGAGGGTCGTGCGGTGGCTCTGACGCAGGCTTTGACGATCGGGATCGACATCGGCGGCACCAAGGTGGCTGCCGGCGTGGTCGACCCGGAGGGCAACATCCTGGACCGGTTGCGCCGGGACACGCCGACGAAGGACCCGAAGGAGACCGAGGACGCGATCGCGGAGATCGTCCGCGACCTGGAGTCTCGGCACGACGTGATCGCGGTCGGCATCGGCGCGGCCGGGTTCGTCGACGGGACCCGCTCGTCGGTGCTGTTCGCCCCGCACCTGGCCTGGCGGCACGAGCCGTTGCGGGACGCGGTCGAGCGCCGGCTCGGGCTGCCGGTCGTGGTCGAGAACGACGCGAACGCCGCGGCCTGGTCGGAGTGGCGGTTCGGCGGCGGCCAGGGCGAGAGCCACCTGGTCTGCGTGACGCTCGGCACCGGCATCGGCGGCGCGATCCTCAACGACGGGTCGCTGCAGCGCGGGAAGTTCGGCATCGCGGGTGAGTTCGGGCACATGCAGGTCGTGCCGGGCGGGCACCGCTGCGAGTGCGGCAACCGCGGCTGCTGGGAGCAGTACGCCTCCGGCAACGCGCTGACCCGGGAGGCGCGGGAGCTGGCGCTGTCCGGTTCGCCGGTCGCGCACAATCTGCTGCGCCGGGCCGAAGGCGATCCGCGGAAGATCAACGGGCCGATGGTGACCGAGCTGGCCAAGGACGGCGACCCGGTCGCGGTCGAGCTGCTCGAGGACGTCGGCCGCTGGCTCGGGATCGGCCTGGCCAACCTGGCCGCCGCGCTGGATCCGGGCACCTTCGTGATCGGCGGTGGCGTCTCGGACGCCGGTGAGCTGTTGCTGGCGCCGGCCCGGGAGGCGTTCAAGCGGACGCTGACCGGTCGCGGGTTCCGGCCGGAGGCGCGGATCGTGCGCGCCGTCCTCGGTCCGGAGGCCGGCCTGGTCGGCGCCGCCGACCTGGCCCGCGAGGAGGCGACCTGGTTGCGTCGCGTCCGGGTCAAGACGAACGCGGTCACCGCGAAGACCGCGGCGGCCCGCAACCGCACCACCCGTCTCGAGAGAGCAGCCCGCAAGTCGGCAAGCCGCCGTACCGGCATGCGTACGGCGCCTGACCCGATCCACCACGCCGACCTGAACGGCGACCACGACGCATGATGTCCGGTCCAACCCTGCGGGTGCTGTCGTACAACGTGCATCGGTGGGGTGACGACCGGGAGGCGCTGGCCCGGGTGGTGAAGGCGTGCGCGCCGGACGTGATGCTCGTCCAGGAGGCGCCGACCTGGTGGGGCACGCGACGCAGACGCCGGGCGATGGCGGCGAGCTTCGGGATGACATACGTCGCCGCGTCCGCACGCAACGCGATCCTGGTTGCCGACGGCACCGAACTGGCCGAACCGCTGCACTGGCGGATCTGGCGCCCGTTCGTCCGCCGCCGGCTCCGGCTGATCGCGACCCAGCTCCCCGGCGGCGCAGTCGGCGGCCGGGTCATCCTCGGGACCGTCGAGTTGGCGCTGATCGTCTGCCACCTCGGCCTGCACATCCGCGGCCGCGAGCACGAACTCGAGCAGGTGCTCCGCGGTTGCCGCTCCTTCGGCACGCCGTACCTCCTGGTCGGCGACCTCAACGAGGAACCCGACGGCCCGATCTGGAAACGCCTCGCCGAAGAAGGCCTCACCGACCTCGGCGCCGACGCCGGCCCCACCTTCAGCTCGAGCAACCCCCACAAACGCATCGACGGCGCCCACCTGTCCCCCAACCTCTCCGGCCGCATCCTCCCAACCCCCGCCACCAGGGAAGACCTGGCCGCCGCCTCCGACCACCTCCCCATGCTGATCGAGCTCGCCGGGGATTAGTGGTGGGTACTTCGGGGGTGTGAGGCGATCTGCTGGGTCTGGTCGCCGTGCCGGATCGAGGAGATGTTGTGAGTTCTGTGGAGAGGTATGCGCGAAAGCCTCGGGTGGTCGGGGCTTCGCGGCGGCCCACCGAGGTGAGTGGGCCGTTTGTGTGTGGGTGGAGCGCGGTGGGTGAATGTGCGGTGGTCCGGGTCGCCGGTCAGGTTGACCTGGTGACGGCGCCGGCGTTCGAGTACGAGCTCACACACGTGATCACCACCAAGTTGCCGAAGCTCGTGGTGGATCTGCGCCGCGTCACCGTGATGGAGCCGGCCGGAATCGACGTACTGTCCATCGCCCACGATCTGGCCGTCGAGCATGGTGGATGGGTGCGTACGTCGGGTGCCGCGAAATGGCTCGCGGACCTGATGCGGACGATCACGCCCACCCACTACCCCACGCTCGCCGAGGCGCTCCCGGCGTACCGCCCACTCGGATAGCCGGATCAACCGATCGGCTGACTACTTGCCGCCACTGAAGGTGATCCCGTTGGTGATCTGCTTCTGGGCGACGAAGAACACCAGCAGGCAGGGCAGCGTGATCAGCACGGAGGTTGCCATCAGCAACGGCGTGTCGGTGCCGTTGACGGACTGGAAGCCGGCCAGCGCCAGTGGCAGCGTCTTCCACTCGTCGGAGTTGATGTAGATCGCCGGGCCGAGGAAGTTGTTCCAGTAGCCCATGAACAGCAGGATCGACACCGCCACGATGGCCGGCCGGGCCAGCGGCAGGTACACCAGCAGGAACATCTTGAACCAGCCGCACCCGTCCACCACCGCCGCGTCGGCCAGCTCGCCCGGCATCCGCAGGAAGAACTGCCGGAACAGGAAGATGTAGAACGGCGACCCGAAGAACGCCGGCAGGATCAGCGGGTACAGCGTGTCGATCATGCCGAGGTTGTTGAACAGCATGAACTGCGGCACCATCGTCACCTCCCCCGGCAGCAGCATGGTCGCCAGCACGACCGCGAAGACCACGCCGGAGAACCGCACCCGCAACCGCGCGAACGCGAACCCGGCCAGCGCGCAGGAGAACACCGTCCCGACGATCGGGATGAACGTGGTCAGCACCGAGTTCAGCGCGTACCGCCAGAACGGGAACGACGTCACGGCCCGGGAGTAGTTGTCCCACAGGAACTCCTCCGGCACTACGCTCGCGCCCGAGCTCCCCACCCCGGCGAGCGACCGCAGGGAGGTCGCGATCATCCAGAGGAACGGGTAGACGAACGCGATCGACCCGAGCACCAGGACGACGTACAGCACGATCGTGAGTGAGACGTTCCGGCGCCAGTACGGCCGGTCGGTAGGGATCGCCACCGCCGGACGGGGCTCTGCCAGCGCGGTCATCGGTTCTTCCTCCTGCGGCGGACCGACAGCTCGGTCTCGTAGTACACGGCGAACGCGCTCCCCCGCAGCGTCACCGCGGTCAGCGCCAGGATGACGACGAACAGGATCCAGGCCAGCGCGGACGCGTAGCCCATCCGGAAGTTCTGGAAGGCGTTGTCGTAGAGGTAGTAGACGAAGAACAGCAGCGAGTCCTTCGGGCCGCCGTTCGCGATGAAGCCCTGGGTGAAGATCTGCAGCGACCCGATGATCCCGGTCAGCGCGTTGAACAGGATGATCGGTGACAGCTGCGGCAGCGTCACGTGCCAGAACAGCCGTACCGGACCGGCGCCGTCGAGGGCCGCAGCCTCGTACAGGTTGGTCGGCACGTCCTTGAGCCCGGCCAGGTAGATCACCATTGCTCCGCCGACCGTCCACAGACTCATCAGAATCACTGTCGGCAGCGCCCAGGACGCGTCGCTGAACCAGCCGGGTCCTTCGATACCGATCTTGCCCAGCACATCATTGGCCAGCCCGTACTGCGGGTTGAACACCCACAGGAACAGCACCATCTGGGCCACACCGGACACCAGGCTCGGCAGGTACCAGATGGTCCGGAAGAAGCGCATCCCGGGCAGGTCCGCGTTCAGCAGCAACGCCACCAGGAAGGCCAGCGCGGTCTGCAGCGGCACGCTGATCAGGGCGTACAGCAGGGTCACCTTCAAGGCCTGCGCGACCCGCGGGTCCTGGAAGGCCTCGGTGTAGTTGGCGAAGCCGACGAACTGCGGCGGCGTGATCAGGTCCCAGGACGTCAGGCTGACGTAGACCGACGACAGCATCGGGCCGACCGTGAACAGCGCGAAGCCGATCAGCCAGGGTGACACGAACAGCCAGAACGCGATCGTCTTGTCGGCCCGCGGCCACTTCCGCTTCGCCCCGTACGCCGCCAGTCCGATGACGGCGTACAGGGCGATCAGCAGGAGCAGGAACGGGACCAGCGGCACGAGTACGGCGGGGACGCCCCAGGACTCCGCGAGGCTCCGGATCCAGCCGATGGTCGGGTTCATCGGCTACCTCACTGCTTCAGTGCGGCGGTGCACTTGTCGTTGAGCCCGGGCAGGATCTTCGCGACGTCGTCCTTGCCGCTGCCGAGCGGCGTGTAGCTGGTGATGCCCTTGTCGGCGTCGCCGGCGATCTGCGCCTCCCGCGGCACCGACGGGCTGACCTGCCCGGTCTTCATCGCGGTGGTGAACGCGGCCAGGTTCCGCTCGGCCGGCAGCACCTTCTCCAGCGTTCCGGTCGACTCGGCGATGATCGGGACGCCGAGCGCGGTGTTGCCCTGGATCAGCTGGTTCTGCGCGTCCGGGTTCGAGCTGGCGAACTCGACGAACTTCTTCGCCGTCTCCAGTTGCTTGCCGCTCGCGGTCTTCGAGATCGCCAGGCCGCCGACCTCCATCGGGAATCCCTTGCCCGGGACCGGGACCAGCGTCCAGTTCGGCTTGCTGATCTTGGCGAAGTCGGCGACCGTCCACGGCCCGAAGTCGCTGAAGGTGCCAAGGCGCCCGGCCGCGAACCACTGCGCCTGGTCCTGTCCCTGGACGTCGAGCGAGGTCGGCGCGTACCGGTCCTTCTGCATGTCGACGACGTACTGCGCGGTCTGAACGCCCTGCGCGTCGCCGAAGGTGCAGGCAGTCGCCTCGGCGTTGTAGAACCCGCCGCCGGCCGCGGTCAGCCAGCCCTTGAACCACAGGTTGCTCGCGCCGTAGACCCGGCTCTTGCCCTCCCCGTGCGACAGCTTCGCCGCGACGTCGCGGTACTCCTCCAGGGTCAGCGGCGTCGTTGCGCTCGGCAACGGGATCCCGGCGGCCTTGAACGCGTCCACGTTGATCGCCATCACCTTCGGCTTGGCGGTGAACGGCATCGCGTAGTACTTGCCGTCGTACTTCAGCGACTCGGAGATGTTCGGCTGGACGAACTTGCCGGCGTCCACCTGCTGCTCGGCGAAGCTGGGCGCGAACCCGGCCAGGCTGGTGTTGCTGATCTCCATCACCGTGGACTGGGTGCCGGCCGCGATCGAGGTCTGCAGCTTCTGCTCGTAGTCGGACTGGATCCAGTTGGTGGTCACCGTCGTGCCGGGGTTGGCCTTCTCGAACGCGGCCGCGATCGCCTTCAGCGAGGCGGCCTCGGAGTTCGTCCCCCAGAACGAGAAGCTGATGTCGGCGGAGTCGCCGGAGTCACTGGCGGCAGGTGGGTTGCTGGTGGCGCAGCCGGCAGCCAGCAGTACGGCGGCGGTCGCCGGGATCAGGCGGTGCGAAAGCTTCATGAAAGGTCCTTGCTCTGAGTGCTGACCCGGGCGGTCCGACCGGGTTCGAGGAGGTAAGGTGCGGCCTGGCCGACGGTGACCGTGAGCGGCGCCGGTCCGCTGTGCACGGTGATCTCGGTGGTGTGCCGGCCTTGCTGGCTGATGCGGATGTCCCAGCCGCCGACCCGGACGTGGTCGGCGGTCAGCCGGCCGATGCCGGCGGGCAGGTGGGAGTCGATGGTCAGGCCGGCCGCCGCCGCGTCCGGCACCAGGCCGAGCAGGCCGGCCACCAGGTGCTGGACCACGGTGAAGGAGATCTCCGGGTAGTCGTCACGGCTGTCGATCAGGTACTGGATCCAGCGCCAGGCCGACTCGTCCCGGCGGTGCCGGAAGAACACCTCGGGCAGGTAGCTGAACGCCTCGATGTTCTGCGGCGGCCGCTGCTCCAGTTGCGCTTCCAGGTAGTCGAGGAATCGCTCGTTCTTCGCACCCGTCCCGCTCAGCCCCGTCATCGCGACGATCCAGTGCGACTCCAGCCCCCACCCGAAGTCGAGCCCGGCCTTCGTCCGGCCGCGCGCGAACCACTCGCCGTTCCACCAGTCGTCCAGGAACATCGCCTGGATCCGCTCGGCCCGGTCGTCCAGGCCGAGTTTGCGGAGTACGGCGTACTGCAGCGCGAGCCCGTCACCGGCGACGACGAGGGGCGCGTCCTGCTCGTTGTAGGTGGCGGTGCCGACGAAGATGTCGCCGGTGCCGGACGCTTCCGGGACGCCGTCGCCGTCGGCGTCGTGGGCGTCGACGAACTCGCCGATCGAGTGCCGGTAGTACGCGGCCAGGTCGGGGTCGTCGAGCCACTGCCGGTCGCCGGTCCAGTCGTACTGTTCCAGCGCCCGGTAGGTCAGGTCGAACACCGCGGGGATCTCCCGGACGAAGTGTTCGTCGTGGTGGTAGTCGATCTCGGCGATCCGGCCGTCGAAGTGGAACGCCCACAGCGGGAACCACTTCCGGGCCGGCGTCGCCGACCGGGCGAAGTGCCGGAACATCGCGAAGTTCTCGGCGTCCAGGCCGAGCAGGTGCGCGCCGGCCGCCTGGTGGCAGACGTCGCGGGAGTAGAACAGCGGCCGGGACGGGTAACCGGCCCAGTACGACGGCAGGTTGCCCGGCGCGGCGCCGGTCTGGACCCAGTCGAGCGCGCGCTTGCGGGCCCAGCCGAAGGCGTCCTCGACGATCGGGTTGTCGGAGCTGACAGCCAGCACGGCCACTCCTCGGAGAATCGGATATTAGCGCTAAAACTAGAAGTCTCCAGGAATTCCGTCAATACCTTCTTGGCATCGGGTTTTACCGCTATAGTCCAGCTCGTGACGACTTTCGACATCCGCTCCCCCGACGGCCGCACGCACCGAACCGGTTCGGTCGCCGGCGCCCACTCGATCACCGAGCTGCCGGCTTCCGGGCCCGGCGTGCTGCGGTACGACGTGGTCGCCGACGGCGCCGTGCAGCTGCGCTGGACCTGGCCGGCCGACTCCGCCGTGACCCTGTGGCGGGCGACTCAGTCGTCACATCGCGAGCTGCCGACCGACTGGGGTTCGCACCGCGACATCCGGTCGGTCCGATCGGCGCCGGTGGCGGCTCTCGTCGACGCGCAGGACCGGAGCCTGCTCACCGTCTCGCTGTCGTCGACGGTCCGCGGCTGCGACTTCGCGATCGGCGTCAACGAGGAAAGCGCCGAGCAGCTGATCCAGCTGGCGGTCGACGACATCGCGCCGACCGACGGCGTGCATCGCTTCACCCTGCGGATCGACCTGGGCGGTCTGCACTTCGCCGAGTCGCTGCGCGGCGTGACTGACGACTGGACGCGCGAGCTGGGTGACCGGATCGCGCCGGTGCCCGAGCTGGCCCGGCAGGCGATGTACTCCACCTGGTACAGCGACCACCAGCACGTCTCCGCCGAGTCCGTCGAACAACACGCGCGCTCCGGAGCGTCGTACGACTGCAAGGCCGTGATCGTCGACGACGGGTGGCAGACCGACGACACTCGCCGCGGGTACGCGTACTGCGGCGACTGGGAGCCGACGTTCCACGACATGACCCAGCACGTACGGCGGGTGCACGACCTCGGGATGCGGTACGTCCTGTGGCTCGCGCCGCCGTTGATCGGTCCCCACTCGAAGGCCTGGGAGAGCCTGAAGGACAGCACGCTCGGCCATCTCGAGCACCTCGAGGCGTCGGTGCTGGACCCACGGCTGCCCGAGGTGCGGGAGCACATCGTCGAGTCGTGTGTACGGCCGGTGCGCGACTGGGGTGTGGACGGGTTGAAGCTCGATTTCCTCGACACGTGGGCGTCCTGGCAGCTCCCGGGGCTGGACGAGGGCGTCGAATCGACCCTGCAGGCGATCACCGACGAGTTGCGGCGGCTGCGGAGCGACGTGCTGATCGAGTTCCGGCAGGACTATGTGCACCCGCGGCTGTGGCAGTTCGGGACGTTCCTGCGGGCCGGCGACTGCGCGATGGACCCGGTCGAGAACAGGGTCCGCACGGTCGACGCGCGGCTGCTGGCCGGCGATCGGGCGGTGCACTCGGACATGCTGATGTGGCATCCGTCGGCCGCTCCGGAGACGGTCGCACAGCAGTTCATCGGCGCGATGTTCAGCACGCCGCAGGTGTCGATGGAGCTCGAGGCGCTGCCGGTGGAGCATCAGCAGGTCGTGCGGTTCTGGCTCGGGTTCCTGCGTGATCAGGCCGACGTGCTGCTTGGCGGCGTACTGACTCCGATGCGCCCGGATGCTCGCTACACGCAGGTGCGAGCGGCCGGTGGGTCGACCGTGGTGGCCGTTTTCGCCAACCCTGTCGTGCGTTTGAGTGAGTCCGACCGGTCCGTCGTGGTGGTGAACGGCGGCAGCGAACCGCGCATCCTGGTCGAAGGAGCCAGCTCTGGACCGGTCGACCTCGTAGTGTCGGACTGCACGGGCGTGGAGGTGTACCGGGGGACGACGACACCGCCGCAGGTGTGGGCGATCGACGTCCCCGTGGCCGGACTGGCGCGGATCGTGCGGAACTGAGGGGGCTGGATTGACGCAGCAGCAGAAGCCACGACGGACGACGGTCGCGGACGTCGCCCGGCTGGCCGGGGTGTCGGCGATGACGGTGTCGAACGTGCTCAACGCGCCGCACCGGGTCAGCCCGCCGACTGTGCAGACGGTGCGGGCCGCGATCAAGGAGCTCGGGTACACCCCGAACCACGCCGCCCGGGCGCTCTCGTCCGGACGCAGCCAGGTGATCGGGCTTCCGCTGTACCTCGAGGACGACGCGTTCAGCGACCAGAACCCCGGCCTGGGCGGCTTCCTGCACGGGCTGCTCGGCGGTCTGGTGAAGTCGGCCGCGATCTCCGGGTACGGCGTCCACGTCACCACACCGACCGAGGGTGCGACCGAGATCGCGCTGTACGAGAAGCTGATCGCGGCCCGGCAGGTCGACGCGATCGTGGTCCTCGAGACGATGCCGCACGACGACCGGATCGAGTACCTGAGCCAGCGGCCGTTCCCGTTCGTCGCGTTCGGGCGGACCGGGCATCAGCACCGGCAGTGCTGGGTCGACGTCGACAACGAGACGTCGATGGCCGGGATCGCCCGGCACCTGCAGGCGACCGGTCGTTCGCGGGCGGTGTACCTGGCGACCGACAGTGCTTTGCCGTGGGTGCATCAGCGGCAGGAGGGGTTCCTGCGGGAGTTCCCGGCCACGGTCGTGGAGTCGTTCGGGTCGCTCGAGGCCGTGGCGTCGTACGTCGAGGAGACGGATCCGCCGGACGTGTTCGTGGCGGACAACGACGCGTACGCCGTGGTCGCGATGCGCGCGTTGCAGCGGCGCGGGATCACCGTGGGCCAGGACGTCGCGGTGACCGGGTTCAACGACTTCCCGTTCGCGAGCATGCTCGACACCCCGCTGACCACCGCGCGGATCCCGTTGCGCGACATCGCCACCGCGCTGTTCGACCGGGCGATCCGGGAGATCAACGGCGATCCGGATCATCCAGGTTGCCTCGTCACCGCTCCCCTGGTGGTCCGCTCCAGCGCCTGACGGGCGATCAGCAGGGTGATCGTCGTACCGAGGATCCCGGACAGGGCGATGGTCAGGCTGGGTTTCAGGAATGTGCCGACCAAGCCGCCGAGGGCGATGCTCAGGCCTTGGATGGCCATCAGGCCGCTGGTCTGGATGGTGAACAGACGGCCGCGGTACGACGGTTCGACCGTCGCGAGGATCATCGGGTCGATGGCCTGGTTGAAGGCGTAGCCGGCGCCGGAGACGGCCAGCAGTACGGCGGCCAGCGGGATGGAAGGCGTTGCCAGGAAGGCGATCGCGGGGAGCTGGCTGGCGAGGACGAGCGGGACGACGAGGCGTCGGCGGGTGGATGGCGTGAAGCGGGCTACGACGAGTTCGCCGAGGACCGTGCCGGCTGCGTAGCCGGTGAAGAGGGCGCCGGCGGCTGAGGCGGCGGCTCCGGTCTGGGCGGCGTATGCGACTGCGAGGCCGTCGGGGACCGAGGAGAAGGCTGGCGTGACCCAGGTCAGCAGGATGAGGGTGCGCAGGCGCTTCGTGGTGAAGATGTAGCGCAGGCCGGTCAGGGAATCGCTGACTGTGTTGCTTTGCCGCTCGCCAGGTGGGGTGTACGGCGTGCCTGCGCCGATCAGGATCGCGGATGCTCCGAACGTGATGGCGTCGAGCGCGAGGAGCCAGGTGGGGCCGATTGCGGCGACGGCGATCGCGCCGAGGGAGAAGCCGGTGAGGACGGTCACCTGGCTGATTGCCCGGAGCAACGATCGGCCGATCGGGAAGAGGTCGGCCGGGAGCAGGTGGGCGAGGCTGGTGGCGCGGGCGCCGGCGAAGATCGGGGCGATGATGCCGGTCAGCAGGAGGAGGCCGAGGAGGGTGCCGACTGGCAGGCCTGGGATCAGCATTGCGCCGATGCAGAGGGCGCTGAGCAGGTCGCAGCACACCAGGACGCGGCGGGCCGGGAAGCGGTCGGCGATCGAGGAGAGCACGATCCCGCCGAGCGCGTAGGGCAGGAACGAGCAGACGAGCACCAGCGCGGAGAGCAACGGTGAGCCGGTCCGCTCGAAAACGAGGATGGAGAGCGCAACCTGCGCCGCGACAGTCCCGACCATGGACACGGCGTGGGCGAGGAAGATCGTGCGCATGCCCGGGATGGCCAAGACTGCTCGGTAAGACCTCACAGCTCGAGGGTGTCTGCTGCTGCTCCTGCGGCGTAGAGTTTTGGTTGTGGCCGAAAGTTGTGGGGGATGACTGTTCTGCGGTTCACGCAGGGGGATGCGTTGCGGTGCCGGTTCGGGGCTTCGCCGTTGTGGGAGACGATGTCGGCGGTGCGGGTACTGCACGGCGTGCGCCATCGCGGGTTGTACGCACCGTGGGCGGCTGCGAAGGCTGAGGCGGCGACCGGGCTGGACCTGCGTGGGCTGCAGGCGCTCCAGCCGCGCACTGGCTTTACACCGGACTTCCTCACCCCGCCGCCCAAAGCTTCACGAGCCAGATTCGCGACCGAGATCGCCCGCGTCCGCAGCACCCCGCTCGACCGCGTCCGATCCGAGCTGACCCGCTCGCGCGACGAACTCGACAACCCCGGCGCCCCCGAGATCGACCGGATGCTCGAGGACCTGCCCGGCGCACGAGAACGCCTCGCAGACGCGATCGAAGCCGCCTGGGAAGCACTCGTCCGACCCGACTGGCCGCTCATCAGCCGCGTCCTGGACGACGACATCGCCTACCGCGGCCAGCAGTTCACCGACGGCGGCCTGGCCGCCCTCTTCGACGACCTGCACCCGACACTCACCTGGGAGGACGACCGCCTGATCGCCACCCGGTACCGCGAACCGGACCACGAGCTCACCGGACAGGGCATCCTGCTCGTCCCCGGCGTCTTCGCCTGGCCACACCTCGTCATGGTCCTGGACCCGAGCTACCAGCCCACTATGGTCTACCCGGCCCGCGGCGCGGCCCGCCTGTGGTCAGATGCCCCCGCTCCCCCGGACCCACTGGCCCGTCTGCTCGGCCGCACCCGCGCCACCCTGCTGGTAGCCCTCGACCCACCCGCCACGACCAGTGCGCTCTCCGAGCAGTACGGGCTGGCGCTGGCGACCGTGGCTGAGCACCTGGCGGCCCTGTACGACGCGGGGCTCGCGAGTCGGCGCCGTACGGGTCATCAAGTCCATTACCGCCGTACCGAAGTTGGTCAAGCGGTGATCGACGCGTCCGTTGGTTAAATGCACTGGTGAACAGCACTCGTCACATTCGGCGGTGGCCGGCTTCGCTGGCTGTGGTCGCCGTACTGGTCCTGCAACTGGTCGTGCCGACCGAGATCATCCCGCTGCCGCGGTGGATCATGCCGGTGCTCGGTGCGGCGCTGCTGCTGCCGCTGGTGTGGGCGAACCCGTTCCACCTGCGCCGGGACGAGCCCTGGCTGCGGTGGGTCGAGCTGGTGCTGCTCGGCGTCCTGGTGGTCGTCAATGCGATCTACCTGACCGGACTGGTCGTCTATCTGAGCTCCGGTGAGGCGAACGACGGCCCGGTGCTGGTCAAGGCCGCGCTGCTCATCTGGGTGACGAACGTGGTCGCGTTCGGGGTCTGGTACTGGGAGGTCGACCGCGGCGGACCGTTCGCGCGGGCGCCCGAGCACGAGCGGAAGGCGGAGCGGGCCGACCTGCTGTTCCCGCAGATGACGGTCGACCTGCCGGGCTGGGAGCGCTGGCTGCCCGGGTTCACCGACTACCTGTTCGTCGCGTTCACCGCCGCGACCGCGTTCAGCCCGACCGACACGATGCCGCTGACCGCGCGGGTGAAGACGCTGATGGGCATCCAGGCGGCCGTGTCGTTGCTCACCGTCGCGGTGGTCGCGGCGCGCGCCGTGAACGTCCTGTGAGAAAGGCTCTCGACAGCCATGTAATGGGCATGAGAGTGTTATGCCCATGTACAGCACGAAGTCGGTGGGGCTCGGTTTCGCCGTGTTCTCGGCGGTCACGTTCGGTGGTTCGGGGCCGTTCGCCAAGGCGCTGATCGGGGCCGGTTTCACCCCCGAGCAGGCGGCCTGGCTGCGGATTCTCGGCGCGGCGGCGCTGCTCATTCCGCTCGTGCTGATCTTCCGCGGCCTGAGCGGGCTGCGGGCCGCCCGGTCGTCGTGGCGGGCGCTCGTGATGTACGGCCTGACCGGGATCGCCGGCTGCCAGACGCTGTTCTTCATCGCGGCCAGCCGGCTGCCGGTAGGGGTCGCGCTGATGCTCGAGTTCACCGGTCCGGTGCTCGTGGTCGCGTGGCTCAAGTTCGGGCAGAAGGTCGCCGTGCCCAGGACGGCGGCGGTCGGCGTCGGGATCGCGCTGGTCGGCCTCGCGACCGTGGTGGAGATCTGGTCCGGGCTGAAGCTCGACGTGGTCGGCCTGGTGGCCGGACTCGGTGCGGCCGCGTGCCAGGCGACGTACTTCATCCTGATCGACAAGCTGACCGGCGCCGCGGACCCGCTGGTGATGACCGCGGCCGGAAGTGTGGTCGGCGCGGTCGCGTTGACGGCGATCTCAGCGCCCTGGGGTATCCCGTGGCACTCGCTGGTCGAGACGATCGCGATCGGTGACCGTTCCGCGCCCGGTTGGGTGCTGGCCGGCTGGCTGATCGTCGTCAGTACGGTGGTGGCCTACCTGGCCGGCGCGGCCGCGGTTCAGCGGCTTTCCGCCGCGGTGGGCGGTGCGGTGGCGTACGTCGAGGTCGTTGCCGCAAGCATCTTCGCCTGGATCCTGCTGAACGAGACGCTGCGCACCAACCAGATCCTCGGCGGCGTGATCGTGCTGGCCGGCGCCTTCGTCGCGCAGTTCTCGGTCGGCAAGGTCGCTCCCCCGGAGATCCCGGACACCGACACCCCGCGCACGCTGGACCCGGCCGGCGTCTGAGGTCCGGCGCAGGCGACTGCACCGGACCTCAACCGAAGACGGCCTTGGCTAAAGCGAGGGCTGCAGAAGGGAGTCGACCAACTCCCGGGGCAGCCCGTGGGTCTCGTGCAGGTACTCGTAGTCGGTGTCGTCGAGGGACTTGTGGAAGCGCTCGTGGCTGAGCACCTTGCGGCCGCGGTCCAGCAGGTTGCTGAACCGGATCTCCTCGTCGATCAGGATCCGCCGGACCAGCGTCACCGTCTCGCCCTGGTGGAAGTGTCGCAGCGTGTGCTCGAACAGCTCCATCGGCAGGTCGGACAGCGTCCGGGAGTCGTTGTCGCGCCACAGCAGCGTCAGCACCCGGCGGATCAGCCGGCGCAGCACGTAGCCGCGACCGGTGTTCGACGGGTACACGCCGTCGCCGACGATCACGATGCTGGACCGCAGGTGGTCGATGACGATCCGCTGCGACTGCTCGTCCAGCCGCCACAGCTCCGGGACGATCCGCATCCACGGCTCGAACAGCGAGGTCTCGTACACCGAGTCCTTGCCCTCCAGCAGCATCGTCAGCCGCTCCAGGCCGAGACCGGTGTCGATGTTCTGCTGCCGCAACGGCTCGAGCGACCCGTCGTCGAGGCGGCGGTAGCGCATCATCACGTGGTTCCACACCTCGACCCAGCGCTTGTCCGTGCTCGGTGTGCCCTCCGGGTCGCCCTCGCCGGTCCAGACGAAGATCTCCGAGTCGGGTCCGCACGGGCCGGTCGGGCCGTTCGACCACCAGTTGTCGTCGGTGGTCAGCTCGATCGGCAGCCCGAGCTCCTGCCAGGTCCGTAGCGACTCCTGGTCGATCGGCACCTGGCCGTCACCGCCGAACACGGTCACGTAGAGGCGGCTCGGGTCGATCCCGAAGCCCTGGGTCATCAGCTCGTAGCCCCAGCGCAGCGTCTGGCTGCTGCCGTAGTCGCCGAGCGACCACGACCCGAGCATCTCGAACACGGTCAGGTGGGTCGGATCCCCCACTTCGTCGAGATCGGTGGTGCGCAGGCATCGCTGGATGCCCACGAGTCGGCGCCCCAGCGGATGGGGTTCACCTTCCAGGTACGGCGTCAGCGGATGCATCCCCGAGGTCGTGAAGAGCACCGGATCACCGAGGCGCGGGATGAGCGTGGACCCGGTGGTCGGCACGTGGTCACGGTCGAGGAAGAAGTCGATGAAGGTCCTGCTGATGGTTCCGTTGGTCTGCATGGTTCTGGTCCTGTCTTTCTGAATGACCGGAACCGGACCACCGGGAGCGGAAACAACGACACCGGCGAACCGTTTCCGGTCGCCGGTGGAAGTTTGAGGATGTCAGGCCGCGGCAGCCGGAGAGCGATGAGCTCGTACGGCTGCGGCAAGTCGGAACATCCGGTGCATGTCGGCCAGAGTACACGAATCCCCGAGCTAGATGTCCAGCAATTCCCTGAGCACGGCTCCGCTGCGTGACCAGGTCCAGTTCTGCTGAGCCCAGGCCCGGCCTTCGGCGCCCATCGCCGCGGCTTTGGCCGGGTGGGTGAGGAGTGCGACGAGACGGGCGGCGACCGCGGGCGGGTTGTACGGGTCGACCAGGTAGCCGGTCTCGCCGTGCCGGACGGTGTCCGGCGTTCCCCCGGAGTCGCCGATCACGACCGGCTTGCCGGTGGCGGACGCTTCGAGGGTGACGATCCCGAGGGCCTCCGGCTCGAGGCCGAACCGCCTCGTCCGGCACGGCATCGCGAACACGTCCGCGGCATCCACGTACGGCGGGATGTCGGCCCACGGGATCGCCCCGGCGAACACCACCGACGACGTGACACCAAGGGATGCCGCGAGCCCTTCGAGCCGTTCTCGATCAGGACCGCCGCCGACGAGCAGCAAGACCGCGGACGGTACGGCGGCCAGCACCCGCGGCCAAGCACGGATCAAGGTGTCCTGTCCCTTGCGCGGGATCAGCCTCGACACACAGGCGACCACCGGAACGCCTTCGAGGCCAAGCCGCTTCCGGACCTGCTCTCCCCCACAGCCCGGGAAGAACCGGCCGGTGTCGACCCCAGGAGTCAGTCGGCGCATCCGTCGTACGGCGCCCGGCGAGAGCGCGGGAGCGATCCGGTCCGCGCACCAGGACGAGACCGTCGTCATGGTGTCGGCCGCATCGCCGATCCGCCGCAGCGCCCGGCGTGCACCGGGCAGGTGGGCCCACCATGTCTCGTGCCCGTGCGTCATCGCGACGATCCGCCGTACGCCGGCCCGTCGGAGCGCCGGACCCATCAGGCCGAGTGGCGCGGCCGCGCCGAACAGCACCCGGTCCGCGTTGTGCGCTTTCGCCAGCCGTACGGCGTTCTTCGTGATCCGGGCCGTCGGCAACAACATCGTCGTCCGGTCCCGGATCACGGGGAACGGCAGCGTGGCGTCGTACGCCGTGTCGCCTGGTTCGTGCGACGTGTAGACGACGAGGTCGGGCAGCTCGTCGCACAGCGAGCGGACGAAGGTCTCGATCCCGCCCTGGCGGGGTGGGAAGTCGTTGGTGACGACGAGGACGGTCATCGCTGGACCAGCGGCGGCACCGGCGTGCCGTGCTCGGCTCCCCAGGCCCGGCCCATCGCGATCCGCTCCGGCGAGGTCGGGTGGCTGGCGAACATCCAGTACCGCCAGCGGCGCGGGTTCAGCCCGGAGATGTTGGTCACGGCCAGGCCGTGCTGCATGGCGACGAAGTTGCCCGGGTCGTTCGTGAGCCGCAGCGAGTGGTAGTCCGCGCGGGCCTCGATCCGGCGGCTGACCAGGTTCTGCACCGGCGCGGCGAGCGTCGTACCGGCGACGATCAGGGCCAGCAGCAACGCGGTCCGGCGCGGGTCGGACATCCGGGCCCCGAGCAACAATCGGAGCAGGACGACCGCGAAGGCGGTCCCGAGCACGCCGATCAGAGTGCCGTGCAGTACGTCGTCCTCGGCCGCGTGACCGAGCTCGTGCGCGACGACGAGCCGGACCTGCGCCGGTGGCGCGTCCTTCAGCAGCGTGTCGTAGACGACCAGCCGGCGGGTCGTGCCGAAGCCGGAAACGTAAGCATTCAAGGCGGTTGTGCGCTTCGACGCGTCCGCGACGAGCACATCCTCGACCGGCACGCCGTCGTCCGCGGCCAGCTTTATGAAGTCGTCGCGCTGCGGCCCGGCCGGCATCGAGGTGAACTCGTTGAACCGCGGCTCGACCAGGACCGGGTACGCATACGACACCCCGAGCACCAGCACCGCGCCGGCGATTGCCGCGGGCAACCACCACCAGGTCCGGAAGCGTTTCGCCAGCGCGATCAGGCCGACCGCGATCACAGCGAGCGCGAGCGACATCAGCAGCCAGTTGACCGCGCGGTCGCGAGTCCATAGCCCCCAGTCCTGCACGGACAGGCCGTACTTCCGGCTGACCCGCTCGGCCATCACGTCGGTCGGCAGGGTGACCACGCTGGCGAGCAGTCCGAGGCCGAACACGAGCAGCGGTACGGCGAGATACCACCGGCGAATGCGGATCGCGTCGTACAGACGGCGGCCGAGCGGGCTGAAGCCGATCACCAGCGGGACCAGCAGGGACAGCACCCACGAGGTGGTCGACCACGGCAGCAACTCGTGCCGGAACGCGTTCTGCCGGGCGATCTCGGCCGCCGTGAAGTCGAGCGTCGCGTCCGGTTCGGGTACATCGATCAGGTGCCAGGGCGTCGTGATGACGATGACGACGACCAGTGCGGCGGCGAGGACGACGGCGACCACCGGCGGGGCCCAGCGGGCCGCCGGCTCAGACACCGGCGAGCCTCTTGATGTACTGCTGCCACTCGGCGACGAACTCCTGCTCGGTCATGCCGAGCACAGTCTTGAAGGCGTCCGCCAGGCCGGCCGAGGTCTTCGACGCGTGCACGGCCCGGTAGAACTTCACCAGCTTGCTCTGCCCCTCCCGCTCGGCGATCAGCCGACAGGCGAGCCACGCCGACTCGTAAGCCTGGGGCAGCTCCGCCGCCGACGCGGCGAACGCCTCCGGCGCCGGCAGCGCAGGCGGCACCTTGCCGGCGCGGACCGCCTTGAACAACTCCTTCGCCGCCGACTCGTCCTGCACAGGTACGGCGTTGAACGCTACGTAGTCCGCGAATCCCTCGGCCAGCCACAACGGCACCGGCGAGGCGGTCGCTGTGGATGCGACATGGGTGGTCTCGTGGGTCAGCACAATCCGGCGGCCCTGCTTGCCGAGCTCCTCGAACAGTTTGGGATTGGCGACGATCCGCACCGGCGCGCCGACCTGTGGCGCATCCAGCTCGGCCATCGTGACGGCGGCAATCTGGGTGTAGGTGTTCGGCTGCGCGCCGAGGACGTACTCCATCTGGGCCTGTTTGGCGGGCAGGTAGACGACGACCTTCTGCCGCCAGTTCCGGCCCCAGACCTTGCTGACCGAATCGACCGCACGATCCGTCACGGAGACGTAGCTTTCCGCGTCTGCCGCGGAGTCCAGGCTGATCACCAGGCTGTGGTCGCCCTTGGCCACGTCGATCGGGCCGAGCGCCCAGACCGGCCGCCGCTGACCGGCCACGAACCGCTCCGAGAACGAGGCGGCGTACGTCGTCCCGTCGCGGGTGACGAACGTCACCGGCAGGGTCTCGCGGGCCGGCTTCACGTCGTACCCGGTGAGTTGCCAGGAGACCTCGACCTGGGCGAGCCAGGACTCGGTGCCGCCCAGCTCGGTCTGGCGGTCCGGGCTGAGCGCGGCCGTGTCGTCGCTGACGTAGCGGAGCTGGAAGCTGCCGACCGGGAGCTTGCCCAGGTTCGCGAAGATCGTGCGGGCGCTGGTCCGGAACTCGGTCGCCTTCGGGTCGATGGTGGCCAGGAACGCGGACCGGCTGTCGTCCTGGACCGCGACGGCCATCTTCTGCAACACCGCTCCGCCGACGGAGGCTCGCCGTACCCCCTCGGCGGCTTCGTCCGGGGTGGTCGAGGTCTGCGGGGACTCCGCGATGACCGGCGCACCGGGATCGGCGGGCGCGTCCGCGATCTGGCGGAGTCCGGCGTACCCGGCGACGGCGACCAGGCAGATCGAGACGCCGAGCGCGACCTTCTTGACGATCGGGCCGACCGTGGGCGGGACGCGGCCCCCACCGGCGTGTCGCTCGGTGGGCTGCGGGCGGTCCTCGGCGGGCGGTACCGCCGGGAGGGGCACCGTGTCGCCCTGTTCGTCGATCACCTCGGCCCCTCGCTGCTCACCTGCCCCAGTCAGGCGGGACACTACGTGCCTCCTCTGACAGTAGAGCACTCGGACGGTGGTGAAACGACTCGGCTCCGGGGTGAGACCCCGGAGCCGACGAGTATGACAAGGGCGCGGTTCAGCCCGGACGGACGGCGGTGTTGTACGGCATCAGGTCGAGCGGGTCGGTCTTCACCGGCTTGCCCGGGCGGCTCGCGTGCACGATCCGGCCGTTGCCGATGTAGATCCCGACGTGGCTGATCGGCGAGTAGTAGAACACCAGGTCGCCCGGCATCAGCTGGCTCTTGCTGACCCGGCGGCCCTCACTGGCCTGCGCCTTCGAGGAGTGCGACAGCGAGACACCGGCCTTGCCCCAGGCGTACATCGTCAGGCCGGAGCAGTCGAAGGAGTCCGGCCCGTCGGCGCCCCAGACGTAGGGCTCGCCGAGCTGCGCCATCGCCGCCTGGATCGCGATCCCGGCGCGGCCGTTGGCCGGCACCGGCGAGTCGTCCGTCCGGTCGCCGTCCCGGCTCGGGCGCTCGTCCCGGGCCTCCTCGGCTTCCTTCTCGTTCTCCGCCTGGATCCGGGCCCGCTCCGCGTCGCTGAGCTTGTCGAGCACCTTCTCGGCGGCGTCCAGGTTGGTCTGGATCTGCTTCTTCAGCGCGTCCTGCTGGGACTGCACGGCCTGCAGCGCGGCCAGCTCGGTCTGCTCACTGGCCTGCAGGTCGGTCAGCTTGCCCTGAGCCTGCTGGTAGCGGCGGAGCGCCGAGTTCTGCTGGCCGGCGAACGCCTGGGCGGTCGAGGCCTGGCTGAGGAACTGATCGGGGTTCGTCGACAGCAGCAGCTGCGCCGTCGTCGTCATCCCGGAGGTCTGGTAGCCGGCGACCGCGAGCGAACCGATCTGTTTCTTCACCGCGTCGACCTGGCCCTGCTGCGTGCCGATGGCAGCCTGCAAAGCCTTCACCCGGGCCTGCGAGGCACCGATCTGGCCGCGTAGGTCGTTCGCCGACTCACCGGCCTGCTCGGCCTTGTGCTGCAGCGCCGCGACCTGCTTCTTCGCCTGGTCCAGCGTCGGCGCCGGATCGGCGTCCGCACCCGTCTGGATCAAGAACACACCCGCGGCGACTGCCGTGCTGGTGATGGCGGCGAGGGCGATTCCCTTGGTGCGGTTGATGCGTCCGCTGGCCACAGCCCGGTCGATCCCTTCGTCTGCTCGCGCCGTCCCCATTGACCACACCGGCCGCAACGAGACTTACGCTGCGGGACCTGGCGGGTCACCCATCGGCTTCGTGCTGCCCGGTCGGTCTGATCGGCCGACACCCTGAGGCAACGAGAGGTAACAGTAGTGACCGTTTCGTGACCAGTGCAATTCGCCCCTCGGGTTTGATCGAAAATTAACGAAGTCTCACCCCAGCCCAACGACCGTTTCGCCTTCGTCGTCAGGGGTTTCGGGGGTGATGCTGCTTACGGCGTGCACGAGGCGTAGCGGTGGCACCAGGCCGGACTCGGCCAGCGCGTCCAGCGCAGCCTTCTCGTCGTCGTCGATCCGCAGCGTGCCGGCTCGTTCGGCCGAGAAGCCCAGGACCACGGTGACCACGCAGTCCTGGCAGCCGGGACCACGCATCACACAAGCGTCGCAGTCGACCAGCACAACGTCCTCCAAAGTGGGGAAGCACCCGGACTTGCATCCGGCTGAGAAGGACGCTAGAGGGCGGCTCCGACAGTTTTTGTCGTCAGGCGCGCGCGATCCGGCCGATCAGCGTGGTCGCGGACAGTGCCCGGGCACCCATCTTGATGATGCTTTCGGCAACTTCGCGGTCGGTCGAGACCACGACGACCGGGCGGCCTGGCGGCTCGGCCCGCACCAGTTGCCGGATCACCTCGTCGGCGATCACACCGGCCGGGCTGAACCGCACCCGCACCCCGCGCGGCGGATTCAGTTGCACCGGGCCCGAAAGCTCGGCGCCGTCGAACACCACGGTCACCTCGATGCGACGTTGAGCGACGAGCGCTCCCAGCGCTGTGACCAGCCGCTGACGCTGCGAGTGCAACGGCGAGTTGGGCCATGCGGTCTTCGTCACGTTGTAGCCGTCGATGATCAGATGCACCTGCGGCAACGCCAGCAACTCGTCGAACAACGCTGGGTCGTCGTCAGGCGCCGTACGCCCGACTGGTGCGGCGTCGGGCTCCATGCCGGCGACAGTGTCGGCCGGTCGGAGCTCGCCCCCGGGTGGCAGGGCCAGCTCGCGACGCAGTCCGCTTGCTGCCTCGAGCAACGTGTCCAGGAGCAGTCTGGTCCGGGTCGAGGCGAGCTCGCGTTCCTGTCCCGCCGTACGGCGTGCTGCGTGTTCGACTGCTTCGAGCTCGGTGATGCGGGCGCGGAGCTTGCGCAGCTCGCGTTCCACCTCGGCGCGGGCGGCGTCGACGCGTTCGTCGGCCGTCTCCGCTTGGGTGGTGCGTTCCGCGAGCTCGCTCTGCAGGCCGCTGATCCGCTGCCGCGCCTCGTTGAGTTTGCGGCGCAGCGTGACGTTCTCGGCCTTGAGCTCGTTGACCTGTTCGCGGAGGCGTTCCCGGACTTGCCGGGTCTCGGTGCGCGCCTGGTCGAGCTGGTCGGACAGCCGGCTGACTGCCTCTTCGGCCGCGCGTGGCGCCTCGACGGGGATCTGGGCGGCGGCTGCGGTGACGTGCTGCTCCCAGTCGTCCGGGCGGAGCAGGTAGGCGAGGGCGGCGACTTCGACGGGGTCCGCGGCCGGGACCGGGACGCCGTCGGCGACTGCGTCCCCGAGCTCCGGGTGCTCGCGCCGTACCTCGAAGGCCGTGAGCTTCCGGAAGTGGTCGTCGGTCTCCAGGATCGGGCCGAGGACGGACGCCGAGAGCTTGGCCCGCTTGGCCGGCGCAAAACTGGCGAACCGGCGCAGCGGCGGCGGGATGTCGGACGCCGGCAACTGGCCGAGAGCCTGCGCGGCGAGGGCGAGAACGCGTTGCCGGACCGGTTCGGGCAAAGAGGTAGCGGCGGAGCTCGCGGCGGTGCCTGCCTCAGTCACCGGCCCGCAGTCCGGCCCGAACGGTGGTCTGGCTGCACGAAGCGCTGGGCCAGTGACGCAGACCACAGCTGCCCGGCAGCTGGGCCGGATTCGCGGTGATCGCCTGTGTACGCATACAGAGAGCCTAGTCGACTCTCTTGCGTGTCACCTGCGGAATTGTCGGTGGCGACTCTTAGCGTCGTTGCCATGACCAGCCCGGCCCCGGACCAGCTCACGCCGATTCGTGGTGTGCAGCCGAGTTTCGACGACCTCGGGACGCCGCTGCGCGACGTCACGTTCTGCGTCGTCGACCTGGAGACCACCGGTGGCGCGCCGGGCGAGTCCGGCATCACCGAGATCGGCGCTGTCAAGGTGCGCAGCGGCGAGGTGGTCGGCGAGTTCCAGACGCTGGTCAACCCGACCGACCCGATCCCGCCGTTCATCGCCGTGCTGACCGGCATCACCAACGGGATGGTTGCCTCGTCACCACGGATCGAGTCGGTGCTGCCGGCCTTCCTGGAGTTCGCCCACGGCTGCGTGATGGTGGCGCACAACGCGCCGTTCGACATGGGCTTCCTGAAGCACGAGAGCCTCGTGCACGGGTACGACTGGCCCGACTTCACCGTCGTGGACACCGCGTTGCTGGCCCGCCGCGTGATCACGCCGGACGAGGCGCCGAACTGCAAGCTCGGGACGCTGGCCAAGCTGTTCCGCGCCACCACGACGCCAAACCACCGCGCACTGTCGGATGCCCGCGCGACAGTCGACGTACTGCACGGACTGTTCGAGCGGGTCGGCTCGTTGGGTGTGCAGACGCTGGAGGATCTGCAGACGTTCTCGTCGCGGGTCGCGCCGGCGGTGCGCGCGAAGCGACACCTGGCCGAAACGTTGCCGCACGCACCGGGTGTGTACCTGTTCACCGACGACCGCGGCGAGGTCCTGTACGTCGGCAAGTCGAAGGACCTGCGGAACCGGGTCCGGTCGTACTTCACCGCGTCCGAGACCCGCTCGCGGATCGGCGAGATGGTCGGCATCGCCACCGGGGTGCGCGGGATCGAGTGCGGGACGTCGCTCGAGGCCGAGGTGCGGGAGCTGCGGCTGATCGCCGAGCACAAGCCGCGGTACAACCGGCGCTCGAAGTTCCCGGAGCGGCAACACTGGCTGAAGGTCACCGTAGAACCGTTTCCACGGCTGTCGCTGGTGAAACAGGTGCGGGACGACGACGCCGGGTACCTCGGCCCGTTCAGCTCGCGGAAGACGGCCGAGCGGGCGATGGCGGCGCTGCACGAGGCGTACCCGATCCGGCAGTGCACGGCGCGGATGTCGCGGCACCCCCAGCTGTCGCCGTGCGTGCTGGCCGAGATGGGCCGCTGCGTGGCGCCGTGCGACGGGCGGATCTCGGCGGACTCGTACGGCGAGTTCGTGACGTCGCTGCGGACGGCGCTGACCACCGACCCGACCCCGGTGGTCGAGGCGCTGGACCGGCGGATCGACGTGTTGTCGGCGGACGAGCGGTTCGAGGATGCCGCCGTACACCGGGATCGGCTGAGCGCTTTCGTGCGGAGCTCGGCGCGGATGCAGCGGATGGCGTCGGTGACGGGGTGCGCGGAGATCTGTGCGGCGCGGCGGACCGACGACGGCGGGTGGGAGCTGCACGTGATCCGTCGCGGCCGGCTCGCGGCGGCCGGGGTCAGCCCGCGCGGGACGGACCCGCGGCGCTACCTGGACATGCTCCGCGCCTCGGCCGAGACCGTGCTGCCCGGCATCGGGCCGGTCGCTTCCGCCTCCCCCGAGGAGATCGAGCTGGTCCTCCGCTGGCTCGACCAGCCCGGCATCCGCCTGGTCGAGATGGACGGCACCTGGACCTGCCCGGTCTCCGGCGCCGGCCGCCACCTCACCCGCCTCGACAACGCCCACTCCGACGACCACCACCACCCCACCGACCGCCGCCGCCGACTCCGCCCCCTAGGCCCCGCCCGAGCCAGCTAGCCGACGCACTCACCGCCACCCCGATCTCCGCCGCCAGGGGCACCACCGGCGGGCCGGCGCCTCCACCCCCCCGATTCCCGGCACCACAGCCCCGACGCCTTCACCATCACCTCGTTTTCCGGCGCCGAAGGCGCCGTTGGCTAGTCGACGAACTGGTAGTCGGCGGTGATGCGGCCGTCGGGGCTGAGGAGCAGGAGGTCGGTGCCGCTGCCCCGGGGGTCTCCGCCACCGGCCGGGACCATCACCCACCGGAGCTTCACCATGTCGTGCACGACCGCGACCGCCCCGTCCCGGCGGAACTCGAACTGGCCGGGCGCAACGAACTCGTCGTACGCCCGCGCCACCCGCCGTACCAGCTCCGCATGCCCGCGCGCCTCGAACGTCGCCCGGATGTCGAGCTCCTCCGCACGCTTCACCACCTCCTCGGGCGGCTCCAGCAGGTGCACGCCGTCCGCCGTCCACAGCTCCCCCACGGCCTTCCGCCGTACGTCGGCATCCGGCTCTTTCCACACCGCCACATAACGATCGGCCAACTCCTCGGCGACCGAGTTCTTCTTGTCCGGCAAGGGTTTCTCCTCCGTCGTGGACGACCCGGCGCCGCCCTGCCTCGACGATGCCGAGCGCACCCGCGCCCGGACAATTCCCTCCGGGGAATCACGCGAACTGTCGGTGGCGTGCGTTAGACCAGACTCATGCTGACCGAACCCCGCCCCACCGAGCTGTCCGCCGGCCTCCGGCTATGGCGGCAACGGCGCCGGGTGAGTCAGCTGGAGCTCGCGATCCGCGCCGGCACGACGCAGCGGCACGTCAGCTTCATCGAGAGCGGCCGCTCGCTCCCCGGCCGCGAGATGGTCATCCGCCTTGCCGAGTCCCTCCAACTCCCACTGCGCGATCGGAACGCGTTGCTGCTGGCCGGCGGATTCGCTCCTGCGTACGACGAGGCGCCGTACGACGATCCGGGCCTCGGCGCGATCCGTGCGGCGCTGACCGGGATCGTCGAGGGCCATCGCCCGTACCCGGCGGTGGTCGTCGACCGGCGTGGCGACCTGGTGCTGACGAACCGCTCCTTCGACGCACTCATCGGCGGCGGCGTGGCGTCGTACCTGCTCGAGGAGCCGGTCAACGGCCCGCGACTGCTCCTCCACCCCGACGGGCTCGCGCCGCGGATCGTCAACTTCGCCGAGTGGTCCTGGCACGTGCTCGATGCCCTCACCCGCGAGGCGGCCCAGAACCCGGCGCCAGAGGCCGACGCGCTGATCGAGGAGCTGACCGCCCTGGTCCCGCCGCGTCCCCCGACCGGCCCGGACCACCTGGGCTTCGCCGTACCGCTGCAACTGGACTCCCCGTACGGCGAGCTGCGGCTGATCACGACCCTCACCCGCTTCGGTACGGCGATCGAGGTGACAGTGTCGGAGTTGCGCATGGAGGCGTTCCTGCCGGCCGACGAGCCGACCGCGAAGGCGCTCCGGCTGCTCGACCCGGCCGCGCCGGGCTGAGCGGGGAACGGGCGGGCTCGGTCGGTGCGTCGTACCGAGCGCTCCTGGACGCCGGGTTTGGGGGTGGTCCGCATTATGCTTCAGCGGTTCAGGTGTGATTCGAGGAGAGGACGGCATGGTCACCGCGATCGTGTTCATCAAGGCCGACGTCGCGCGCATCCCGGAGGTCGCCGAGCAGGTGGCGGCGATCGAGGGTGTCAGCGAGGTGTACTCCGTCACCGGCGGGCTCGACCTGATCGCGATGGTCCGGGTCGCGCACCATGACGACCTGGCCACCGTCATCCCGGAGAAGGTGAACCGGGTGGCCGGCGTACTCAGCACCGAGACGCACATCGCGTTCCGCGCGTACTCGACGCACGACCTCGAGGCCGCCTTCAGCCTGGGTCAGGAGGACGGTGTCTGAGGGCTGGGCAAGCGCGACCCTGCTGACACGAGCTGAAGTTACGGTGACCGCATGAGTAACCCTCCCGCGGGCTGGTATCCGGATCCCACCGGCCAGCCGAACACCATTCGCTGGTGGAACGGGACGCAGTGGACCAACCGCACCGAGAAGGAAGACCTCTCCCAGCAGGCTGCCTCCTCTGAACCCACTCAAAGCGAGTGGTCCCCAGAGTCCGGTTGGACCACACTCACCAAGGCCCCCACCCCGGCCAAGGATGGCGCCCCCGCCGAGGACGACGGCCGTACCCCCTTCGAGCGCGCCCGCGCGACCTGGAACGCCCCCGTCATAGCCCCCGGCCCCCCAAACCACTGGACCCAGCAGGAACCCCCCGCGGAGCCTGCGGAGGAGCCCCAGCAATCTGCCTGGACCCTCAAACTGGCCCCCACCCCGCCGGAGAACGCACGCCCCCAAGCCGTAGACCTGGACCAGGAAGGCGACTGGACCCCCCAGCCCCCGTCCCAAGCCGGTGCACAGACCTGGGCCGCCCAGTCATGGGGAACCCAGCAGGACGACGACACCACCACACAGGGTTGGGGCAACCAACAATCCCCCCAACCCGAGGACGAGCACCAGTCAGCGACCACCGGCTGGGGCCAACAGCCCGACTCTGCCCAGCACGAGACGACCACCGGATGGGGCGAACAAGCCTCGGCGCAGCAGGGCTGGGGCGAACAGCAACCGCCCGCACAGCAGGAGACACCCAGCGGCTGGGGCGAGCAAACCCCCGCCCAGCAGGGACCGCCCGCCTCCAGCGAGCAGCAGACCGCGAGACCCGACTGGGGCCAACAGCCCCCGCCTGCGCAACACGAAACGCCCAACACGTGGGGCGACCAGCAAGGCCCAGACCAACAGGGCATATCCGGCGACCAGCCAACACCCACCCAGCACGGGACAAGCACAGGCTGGGGCGAGCAGCAACCCTCCCCCCAGCACAGCACCACCGCGTCAAGCGACCAGCAAGCCACCCAGCAGCAGTCCGCAGGAACCACCTGGGGCCAGCAGCAGGACCCCGCACGCCACGGTGAAACCACCGGCTGGGGCGAAGAGCAATCGTCCGCGCAGTACGGACCGACCAGTGGTTGGGGCGAGCAGCAGGCGGCCGGCCAAGGCGGGGCGACCGCCGCCTGGGGTGACCAAGGAGACACCGGCCAGCAGGGCGCAGCCACCGGCTGGGGCGAAGAGCAAACGTCCGCGCAACACGGGTCGGCCGGTGGTTGGGGCGAGCAACAAACGTCCGCCCAGCACAGCACCACCGCCTCAGACGACCAGCAAGCCACCCAGCAGCAGGCCGCAGGAACCAACTGGGGCCAACAGCAGGACCCCGCGCAGCAGAGTCCAACCACCGGCTGGGGCGAACCACAACCCACGAACCAGCAGGGATCGACCAGCGCCTGGGGTACGCAGGCAGACGCCGAGCAGCAGGGCGCGGCTACAGCATGGGGTGAGCAGGCGACCGAGCAGCAAGGCGCAGCCAGCCCATGGGGTGAACAGCAAGGCGCCCAGCAACAGGGCGCGGCAGCCGCATGGGGTGAGCAGACTGCCGAGCTGCAAGGCAGCGTCAGCCCATGGGGCGAGCAGCAAGGCGCCCAGCAGCAAGGCGCGGCTACAGCATGGGGTGAGCAGGCGACCGAGCAGCAAGGCGCAGCCAGCCCATGGGGTGAACAGCAAGGCGCCCAGCAACAGGGCGCAGCAACCGCATGGGGCGAGCAGACTGCCGACCAGCAGGGGACGACCAGCGCATGGGGTGCGCAAGGAGGCGCCGGGCAGCAGGGCGCGGCTGCTGGATGGGGTGAGCAGGCGGGTCAGCAGCAAGGTGCAGCCAGTTCGTGGGGCGAGCAGACTGCCGAGCAGCAAGGCACCGCCAGCCCATGGGGCGAACAGCAAGGCGCCCAGCAGCAAGGCGCGGCTACCGCATGGGGCGAGCAGGCTGCCGAGCAGCAGGGCGCAGCCGGCCCGTGGGGTGAGCAGCAAGGGGGCCAGCAGCAGGGTGCGGGTGCTGGATGGGGTGAGCAGGCGGGTGAGTCGCAGGGGGCGGCTGATCCGTGGGTTGGGTTGCATGGGGGGCAGCAGCAGGGTGGGGCTTGGGGGGAGCAACTGGGTGAGGTGCGGCAGGAGTCTGGTGGGTGGGGGCAGCGGCAGCAGGGGGCTGCAGGTGGTGCTTGGGGTGAGCAGGGGGCTGCTTGGGGCGAGCAGCGGGTTGACACGCGTGGGGGGAGCAAGGGCGGCAAGGGGAAGAAGGGCCCGGGGAAGGGCACGAAGACGAGCGGTGGGGGTGGAGGTCTAGGGGGACGGACGCCGCTGGTTGTGGCGGGGGCTGTGGCGTTGGTGATGTTGATCGTGGCGGCCGTGTTCTTGATCACCTCGCCCGGTGACGACGAGGCGGGCCCGGGCAACACCACGCCGACGAGTCAGCCGACCGGGAGCCAGCCGACCACCCAGCCGTCCGGCGAGAGCAGCACGAAGCCGGGCCAGTCGAAGAACCCGAAGCTCCACGAGGGCGCCCGGATCTCCTCCGACGCGATCTCGTTCTCGCGCCGCAACCCGCCGTGGTCCGATCGCAAGCGGCTCGTCTCACAGCTGCTCAACTCCAGCGGCCAGTACGTGCTGCTGCAGGAGAACTTCGACGGCAAGAACGACTGGTACGCCGACATCTTCGTCGGCGCGCTCGGCACCGGCTCCGGGTTCAACGGCGACCCGAAGGCGACCGCGGCGGCGCTGTCGATCCAGTTGCGGACCTCGATGTACGGAGACATCCCGGTGACGTTCAAGACCGTCAGCAACGGCGCGGTGAAGCGGTCGGACAAGTCGGGCTGGTACTTCCAGCAGCTTGTGACCGCGAAGTCGCCGAAGTTGACCGCCCGGGTGCTTACCCTGACGGTGGCCGTTTTCGACCTCGGTGACGGCACAGCAGTCGCGTACATCAGCGACATCCCCACCAACCGGCCGGATCTGAGGGCGGCCGAGAGCCAGGCCTACAAGGGAATCAACGTTGGCTGAAAACGAAGACCAGACCCCGCAACCGCCCCAGCGGCCCCCGGCACGGCACAGTGCACCCCCGCACCAGCCGCCGGGCCCACAGGCGTACCCACCCGACCAACCCCCAGCCGACCCCCTGGCCGGCACCCCCCAAGCCCCACCAGCCCCCACCACGTGGCCCACCCCCGAGCCGTCCGGCGCCGACGCAGGTACGCCGCACCAGTCCACAGCCGACTGGAGTGCCGCCGACTCGACACCTGGCGCGCGTACGCCGGGACGAGGTGCCGACGGCCTGGGTGCGGCCGGAGCGGCGACCGGCGACCCGCGTACGGCGGCACAGGGTGCCGGCAGCCTGGGTGCTGCCGGGTCGGCGACTGGTGACTCGCCTGTGGCGGCACAGGACGTCGGTGCCCGGAGAGCTGCCGGGTCAACGCCGGGTGACTCGCGGGTGACCGGGCAGCAGCAAGTGACCGGGCAGCAGGCGGGTGGGTCGTCGGATGCGTTGTTTGGGCAGTCGCCGGCTCCTGCGCCGCCGCCTTCGCCGTCGGCGAGCTCCGACGGGGGTCCTGGGCAGCGGCGCGGACAGGCGAACCCGTATCAGCAGCAGGATCCGCAGCACTCGGCACCGCAGGGTCAGCAGCAGTCCTGGGCGCAGCAGCAGATTGCCCAGCAGCAGGCTTCGCAACAGCAGGGTGCGCAGCAATTCGGCGCGCAGCAGGCTGGCGGGCAGCAAGGGCAGCCGCAAGGTCAACGGCCTCAGCAGCCACAGGGACAGCAGTCGTGGGCGCAGCAGCAGTTGAGCCAACAGCAGCCGGGGCAACAGCCGCGGGCGCAGCAGCCCGGACAGGCTCCGCAGCGTGGGCAGGCACAGCCGGGAGAGGCGCAGCACGCGCAGGCTCCGCACGGACAGCCGCAGCACGGACAGCCGCAGCAGGCGCAGTACGGGCACCCGCCGCAGGCCGGTCAGGCACATCACGGGCAGCAGCTGGGGCAGGCGCAGCAGGCTGGGCAGGGGCTGTATGGGCAGCAGCCGGGTGGTGGGGCTCAGCAGGGGCAGCACGGTGGGCCACTGCACGCGGCGCCGCCGCACGGGTCACCGCAGGGCGGGCAGCCTGGAGGCAACTACGCGCCGGGCCAGGGACAGCGCCCGTACGGCAGTCAGGGGCAGGCCCCGCACGGCGGACAGCCGCAGGGGCCGCCCGGCGTGCACCAGCCAGGACAGCCGTCATACGCGCCTGGGCAGCCGACTCAGGGGCAGCAGGCTGGGCAGCCGGTTTACGGGCAGCAGGCCGGGCAGATGTCGGCGGCGCAGCAGGCGGGGTACGCGCGGCAGGCCGGGCAGGTGTCGCAGGGACAGCAGGCCGGGCAGGCGTCGCAGGGACAGCAGGCCGGACAGCCGGCGTACGCACAGCAGGGCGGGCAGGCGGCGTACGGGCAGCAGGCTGGTGCGCGGCAGGGAATGGCGGGCCAGGGCTCATTTGGGCGGCAGGCTGGGGCCGGCGGTCGTGGTGGGCGCGGGCAGCGGGTGCCGGGGGGCGATGGTGGGGGGCCTGGTAAGGCCGGGGTCGAGGGGATGCGGGCTCGGTTGGTGGGGGCGTTGGTGCTGGTGGTGGCTGCGTTGGCTACTACTGGGATCAGTGTCGGGTGGATCTGGACGAAGGCTGATGCGGTGACGCCGGTCGCGTTGCCGCAGGGTGGGCAGACGCCGATGGAGACGGTTGATCCGCCGGCCAAGCCGTCCGAGACGCCGACGCCGACCGGCAAGGTGCTCGGGACCGAGATGCGGGCCGGGAACGGCGACATGATGCCGGTCATGAGCTCGGCGTGGACCGGCGAGTACGACCGGACCGGGCTGTGGGGTGGGACCGCGGTCTGGTTCACCGTGCACGCCAACTACGACGGCAAGAAGAACAGCTGGGGCAACCTGGTCACGTTCGGCCAGCTGGCGCCGACGATCAAGTACGTGAACACCGCGGCCGGCCGCAAGGAGGCGGCGAGCCAGGCGGGTTCGCGGGCGGTCATCAACCTGTACGACAAGAACGCCAAGATCTCCGCGGTGACGCACAAGCCGATCACCGTCGACGGGCACCCGGGCCACGAGATCACCGCCCGGATCGCGGTCAACCAGCCGCCGCTGAAGGAGACGTTCTCGATGATCATGATCGCGGTGATCGACCGCGGCGACAACAAGACCGCGGCCGTCTCGATCGCGGACATCGCCGGCTCCACTCCGGCGTGGCAGAACGTCTGGCGCTACAAGGTCAGCCAGATCAAGATCAGCCAGTAATCAAGATCAGCCAGTAGACGAGAAGGGCCGGCGGGAACCATCCCGCCGGCCCTGATCAATCAAAGACCTACCGCACCGAAGCGCAGGCAGCGATCCAGCGGTCCAGCACGCCCTTCGCGGCACCGGAGTCGATCGCCTCCGCGGCCTTGGACATCCCGGCCCGGATCCGGCTGACCAGCGGCTCGTCCGTCGGCGCGTACGCCGCCAGCGCCGCACCGGCGTTCAGCAGTACGACGTCCCGCACCGCCCCCGGTTCGCCGTCGAGCAACGCCCGTACGACCTTCGCGTTGAACGCTGCGTCCGCACCCTTCAACGCGTCCGCGGACACCGGCTCGATCCCGAGCTCCCGCGGATCCAGCGTGAACGGGCCTTCCACCGCTCCCCCGCCGACCGTCCACACCTGCGACGTCGTCCGCGTGGTCAGCTCGTCGAGGCCGTCGTCGCCGTGGAACACGAGCGCGTCGATCCCGCGCCGCGCCAGCACCCCGGCCATCAGCCCGGCGATCCGGCCGTCGCCGACGCCGACCGCCTGCGCGGACGGGTTGCCCGGGTTGGCCAGCGGGCCGAGGAAGTTGAACGTGGTCGGTACCCCGAGCTCACGCCGCGGTACGGCGGCATGCCGCAGCGCAGGGTGGAACGCCGGCGCGAAGCAGAACGTGATCCCGGCCCGCTCCCCCACCTCGGCCACCTGCGCCGCGGTCAGGTCGAGCGGTACGCCGAGCTCCTCGAGAACGTCGGCCGCACCGCACGCCGACGAGGCCGCGCGGTTGCCGTGCTTGAGCACCTTGGCCCCGGCGCCGGCCGCGACGATCGCGGACATCGTGCTGATGTTCACAGTGTGGGCCTGGTCACCGCCGGTGCCGACGACATCGAGAGTGCGGCCCGGGACCGTGATCTTGGTGGCGAAGTCGCGCATGGTCGCGACCAGGCCCTCGACCTCGCTGACCGTCTCGCCCTTGGACCGCAGCGCGATCACGAACCCGGCGAGCTGGGCCGGCGACGCCGCGCCGGACAGAATCTGCTCCATCGCCCAAGCTGTGGCGGAGGCGTCCAGGTCCTCGCGCCGCAGCAGCGGGTTGAGCACCTGGGGCCAGCTGTACGCGGCCATGGAGGATCAGGCGGTCGTGGCGGGCAGCGTGGCCAGCCGCTGCCGGAGCAGCTCGGCGGTGACCTCGGCCATCCGGACCGGGTCGATCGGGTGCGAGACCGCGGCCTCCGCCCGGGACCAGGTGGCCAGCCAGGCGTCCTGCGGGCGGCCGGTGATGACCAGCACCGGCGGGCACTGGAAGATCTCGTCCTTCAACTGCCGGGCGATGCCCATCCCGCCGGCCGGCACTGCCTCGCCGTCCAGGATGGCCAGGTCGATCCCGCCCTTGTCCATGGTCTTGATCACGGCCGGCTCGGTCGCGCACTCGACGTACTCGACGACGGGCAGGTCGGCGGCCGGCCGCTTGCCGAGCGCCAGCCGGACGGATTCCCGGGTCGTACGGTCGTCGCTGTAGACGAGCACCTTCAGCGGACGCTCTGAACTCATCGATCCATCCCAAGCTGTGTGTCAGTGACCAGTGGACAAGCGAACAACACCGCGAATGCTACCGGGGCGCCTGTCCACTCCGGCGAGCCTGTTCCTCCAACCGGTCCAGCCGGCGGTCCTCGCGGCGTGCCTCACGCTGCGACTCCTTCACCCACTGGACGAAAAGCACCCCGAAGAAGATCAGCCCGACGATGTCGCCGGACCCCCACAGCAGACCGCCGGCGATGTACTGGTCGCGCAGCGGCGACGGCGACCAGGCCCGGTCGAAGCTGGTGTACCAGTCCTCGGCGATCAGGGTGCTCGCGGACATGATCGTGATGCCGAGGAACGCGTGGAACGGCAGCGTGAGAAACGTCATGATCAGCCGGAACGGGTAGATCACCCGGCCAGGCACCGGGTCGAGCCCGAGCAGCGGCCAGAAGAACAGTGCGCCGACCAGGATGAAGTGCACGTGGAGCAGGTCGTGCAGCGCGGTCGATCGCAGCGTGGCGTCGTACCAGCCGCTGAAGTAGAGCGCCCACGGGCTCAGGACGAACAGCGTGAAGCCGATCAGCGGGAAGCACATCACCTTCGCGAACCGCGAGTGCAACACGGAGAGCAACCATTTCCGCGGCTGGGGCGGCAGCGTCCGCAGGGCCAGCGTCACCGGCGCGCCGAGCGCCATCATCAGCGGCGTCAGCATCGACAGGACCATGTGCTGAGCCATGTGGACGCTCAGCAGCACCGTGTCGTACGTGCCGAGCGCTGACTGGGTGGCGATCACGGCGCTTCCCAGGCCCAGTCCGACGAACGCGAACGTCCGTCCGCGGGACCATTTGTCACCCCGCGCGCGGAGCCGGTGGACGCCGTACAGGTAGAGCGCAGCCAGTACGATGATCACGCCGAGTAACACCGGTTCGAAGGTCCAGGCCGTCAGCAACCGGACCGGCGTGAGCGGTGCGATCTGGTCGCCCGGCGTGGCGTGGAGGGGAAGCACGCTTCAACAGTAGAAAGCGTGAGTCTGCGACATGCATGGGGGTGGTCGTGGCAACTGATTCGCCGACCGACATAATGACCGCGTGGCCACTGCAACCGCGCTCCCAGCGTCTCGTGAACACGGACACCACGACCGTCCCAGCATGGTCAGTGTCGGCACGATCGTCTGGCTCTCGAGCGAACTGATGTTCTTCGCCGCCTTGTTCGCGGCGTACTTCACGATCCGGTCGGTGACGACCGCCGCCGCCGCTCCGGGTACGGAGACGCTGTGGCAGGCGTCCACCGAGATGCTGAACGTGCCGTTCGCCTCGGTGAACACGTTCATCCTGGTCGCGTCGTCGTTCACCTGCCAGGCCGGCGTGTTCGCCGCCGAGCACGGCAAGGTGGGCCGGACCGGCTCGCTGCTGAACGTCCGCCAGTGGGGTATGCGTGAGTGGTTCATCCTCACGTACATCATGGGCGCGGTCTTCATCGCCGGCCAGGTGACCGAGTACGCGGCCCTGCTGCACGAGGGCCTGTCGATCTCGTCGTCGCCGTACGGGTCGGTCTTCTACCTGACCACCGGGTTCCACGGTCTGCACGTGACCGGCGGTCTCATCGCTTTCGTGTACGTCCTGGCCAGGACGTACATGGCTCGTAAGTTCACCCACGAACAGGCCGTCTCGGCGATCGTCGTGTCGTACTACTGGCACTTCGTCGACGTGGTCTGGATCGCCCTGTTCGCGACCATCTACCTGCTCAAATGAGTGAGAAGAGACTTTCCTTGTCACCGGCGCGCTTTCTCTCCGCGCGACGACGGCACCGGTCAGCCGGCCTCGTCGTGCTCCTGTTCGGCCTGTTGGCAGTGGGTTCGGCGTACGCCGCCTTCGCCCCTGACAACGCGGTCGCGGACAACTCGGCCCAGTCCCAGCAGATCGAAGAGGGCAAGAAGCTCTTCGCGGTCGGCTGCGCCAGCTGCCACGGCCTGAACGCCGAGGGCGGCGGCAACGGTGAGGGCGAGATGGCCGGACCGTCGCTGATCGGTGTCGGCGCGGCCGCCGTCGACTTCCAGGTCGGCACCGGACGGATGCCGGCCATGCAGCCCGGCGCCCAGGTGCCCCGCAAGACCCCGGCCTACACCCAGGAGGAGATCGAGGCGCTGGCCGCCTACGTCGCCTCGCTGGCCCCCGGCCCGGCGGTTCCGGCGCAGGAGTCGTACGACGTCAGCAAGGCCACCGACGAGCAGGTCACGCGCGGTGGCGAGCTGTTCCGCACCAACTGCACGGCGTGCCACAACTTCGCCGGCAAGGGCGGCGCGCTGCCGAACGGCCGCTACGCGCCGTCGCTGATGGGCGTCAGTGAGAAGCACATCTACGAGGCGATGCTGACCGGTCCGCAGCAGATGCCGGTCTTCTCCGACCAGGTGCTGCAGCCGGAGGACAAGCGCGACATCATCGCCTACCTGAAGGCGCTGGAGACCCAGAAGGACCCGGGTGGCTTCGGTCTCGGCCGCCTCGGCCCGGTCTCCGAGGGCCTGTGGGGCTGGCTGGTCGGTATCGGCGTCCTGGTCTGCATCGCAGTCTGGATCGGCGCCAAGGGTGTCAAGGCCAAGGGAGCGAAGGCCAGTGAGTGACGAGAAGCTGCCGGCAGTGAAGGAAGAGGAACACGGTCCGGTCCAGGTGTCGGAGCCGATTCCGGACCCGGGGCTGGAGCCGCACGAGTACCGGATCACCGACATCGACCCGAAGGCGGCCGACCGGGTCGAGCGCCAGGTGTCGACGATGTTCGGCCTGGCCACGCTGCTCGTGCTCGGCGCCTGTGTGGCGTACTTCGCCATCCCGCGGGACGCCGAACTGGTCTTCGGCCCGCTGTCCGGCAACGCCAACAACATGACGCTCGGCCTGTGCATCGGTCTGGCGCTGTTCCTGATCGGCGCCGGCGCGATCCAGTGGGCCAAGAAGCTGATGGTCGACGAGGAGATCGTCGAGGAGCGGCACCCCGCGCACTCCACGCTGGAGCAGAAGGCCGACATCACCGACGCCTTCCAGCAGGGAGTGGCTGAGTCCGGCTTCACCCGGCGCAAGATGATCCGCCGTTCGATGATCGGCGCGCTCGCCGTGCTCGGCCTGCCGGCCATCGTGTTCCTGCGCGACCTGGGCCCGCTGCCGGGCCGGGCGCTGTTCCACACGATCTGGGCCAAGGGCATTCGCGTCGTCAACGACGTCACGCTGCGCCCGATCAAGCCGTCCGACATGATCGTCGGCCAGCTGGTGAACGCCGCGCCCGCCAACCTGGCCCCGATCCAGGAGGAGAGCCCGGTCGAGTACCAGAACGCCAAGGCGAAGGCCGCGGTGATCGTGGTCCGGATCAAGCCGAGCGAGATCCGGACGCCTCCCGGCCGGGAGAACTGGGGTGTCGACGGGATCCTCTGCTACTCCAAGATCTGCACCCACGTCGGCTGCCCGATCTCGCTGTACGAGCAGACCACCCACCACGTGCTGTGCCCGTGCCACCAGTCGACCTTCGACCTGGCCGACGCCGCGAAGGTCGTGTTCGGGCCTGCGGCCCGGCCGCTGCCTCAGCTACCGTTGGCAGTGGACTCCGAGGGCTACCTGGTCGCGCAGAGCGACTTCACCGAGCCAGTCGGTCCGAGCTTCTTCGAACGAGGGTGACCGCGATGTCTGACAAGGATTTCCCGCCACCGGTCAAATGGGTCGACGACCGGCTCGGCATTGCGAAGATCGGCCGGAAGAACCTGCGCAAGGTGTTCCCGGACCACTGGTCGTTCATGCTCGGCGAGATCGCGCTGTACAGCTTCATCATCCTGATCCTCACCGGCATCTTCCTCACGTTCTGGTTCAAGCCGTCGATGGCCGAGATCGAGTACCAGGGCTCGTACAGCCTGCTCAAGGGCCTGCACATGTCCGAGGCGTACGCCTCCACGCTGGACATCTCGTTCGACGTCCGCGGCGGCCTGCTGATGCGGCAGATCCACCACTGGGCGGCGGTGCTGTTCATCGCCGCGATGATGGTGCACCTGCTCCGCATCTTCTTCACCGGCGCGTTCCGCAAGCCGCGTGAGCTGAACTGGGTGATCGGCTTCACGATGCTGTTCCTCGGCATCATCGAGGGCTTCATCGGCTACGGCCTCCCCGACGACCTGCTCTCCGGAACCGGTCTACGCATCACCCAGGGCATGATCCAGGCCTCGCCGGTGATCGGCACGTACATGAACTTCTTCATCTTCGGCGGTGAGTTCCCCGGCGACGACATGGTGCCTCGGTTCTTCATCGTGCACGTGCTGCTGATCCCGGGGTTGATCCTGGCCCTGGTCACGGTCCACCTGTTCCTGGTCGTGTACCACAAGCACACGCAGTACCAGGGCCCCGGCCGGACCAACAACAACGTGGTCGGCTACCCGCTGTGGCCGGTCTACACCGCCAAGGCCGGCGGCTTCTTCTTCGTCGTGTTCGGCATCACCGCTCTGATGGGCGCCCTGATGCAGATCAACCCGGTCTGGCTGTACGGCCCGTACAACCCGGCGGAGGTGACGGCGGGATCCCAGCCGGACTGGTACATGGGCTGGCTGGAAGGCTCGGTCCGAATATTCCCCGGCTTCGAGTCGAGCTTCTGGGGTATCACGCTGAGCTGGAACCTGATCATCCCGGCGCTGATCATCCCGCCCGCCTTCGTCACGCTGGTCGCGCTCTACCCGTTCATCGAGGGCTGGATCACCGGTGACAAGCGCGAGCACCACCTGCTGGACCGGCCGCGCAACGTCCCGACCCGGACCGGTATCGGTGTCGCGTTCATGACGTTCTACGGCCTGCTCTGGGTCGGTGGCGGTAACGACCTGATCGCCACCCACTTCGGGATCTCGCTGAACAACGTGACCTGGTTCCTGCGGTTCGCGGTCATCCTCGGCCCGATCCTGGCGTTCTGGATCACCCGGCGGATCGCGATCTCGCTGCAGCGCGCCGACAACGAGCGGATCCTGCACGGCCTGGAGACCGGCGTCATCGTCCGCTCCCCCGAGGGCAAGTACTCCGAGAAGCACCAGCCGATCGGGACCTACGAGGCCTACGAGCTCACCGCCCGGGACCGGGTCGTTCCGCTCGAAATCGGTCCGGAGACCGACGACAACGGCGTCCGCGCCCCGCGCCGAGCCCTGAACAAGCTCCGCGCCCGGCTGTCGCGCTTCTACTACGCGGACGCGGTGCAGAAGCCGACGACGCACGAGCTCGAGGCGGCACACGAGCACGCGCACGACACGGACGAGATCCAAGACCTGTCCGAGACGGACACCTATCGCGAGGTCACCAGCGACAGGTCCTGATCAGCAGCACCGTCAAGAAGCCCCGGCCCCCGCCGGGGCTTCTTGCGTTACCGAGGTCCGACGCACACCACGGACTTGGAGTCCTTCAGCTTGAAGACCTCCGAGCCGGAGGGATCCATGGTCACAACCCGCTTGCACGCCGCCCTTCGGGTCTCATCGTCGAGCTGGTACCTGCTGGCGCGCCCGCCGGGGTGTCCGACCCGCGCAACCGCTCCGGCGCCGTGTACTCCGCCGAGCCGATGAACGTCCCGGTCGCCGTCACCGCAGTCTCGGCCGGGTCGATCGGCCGACCAGGTTGCCCGGTGCAGCTGCGTCCGCCGCCTTCACCTCGCACGTCGAAGCAGCGGCTGAGGTTATCCCGGTCGAGGTGCCATCGGCGGTGGTTCAGTCGATTGCTGCGGCGACCGTGGTCAGGTAGTCGCTGACGACCGTTCGCTGGTCGGGGCTGAGGGCCTCGGTGGTGGTGATCAGGCGCTCGAGCAGGGGCCCGAAGAACTGCCAGCCGAGGGCGACCGCGCTGTCGGAGACCTGGAGCCGGGAGCTACGGCCGTCTGAGCGGCTTCTGAGGCGTTCGACGTGCCCGGCGGCCTCCAATCGGTGGATGACCGCCGTCGTCGCCTGAGAGGTCATTCCGAGCTGTCCAGCGAGCCATCCCGGTGTTGCCTCCAGGCCGGCCCGCTCGGCGTCGAGGAGGCGGATCAGCGCGCGTACGTCGGTCGCGTGCAGTCCCGCCGCACGCGCGAACTCCCCGATCGCCAGCTCCAACCGCAGCGCCACCTCTCGCAGCCGGTGGATCAGCTCCAGTGCGGCCGCCCGCTCGGGGTCCGCCGGCATCACTCCTTCACGCATGCCCTACAATTTACCTCACTCAGTGAGCTATTCTCGCGTCATGAGCTTTCAGGACGCTTACGACGCCATGCTCGAGCGGTGGGATGTCCCGGTGGAGCGGCTCGACATCCGCGGCACGCACGTGAACGCCTGCGGCCCGGCCGACGCCCCGCCCGTGGTCCTCCTCGCCGGTCACGGCGCGACCTCGCCGGTGTGGTTCGCCGTCGCACCCCGCCTCGCCGAACGGCATCGCGTCTACGCCCTCGACCTCCCCGGCGACGCCGGCCGCTCGACCGCCACGCCACCGGGCTCCGTGGACGACCTGATGACGTGGCTGGCCGCCGGACTCGAGGACCTCGAGCGCCCGATGCTCGTCGGTCATTCGTACGGCGCCTGGATCGCCCTCACGTACACCCTCCAGAACCCGGACCGCGTCAGCCGCCTGGCCCTGCTCGACCCCACCGACTGCTTCACCGGCCTCCGCCTCCCGTACGTCGCCCGAGCCCTCCCCCTGCTCGTGAAGCCCTCCCCAGCCCGCTACAAGTCCTTCCTGCGCTGGGAGACCCAAGGCCTCCCCCTGGACCCCACGTGGGTCGAGCTCTCCGCCCTGGCAACGCTGGAGCCCACCACTCGCCCAGTACGCCCCCGCCGCCCGTCGAACCTTCAGGACCTGACGACCGACCTCGTCGTGGTGGTTGCCGGCCGCAGCAAGACCCACGACCCACACCAGCTCGCCCGACGAGCGACCACCGCCGGCGCGACCGTCGTACAGATCGACGACGCCACCCACCACTCCCTGCCGGCCCTGCACGCAGACGAGGTGCTCAAGGCGCTGTCAGCCTGACGACAAGTGCGGCCCCTAGGATCTGGTCGCATGCGGGGGGTGGCTGCTCGGTGGCTGGGTCCGGTGGGTGTGGTGGCCGGACTTGGGTCTGTGCTGGTCACTCTGGTCGTGCGGCCGGTGGTGGGTGGGCCGGATGTGGCGGCTTTGGTTGAGCCGCTGGTGCTGCTCGGGCTGGCGTTTGGAATCGCTCGGTGGTCGGAGCGGCTAGTCGTGGGAGCCCCGGTCGTCGTGGTGGCGCTGGCGGTGATGGTGCTGCGGTACTCGGAGGCGCCGGCGCTGGATGCTGGGGGCAAGGTCCTGGCGGTCGGGCTCTGGGGTGCTGCGGGTGCTGCGGCGGGGTTGCTCGGCTGGGGCCTGCGCGGCCTGGAGCGTGCGCGGGCGGCAGCGAGGCAGGCGGAGGCCTACCCGGCGTCGGCTGGCGGTGGCGGCCGAGTTGCACGAATTCGTGGCGCATGACCTGAGTGAGGTCGTGGCGCGAGTGCAGGCGGCCCGGTACCTGGGTGGTGGGGCTGAGGAGCTCGAGCGGGTCGAGCAGGCTGGGGTCCGGTCGCTGGAGTCGCTGGAGGCGACCGTGCGGGCCTTGCGGATCGACGGTGTGCCCGAGGGAGCCGGGCGGGATCTGGAGGCGTTGCCGGGGTTGGTCGAGCGCTTCAACGGGACGCCTGGGCCGCGCGCCGTACTGGTGGCTCCTGAGGTCGTCGAGCCGTCTGCGGAGGGGGCGGCGTTGGTGTACCGGATGGTGACCGAGTGCCTGACCAACCTGCGCAAGCACGCGGCGGACGCGCAGGAGGTCAGGATCACGATCCGGTCCGAAGGCGAGGGTGTGGTGGTGACGGTCGCCGACGACGGGTCGGCGGCAACAGCGACAGGCTCCGAGGGCGGGTTGCGGATGCTGACCGAGTGGGCCGAAGCGCTTCGCGGCACCCTGACTGCAGGCCCGAGCGCCGGCGGATGGCGGGTCGAGCTGGTGGTGCCGCGATGACCATTCGGGTGTTGCTGGCCGACGATCAGGCCGTGATCCGGCAGGCGTTCCGGGCGGTGGTCGACGCGCAGCCGGACATGACCGTGGTGGTCGTGGTGACAACCTTCGACCTGGACGAGTACCTGCACACGGCTCTGCAGTACGGCGCCGCCGGCTTCATCCTCAAGCGGTCCGGACCCGCGCTCCTGGTCGAGGCGATCCGGGCGGCCGTCGCCGGTGACACGCTGGTCAGCCCCCAACTGACCACGCGACTCTTGAGCCGACTTCGCGACGTACCTGCCGACCCACGATGGTCCTCGCTGACCGAACGGGAGAAGGAGGTCGCCGAACTGGTCGCCGACGGCGGCACGAACGCCGACATCGCCGAGCAACTCGTGCTCTCCCCCGGCACCGTGAAGAACCACCTGGCCAGCATCCAGCGCAAGCTCGACGTCCGGAACCGGGTCGGAATCGCTGCCGCGGTCTGGTCGCAACGTCGCCCACCGTCCTGAAGATGTGCCGATCGGCACCTGGGCCGGGTCCGCCGGTCACGAGACGGTCGATCCATGCACACCGACACCAAATCCCGCTGGACTCAGCTGGCGCCCGGCGTACCGTCCTGGCCCCGGCCGCCGCCCACGTCATCGCCCTCTGCACGATCCCGTCGGCCGTCTGGCGGATCGGCATCATCGTCCGCTTCCCCGCCGGGTACGACGAGGGCTGGATCGAGCGCTCCGAGCTGAACACCCTGCACGGAGCGCTCTACCTGCTGTTCCTCTGCGTCCTCAGCGAGGCCCTCGCTCTCCTCGCCTTCGGCCTCATCCAACGCTGGGGCGACACCTACCCCGACTGGCTCCCGACCCGCTTCGCCGGCCGCCCACTCCCCCGCCTCATAGCCGTCATCCCAGCCGCAGCAGGCTCCTTGGCCCTCACCGCCATCTGGACCATCGGCGTCCCAGCCGCAGCCCTTACGAACGCAACCTTCGACACCACCATGACCCCAGGTCCAGCCACCACAGTCCAACTACTCGCCTACGCCCCGATGATGGCCTGGGGCCCCCTCCTGGCGGCCCTCACCTACCAGTACTGGCGCCGGGCTCAGGACAGGGCGGAGCCGGCCTTGTAGTTGGCCCAGGTGGTGTTCCAGTCGGTCCAACCGTTGCCGGGCTCCATCGTGCGGGTCGTGCCGGTGACGATGACCGGGTCGCCGCGGAGGGTCTGCTGGAAGTACCACTGGCCGTTCGCGAGGCTCATGCCGACGCAGCCGTGGCTGACGTTCTCGCTGCCCTGGCTGCCGGCCGACCACGGGGCGCCGTGGATGAACTCACCGGAGCTGGTGACTCGCTGGGCCCACTTCACGTCGTGGATGTCGTAGTACTCCGGGTCGCCGGGCTTGATGCCCACGGTCCGGGCGTCCATCCGCTTGACCGGGAACTTCTCCATGATCACCTTCACCCCGCTGCGGGTGGTGAAGCCGGACTTGCCGGCCGTGATCGGGATGGTCCGGGCCAGCTTGCCGTTGATGACGACGGACATCGTGTGCCGCTTGACGTCGATCCTGGTGACCACGGACTTGCCGATCGCGAACGAGATCTTCCGGCCGGCCGCGCCCCAGGTGTTCTTGCCGGCGTTCACGCCCTGCGTGTCGATGCTGACCGTGACCTTGGTGCCGGCCGGCCAGTAGTTCTTCGGCCGGTAGTTGACCTGCTTGCTGTTCACCCAGTGCCAGCTGCCGTCGACCGGGACCGAGGTGGTCACCTTCAGCCGCTTCTCGACCGCGGCCCGGTCGGTGACCGGGTTGTTCCAGTAGATCTGGATCGGCATCGCGACGCCGACGGTCTCACCGTTCAGCGGAGCGACCGAGGCCTTCAGGCTCTTGGCGGCCTTCAGGGTCTTGAAGGTGGAGCTGATCGGCACGCTGGCGCCGTCGGTGCCCTCGGCGGAGCCGGTCAGCGTGTACGTCGCACCCGGCTTCAGCTGCGGTACGGCGGTCCACTCGTTCTTGTCGGTGTTGAAGCTGCCGGCCACCTTGTCGCCGTCGTCATCCTCGAGGGTGACGTCCTTCAGCGTGCCGACCGAGGTCTTCACGGTCACTTCGGTGTCCGGCTTGACCGAGCTCGCGCCCTTGGCCGGGACCACGGACACGCTGGCCGCGGCCGGGTCCTGGGTCGGCGTGGTGGACGCACCAGGAGTGGTCGACGCCCCCGGCGTACCACTGCTCTGGGTCGCGCCGGTCGTCGACGGCGAGCCGCCCGCCTCGGTGTCACTGCACGCGGTGCCGACCAGCAGCATCGCGCAGATCCCCGCCACGGCAAGGCCGTGCTTCCGCACCGAACCGATCACCATTCCCCAGCTCTCCCCTGTTCAAACCAACCGCCGCCCAGAGTAACCCGCCGAACCGACAGATCCCGGCAACGCATCGCCACTCAAGTGGTACGGACCACAACGGACCGTACTCCGGGTGGCACCCCCTAAGACGCACGAAGGCGCCATCCGGTTGGCTTCCGGATGGCGCCCGTACGGCGCTCAGCTAGTGAGCGTGGTCACCTCGGTAGTACTCGAAGATGAACCCCGACAGCGTCACGATGCCGATCCCGCAGCCGGCGATGAACAGCCACCAGCCGAACACGACACCCAGCACCACGACCGACAGGGTCAGCCCGCACCACAGCGGCCACCACGAGTACGGCGGAAAGAAGCCGAGCTCACCGGCCCCCTCGACGATCTCCGCTTCCTTGCGGTCCTCCGGCCGGGCGTCCATCCGGCGCGCGGTGATGCTCAGGTAGAACGCCACCAGCAGCGACAGGAAGAACGTCATCACCAGCGCTGTGGTGCCGGTCGGGTCCTCCGACATCAGCCAGTAGATCGGCGTGACGACCAGCACGAACACGCTCAGAATCCCGAAGACCCAGGCTTCGACCTTCACGCCTTGTCCTTCCCCTCGGTCTCGCTCGTCGCGGCCTGCCGCTCCAGGTGCTCGACCCGGCCCTCGTCCTCACCGGCGTCGAGCAGGTTGTCCTTCGGCGCCCGGTTGTCCGGGTACTCGGCCAGCGCGAGGTCTGCGTGGTGCAGGTCGAACGCGGGGCTCTCGGACCGGATCCGCGGCAGCCGGTCGAAGTTGTGCCGCGGCGGCGGCGAGCTGGTCGCCCACTCCAGCGAGCGGCCCCAGCCCCACGGGTCGTCCACGCCCACCAGCGGCGCCTTGCGCGACTTGTAGACGTTGTAGAAGAACGGCAGCATCGACAGGCCGAGCACGAAGGCGCCGATGCTGGACACCTCGTTCAGCGTGGTGAAGCCCTCGTTGGCGCCGTACGAGGCGTAGCGCCGCGGCATGCCCTCGACGCCGAGCCAGTGCTGCACCAGGAACGTGGTGTGGAAGCCGATGAACAGCAGCCAGAAGTGCAGCTTGCCGAGCCGCTCGTCGAGCATCCGGCCGGTCATCTTCGGCCACCAGAAGTAGAACCCGGCGAACATCGCGAACACCACGGTGCCGAACACCACGTAGTGGAAGTGCGCGACCACGAAGTACGAGTCGGACAGCTGGTAGTCCAGCGCCGGCGAAGCCAGGATGATGCCGGTCAGGCCGCCGAACAGGAAGGTGGTCAGGAAGCCCACCGACCAGAGCATCGGCGTGTCGAACGACACCGACCCGCCCCACATCGTGCCGATCCAGTTGAAGAACTTCACCCCGGTCGGGACTGCGATCAGGAACGTCATGAACGAGAAGAACGGCAGGTTCACCGCGCCGGTGACGAACATGTGGTGCGCCCACACCGCCACCGACAGCACCGCGATACCCAGCGTCGCGCAGACCAGGCCGATGTAGCCGAAGACCGGCTTGCGGCTGAAGACCGGCAGGATCTCGGTGATGATGCCGAAGAACGGCAAGGCGATGATGTACACCTCGGGATGCCCGAAGAACCAGAACAGGTGTTGCCACAGCAGTGGCCCGCCGTTCGCGGCGTCGAAGACGTGAGCCCCCAGGGCTCGATCCGCCTCCAGCATCAGCAGCGCGCCGGCCAGGATCGGGAAGGCGATCAGCACCAGGATCGAGGTCACCAGGATGTTCCAGGTGAAGATCGGCATCCGGAACATCGTCATGCCCGGCGCCCGCATCGTGATGATCGTGGTGACGAAGTTGACCGCACCGAGGATGGTGCCCAGACCGGCCATCCACAGGCCCATGATCCACAGGTCACCGCCGACGCCCGGCGAACGGACCGCGTTCGACAGCGGAGCGTAGGCGAACCAGCCGAAGTCGGCCGCGCCGCCCGGGGTGAAGAACCCGCTGATCGTGATCAGGCCGCCGAACAGGAACAGCCAGAAGCTGAACATGTTCAGCCGCGGGAACGCGACGTCCGGGGCGCCGATCTGGACCGGCATGATCACGTTCGCGAACCCGACGAACAGCGGCGTCGCGAACAGCAGCAGCATGATCGTGCCGTGCATGGTGAAGAGCTGGTTGTACACCTCTTCGTTCACGATCTGCAGGCCCGGCTTGGCCAGCTCGGCGCGGATGACCAGCGCCATCACACCGCCGATCAGGAAGAACGCGAACGAGACGATCAGGTACATGTGCCCGATCAGCTTGTGGTCGGTGGTGGTCAACCACTTGACCGCGAGCTGGCCTTTGCTGCGCCGCCGGGGCAGTGCGGTAGTAGCACCGATAGCGCCGGTGCGCTCGGCGAAGTCGGTCACTTCTCGCCCTCCTCTGGCCCATGACCAGGAATGGTGGTGGCGTCCTGGCCACCGGTCGCGGCGCCGGTCTGGCCCTTGGCGGCCAGGTCCCGCAGGTGCGCGTCGTACTCGGAGCGGGTGACGACCTTGACGGAGAAGATCATCCGGCTGTGGTAGAGCCCGCAGAGCTCCGCGCACTTGCCGGCGAACGTCCCGGTCTTGGTCGGGGTCAGCTCGAACTTGTTGGTCCGGCCCGGGATGACGTCCAGCTTGAAGTAGAAGGACGGGACCCAGAAGGAGTGGATGACGTCCGGCGAGGTCAGGTCGAACTGGACCGACTCGTTCACCGGGAGCCACAGCTCGGCAGGCTTGTCCAGCGTGCCGGTCTCCCAGACGCCCTCCTGCCCGTCGACGTTCTCCTTGTAGTTGAACGTCCACTGCCACTGCTGGCCGACCACGTTGATGTTGTGCTGCGACTGGTTCGACATCGCGGTGATCTGGTTGCCGTGCTCGACGGTGTAGTAGAAGAGCACACCGATGATCGCGAACGGCGCCAGTGTGTACAGCACCTCGAGCGGCAGGTTGTACCGCACCTGCTTGGGAGCGTCGTCGGTGCGCTTGCGGTACCGCACGACGACCCACAGGATCAGGGCCCAGACCATCACGCCGACGATCAGGGCGGCGATCCAGGCGCCGATCCAGAGGCTGCGGACAGCCTCGGTCCGGTCCGATGCGCCCTCGGGAAGCCCGAGTCGTTTCCACTGCTCAGTGGTTTCCGACGAACAACCGGTCAGCAGCAGGGTGCCGAGCACCACTCCCGTACCGACCAGCAGGCGTCGCTTTCCCGGACGTGTGGCGTCGGCAGGATATGCCGCGCGCTCGTCCACTCCGGGCGTGCCGTTCGAACCCACGGGGCGCCTTTCCCTTCCCAAGTGAGACTGACGACCAAACACTACTGGACACCTTCCGGCGTCCTGCGCATAGGTAGGGCCGAGAGCATGTCTGCCCCTCCGCTGCCTGCTGCGGGGCACTCGGTGGGCGTCTCGCTGCACTGGAGCAAAGGTCACGATGCTCCGCATCGAGCCCCTCACTCCAGCACACCGAGCCACTCCACCGAGCACCTCCTCGCGACGGCACCGGAGGGGCAGACATGCTCTAGCGTTTCCCGTGTGAGCGAGCGTGCATACCTGGACGCTGCGTCGGCGGAGGCTCTGCATCCGGCGGCGCGGGAAATGTTGCTCTCGGCAGTCGATTCCGGCTGGGCCGATCCGGTCCGGCTGCACCACGAGGGACGGACTGCGCGGCTGCTGCTGGACAACGCCCGAGCGGTGCTTGCGGACGCGGTCGGAGTGCGGCCGGACGAGCTTTTCCTGACCACCTCCGGTACGGCGGCCGTCCACGCCGGGCTGACCGCCATCCGGGCCGCCCGCAGGCGCGTCGGTACCGCGGTTGTCCACAGCGCCGTCGAGCATTCCGCCGTACTGCACACGGCCTCGAGCGACGGGGTCGAGGTGGGTGTGGACAGCGTCGGCCGGGTCGACCTGGACGCGTTCAAGGCTGAGGTGGGCAAGCCGGGAGTCGCGGTGGCCGCGCTGCAGTCCGCCAACCACGAGGTCGGCACGCGGCAGCCGGTCGAGGCGGCGGCTGAGGCGTGTGGCGACGTACCCCTGTTCGTGGACGCGTCCGCTTCGATCGGGCACGACGCCGTACCGGCCGGGTGGTCGGCGCTGGCCGCGAGTGCGCACAAGTGGGGTGGACCGGCCGGTGTCGGGCTGCTCGCCGTCCGTAAAGGGACCCGGCTGGCGCCGGCCTGGCCGATGGACGAGCGGGAGGACGGCCTCTCCCCCGGGTTCCCGGACGTCCCGAACACCCTGGCCGCCGCGGCCGCCCTGCAGGCCCGGCTCGCCGAGGCCGAGGACCTGAATAAGCAGCACCGGGCCTGGATCGACGAGCTCCGGCACCGCGTCGCCGCGGGCGTCCCGGACGTCGAGGTGGTCGGCGACCCGGACGACCGGCTCCCGCACGTGCTCACCTTCTCCTGCCTGTACGTCGACGGCGAGGCCCTCGTGACCGCTCTGGACGCGGAGGGCTTCTCCGTCTCGAGCGGCTCGGCCTGTACGTCGAGCACGCTGCGACCGTCCCACGTCCTGGCCGCGATGGGCGTCCTCACCCACGGCAACGTCCGCGTCTCGCTCAGCCGGAGCACGACGTACGGCGACATCGACCGGTTCGCCACCGTCCTGCCGGGCATCGTGCAGCGGATCCGGGCGGAGGTCGGCCTGTGAACACCGACCTCGACTGCCTCGGCCTGCTTTGCCCACTGCCTGTGATCAAGCTGGCGAAACTGCTGCCGACGATCGAGATCGGCGACACGATCACCGTGCTCGCCGACGACCCGGCCGCCGCCACCGACATCCCGGCCTGGTGCCGCCTCCGCGGCCAGGAGCTCGTCTCCGCAGACTCCCCGCACTACGTCGTACGACGTCTCAATTGAGCACAGCGTCGTACGACGACTTGGCTAAAACCTCTCGCGGTGCCGTCGGCTCCGTTGGCACACTGCGGTCCGTGACCGACTTCTCGTACAAGCCCACGCTGACCGGTGAGCTCGTGATCCTGCGTCCCGTGGACGAGGCCGACTACGAAGCACTCGCCGAGGCGATGGCGGACCCGGACGTGACCAGGCTGACCGGGAGCCATGGGGAGATCGGTGAGGAGAAGGCCCGGCAGTGGTACCGGACCCGGAACGACCAGACCGACCGCCTCGACCTGGCGATCGTGGACAAGGCGACCGGCGCGACCGTCGGCGAGGCGGTGCTGAACGAGTGGGACCCGGACAACCGGTCCTGCAACTTCCGGATCCTGATCGGCCCGTCCGGCCAGGGTCGTGGGCTCGGCACCGAGGCCACGAAGCTGACCGTCGGCTACGGCATCGAGGAGATCGGGCTGCACCGGATCAGCCTCGGCGTGTACGCGTTCAACCCGCGGGCCCAGCGCGCGTACGAGAAGGCCGGTTTCGTCGTCGAGGGCCGGCTCCGCGACGAGCTCTACTGGGACGGCGAGTGGGTCGACTCGATCGTGATGTCGGTCCTGGCACCGGAGTGGAAAGCTAATCTCTGACGCGTGATCCACGCCGAGCGCATTGCCGTACTGACCGGGGCCGGGATCTCCACCGCGTCCGGGATCCCCGACTTCCGCGGGCCGCAAGGCCTGTGGACGAAGAATCCGGCCGCGGCGGCGATGTTCGACATCGACGAGTACGTCGCCTCGCGGGCGGTCCGCGTGGAGGCCTGGAAGCACCGGCTGGCCGCGCCCGCCTGGACCGCCGAGCCGAACCCGGGCCACCTTGCCTTGGTCGACCTGGAACGCCGGGGCCGGCTCACCGGCCTGATCACCCAGAACGTCGACGGCCTGCATCAGAAGGCCGGGTCCTCCCCCGAGATCGTCCACGAGCTGCACGGCACGATCTGGTTCGTCGACTGCCTCGAGTGTGGCCGGCGGGTTCCGATGGCCGACGTACTCCCCCGCCTCGACGCCGGTGAGGAAGACCCGGGGTGCGAGGTCTGCGGTGGCATCCTGAAGTCCGCCACGGTCTCCTTCGGTCAATCGCTCGACCAGCGCGTCCTCGACGCGGCCGTCGCCGCCACGGAGGCCGCCGACCTGTTCCTGGCCGTCGGCACGTCGCTGCAGGTCTACCCGGCGGCCGGCCTGTGCGACATCGCCCTCGGCCTCGGCAAGCCCCTCATCATCCTCAACGCCGAGCCCACGCCGTACGACGAGCAGGCGACCACCGTCCTACACACCCCGATCGAGACGACGCTCCCGGGGCTCCTCGGCTGAGGCTTGGGGTGAGCGCGGGTTGTGGGTTGGCGGTACGACGCGGGTGTGGTTTCGCGGGCTCCGCTGCGGGAGGGTGCTAGTCGGGGCGGCGAGTTGTCGAATTTGGTTGGGATTTCTGGCTCGGCGGCGCCATTTTTGACGACTCGACGGCCCAGGCGTGGGGGTGGAGTGACCGTTCCGTGATCTTTGAGGTCTCCTCAGGGGGAATCGGGCGGGTTAGCGTCCGCGGCAGGATCAACGGGAGGGGACCGTGATGCGTGGGGTCAGGCGATGGACGGCGGGGTTCACCGCGGCTGCGGTGATCGTGCTCGGGCTCGGTACGGCGACGCCGGCGCCGGCCCAGTCGGCAGCGGATCGGGTGATCACGTTGGCGGGGTCGCTGCAGAGCGAGCTGGGGTGCCCGGGTGACTGGGATCCCGCGTGTCCGGCGACGAGCCTCGGTACGGCGGCGCCGTACGCGAAGACGTTCGACGTCCCGGCCGGCTCGTACGAGTACAAGGTCACCGTCAACGGCAGCTGGGACGAGAACTACGGCGCCGGCGGTGTCCTGAACGGCCCGAACATCCCGCTGCGGATCGAGGGCCCGGCCAAGCTGGTCTTCAGCTACGACGACACCAGCCATGTCGTCTCGGTGAAGCCCGTCGACCTGGCCGGGGCGACCGTGACGCCGGCGGACAAGGCGCTGTCGACGCCGAGCCTGCGGCAGGACCTGACCAAGGAGCGGTTCTACTTCGTGATGGCGGACCGGTTCGCCAACGGGGACACGTCGAACGACGCCGGCGGGCTGACCGGCGACCGCCTCGCCACCGGGCTCGACCCGACCGACAAGGGCTTCTACCACGGCGGCGACCTGGCCGGCGTGATCGAGAAGCTCGACTACATCAAGTCCCTGGGTACGACGTCGCTCTGGCTCACCCCGTCGTTCAAGAACCGGCCGGTGCAGGGCGCCGGCAACGACGTCAGCGCCGGGTACCACGGCTACTGGATCACCGACTTCACCCAGATCGACCCGCACCTGGGCACGAACGAGGACATGAAGCGGCTGATCAGCCTCGCCCACGCGAAGGGGATGAAGGTCTTCTTCGACATCATCACCAACCACACCGCGGACGTGATCGCCTACCAGTCCGGGCAGTACGGCTACATCTCCAAGGCGACGTCGCCGTACAAGGACGCGTCGGGCACCGTCTTCGACGACAAGGACTACGCCGCCGGTGACACCTTCCCGCCGCTGGACCGCAACACCTCGTTCCCGAACGTCCCGGTGTTCCGGACCCCGGCCGACGAGACCGTCAAGGTCCCGGCCTGGCTGAACGACCCCACGCTGTACCACAACCGCGGCGACTCGACCTTCGCCGGTGAGTCGGCCGAGTACGGCGACTTCGTCGGGCTGGACGACCTGTTCACCGAGCAACCGAAGGTCCGCGACGGGATGATCGACGTCTACAGGACGTGGGCCGAGTTCGGCATCGACGGGTTCCGGATCGACACCGTCAAGCACGTCAACATGGAGTTCTGGCAGAAGTTCTCGCCGCAGATCCTGGCGGCGGCGCAGGGCGCGGGGTCGAAGGACTTCTTCATGTTCGGCGAGGTCTTCGACGCCGACCCGAAGTTCATGTCGACCTACACCACCCAGGGCGCGCTGCAGGCGACGCTGGACTTCGGCTTCCAGCAGAACGCGGTCGCGTTCGCCAAGGGCGACCCCGGCACCAAGCTGCGCGACCTCTACGCGAACGACGACTACTACACCGACGCGGACTCGAACGCGTACCAGCTGCCGACCTTCCTCGGGAACCACGACATGGGCCGGGTCGGCACCTTCCTCAAGCAGGGCGGCGCCGCCGGCCAGGAGCTGCTGGCCCGCGACAAGTTGGCGCACTCGCTGATGTTCCTCACCCGCGGTCAGCCCGTCATCTACTACGGCGACGAGCAAGGCTTCACCGGTCCCGGCGGTGACAAGGACGCGCGGCAGGACATGTTCGCGACGCAGACCACGGACTACAAGGACGACGAGATCGTCGACGGCACGGGGACGACGACGATCGGCAGCCAGGACCGGTACGACGTCGACGGTCCGATGTACAAGCACATCGCGGCGTTGCAGAAGCTACGGGCGAAGTATCCGGCCCTCGCCGACGGCCGCCAGGTCCACCGGTACTCGTCGAACTCCGGCGGGCTGTACGCGTTCAGCCGCCTCGGCGCCGACAACGTCGAGTACGTGGTGATTGCCAACAATGCGACAACTGCACAATCGGCAACCATCCCGACGTACGGTCCGAACACCTGGCTGAAGCCGGTCTACGGCGGCTCGCAGGCCGTCAAGACCGACCGCGAAGGCCGCGTCGTGATCAGCCAGCCACCGCTGTCGGTGACCGTGTACCAGGCCGCGAACAAGGTCCCGAACCGCAGCAAGGCGCCTGCCGTCTACATGAGCTCGCCCGAGCTGGGCGCGACGGTCGGTGGGCGGGCCGAGATCGGCGCCGAGGTGCCGGAGAACACCCCGGTGACCGTGACCTTCGGCTACCGCCCGGTGGGTACGACGGCCTGGCAGCGACTCGGCTCCGACGACAACGCGCCGTACCGGGTCTTCCAGGACGTGACCGCGCTGCCGAAGGGCACCTTGCTCGAGTACCGCGCCGTACTGAAGGACGTGTCCGGCAACTACTCGGTGTCCGGTTCGTACGGCGTGGTCGGCGACGCACCGAAGCCCGGTGGCGGCGGTGGCGGGACCGGGCCGGTCGTCCAGCCGGCCAACGTGAGCGTGCCCGGCGACCACAACAGCGAGATGGGCTGCCCGGCTGACTGGTCTCCGGACTGCGACCAGGCGCAGCTGACGCTGGACCCGCAGGACAAGGTCTGGAAGGGCACGTACACGATCCCGGCCGGTGAGCACGCCTACAAGGCCGCGATCAACAAGACCTGGGACGAGAACTACGGCGCCGGCGGTAACCAGAACGGCGCGAACATCTCCTACATCGCACCGAACGGCCCGGTCAGCTTCTACTACGAGCACGGCCGCCATTACGTCACGTCGAGTGCCGAGGGCCCGCTCATCACCGTGCCCGGCACCTTCCAGAAGGCGCTCGGCTGCACGAACGACTGGGATCCGGCCTGCATGCGACCCTGGCTGACAGACCAGGACGGCGACGGCACGTACACCTGGTCGACGACGGAGATCGGAGCGGGGAGCTATGAGGCCAAGGTCGCGCACAACCTGTCCTGGGACGAGAGCTACCCGGCCAACAACATTCCGATCACCGTGCCCGCGGACGGCCTGGTCGTCACGTTCAACTACGTCCTTGCGACGCACGTGCTGACGGTCACCACGTCCACACCGGGCGCCCAGCCAGACCTCAACCAGGCCAAGGCGTACTGGCTCAGCAAGGACACCCTCGCCGTACCGGCGGTCGCGCACCCGGAGCGGTTCCGCTGGCGGCTGCATTGGTCGTACGACGGCTCCCTCAAGGTCGACGCGGACGACATCGGCGGCTCGTCGGCCGGCCTGCGCTACGACACTCGCGAGGTCCGTCCCGGGTACACGACGCTGCGGCTCGACCATGCCGACGTGAAGAAGATCCTCACCGGCCAGCTCGGCCTGGCACAGTACGACGACGCCGGGCGACTGCTCGACGCGACCGGCGTCCAGATACCCGGTGTCCTCGACGACGTCTACGGGAGCGCGACCGGGCGCTCGTACGGAGTCACTTGGAAAGGTCAGCCGACCTTCACCCTCTGGGCGCCGACCGCACAGAACGCCAAGCTGCTGATCGGATCGTCCACCGTCCCGATGCGCCGCAACGACGACGGCTCGTGGACGGCTTCCGGACCACGGTCGTGGAAGAACGCGTCGTACCGCTACGAGGTCACCGTGTTCGCGCCGTCGACCGGCAAGGTGGAGACGAACGTCGTCACCGACCCGTACTCGGTCGCGCTGACGACCGACTCGACGCACTCGGTCGCAGTCGACCTCGACGATCCGGCCGGGAAGCCCGCCCTGTGGTCGGACACACCGGCGCCCAAGCTGGCCCGGTCGGTCGACTCGACGATCTACGAGCTGCACGTCCGGGACTTCTCGATCAACGACACCACGGTTCCGGCCGCCCACCGCGGCACGTACCTCGCCTTCGCCGACGAGGGCAACGGGACGAAGCATCTGCGCGCGCTCGCGGCCGCCGGGCTGAACACGGTCCACCTGCTGCCGACGTTCGATATCGCGTCGATCCCGGAGACCGGTCAGCAGTCGCCGGCGTGTGACCTCAAGTCGTTCCCGCCCGACTCCGAGCAGCAGCAGGCCTGCGTCACCGCGGTCGCGGCGAAGGACGGCTTCAACTGGGGGTACGACCCGTTCCACTGGCTCGCGCCGGAAGGCTCCTACGCGACCCAGCGTGACGGGCTGGCCCGGGTCGCCGAGTTCCGCACGATGGTCGGCGGACTGCACAAGTCCGGGCTGCGCGTCGTACTGGACCAGGTCTTCAACCACACGCCGTCGGCCGGCCAGGCGCCGACGTCGGTGCTGGACAAGGTCGTGCCCGGCTACTACCAGCGGCTGAACGCGACCGGCAAGGTCGAGACGTCGACGTGCTGCAGCAACATCGCCACCGAGCACGCGATGGCCGAGAAGATCATGGTCGACGGCACCGTCAGCTGGGCCAGGAACTACCGGGTCGACGGGTTCCGGTTCGACCTGATGGGCCACCACAGCAAGGCGAACATGCTCAAGGTCCGGGCCGCGCTCGACAAGCTGACCCTGGCCAAGGACGGCGTCGACGGCAAGAAGGTCTACGTGTACGGCGAGGGCTGGAACTTCGGCGAGGTCGCGGACGACGCGCTGTTCGTGCAGGCCCGGCAGGGCAACCTCGGCGGCACCGGCATCGGCACGTTCTCCGACCGGCTGCGCGACGGGGTCCGCGGCGGCGGCCCGTTCGACGAGAACCCGCGGATCCAGGGCTTCGGGTCCGGCGCCGCCAGCGACCCGAACGGCGACGCGGTCAACGGCACCCCGGCAGAGCGCGCGAAGCGGCTCGCCCACGACACCGACCTGATCCAGCTCGGGCTCGCGGCGAACCTGCGGAGCTTCTCGTTCCGCTCCGCCGAGACCGGCGCGGTCGTCCGCGGCGACGCGGTCGACTACAACGGCAACCCGGCTGGGTACGCCGACCAGCCGGACGAGGTGGTCACGTACGTCGACGCGCACGACAACGAGACGTTGTGGGACGCGCTGACCTACAAGTTGCCGACGGCACTGACCATGTCGGACCGGATCCGGATGAACACGGTGTCGCTGGCGACCACCGCCCTGGCCCAGACCCCGTCGTTCTGGCACGCGGGCGCCGACCTGCTGCGGAGCAAGTCGCTGGACCGGAACTCCTACGACTCCGGCGACTGGTTCAACACGCTCGACTGGACCGGCGCCGACAACGGCTTCGGCCACGGCCTGCCGCCGAAGCCGGACAACGAGGCCAAGTGGTCGTTCATGAAGCCGCTGCTGGCCGACCCGGCCCTGAAGCCGACCGCATCGGAGGTCGGCACGGCGTCAGCGGCAGCGCACGACCTGCTGAAGCTCCGCTTCTCGACGCCGTTGTTCCGGCTCGGGTCGGCCGACCTGATCAACGCGAAGCTCAGCTTCCCGTTGAGCGGCGCCAATCCCGGCGTGATCACGATGCGGATCGACGACACCGTCGGCCCGAACGTCGACCCGGCACTCAAGGGTGTCCTGGTCGTCTTCAACTCGACCGGCTCGGCCGTCACGCAACAGGTCCCAGGCCTGGCCGGCGCCAACCTGTCCCTGTCCCCGGTTCAGGCCGCCGGATCGGACCCGGTGGTGAAGCAGACGACCTGGACCGCGGCGTCCGGCACCGTCACAGTTCCGGCCCGCACGGTCGCCGTACTCGTGCAGAAGTAGTCAGGTCAGGAGACCGACCAGCCACTGGTCGGTCTCCGGCTGGCCCGACTTGCTGCCCGTGGCGGACAAGGTGAGCTGCATGGACAGGTCTGCCGAGTGGAAGCTGATCGTCAGGTAGTTGAAGAACCCGCCGTGGTGGCCCCAGACGACCTGTCCGTCCGGCAGTCGCCGCCGCACGATTCCTAGGCCGTACCCGAACGAGTCGTCCGCCTCCACGACGGTCAGCATCGCCTCCAGCTCGGCCTCCGCAAGCAACTCGCCACCCAGGACGGCCGCGTAGAACCGGTTGAGATCGGCCGCCGTCGACACCACTTCGCCGGCCGCCCAGGCCTGCGAGGCGTTGCACCGGGCGATGTCGACGTACTCGTCGTCGATGTTCAGGTAGGCGTGGGCGTGCGGCTCCGGCAGCTCCACGTCGTCTCCCGGCAGCACGGTCCGGCGAAGTCCGGCCGGGTCCAGGATCCGCTCGCGCACCTGATCGCCGTATGCGCCTCCGGTGACCGCTTCGATCAGCAGGCCGAGGGCGATGTAGTTCGTGTTGCAGTACGACCATGAAGCGCCCGGTTCGAACTGGCGCGGCTTGCCGACCGCGACCCGGAGCGTCTCGCGCGGATCCCTGTGCAGGTAGCGGTCCCGGAAGATTCCCGCCGCGTCCGGGAGGTCGTCGGTGTAGTTGTGAAGCCCGCTGGTGTGGTTGAGCAGCTGCCGCACCGAGATCCCAGCCGGCACCTCCGGCAACCAGTCCCGCGCGGGCGCATCCAGCTGCACCTTGCCCTCTCCGACAAGCTGCAGAACGACGACGGCGGTGAAGGTCTTGGTGAGACTGCCGGCCCGGAACCACCCGTCGGGATCGACCGGGCGATCCGTCCCGAGCTCCGCGACTCCACTCGAGCCGACCCAGGTCCGCTCCGGCGACCGAAAGTGCAGAAGCACCCCGGCCGCGCCTTCGTCCACCAGTGAATCGAGAAACCTCTGCATGCCCCACCTTTTCACGAGGCCGGAAAGTCCCTCAGGGGATGCGGACGATCAGGGCCTCGGGGTCGACCGAGGCGCTCAGGGTGCGGCCGTCGGCGATCGTGTCGCCGTCGAGTTGGCGTCGTACGGTCTTGGCGGCCGTCACCTGGATCCGCTTGCCGGTGAAGCGCTCGACGTGGCGTTCACGCAGGCGCTTCACCACCAGGCTCGCCGCGAGCCGCGGCCACTGGCTGATCCGGCGCGGCGCGAGGACGACGGCGTCGATCAGCCCGTCGTCCGGTACGGCGTCCGGCAGCAGCGGGATGTTCGCCTGCAGGGTCCCGACGTTGCCGATCACCACGGTCCGCGCGCGGCGCCGTACCGGCGGCTCGCCGTCGACGATGATCTCGACCCGGACGAACGGGTGGTTGAGGTTCTTCAGCGTCGCGACGACGTACGCGGCCCACCCGACCCGCTTCTTCAGCTGGTCGGGTGCGTCCGCGATGATCGCGGCGTCCAGCCCGAGGCCGGCCATCACCACGAAGCGGTCCGTCGGCAGCTCGTCGCCTTCGATCTCGACGCTGTCGATCCGCTGCTCGTTGCCGCCGAGCAGCTCGGTCAGTGCGATCTCGAGGTCGAGTGAGATGCCGAGGTTGCGGGCCAGCAGGTTGCCGGTCCCGGCCGGCAGCACCGCCACCGGGATCCCGCTGCGGGCCAGCTCGGCGCAGACCACGCGCACCGTGCCGTCCCCGCCGGCCACGACGACCAGGTCGGCGGGCTCGTCGATCGCACGCTTGGCCATCGTCGACCCGGCGTCGTCCTCGGTGGTCTCGAGCCACAGCGAGTCGTCGAACCCGCGCTCGGTGAGCGCCTGGTCGACGGTACGACGGAACTCCTCGACGTCCGGCACTTTCACCGGGTTGAGGATGACAGCTGCTCGACGGGCGGAACTCACCTGATTTTGTCCGTTCGGGGGGATAGCGTGCTCGGAGTGAGCAGCCTTCCACGGAGTACCCCAGAAACCCAGGGACTATCCAGCACCGCTCTCGACACATTCGTCGCCGCGCTGGACTCGTCCGCCCAGGAGATCCAGACCGTGATGCTGCTGCGGCACGGTCACGTGGTCCTCGAGGAGGAGTGGTCGCCGTACCGGCTGAGCGATCCGCACGCGTTGTTCTCGGTGTCGAAGAGCTTCACCTCGACCGCGGTCGGGCTCGCGATCGACGCCGGGCTGCTGTCGCTCGACGACCCGGTGATCTCGTTCTTCGACGCCGACGAGCTGCCGGAGACGATCAGCGACAACCTGGCCGCGATGAAGGTCCGGCACCTGCTGACCATGACGTCCGGCCACGGCCAGGACACCGTCGAGGCGCTCACCCGGGACCGCCGGATGGTGAAGATCTTTCTCGGCCTCGACGTCGAGCACGAGCCGGGCACGGTGTTCGTCTACAACAGCGGCGCGACGTACATGCTGTCCGCGATCCTGCAACGGCTGACCGGCGAGAAGCTGGTCGACTACCTGAAGCCGCGGCTGTTCGAGCCGCTCGGCGCGACTGAGGCGACCTGGCAGGTGTCGGCGGAGGACATCACCACCGGCGGTTGGGGCCTGTCCCTCAACACCGAGTCGTTGGCCGGCTTCGGGCAGCTGCTGCTGCAGCACGGCGTCTGGGAAGGCAAGCAGCTGGTCCCGGCCGAGTGGTTCGAGGCCGCGACGTCGAGGCAGGTTGCCAACGACACCGAGGAGAACCCGGACTGGAAGCAGGGGTACGGCTTCCAGTTCTGGCGCGGCCGGCACGGCACCTATCGTGGCGACGGCGCGTTCGGCCAGTTCTGCTTGATCTTCCCGTCGTACGACGCGGCGCTCATCGTCACGGGTGCGACGTTCGACATGCAGGCCGTCCTGGACACGGTCTGGGAGCACTTGCTTCCGGTGCTCGAGGGCAAGGAGGTCACGCCGGCGGCTCGGCCTTCGCGGCTGGCGTTGCTGCCGCCGGCCGGCCCGGCGCCGCGCGGCGGGAGCGGACAGACCTACCGCTTCGCGAAGAACGACGCCGGCCTGACCACGATCCGGCTCGACCCGGACGGGACTGGGACGTTCACCTTCGATTCCGATGCCCCGCATGAGGTTGTGTGCGCGGCCGGTGAGTGGCGTGAGCAGCGGAGCCCATCTCGGGGCGCCGAGCCGGGGCAGCGGATCGTGACCAGCGCGTACGGCGACGGCGACGCGTTCGTCGCGACCTTCCGCTGGCTCGACACCCCGTTCGTCGCTACCGCGACCTGCCGCGAGAGCGGCGACTCGATGACCCTCGACGTCGAACTGAACGTCTCCTTCGGACCGACTTCGTTCACGCTGCAATCGGAGTGACCTCCGTCACAGTCACAACCCGGCGGGTGCGCGTGTCCTCCGGGTTGACGACGAATAACGGAGGAATCTCATGAAGGTGTTGGTGGCAGGTGCGACCGGCGGACTGGGCCGATCGCTGGTACCGAAGCTGATCGCGGCCGGGCACGAGGTGACCGGGATGATCCGGTCGGAGTCGGGCGCGGCGGGCGTGCGTGCACAGGGCGCAGACGTCGTCCTGGCCGACGGACTCGACGCGGCCGCGGTGATGGCAGCCGTGGATGCGGTCCGGCCGGAGGTCGTCGTACACCAGATGACGGCGCTCAAGGGCGGGATCGACTTCAAGAAGTTCGACCAGAGCTTCGCGCTGACGAACCGGCTGCGCACCGAGGGCACCGACCACCTCCTCGCCGCCTCCCAGGCTGCCGGCGTACGACGGTTCGTCGTCCAGTCGTACGCCGGCTGGAACATGCTCCAAGAAGGATCCGCGACGAAGACCGAGGCGGACCCGCTCGACCCCGACCCGGTGCCGGCGCAACGGCAGACGATGGCCGGGATCAAGCACCTCGAGTCGGCCGTCACTTCAGCCGACGGGATCGAAGGGGTCGCCCTGCGGTACGCCGCCTTCTACGGGCCGACCGGCGACATCGGCAAGGGCGGGTCGATCGTCGAGATGATCCGGAAGCGCAAGCTGCCGCTGGTCGGCAACGGCGCCGGGGTCTGGTCGTTCATCCACTACGACGACGCGGCCGACGTGACGGTGAAGGCGATCGAGAGCGACGCGACGGGGATCTACCAGATCGCCGACGACGACCCGGCTGCGGCTTCGGTGTGGCTGCCCGAGTTCGCTCGGATTCTCGGCGCGAAGCCGCCGCGGCGGATCCCGGTGTGGCTGGCGCGGCTGGCGATCGGTGACACCGGGGTGGCTGCGTTCACGACGATCCGGGGCGTGGACAACACGCTGGCCCAGAAGACCTTCGACTGGGAGCCGGGGTACGCCTCCTGGCGGGAAGGCTTCCGGAAGGGCCTCTAGGCCGGGCAGGTCGCCGGCCGGCCACTCGCTCAGTCGAGGCGGGTGAAGGTGAGGGTTTCGCCGCGGGCTCCGCCCATCCACAGGTCCTGGCAGGCCGCGGCGAACTCCTCGAGGTTCTCGGTGACGGCGCCGAAGACGTTGCCGGGCACCCAGCCCTGATCACCGTTGATCAGCAGGTTGTTCCGCCCGTAGAACACCGCGAGGTCGACGATCGCCCCGGTCGTCCCGGTCCCGGTGCTGTTCTCGTACCCGTACGCCGGATTGCCCAGATCGTCGGAGTCGAACGAGAACCAGCACAGGTCCCCGGGGATCGGGGTGACCGTGGTGTTCTCCTTCCCCGGGTCCGCCGACGCGAAGGCGGGCAGCAACGTGTAGATCTCGTTCCGGGCGTACTTGCCGTGGAAGACAGGCGCCGACAACGGCAACGCATCCCACACGGCCGCGCAGGTCCGCGGTGCGACGTCGTCGAGCAGTTTGGCCATACAACTCACGCCGCGCTTGTCCAGACGGACGGTGACGAACCTGCTCAACGTGCCTCCAAGGTCGGTGTCCGCGTGTGCCAATCGGTGGCCGCCTGGTATGCCTGGCCGACTCGCAGCGTGAGCGCGTCCTGGTGCCGAGGCGCGACCACCTGCAGGCCGACCGGCAGCCCGGCCGACGTGAACCCGCAGGGCACGCTGAGCGCCGGCTGCTGGGTGAGGTTGAACGGATAGGTGTACGGCGTCCAGCTCGTCCAGTCCGGTGACGACCAGCCGTCGGGCACGTCCTGTCCGATGAGGAACGCCGTGATCGGGAGGGTCGGCGTGATGAGTACGTCGTACTGCTCGTGGAACCGGCCCATCAGCAGCCCGAGCTCCATCCGGGCCGCGGTCGCATCGAGGAAGTCGGACGCCGAGTACGACGACCCGAGCTCGGCGACCCGGCGCAGTCCGGGATCGACCCGGTCGTCGACCGTGTACGCCGACAGCACCTTGGCCGCACCCGACCACCACAACACGTTGAACGCGTCGACCGGATCCGCGAAGCCGGGATCGACCTCGGTCACCTCGGCTCCGGCGTCGGCGAGCACGTCGACGGCAGCCCGGACCAGTGACTCGACTTCCGTCTGATTGTCGACAAACCCAAGATCGGACGAGAAGGCAATCTTCAATCCGGCAACCCCGTCGTCGATCCCGGACAGGAACGACGTACTCGGTGTCGGCATCGCCGACCAGTCACGCGCATCGAATCCGGACACGACATCGAGCAGCGCGGCGTTGTCCCGGACGGTCCGCGTCATCGGTCCGGCATGCGACAACGTGCCGAACGCACTCGGCGGGAACAGCGGAATCAGCCCGTACGTCGGTTTGAGCGCAACGGTGCCCGTGAACGCGGCGGGGATCCGGACGGAGCCGCCGCCGTCGGTGCCGAGCGACCACGCGCCCATGCCGAGCCCGACCGCGGTCGCCGAACCCCCGCTCGAGCCGCCGGAGGTCTTCGACGGATCCCAGGGGTTGCCGGTCGCGCCGTACTTGTGGGAGTCGGTGACGCCCTTCCAGGAATACTCGGGGGTCGTCGTTTTGCCAAGGATCACGGCGCCGGTCTCGCGGAGGCGCGCCACTGCGGGAGCGTCCTCGTCCCACGGGCCGGCCTCGTCGATCATCGTGCTGCCGCGAAGCGTCGGCCAGCCCTTGGTCCACAACGCGTCCTTGATCGACGTGGGGACTCCGTCGCCCGGGCCGAGCGGCTCGCCTCGGTGCCACCTGACCTCCGACTCCTTGGCCGCGGCGAGCGCGCCTTCGGCGTCGACGAGGACGAAGGCGTTGACGTCTTCGTCGTACCGGTCGATGGCTTGGAGGGCGGCTTGGGTGGCCTCCACCGGGGAGATCGTGCCGGCGCGGAAGCCTTCGAGCAGGTCGGCGGCCGGGGTGAAGTTGTCTGGCTGGGTCATCGGGCTCCCGAGGGGATGTAGCCGAGCTTCTTGTCCACCACGTTGAGCAGTTGGTCGCGGGCGAGCCAGCGGTGCAGGTTGGCGGCGAACTGGTTGGCGAGCGTCTCCCGCCAGCCGAGCACATCGCCGGACATGTGCGCGGTGATCGTGACGCCGGGCGCGTCCCAGAGCGGGTGCTCGGGTGGCAGCGGCTCGCGATCGAAGACATCGAGCGTCGCGGTGATCCGCCCGCCCTGCAAGGCTTTCAGCAGTGCCGCCTCCTCCACAATCGGCCCCCTCGCAATATTGATCAGATGCGCACCCCCCTTCATCGCAGCAAGCACCTCCGCGCCGACGAGCCCGCGAGTGGCGGTGGTCAGGGGTGCCGCGAGCACCAGGTAGTCGACGTCGGCGACCTCTTGAGCGAGGTTGCTGCTGGCAACCACCTCACCGAAGTCGGGGTGGGGTATGCGGGCTACTCGGCCGGCGCCGCGGACCTGGACGTCTACGGTTTTGAGTAGGCGGGCGATCTCGCGGCCGATGCCGCCGGTGCCGACGACCAGCGCTTTGGCGCCGCGCACGCTTCGTGTCTCGCGGTGCCGCCACTCGTGCCGGCTTTGCAGCTCGAAGCTCGTCCGACTGTCCTTCGCATGGGCGATCACCGCACCAAGCACGTACTCCGCAATCGGCCGATCGAACACCCCGTGCGCATTGGTGACAATCACATCAGAGTCGCGCAGCTCGTCGAACAACAACGTGTCCACGCCAGCCGCAGTCACATGGATCCACTCCAGCGCGCCCGCGTCGTCCCAGACCTCGTTGACGGCCTTCGAGAAGTAGTCCCACAGCAGCAAGGCCCTCGCCCCTCGAACTGCCTCCCGCAGCCCCGCCGCATCGCAGTACCGGAACTCGACCCCGTCCAGGTCCTCCAGCCCGGGCGGCCGGTCGGTGGCCTGCTCGCAGAGCACCGTGACGACAGGACGCTCAGTGGGGGCAGGCACCCATCGAGGCTAGGAACCGAACCGTAGGATTGTCAACAATCTCTTGCTGTCCTGGCCGCCCCGGTCGCACACTGACTCTCATGACGCTCCGCCCCTCCACCCACCCGCTGCCGGCGTCGACGCCTCCGCTGCTGCAGACGGGCATCGGCGTGGTCGCGCCGTACGACTTCGCGCTCGATCGCGAGCTGTGGCGATGGGTCCCGGACGACGTCACGCTGCATCTCACCCGGACGCCGTACGCACCGCTCGCCGCGACCCTCGAGATGGCCGTGCACATCTCGGATCCGGAGCTGATCGCGCGCGCCGCGACCGACATCCTGCCGGTGGCGCCGCTCGCTGTTGCCTACGCCTGCACCTCGGGCAGTTTCGTCGGTGGGCTCGCCGGGGAGGTCGCGCTCGTCGACGCAATGGTCGCCGCCGGTGCGCCGGCCGCGGTGACGACGAGTGGCGCGCTGCTGCTCGCCTTGCGTCACCTCGGCATCAACCGGATCGCGACGGTCACGCCGTACACGGACGACCTCACCGCCCTGCTGACCGCCTTCCTCGCCGAAGCCGGAGTCGAGGTGGTCGCCACCGCGGGCCTCGGACTCATCGCCCAGATCTGGACCGTCCCCTACGAGGCGATCGTCGAACTCGTCCGCAGCATGGACACGAGCTCCGCCGAGGCAATCTTCATCAGCTGCACCAACCTCCCCACGTACGACGTCATCCCCGGCCTGGAAGCCCTCCTCGGCAAACCAGTCCTCACCGCCAACCAAGTCACCATGTGGTCCGCCCTCTCCCTAACCGCCCACACCCCCATAGGCCCCGGCCAAAGCCTCCTCACCTGACCAGCAAGAACCAAACCGTCGCCCCGACCACAACCAGAGCCGCCACCCACCCAACAACCCTGCCCCACCGCCCAGGCACCTCGCCGACCCCCGGAACTCCACTGCCGTACCCGGACCGACCTGACCCTGCCCCCACGTCAGCCCGCGAGGCCCCCGACGACCGCACGGACGACGGCGACGGTGCCCCAGGGTGTCCTCCCGCGGTCAGGTACTGCTCCAATTGCCCGGCGCAGGTTGGGCAGGCGAGCCAGTCTGTTTGGTCGGCCATTACCTGGGTGAGCCACTCGCGAGCAGGATCGAGGTTGGTCAGCCCCAGGTTTCGAGCCACGGCATCCATTCCGGCCAGCCCGGACGGACGGAACCCGCTCATGCCCGCCTGCTGCACCGCCCGGGCCGCGTACCGGGTCCCCGCGTCGGTCTTCTCATTGCAGAAGTCACACGTCGCCATCGCCCCAGTCTGGTTCGCCAACCGCATCGCGCTGGGTCGTGGCAGCAACCGGTCATTCGGGGCTTCTCCTCCCCCGCGTCTGCGGTTAAGCTCCGTCGTATTGTTGACAATCTGCAATCGACAGGGGTGAGGGTGTGCCGGACCTGCTGGAGCAGGCGGTCGAGCCGGGTGAGTACGCCGGCCGGCTGCGGCGGGTTCGGGCGGCGATGGCTGAGCGGGGGCTCGTAGCCCTAGTGGTCAGCGATCCGGCGAACCTCTTCTACCTGACCGGGTACGACGCTTGGTCGTTCTACACCCCGCAGTGCCTCCTCGTGCCGGCCGACGGGGAGCCGCAGCTGTTCGCGCGGGCGATGGACGCAGCGGGGGCGGCGTACACCTGCAACCTGCCCGCGGACCAGATCCACGGCTACCCGGAGGACCTCGTCCACCGCCCCGACGTCCACCCGTACGACTGGATCGCCGTCGGCATCCGCGATCTCATCGAGCCTGGCGGCGACGTCGGCATCGAGGGGGACGCGCACTACTTCTCCGCCCGCGCGTACCTTGCCCTCGGCAACGGTCTGCCCGGGCACCAGCTGGTCGACTCGGCCGAGCTGGTGAACTGGATCCGGCTGGTCAAGTCACCGCACGAACTGCGCCAACTCCGGATCGCCGGTTCGATCGCCGCGCAGGCGATGCGGATCGCCCTCGAGCAACTCCGCCCCGGCCGCCGGCAGTGCGACCTGGTCGCCGAGATCATGGCCGCCCAGGCGATCGGCACCCCGGAACACGGAGGCGACTACCCGGCGATCGTCCCGATGCTGCCCACCGGTGAAGCAGCCGGTACGCCGCATCTCACCTGGACCGACCGCCCGTTCCGCGCCGGCGAGGCGACCACGATCGAGCTGGCCGGCGTGTTCGGCCGCTACCACGCTCCGCTCGCCCGCACGGTGATGCTCGGCGACCCACCCCAGCGGTTGCGCGAGACGGCGAAGGTCGTGGCCGACGGGATGCGCGCCACGTTGTCGACAATCCGACCAGGTGTCACCGGCAGCGTCGTACACGCCGCCTTCAACGACGTGATCGCCGCGCACGGGTTGGTGAAGGACTCGCGGATCGGGTACTCGATCGGCATCGGCTACCCGCCCGACTGGGGTGAGCGCACGGTGAGCCTGCGCCCCGGCGAGAGCACCGTGCTCCAGGCCGGGATGGCGTTCCACGTGATTCTCGGGATGTGGATGGACGGCTGGGGATACGAGCTGTCCGAGCCGATCGTGGTCACCGACGACGGCGTCGAGCGACTGGCCGGCCTGTCCCACGAACTGACGATCAGGAGGTAGCCAGGTGACGCAGGAAACCCGTGGCGATGCAGTGAAGACTCTCCCGTACGCCGAGCGCGTCACCGGACTCGTCGGCTCGGTGATCGACTCGAGCACGTCGCTGCTGCACAAGCAGACCCACGACATCGTCCGGTTCGCCATGGGCTCCCCCGCCGCCGAGGCCGTTCCGTCGGCAATCCTCGCCGGCATCGCCGCCGACCAACTCAGCCGCGCCGACGCGTACGACTACGCCGCCACCGAAGGGGACCCGCCGCTCCACGAGGCACTCCTGGAGACGCTCCGCGGCACCAGCGACGAGACCACCGCCGACCGCCTCACCATCACCGCCGGCGGGATGCAGGGCCTCGACCTGTTCTGCAAGCTCTTCGTCGACCCCGGCGACCTGGTCGTCGTCGAGTCGCCGACGTACACGAACGGCAGCGCGACCGCACTCTCGTACGGCGCCGAACTGCTGGAGATCCCGGTCGACGACGACGGCATGATGGTCGACGACCTCGAACGGCTCCTCGACGGACGCCGGCCGAAGGCGATCTACACCATCCCGACGTTCCAGAACCCGTCCGGCGCAACCCTCTCCCTCGAGCGACGTCACCGGCTCCTCGAGCTGGCCCGTTCCTGGGGCTCGATGGTGATCGACGACGATCCGTACGGACTGCTGCGGTTCGCCGGCGATCCATTGCCGACAATCCGACAACTCGCGGCCGGCGATCCGCTGGTGTTCGCCGTACGCACGTTCTCAAAGATCGTCGCGCCCGGACTACGAGTGGGGTGGGTCGACACCGATCCCGAGCTCCAGCCGCTGCTGATCAACGCGAAGCAGGCGATGGACACCTGCACGAACCTGCCGGCCCAGCGGCTGCTCGCCGGGTTCCTGCAGGGCGGGCATCTCGAGGAGCACCTGGTCACGCAGCGCGCGCAGTACAAGCGACGCAAGGAAGCGATGCACGCGGCACTGCAGGAACACTTCGGCGACATCGCCCGGTGGACCGATCCCGAGGGCGGCTTCTTCCTCTGGGTGACGCTCGAGAACGGCGTCAACACCGCGGAGTTGTTCGAGATCGCGCTCGCCGAAGGCGTCGCGTTCATCCCCGGCCCGGCCTTCTCCCCCACCGGACGCTTCACCGACGCCCTCCGGCTGTGCTTCGCCTCCACGCCACCAGACCGCATCCACGAGGGCGTCGCTCGCCTGCGCCGCGCCGCCGACAAACTGTTGCCCTAGGCAACTCCTCACGCAGTTCTCTCAACAGGCCAGGGCGACTGAGAGGATTCGTTTACGCAGGTGTTACACACCACGCGCGCCGCTGAAACCCGCACGCCCTGAACTGAACGGGACCCGCCGACGTTGGCGGGGCGCCCCTAGGGTTCCGCTGCCGGCACCGGCAGGACTGGTCCGAGAGGGGAGGCGGCGCTGTTCGCGACGGCGCCGTTCCACGGCGGGACAAAAGCCCGGGAGGCCTTGAAGGCCCCGGGTTGCCGTGTGCATTCCGGGCCGATCCGACGGAGGCCGGAATGTCAGCCACCCCTGAAACACTGACCTCACCAAGCGCAGAGGACCTGGGCCGCTTCGGCTACACCCAGCAGCTCTCGCGCCGGGTCGGCAGCTACGCGTCGTTCGCTGCCGGCTTCTCGTTCGTGTCGATCCTGACCACGGTGTTCCAGCTGTTCGGGCTGGGTTTCGGCTTCGGCGGTACGGCGTTCTTCTGGACCTGGCCCGCGGTTCTGGCCGGCCAGCTGATGGTCGCGCTGTGCTTCGCCGAACTGGCCGCGCGCTATCCCCTGTCCGGCGCGATCTACCAGTGGGCGCGGCGCCTCGGCGGGGCGATCGTCGGCTGGATCGCCGGTTGGACGATGGTGATCGCGCAGATCATCACGCTGGCCGCGGCCGCGATTGCTTTGCAGGTCGTGCTGCCCGCGGTCTGGTCCGGCTTCCAGCTGATCGGGACCGACTCCACTCTCGCGTCGCGCGATGGCGCTGCGAATGCCGTCGTACTCGGATGTCTGCTGCTCGCGGCGACCACACTACTCAACGCGACGAGCGTGCGGATCACCGCGATCGTCAACTCGGCCGGCGTGACGTGTGAGCTCGTCGGTGTCGTGTTGATTGTCGTGTTGTTGACAATGCACGCCGAGCGCGGGCCGTCCGTCGTACTGCACACGACGGGCCTCGACAGCAGCACCGGCTACGTCGTACCGCTGCTGATCTCGGCGTTGATGGCGGCGTACGTGCTGGTCGGGTTCGACAGCGCGGGTGAGTTGTCGGAGGAGACGCACAAGCCGCGCGCGACCACGCCACGGACGATCATCCGGGCGGTCGTCGCGTCCGGGATCGGCGGTGCGTTCCTGATCGTCGCGGCGTTGATGGCCGCGCCGTCGCTGACTGACGGCGACCTTGCCACCCAGGGGCTCCCGTACGTGCTGACCAGCCGGCTCGGCACGGCGCCGGGGAAGCTGCTGCTGCTCGATGTGGCGATCGCGGTGTGCGTGTGCACGCTGGCGATCCAGACCGCGGCGGCCCGGATGATCTTCTCGATGGCGCGCGACAATGTGCTGCCCGCTTCGGAGCTGCTGCGTCAGGTGTCCCGTCGTACCGGCACCCCCGTTGCCGCGACGATCGTGCCCGGGGTTCTCGCCGCTGTGTGCCTGCTGGTGAACGTGGGGAACGCCGGTCTGTTCCTCGGTCTCGCGAGCGTCTGCATCATGCTGCTGTACGTCGCGTACCTGATGGTCACCGCACCCTTGCTGGTACGGCGCTTGACCGGCAACGGACTCGCATCCGGCGTCGACGAGAACGGGAAGCCACTGTTCTCGCTCGGCCGATTCGGTCTGATTGTCAACATCATCGCGGTCACCTACGGGCTTGCCATGGCAATCAACCTGGGCTGGCCGCGCGCCGAGGTCTACGACCCGGCAGGCGAGGGCTGGTACCTGCACTACCTCCCACTGATCGTCCTCACCATCGTCGCTGTAGGCGGCGTCATCGCCTACCGCACCCAGCGCACGGCGTACCACGCCTCCATCGGCCTCCACGTGCCGGCCGCGACTCCCACCGCCGTCGCCGAGACGGAAAGAGCCGGCGCATGACCCACGAAACTCTCGCCGGCACGGGCCAGGAGGACTCCTCTGACACCAGCCGCGAGACTCCCGCTCGGGCAAACCGTGAGGTTCCCGGTGGGGCGGTGTGGTCGGTTCCGGTTCGTGCGGGGCGCAGTCTCAGGCTGACTGCGCTTGCTGATGGGGCGAATGCGTCCTTGCTTGTTGTGGGGGCCGATCGGCTTGATCGGTTGAACATTCCGGACACGTTGAAGGCGCAGATGTCGGCGCGGATTCGGGCCGGCATGGTACTGATGTCCGACCGCGGTCTCGCCCTCGCGACCGTGGTCGAGTCCAGCCTCGATTGGCATGACTGCTTGACCGGGGTGCTCCCCGACCGGCTGCTGCTCATCGAGCTCGCGAAGCACGGCCTCGGGCCGGCCGACCTGCATGCCTGCATCAACTTCTTCTCCAAGGTGGCCATCGCCGACGACCACCGCGCCTCGCTGACACTCGTCCCCGACCACGCACGAGCCGGGGACACCGTCGTACTGCGGGCCGATCAGGACCTCCTGGTGTTCATCTGCACCGCGCCACACCCGATGTCCGACGGCCCGTCCGGCGCGATCGCCGTACAGCTCGGCACAGCTGACCAGACGGACCCGCCGTTGCGGGAAGAAGCAGTGCGGGCACTCGAGCTGACCCGGGAGTTGATCGCATGACCGTCCTCGACACGACCACCAGCGAGGTCACGACCACCGGGCTCGACACCGTCGTCCAACCAGGCGACGGCGCGCTCGTCACCGTCCCGGCCGGCGGCCGGTTGCGGATTGTCGACCTGCACGGCAATCAGGCCGTCGACACTCTGTTCTACGACGCGCACGACATCGACAACCGCTACTCCGCCTTCGACACGATCCGCGAACAGCGCGCCGTCTACCTCACGACCGGATCCCGCCTGCTCTCGACCAGGCTCGACGAGCTCGCAGTCATCACCGGCGACACCTGCGGCCGGCACGACACCGTCGGCGGCGCCTGCTCGCAGGAGAGCAACGTCATCCGGTACGGCGAGCACACCCGACACCAGCACGCCTGCCGCCAGACCTTCCTGTACTACGGCATGAAGGCCGGCATCGGCCAGCGCCAACTCACGCACAATGTCAACTTCTTCATGAACGTGCCGGTCACCTCGGCCGGCGACCTGAAGTTCGACGACGGCCTGTCCGCCCCGGGCAGGTACGTCGAGATCACCGCGAGCCGGGACATCCTGGTGCTGATCAGCAATTGTCCGCAGGTCAACAATCCTTGCAACGGCTGGAACCCGACGCCGGTGCAGCTCCTGGGCTGGTGGTGACGTTGGCGATCATCACGATCTCCAGCCCGGGAATCCAGACGACCGTCCAGGACCGAGCCGGCCGCCCCGGGCTGTGGGATGTCGGCGTACCGCCTTCCGGCGCGGCCGATGAACTCAGCTTCGCGCTGATCAACGCCGCAGTCGGCAATCCCGACAACGCAGCAGGTCTGGAGTGCGTCCTGGCCGGGCCGGTACTCACGTGCGACGAGGACCGACTCGTCTGCGTCGGCGGCGCTGTCAACAATGCGACAATCGACGGCCTGCGCGTGCGGCCCGGCATGGTCGTCCGGCTCCCGGCCGGCGCGGTCCTGGATGTCGGCCCGCTTGACGGGCCTGGGACGCGCGGCTACCTCGCGATCGAAGGCGGTCTGGACGTTCCGCGCGTACTGGGTAGCCGATCCACCTTTGTGCTCGGCGGTTTCGGCGGTCACGAGGGCCGACCGCTCGCGGCCGGCGACAACCTACCGCTGGGCCGACGGGAGAACCTGCTCAGCCCGATCTCGGTCGAACTGCCGACCATCTCGAACAGCTGGGAGATGCGGGTGATCCCCGGTCCACACGGTGCTCCGGACCACCTGACCGACGAAGGCGTCGAGGTGTTCTTCGGGACCGAGTGGATTGTCGACCATCGCTCGGACCGCACCGGGATCAGGCTCGTCGGCCCGATACCGCAATGGGCCCGGACCGACGGCGGCGAGGCGGGTCTGCACCCGTCCAACGTGCACGACTCCGCATACCCGGTCGGCGGCATCATGCTGTCCGGCGATACCCCGGTCATCGTCGGCAAGGACGGACCTTCGCTCGGCGGCTTCGTCGTACCCGCGGTGGTGATCGAGGCCGATCGCTGGATGCTCGGTCAGCTGCGCGCCGGCGACTCCGTCCGGCTGGTGCCCGTGTCTATGGATGCGGCCGCCGAGGCGATCGCCGTACGGCGTGCTTGGCTGGCCGATCTCCGTCAGACACCGGCGCCTGCGGTGGCTCCAGTCAGTGGGTCTGCGCGGCCGGACGTGCTGCATCGGTCGGACGGCGTACCGCCGTACACCATCAGGTGTGCGGGCGAACGGCATCTGCTGGTCGAGGCCGGACCGGCTGAGCTCGACCTGACTGTGCGGGTGTGGATTCACCTGCTGGCACAGGCGTTGCGGGACGATCGGCCGGCGGGCGTTGCCGAGATCGTCGAGGGTGTGCGATCGCTCCTCGTCGCCGTGGACTCGGATCGACTCGGCCTGGTCGAACTGGCCGAGCGGCTCGCGTTCCTCGCGGCCGGGCTGGCGGATCCGGAGACGGTGGTGCTGCCTGCGCGCGAGGTGATCCTGCCGATCGCGTTCGACCACCCGGAGGCGCACGAGGCGATGCGGCGGTACGCGACGTCGGTGCGGCCGGACGCGCCGTGGTGCCCGGACAACGTGGAGTTCATCCGGCGGGTCAACGATCTGGGCGAGCGTGATGAGGTGTTCGAGATCGTCCAGGCCGCGACGTACCTGGTGGTCGGGCTGGGCGACGTCTACCTCGGCGCGCCGGTCGCCGTACCGATCGATCCGCGGCACCGGCTGGTGACGACGAAGTACAACCCGGCCCGGACCTGGACGCCGCAGAACGCGGTCGGCATCGGCGGGATCTACCTGTGCGTGTACGGGATGGAAGGGCCGGGTGGGTACCAGTTGGTCGGGCGCACCGTCCCGGTGTGGCGGTTGTCGCCTGCCGACGAGCAGCCGTGGTTGCTGCGGCAGTTCGACTTGATCAGATTCACTCCGGTGAGTGCGGAGCAGCTTGCTCACGAGCGGGCCGAGCTCGCGGCCGGGCGGGCCGACCTGCGGGTCAGCCCGGCGACCTTCTCGATCGCCGACGTACGCCGGATCGAACAGGAGGCACCTGTGGATATCGCGACAGTGCGGGCCCGACGGCGGGCCGCGTTCGAGGCGGAGCGGGCGAGGTGGGGTGCGTGAACGTCTGGATCACCCGGGTCGACCCGGTCGCGCCGGCGCCGGGACAGCTGCACGGCCTGACGTTCGCGCTGAAGGACAACATCGACCTTGCCGGGGTGCCGACGACTGCCGGCGATCCGCGCAACGATCAGCCGGCCGAGCGGAACGCATTCGTGGTCGACCGGTTGATCGAGGCGGGCGCCGTTCCGTTGGGGAAGACGAATCTCGACCAGTACGCGACCGGGTTGGTCGGCACGCGGTCGCCGTACGGCGCTTGTCACTCGGTGTTCTCGGAGGAGCACGTGTCGGGTGGGTCGAGCTCTGGCAGTGCAGTCGCGGTGGCGTCGGGGCAGGTGGACTTCGCGCTCGGCACCGACACGGCCGGGAGCGGGCGGGTGCCGGTTGCCTTCAATCGGATTGTCGGCATCAAACCATCGCGTGGTCTCGTGTCGGCGCGTGGCGTCGTACCGGCGTGCCGATCGCTCGACTGCGTCACGGTGATGGCGCGAACGGTCAGTACGGCGCGGGCCGCCTTCGACGTGATGGTGTCCTTCGACCCGGACGACCCGTGGTCGCGGCGTGCCCCTTCACTGCCTGCTGCACGCTTGGGGCCACGGTCGGCCGGTGTTGTCTCCGGACGGGCGTTGGGTCGCGCGGTGATCGGCGTACCGGATTTGGATCTGGATCTGGAGCCGCTGCATGAGGCCGCGTGGCAGGAGACGCTCGGTCAGGTCGATCGGCTCGGGGACGTGGTGAAGGTGGATGTGCGGCCGCTGCTCGAGGCGGCGGAGTTGCTGTACTCCGGGCCGTGGCTGGCTGAGCGGTGGCTCGCGTTCGGGGACAAGCTGGACGACGATCCGGCGGTGGACCCGACCGTGCGGTCGATTGTCAACAATGGGGCAATCCTGACCGCGGCGGACGCCTTCGCCGGCTTCGATCGACTCGCCACGCTCGCTCGGGCCAGCGAGCACCTGTGGACGCAGCTCGACGCGTTGTTGCTGCCGGTGACGTACGGACATCCGACACTGGCCGAGGTGGCGGCGGACCCGATCGGCGTGAACAGCCGGCTCGGGCGGTTCACCAACATGGTCAACCTGCTCGACCTGTGCGCGGTCGCCTTCCCAGGGCCGGATCGGGCCGACGGGCTGCCGTTCGGCATCCAGTTGCTCGCCCCGGCGGGTCACGATCGGGTGCTGATCGACCTCGCCGCCGTGTGGTGCGGCGAGGAGACCGCGCCACCCGAGCCGGCCGACGACGAGGTGCTGCTGGCGGTAGCCGGTGCTCATCTGTCGGGCCAGCCTCTGAATGCGGAGCTGGTACGACGTGGCGCCCGGCTAGCCTTCAATGCGCGGACGGCCTCGTCGTACCGGATGTATCTGGTCGAGGGGCCGCGGCCCGGGCTGACGCCTTCCCGTGAGACCGGTCCCGGGATCGAAGTGGAGGTGTGGAGCATGCCTGCGGCGGAACTCGGCGGGTTCGCGCAGACGGTCGAGCCGCCGCTGGCGATCGGGCCGCTCGAGCTCTCGGACGGGCGGCGGATCCTAGGATTCGTGTGTACGGCGGACGCCGCGGTCCCAGCGCGTGACATCACCAGCTTCGGCGGCTGGCGCGCGTACCTGGCTTCGGGGTCGCCCTAAGCTTGGTCCTCATGACGCCCGCCGAACAGAGTGTGCTCGACCGGATCGACGAGGAGCTGCTGGTACGGCTCACCTGTCAGTTGCTGCAGGCAACCGGACAGAACCCACCCGGCGGGGAGGCCGCGACCGTCGCAGTACTCGCGGCGGCGGGGCGTGACCTCGGGCTCGACGTGGTCACCTCGACGGTCGAGCCCGGGCGGGACAACCTCAGCATCACGCTTGCCCGGGGCAACGGTCCGGGGTTGCTGATCCTCGGACACACCGACGTCGTACCGGTAGGCGATGGCTGGACCGTCGACCCGTACGGCGGTGTCGTGAAGGACGGCCGCATCTACGGGCGTGGCGCGTCGGACATGAAGGGCGGTCTGGCGGCTGCGTTGGTCGCGATGGCCGCCCTTCGCGGCGCCGGGCTGAGCGGTCCGGTCGAGCTCGCGGCGGTGGTCGACGAGGAGGAGACCGGCAAGGGGATCCGGTCGTACGTCGCGCGTGGGCCGCGGGCGTTTGCCGGCTGCATCACTGCCGAGCCGACGGATTTGCAGACGATCATCGCGGCGCGGGGCGACTCGTACCTGCGGGTCGCGATCCATGGGCGGGCCTGTCACGCGGGTAACCCGGACGACGGGGCGAACGCGATCTACGGCGCCGCCGCGGTGGTGGCCGAGATCGAGCGGCTGCATACGTCGCTTGCTGCCGACCCGCATCCGTTGCTCGGTCCGGCGACGTGGAGCGTCGGTCAGATCAACGGCGGTACGGGTGGCTCGATCGTGCCCGCCGAGTGCGTGATCGTGGCGGATCGGCGGCTGCTGCCGGTTGAGTCGCCGGCCGCCGTACTCTCCGATCTGCGCGCCCGCGTGGCCGCATTGCGGCTCGAGGACCGCGGCTTGTCGGTCGAGCTCGACATGCCGATGGAGATGCCCGCCTTCGAGACGCCCGCGGACGCGGACCTCGTCCGGGTGGTCGAGGCGGCCCGCGTCGACGCTGGCGGTCCCGACGTACCCCTGGCCGGCTGGACCGCCGCCTGCGACGGCGGCTACATCGCCCGAGACCTCGCCGTACCCGTCGTCGTCCTAGGCCCCGGCTCAGTCACCACCCAAGCCCACCGCGCCGACGAGTCAGTCCCCATCGCCGACCTACTAACCGCCACCCGCACCTACACCCTCACCGCCCTCCGCCTCCTCAACTAACCCCACCCAGCCCAGCCATGACCGCCCCGCCTCAGCTCCCCCACCCTCGCCGCGGGAGGGGATAGCCCCTTCGCTTGTGGGTTCTCCCCTCGCAGACGAGAGGAGAACCCACAACTCGAACGGATATCCCTCCGAAGGTCAGGCCCCGATGCGCAACGCT